>JBCQVM010000047.1:0-13655 GCA_047173105.1 Rikenellaceae bacterium
TTTGTATTTTAGAACTTTTTGATTTAACTTTGATGTCAGATAAACACTTCAATTTAGGATATTACGGGTTCTTGTCCTAAATTTTGGAGTGAAAAAGCAATTTTTAGAACCCACCTTAAAACTAAATAACTTTGAACTTTATGAAAAAGACTTTATTAGCAACCATGCTACTTTCGAGCACTGCACTAATCGGTTTCGCACAAACCGATGCATATGTTGCAGCAACCAACAACGCCGCAGTCAAAGCTCACGGTATAAATGTTGGAGATGTAGAGTGGACAGATGGCGGATTCTGGAAAGAGCGCTTCGATATGGTCATGCCCAACTTGGTTCCTGCACAATATAACTATTTTATGGGTTTTGCTGAGGATAACTTCCGTAAGTTAGCTGGTGAAATGGAGATGGGCGATGGTTTCAAGGGTACATATTGGCAAGATGGTGACTATTTCAAATGGTTGGAGGCTCAAGTAGCTGTATACTCTGTGACTAAAGATCCCGAGTTGCTTAAATCAATCAATGAAAAGGCATCGGTCATTGCTCGCTCGATTGACGAAGATGGATACTCAACAACTCACATACAGATCGGCTATGGTGTAACTGGATCAGAACGTGCTTGGAATAAAAATTTTAAACACAACGAACGCTTTGCAAAGGTTGGTGAGCACGAGACCTACAACATGGGTCACTTGTTGACTTTGGCTTGTATGCACTATCGTGTAACTGGCGAGCGCACCTTGCTCGATGCTGCGATCAAAGTAGGCGATTTCCTCGACGAGTACTTCGCTGTTGTCACCCCTGCCCTCTCGGATGTCGACTTCAACCCTACTCAAATTATGGGTGTGATGGAGCTATATCGCACAACGGGCGAGGAGCGTTATTTGAACCTTGCCAACCGTTTTATCACAGGTCGTGGTCACAAAAAAGGTACAACTCAAAATCAAAACGACACCAAACTTCGTGAAGAGACTCGTGCCGTAGGTCACGCTGTACTTGGTCCAGTGCTCTATATTGGTGCTGCGGATTACGCTGCTGAAGCTAACGACGAGGAGCTAATCCAAGCACTTAAATATATCTGGGACGATATCTACACTCGCAAAGCATCATTCACAGGCGGTATCGGTAACGTTCACCGTGGCGGTTCTGAGACACCTCGCAACGCTACTGAGTGCGTTCACGAGGCATTTGGCAAACCATATCACATCCAAAGCGCAACTGCATACAACGAGACTTGCGCAACATACTACGGAGCATACTACTCTTGGAGACTCTTTATGCTTACTGGCGAGACTAAGTACCTCGACACAATGGAGAAAGCATTCTACAATAACCTTTCAGCAATGCAACTCGATGGTAAAAGTTACTTCTACACCAACGTATTGCGCTGGTATGGAGAGGAGCACAATTGCCTTTCGCTTGACTTCCACCAACGTTGGACTGAGGAGTGTACTTGTGTTTGTTGCCCAACAAGTGTAGTTCGTTTCCTCGCCGAGAGCAAGGAATATGCTTATGCTAAGGATGATAATTCGATCTTCGTTACACTCTACGGAAGCAACTCCATCGACACTGAGCTAAATGGCAAAAGTGTGAAATTTGCTCAAGAGAGCGCATATCCATGGTCTGACACAGTAAACTTCACCTACGATGGCGACAAGAGAAACGAGTTTGCACTTAAACTTCGCATCCCAGAGTGGGCTGAGGGAGCAACACTCAAAGTAAATGGCACCGACATGGCAATTTCAGGCACAGGCTTGTTTGCTGTTGTTGACCGCACATGGAACAAAGGCGACAAAGTAGAGTTAGTTTTACCAATGCGCCCAATCATCAACGAGGCTAACCCGATGGTCGAGGAGGTTCGCAATCAAGTTGCAATCTCGTATGGCCCACTTGCATATTGCATCGAGGGTAAAGATCTACCAAAGGGAGTCACTATCGACAACGTTATGCTTTCAATGGATACTGAGTTTGATGTTAAGTTCGAGGAGAACTTCTTGGGTGGCGTTAAGACTATTACAGCTGATGGTGTAGTTCGCACCTCTAAGTTCGACAAGACAAACTTGTATGCACCTGCATCTACCGATTTCAAAGACGTTAAGTTGAAATTTATCCCTTACTACGCATGGTCAAACCGTGGCGAGAGTGAGATGTCAGTATTCGTTCCTGCAAAGTGGTAATCTTTAAATATTAAAGATCATGAAATCTTCAATTGCAACTTTGGGCTTAGTGACACTATCGTGTGTCACAGCCCAAACGTGCTTTGCCAAAAAGGTAAAGACGGCCGAAAAACCAAATATCCTATTTATTTTAGTTGACGACATGGGAATTAACGACTTGGGATGCTACGGCAATCCACTTGTTGAAACCCCAGTGATTGACAACTTCGCTACACAGGGAATGCGCTTTACTCAAGCCTATGCTTCGCCCGTGAGCTCTGCCACCCGCACAAGTATTCTTTCGGGTCAAAATACCGCTCGTCACGGAGTGTGGGAGGTGATCGGTTGTCACGACCGCCCCTATGCAAAACTTCAATCTCCTCAATTCAATGAGGAGCTTCCCGAAGAGATCGAAACTTATGCCGATATCTTAACCGAGGCTGGTTACGATTGCGGCATCTTCGGCAAGTGGCATGCAGGACGCACACCCGAGGCAGAGGGCTTTGGAGGTTGCAATATCGAGATAACTGACCCTGAACTTAAAGCCTATGCCAAGAAGTATAACTACCAACAGGCGGGCAAAATCACAGCGCAGTCGATCGAATTTATGCGCAAGAACCAAGATAAGCCATTTATGTTGTGCGTCTCGCACTTCTTGGTGCATGCTCCATTGGAGGCTCCCAAGCAACTTACAGACTACTACTCTCAGAAGATCCGCAAAACAGGTATCACCGATTGGCACCCTCAGTATCTTTCGATGATCGACATGGTTGATAATTCGGTAGGAATGATCCTTAGCGAACTTCAAGAGCTTGGATTAGATGAGAATACTATTGTTATTATCGCTTCAGACAACGGAGGATTGGAGGAGGATAGAATCCTCGCTACGCCTCTTGCTGGCTGCAACGACCCATACCGCAGCCAAAAGGGTGATCTTTACGAGGGTGGAATACATATTCCATTTATCGTTAAATGGCCTGGTAAAGTTGAACAAAACACAACTTGCGATGAGCTTATTATCAATTACGATCTTTTCTCTACCTTTATAGAGTTAGGTGGCGGGGTAGCCCCTGCCGACCAAGTTGCAGATGGTTTGAGCCTTGTGCCTCTATTCAAAGGCGAAGTCTCTGAACTCGACCGCGAGGCGATATATTGGCACTTCCCAACAAATATGTGGACTCGCACACCAATGGGCGCTATCCGCAAAGGCGACTATAAACTTATCGAGAAGTTCGATGATGGAACAATCGAGATGTACGATGTTGTAAATGACAAAGGCGAGGTGGTCGACCTATCGACTGCACGCCCCGAAAAGGCTGCTGAACTACTTGGCGATTTACGCTCGTGGCAAGAGGAGATCGGAGCAGGGATGCCAACTCCAAATCCCAACTTCGACCCATTGCGCGAAAAAGAGATGGCAAAGGATTGGTGGAAGAACGTTGATCGCGGAAACTATTAAAATTACAAACAATGAATTATAGATTATCTTTATTGGCAACCTTGCCCGCACTTGCCGCTCCGTCGATAGCAGATGCAGCGACCAAGAGTGACAAGATGAATATAGTGATGCTCTTTGTCGACGACCTCGGCTGGGGTGATGTAGGCTTCCGTCAATCGAAATTCGAGACCCCCAACATCGACAAGATGATGAGCGAGAGTATGAATTTCGAACGTGCTTATGTGGCTCAACCCGCCTCGAGCGCTTCACGTGCAGGCCTTTTAACCGGCATGGAAACCCCTCGAACAGGTATTGTTCGTCATATTGAAAACAAGGATGCAGGTTCGGGCAGAGAGTATAATGCTTGGCCAAACGACCCAATCAACATGCCATCGCGCAATTGGTTGGAACTCGAATACATCACCTATGCCGAACGACTCAAAGAGGCTGGCTACTACAATATGTTCGTTGGCAAGTGGCACATGGGCGATGAGGAGTATTGGCCACAAAACCAAGGCTTTGATGAGTGCTTCGGACTTTCGAGTTATGGCAATGTGACTAAATATTATGCCCCATTCTTTAATTTCCCCACAGGCGGAGAGTCTGATACAACAAAAGATGCCCCCAAAGATGAGTTAATGTCGGATTATCTAACCGACAAAGCAGTTGACATGATTGCAAATTACGATGGTGATGAGCCATTCCACATGTCGATGTTTTATTATAATGTCCACACTCCCAATCTCGGTAAAAAAGAACTTGTCGAGAAGTATATGAAGGCGGGCATGAGCCGTCTCGATGCCAATTATGCGGCTCAAGTCGAGGTGGTTGACGACTCAGTTGGTAAAATCCGCAAGGCTATCGAAGATAAAGGCATTGCCGAAAACACAATTGTGATCTTCTTCTCCGATCAAGGAGGTCTCTTTAATAACTACCCGCTTCGTGGCTGCAAACTAATTGACGACACACTCGCCGAAGGAGGTATTCGCGTGCCGCTGCTCATTCACTATCCGGGCCTAACCGATGGAGGAGCAACTTGCCAGACTCCCGTTTCTGCTATTGATTTTTTCCCAACATTCGTTGAGATTGCAACTGGCAAGAAATGCAAAGATGAGCAGATTCAAGGTGTGAGTATCTTACCACTGCTTAAAGGCAAGAGTATCAAGGATCGCAATATCTATATGTGGCGCAGTTATCACGACCAATATGCGGCACTTATTTGTGGCGATTGGAAGATTATCAAGTGGTTCACTGGTAAGTATCAAATGTACAACCTACGCTCAGATATTGGCGAAACAACCGATCTGCAAAATGTTGAGACAAAGAGATTCGAGAAGATGAAAAAAGAGCTTTGGGCTTGGGAGCAAGAGGCTATTCCAGCTTACGAGGATGATTACAGAGATAGAATTAAAAAATAAAAATATAGAGTCATGAAATTCGGACATAAAAAAATGTATATCGATGGCCAACTTTGCGGGAGCGAGTCTGGTCTAAAACGTGAAATTATTTGCCCTGCAACTGGCGAGGCTATCGCAGAGTTGGATTTTGCATCGGCAGCCGATACTCAGCGTGCTTTGGAGTCTGCTCAAAAGGGTTTTGAGTATTGGTCGAAGCTATCACTCGCTGAGCGCAACGAGTGGATTTACAAGATTCGCGCAGCGGTCATCGAGCGCAAAGATGAGTTGCACTATGCTGTGATGTATGAATTGGGTAAAACTTGGGAATCAGCCGACGAAGATATCGAAATGATTATCGATGCTTTGGATTACTACCCAAATGAGATGTTGCGTTATCGTTCGCAGATGCTGCCTGATATTGCAGGTACTCACGCACATATGTTGGTGCACGAGCCTCGCGGAGTGGCTGTTTCGATCCTTGCGTGGAACTTCCCAATTTTGAATGTTGCATATAAAGTTGCTCCAGCTTTGGCGGCAGGTTGCTCGGTGATTATCCGACCATCGGCTGAAACACCTGTTTCGGCATATATCTTTGGTGAGATCTGCGCTTCAATTGGCTTACCAGCAGGCGTTGTAACGGTGATGACTGGCAAGAGCCGCGACACAAGTATACCAATGTCGACAAGCACTATTCCACGTGTTTTAACGATGATTGGCTCAAGCTCTACGGGATTGAAACTTGTTGAGCAATCGGCAACATCTATCAAAAAGTTAGGTTTGGAATTGGGTGGTAATGCCCCTGCCTTGATTTTCGAAGATTGCGATATGCAGGCAGCGCTTAACACCATGGTTGGCTTGAAGTTCAACAATAGCGGTCAAGTGTGCGTTACGCCAAACCGTATCTTTGTTCAAGCATCCATCTATGACGAATTTATGGCTAAATTCAAGGAGATGACAGCAGCCTTGAAGGTTGGATTCGGTAAGGACCAAGGTGTTAATATGGGGCCTGTTGTAAACATTTCGGCTCGCGACAGAGTGATGGAGATGGTTCAAGAGGCAGTCGATGCAGGTGCTACCATGAGTTTGGGCGGAATACCCGAGGGTATGCCCGAGGGAAGTAGCTTTATGAACCCAACAATCTTGGAGGGTGTGACCCCTCAGATGCGTTGTTTCAAAGAGGAGATCTTCGGTCCCGTAGCTGCTATCATCAAATTCAACGACGAGGAGGATCTCGACCCAATGGTCAATGTTCCCGATGTTGGTTTGGCCTCGTACCTCTTTACAAATGACCTTAAGCGTGTGCAAAAATATTCTAAATTTATCGAGTGTGGCGAGGTTCAAGTCAATGGCGTTCGTTATGCAATCAACCTACCTCACGGCGGTATGAAAGATAGCGGCTTGGGGCACGACTGCTCGCACTTAGCTCTTGAGGATTACCTCTACACAAAACGAATTTCAATAACCTTATAACCATAAAACCATGAGAACTTTAGATCACTTCGGAATCCCTGTATCGAAAATCGAGAAGGGTGCACTTTATAACGAAGACTTACACCTATATTACACCGACGTTGCGGCAAGCCCCAACAAAATCGAGTTCCTGCAATTCACCCCCGAATGCCCTTTCCCAGAATTGGTGAAAACTGTGGCTCACATTGCATACTCCGTGCCATCGGTCGAAGAGGCAATCGTTGGTGCAAAGGTGCTTTATGGCCCATTCTATCCAGTTGAAGGTATGACCGTAGCCTTTATCGAGGAGGAGGGTATTCCAATAGAATTGAATCATATAGACTAAACGGACTTCTTTTAGACATCAAACTAACACAACTATGAAACAGACTATTTTTCTAATAGCCGCGTTTTCTCTTATCTCACAAGCTCTATTCTCTCAAAACGATTGGGAGAATGAGTTTGTTTATGAGAATAACAAACTTGCTGCGCGTGTAGCTTCATACTCCTACGCCGATGCGCAGAGTGCTTTAAACTTCGATCGTGAGGCATCAAGAGTATTATCACTCAATGGCGAATGGAACTTCAACTTTGTCGAGAAAAGCGACGATCGCCCGTTGGATTTTATGACAGCAGAGTTTGCAGGTGGCGACACTTGGGCGGCGATCTGTGTTCCATCATCATGGGAGATGAAGGGCTATGGCCAACCGATATATACAAATATCACCTATCCATTTACCCCACAAGAGAGCCTCGATGCTAAGTACGATTGGCGAGGGCCTCAGCCACCTGTGCCACCAATGATCTATCGCGACAACCCTGTGGGCAGTTATTATAGAGATTTTGAGCTACCTGCCGCTTGGGCTGACCAATCGGTTGTGCTTCACTTTGGTGGCGTAGCTTCGGCATTCTATGTTTGGGTCAATGGCCAGAAGGTGGGCTATAGCCAAGATAGTTGCCTTGCCGCTGAGTTCGATATCACAGAGTATCTTAATGAGGGCACTAACCGCGTTGCAGTTCAAGTGTTTAAGTGGAGCGACGGCAGCTACCTCGAAGACCAAGATATGTGGCGTTTGAGCGGTATTCATCGCGAAGTGATGCTACTTGCGCAACCAAAAATATCTATTAATGACATTTCGATTCGTGCCAAGCTCGACGAAAATTATAAGAATGGCTCGATTGAAATTCGCCCCTCAATTTGGATGCAGGGCGATGCAAAGAGCTTAGACGGATGGCAGATAACAGCGCAACTATACAATGCCGAGCAGCAACCTGTTTTGAGTAGTGAGTTGACATCGAAGGTAAAAGATATCTATTTCGAGCGTTGGCCACAACGCGACATCGTGAAGTTTGCACACATGCAGTCAGATATCGTAGCACCACACAAGTGGTCGGCCGAGGCTCCATACCTCTACACATTGGTTCTTTCTGTGAAGGATCCAAAAGGCAATATCGTTGAGTCGAGAAGTCAAAAAGTGGGCTTCCGTACAGTGGAGTTCGACAAGGATAATGCGCTGCTAATTAATGGAAAATTGGTCGAGATTATGGGCGTTAACCGCCACGATCACAGCGCCACAAATGGTAAAGCATTGACTCGCGAGGAGATCGAAGAGGATATTAAACTCCTCAAACAATTCAACTTCAATGCAGTCCGCACGTCGCACTATCCCAACGACCCATATTTTTATGAGTTGTGTGATAAGTATGGTCTCTACGTTATGGATGAGGCAAATATCGAGACTCACCACTTGGGTGGTGCTTTGGCCAACACACCATCGTGGGCTGGAGCGATGCTTGCGCGTATCACTCGCATGGTTGAGCGCGATAAAAATCACCCCTCAATTATTTCATGGTCACTTGGTAACGAGTCGGGCACTGGGCCAATCTTCGCAGCCGCCGCAGGGTGGATTCACGATTTCGACACGAGCCGCATTGTGCACTACGAGGGAGCACAGGGCGACCCAACGCACCCACATTATGTCGAGGGAGCGCAGGGGTTGAATAAATCTGAGGTCTATGCCAATCCCGACGACCCAGCATTTGTCGATGTTATCAGCCGCATGTATCCCGAACTTAGCCAGATTGTGGCTCAGTCGGAGAGTCCATATATCAACCGCCCGATTATCATGTGCGAATATATGCACGCCATGGGTAACTCGATGGGTGGATTGGGTGATTACTGGGATGAAATTCGCGCTCGCAAAGATCTCGTCGGAGGTTACATTTGGGATATGATCGACCAAGGATTATTCACCACAAACGACAAGGGCGAGGAGTATTACGCCTACGGTGGTGACTTTGGCGACAAGCCCAACGATGAGAACTTCTGCATCAATGGAGTGTTCGCTCCCGATCGCACCCCTAATCCTCACGCTTGGGAGGCGAAATATATCTTCCAACCTGCGGAAATTAGCCTATTGAGCGCTGAGCCATGCAAAGTGGCAATCCATAATCGCTTGTCGCACACATCGCTTGCGCAGTATGAGGCTCGTTGGGAGCTTTCGGAAAATGGAAAGGTTATACAGAGTGGAGTGCTTGCAAGTTTGAATATCGCTGCAGGCGACACAGATGTTGTGACTTTGCCTCTCAAAGCGATCAAATATGACGAGGCAGCCGATTATTGGGTGCGCGTATCGCTGCACGAGCGTGAGGATAAATTTTGGTGCGACAAGGGCTATGAGGTGGCATACGAAAAAATGCTTCTAAAGGGTAAAAGGGTCGATAATAAGCTCTACACCTCTTCGTCTAAGGCGACAATCACTACAAGCGAAGATGATGCAAACATCACCGCTTGGGCAAAGGATATCGAAGTGATAGTATCGAAAGAGAGCGGATATTTAACATCGTACAAGAGTGCAGGTGTTGAGTTGCTAATGGCTCCATTGATGCCTAACTTCACACGTCCAACTATCGACAACGACGTGCGCGGTGCAACCCAACCATACATGAAAAAGATCCGACAATATTGGTCAGCATTTGCTCAGTCGCTCGAAGTGGATTCAACGAGTGTAACACAGAGGGAAGAGTCAAAATCAGTTGAAGTAGTCGTTGAATACAAACCAGTGAAACAGACCGCATTAAAGGTTATCTACACCATTTATAGCGATGGCATGGTATCGACAACAATGAAACTCAACGCAGCTAAAGACGCCCCCGACATGATGCGTTTTGGCGCGCAGATGGCAATTGCAGAAAGCTACCATACAACCACCTATTATGGCCGTGGACCTTTCGAGAATTACATCGACCGCAAGCGAGCAGCCAAAATGGGAGAGTATAGCATAGCAACATCCGATATCTTCTACAACTATGTTCAACCTCAAGAGAGTGGCAACCGTAGCGATGTTGAGTGGGTTGCATTTAGTGGCAGCGACAAAAAATCGTCACTTCAAATCCTCGGAAAATCTAAATTCAACTTCTCGGTTTGGCCATACACAGCTAAAAATATCGAGGATGCAAAACACCCTTATGAGCTAACTCCTGCAGGATACTACACTGTTAATATCGATGAGCAGCAAGCAGCTTTGGCAGGTACACTTTCTGACATCTTGCCTCACTACGAGATGAAAGCAGGCAACCGTAGCTTTAGCTTTGTGTTTGGTGTTACCAAATAATTTATAGAACGATGAAGAGATCAACATTCCTTAAGGTGCTTGGTACAACCTCGCTAACCCTCGTGTCGGGAGATTTATTTTCGATGTTTAAAGATAGTGTTCTTACAGATGATAGCTCGCCTATAGATTTTAGCCAAGCCTCGCAGTGGAAATATTTAGGATCAAAAAATCTTGCGCAAGTAAGCAAGGATCGGGAGCTAAGTTGCGAGGTTGCGGTGATAGGTGGCGGCATAGCAGGCGTTAACGCCGCTGTGGCAGCTGCACGTCACGGAGCGAAAGTTATCTTAGTGCAAAACCGTCCTGTTTTGGGCGGTAATGCCTCCAGCGAGATCCATGTGCCGATCAATGGTTCGTATCACTTCAAGAATAAATTTAAGATAGATCGCGAAACAGGTCTTGTCGATGAGTTGCAGATGAATAATCGCTACTACAACGAAGATATGTCGTGGTCGGTATGGGATCATGTGATCTACGATTTTGTGGTGAGTGAACCCAATATTACCTTGCTACTCAATACTCATGCTCAAAAGGCTGTGATGAGTGGCAATCAAATCAGCAAGGCAATCTGCTATCAGCAATCTACCGAATCGACAATCACCATCCAGGCCGATATATTTATCGATGCTTCGGGCGATGGCCAATTAGCAGCCAGCGCTGGCGCTGAGTTCCGCACAGGTCGCGAAGGTAAGGCGGAATTTGACGAAAAATATGCTCCCGACTCTCCCGATGGATGGGTTATGGGCGATAGTATCCAATTCTCGTCACGCGATATGGGGCGCCCCGTGGAATTTAGAGCGCCTTCATTTACAGTGAAGTACGATCCGAGCAAGATGAATAAACGACCTATTCAAGGCTTGAGTTGCGGTTTTTGGTGGGTGGAGTTTGGCAGTGACCTTGATATCACCTCCGACACCGAGACCAATCGCCATCGCCTATTGGCGTATCTTTATGGAGCGTGGGACTATGTGAAAAATTCTGGCAAATACCCCGAGGCAGCCAATTTGGCGCTCGATTGGGTTGGATCGGTGCCCGGACGCAGGGAGTCTCGACGATTTATGGGTGATTATATTCTCTCGGAACGAGACCTTACCGAGTATCGCCACTTCGACGATACGGTAGCTTCGGCAGGCGGCTGGTCGCTCGACGAGCACTGCCCGGGGGCATTGGATAACCCCGATGACCCTGCAAGTTTCTTCCACCAGCGATTTACTCAATTCACCGAGATTCCATTCCGCTGCCTCTACTCGCGCAACATCGACAACTTGATGTTTGCGGGTCGTAATATCAGCGTTACGCATATCGCGCTTTCGGCAGTTCGCCTAATTGCAATGTGTGCAAATATGGGACAAGCGGTGGGCACAGCAGCTGTGATTTGCCTAAGCAAAGGTGAAACACCGCGAGAAGTAGGCAAGCATCATATAAATGAGTTGCAAGAGGCAATCATGCGCGACGACGTATATATCCCCAACAGAGTGGCTGCCGATCCTGCCGACATGGCACGCAGTGCGAAAATTAGCGCTTCGTCGACATCGTCGGGTGATGCAACGCTACTTACCGATGGGCATAGTCGCGACGAGGTCGAGGCTGTGCATCATTGGCAATCGAGCAGTGTTAATTCATCGCTCACTTTAGAGTGGAAACAACCGATGGAACTATCAAGTGTCGAAATAAAAGGCGACACAAACCTACACGCAGAGATGCAAATTCACCCTAAGCGCTCGAAACGTGAGGCGCAAACACCGGGTATGCCTTCACAATTGCTCAAAGCGGCAAACATTGAAATATTGCAAGGCGGAGTGTGGCGAGAAGTTGCAAGTGTTGAGAATAATTTGCATCGTAAGGTTGTCTTTGCGTTTGGCTCCAAACAGAGCTGTCGAGCGGTACGTATTAATTTTAGCAAAACGTGGGGTGATGATCGCGTTAAGATATTTGAAGTTAGATGTTATTAATATTTTTCCTATGAAACTAAGTAGACTATACCTATTAATATTTTTCCTTTCGCCCTTTGTGACGCTAAATTCCCAAGCGCAGGAGGCTGGCAATTTCAACGATGGATGGCTCTTCACACTAAGCGATAGCGAAGATTATCGCCTTACCACATATGATCCTTCGCAGTGGCGCAAGTTGGATCTACCTCACGATTGGAGCATCGAGATGCCTTTCTCGGCAGAGAATGAGGGGTGCACAGGTTTTGCCGCAGGTGGCATTGGTTGGTACTCAAAGATTTTTGATACACCAACTTCTAAAGAGGAGAAGTGCTACATCATATTTGATGGAGTCTACAACAACGCAACTTTTTGGATCAATGGCATAAAATTGGGTGATCACCCCTTTGGATATGCTCCGATATATTACGACCTTAGCCCTTTGTTAGCTCCGCAAGGTGAGCCAAATCGTATCTCGGTTCGAGTAGATCATAGCCGTTATGCTGACTCGCGCTGGTACACTGGCTCGGGTATTTATCGCAATGTTGAACTTTTAACACTCAATAAATTACATATTCCTGTTTGGGGTAGTTTCATAACAACGCCACACGTGAGTCGCCAGAGCGCTACTGTTAAAATTGAGATAGAGATAGAGAATGACCACAAGGCAGCAAAGAGCGGAAGTTTGATCTCTAAAATATTCGACGCGGCAGGTGAAAAAGTTGGAGAGGTGATAACAGATTTCGAGGTTAAGGCAGGCGAAAAAGTTACAATCGACAAGGCAGTAGAGGTCGTAAACCCAATGCTATGGAGTGTAGATTCACCCAACTTGTACAGCGTAAAGAGTCATATTGTAGCCGATGGCAAGAGCCTTGAAGAGCGCAGTACCACAATTGGAATCCGCTCAATTCGCTTCGATAAAGATAGCGGCTTTTACCTCAACGAGGAGAATATGAAGATAAAAGGTGTGTGCCTCCACCACGATGCTGGATTGGTGGGTACTGCCGTGCCCAAAGATGTATGGCGTCGAAGATTGCTTGCTCTCAAAGAGATGGGTTGCAACGCTATCCGCACATCGCACAATCCCCCTTCGGATGAGTTTTTGGATCTCTGTGATGAGCTGGGCTTCTTGGTGCAAAATGAGTTCTACGACGAGTGGGACTTACCAAAGGATAAGCGCTATAATATGCAAGATAAGGAGGTCGATTACATCACGCGTGGTCACTCCGAGAGCTTCCAGCAGTGGGCAGAGATAGATCTTAAAAACACCATGCTCTCGAGTCGCAACCACCCTTCGATATTCCAATGGAGCATCGGCAATGAGATCGAATGGACATATCCGGGCAACCGCTCAGCAACAGGACTTTTCAAGGGAACAAACAAAAATGGCAAGATGGATTGGACTCTTTGGAGAGTGCCAACCCCTCCCAACTCACCTGAGCAGGTTCGCGATTTTTGGGCTTCTTATCCAGAGCAGACTTTCGATATGGGCCAAACTGCGACAAAACTTGCAGCGTGGACACGTGAGATGGATACGACTCGCCCCGTTACAGCAAACTTGATATTACCCACATCGAGCATGGAGACCGCCTATGCCGAGGTGTTGGATGTCGTAGGTTTTAGCTACAAAGAGACTAAGTATGACTATTTTAGAGAGGTATACCCCGAGCGCACGATGATGG
>JBCQVM010000048.1:0-13453 GCA_047173105.1 Rikenellaceae bacterium
GCATATTTGCCAGTGAAGTTAGTTGGGGTTGTAGAACTCCAACTGGGAAATTGTATTCCAGTCGGAGTTTATGATATCATAGCGAAACTGCTGCTGCTTATCCAAAATTCAGGTTAATAGGGTATTGTAGAGAACTTTTCATCGCTTGTTGGATCTTCCATTTAAATGCCCAACAAGTCTTTTGGCGAAGTTCAAACTCTGCCGACAGCTCCAAAGATGACATCCTGTTCTTTTTGGTTGTTATCTTGAAGACAATTGAAATGTGATTAACAGCGAGAATTTACACTTATTAAACATCGTTCCTGCGGTTGGCCTATCGTCATATTTACACCTCAAATTCGTTAAATGAACCACTATTCGCCTCATTCGAAGCGTAAAAATAGATGCAAAATAACTTCGAGATAAAACTTAAACAGTGTCTAAGAGACAATTTGATAAAAAGCACCAATCAAATAGCTATCTGACTGGTGCTTTCGATAAATATTAGTAGAGTATGTCGTAGACTCTAACGTAGTCTACCTCCATTTGTATTGAGCCCGTTGCGTCAAATATAGTGTTATCTATACCTTGTGCACCGCCCCAGTCACCTCCGATTGCTAAATTGAGAATTAGAAATTGAGGTTCATCAAATGGCCAATTTGTTTTTGTTGCTGGAGCCGAATAGTTAGCGTAAATATTATCGGGGTCATCGATGTAGAACTGTAATCCATCGGCAGTCCAGATTACACCATAAATCAACCATTCATCCTCGCTATCTATTGTGATTGAGCCAGTTTGCGATGTGTAGCTGCCCGAACTATTATTATAATGAATGGTTGCGTGTATCTTTTCAGATTCGTAGCCAACATGTTCCATAATATCGATTTCTCCACACGATGGCCAAGAGCCGCCCTCCATTAGCGAATCACCTAACATCCAGAATGCAGGCCAAGTCCCCACTCCAGATGGAATCTTTATGCGTGACTCTATCCGACCATATGTGAAACTTTTGCCACCGTAATAACTAATAATTCTTGCTGAAGTATAGCTACCAAACTCCTTATTATCATTTACTTTCTTTGCAATAATCTTAAGAGATCCATTCGACACCTCGTGGTTGCCTGAAGTTTTATAATCTTGCAACTCATTATTTGCCAAATAACCTTGCTCCAAGTGCCAAACACTTTGATCTAAAGCATCGCCATCAAATTCGTCACTCCAGACTAATTCATATTTTTCTCCATTGTAGTCGTTGTCAACGGTAAACTTATATATCTTTGCCTCTTCGCTCATTCCGTACTTATTCATCACTTTGACATCTACTTGATAGTCACCAGCTATGGGGTATAGTCTCTCAACAATTGTCTCCGTAGAGTTTGTCCCATCCTCAAAATACCACTTAGGAGTAAGGTCGGTACTATTGAGTGTAAATGTAACGATATTAGTAGCTTGGTCACAACTGACTGTTGCATCAATCTGAGACACATCGGGAAAGTTTGCGGTGTAGTCCGTCTCTTCTTCTTGACACCCTGCTATTAGTGATAGTGAGGATGCTAATATTAGAAATAATATTTTTTTCATACTTCTAATTATTCAACAAGTGTGAAATTAGCTGTCAATGGAAGATTGTTGGAAGCAGTGCCGACAAACAACGCGAACTCGCCAGCTTCGGGGGCAAATGTCTTGTCGATGCGGTAGAATGCCAAATCTTCGGGCGAGATTGTAAATGTCACCTCAGCGGTCTCTCCACTCTTTATAAATACCTTTTCGAAGCCCTTTAGCTCGATAAGCGGGCGAGAAACACCATTGCCAAACAGATCGCGAATGTATAGTTGAACTACCTCCGAACCATCATATTTTCCGCTATTGCGAACCGTTGCAGTTACCGTAAGTTCCTCACTCCTTGCAATTGATGGGCTGCTGATCTCGATCGCCTCATAATCGAATGTGGTGTAGCTCAATCCGTGACCAAAGGCGAATAGTGGAGCATTGGGTACATCACGATACTTTGTGCTAAATCCGTGTGGATTTGGGTCGTATGGTCTTCCTGAGTTCAGTTCGCTATAGTATATAGGCACCTGACCTAAGTGGTATGGGAATGTTGCAGGGAGCTTACCCGATGGATTGTAATCTCCAAATAGGACATCAGCAATAGCATTACCCGACTCCGAGCCAAGTAGCCAACAGTTGAGCAGCGCATCGGTGTTTTTAACCTCGTCGGTAAGCACCAATGGGCGACCCGTGAAGAGTGTCATAACAATCGGTGTTCCTACTTTGCGGATCTCGGCAAGAAGTTCGCTTTGAAGTCCCTTGAGCGAGATATCGGCATAGCTGCGGCACTCTCCCGACATATAGGCAGTCTCGCCTATAGCCATAATTACAACATCTGCTGAACGTGCAGCTTCGATAGCCTCGGCAAATCCCGAACGATCTTGAGTCTCGACATCAAGCTGAACAAAGAAGTTGAGATCTTCGTTGTTAGTTAGTCGACATCCTTGAGCGTAAACAACCTCAACATCGCTGCCAACTGCAGATTTAATACCATCCAAAAGTGTCACAGCAGAGTTTGACTCACCCATACCGCGCCAGTTGCCAATTGGAGCATCTGCATCGGTAGCTAAGGGTCCTATTACAGCAATGCGCTTGGTCGTTTTCGATAGTGGTAGCAGTTGATCGTCATTCTTCATCAATACAATCGAACGCTTTGCAACTTCGCGCGCAGCATCGAAATTCTCCTTGGCAAGAACAACCTCAGCTTCACGCTTAGTGTCGCTATATTTATATGGGTCGTCGAATAGTCCAAGCTGGAACTTAATTTTAAGGATGCGACGAACCATCTGATCGATCTGATCGAGGGTGATGCGACCACTCTCAAGGAGCTCTGCGGTGTGTTTGATATAGAGGTCTCCGCACATATCCATATCAACATCGGCGTTTAGTCCGTTGTAAGCAGCCTCCAGAGTTCCATCAGATGTTCCGTGAGCCATTGTCTCGGCAACCGATGCCCAATCTGATACCACGAAGCCCTCAAAGCCCCACGCCTCGCGCAAAACGTCATGCATTAAATAGCGACTTGTTGAGGCTGGTTCTCCGTTAATTGTGTTGAATGATGACATAAAGGTTGCCACACCTGCATTGACTGCAGCCTTAAATGGAGGAAAATAGACCTCCTCTAAGGTGCGTTGCGACACATCGAGTGAACTATAGTCGCGACCAGCCAACGCTCCGCCATAACCAACAAAGTGTTTAGCGCAGGCTGCAATGGTCTCATTGCTACTCATCGACTCACCTTGAATACCTTTGATGCGAGCCACCGTAGCCTCGCTTGTTAGATATACATCCTCGCCGGCACCCTCCATTATACGACCCCAACGTGGATCGCGTGAGATGTCGACCATTGGTGCGTAGGTCCAGTTAAGACCACTTGCTGCGGCCTCCTTTGCCATGTAGTGGGCACTCATCTCGATCGCCTCTCGATCGAAACTTGCGGCATCGGCAAGTGGAATTGGGAATATAGTTTTGTAGCCGTGAATTACATCATATCCAAAAATAAGAGGAATGCCAAGGCGAGACTCCTCGACTGCGATCTTTTGAAGACGATAGGTCTTCTCCGCCCCAATAACATTGAGGAAGCTACCCACCTCACCGTTACGGATCTGATTATCCATATTGTTGTTGTGGGGATTTACTGCTGCACCAGCACCAGTTGAGACATAGGGATCCGACAGTAGATTTATCTGTCCGATCTTCTCTTCGAGGGTCATTTTAGCCAGTAGCTCTTCAACTTGCTTATCGATATTCTGCTCGCCAGCATAGAGTGCTGTTGCTGAGATGATAAAGGCTCCTAATAGTGATTTTTTAAGTAGTGATAACATATTCATTCATTTATTTAATTGCATAAACACGGACATAATCAACCTCCATGGTTGTATCGAATATCGAGTTGTCGATCCCCTCTAAGCCTCCCCACATGCCACCAATGGCAAGGTTGAGTAGTAGGAAGTGTTGCTTGTCGAAGGGCCAATTCTCGGCAGTTTTAACCTCAGGTGCGACAACCTCATAGTAGATGTTTTCTGGAGTTTCCGCGTAAAACTTAATTCCACCCTCGCTCCAAAGTATTCCGTAGGTGTGCCATCTATCTTCCCCCTCGATGGTTGTTGATCCAGTCTTTTGTGTGCCATCAACGTGGTTGTTTGCCTTCGAGTGGATAGAGCCCCAGATTATTGTTGGGTCGAAACCAACATACTCCATAATGTCGATTTCTCCACATGCAGGCCAACCAGCTCCCTGCATTATGTTATCTCCCAACATCCAAAAGGCTGGCCATGTGCCTATACCTGTTGGTAATTTCATTCGAGCCTCGATGCGACCATAGGTAAAACCTTTTTTGCGGTAGCTGTTGAGTCTTGCCGAGGTATAACTGCCAAACTCTTTGTTGTCGTTTATCTTCTTTGCCACGATCTTTAATGATCCATTAGAGACGTAGTGGTTGCCCTCTCTTTGGTAATCTTGCAGTTCATCGTTGGCGACGTATCCCTGATCGAGGTTCCAAAACTCTTCGTTGAGGCTATCACCATCGAATTCATCGCTCCAAATTAGTTCATATTTCTCGCATGTGTCGACTTCGACTGTCGACCCATATTGCAGGGTCGATGTCGAATCGTTTGAGCTCTTGGGCGAGGTGCCACATGAGGTGACCGCCGCCGCGATTGCTAATATTATGTACTTCTTCATTTTATTCAGTTACTGGTACAAATTCGTATCTCCAAGAGATGCCACCGTTGTCGGCGATCATTACCAAATGGTTCTCTTCGAGGGTGATAATCCTAAATTTAGGGGATGTATACAAATCATCGTAGGGTAGATATCCAGCCAACATGCCACTCGAAAGTTCAATGTAGTTGTTTGTGCCATCCGACGAGAATGACCATGTTCCACTTGCCGCAGTTGTTGTTGCGGTATATCCTGAGCCGGAATCTGGGCTATAGGCTGTGAATTGCGACAGTGTAACACCTTCGTTAACATAGATGTAGCCATTTTCGCCGGGGTCGTACGCATAAGCACCCGATGCGTCAAATGTCATGGTGTTTTCATACATACCTGAGTCCCAACATTCATAAGCCCAAACATACCACCAGTTATTACCCTCATCTGAACCACTCTCGCCACACCCGAAGTGACCATCAACAGTATAGTTCCACATCCATGCTGTCGATCCATCGAGGCTACCGCAGAGTGCCTCAATCATCGTTTGCGTCTCGGGAGATACGTAGTCGGAGTTGATCGTAAATTGCAGCGTTTGAGAGTCTGCACTCATTCCATTTGGATCCATTGCCTTGACTTCGATGGTATATGTTCCAGCACTACCATAGTAGCGTTCAACTACTGTGTCCGATGAGATTGTCCCATCTTCAAAGTACCACACAGGCAACATTCCAGTGCTGCTACATGTGAAAGTGACATTGTTTAGATCTTGATCGCAGTTAATATCTATCTCTAAATCATATGCCGATGGTAGCTCTCCCAACTCATCGTAAGTTGGCTGTTGACATCCTGTTGCAGCAAACAACATAGATGCAAATATAATATAAAAAATCTTTTTCATGATGCCCAATTGTTAATAGTTGTTTTGTGTAAGTGTACCTGATGCGCTATCGATCTCAGAGGATGGGATAGGTAGATACTTTTTGCTGTCGGTGTAGCCTCTATCGCCCAGTGTGCTCGTTGCCAAACCTGTGCGGATAAGATCCCAATAGCGTTTTCCTTCGCCGTAGAGCTCAAATCGGCGCTCCGCAATGATATTGTCGATAGTTGCCGCTACGTAGTAGCCATTTGAACTTAGCTCTGAACTTTCGCATCCAAAAGCACGAGCACGAACCTCGTCAAGATACGTTTGAGCGTTGCTGCCACCCGTGCGCACCGATAGCTCGGCAGCATTAAGAAGCGTTTCAGCATAACGATATATGCGTAGATTGTTGTTGTAGTTAAGATCTACGTCGACAGAACAGTTAGCATTACCATCGGCACGAGGCAGATATTTGAGCATAAAGTATCCAGTATCTTGGTAGCGCTCACTGTACGAAACGCCAGGATTAGCAGCCTCGTACTTTGCCCACGATAATATTCCGCCATCACGACGGGTATCATTCTCATCGTAGCTTGAATATAGCTCCTCGCGAACAGGTCCAAAACCCCAACCTCCATTATAGTCGGAGCTGCCACTAAGTCCATTGATTCCAATTAGTACTGGCGTTACAGTTCCACCCGTACCATTTGCCCACGACCAAGAGCGATCACAATTAACATCGGTGTAGTTAATCTCCCAAATTGACTCGCTGCACCATTCACCCTCAACTTCCCAGAGGTTTGCGAAATCGTCATATAAAGAGTATAGCTCAGAGCCGATAATCTCTTCCATATCGGCAAGCACATCGCTGTAGCGGCTCTCATCATTTTGGTACATCACCGCTTCGGCTTTAACCATTTGTGCCATAGCTCGGCAGACGTGCCCTTTGTCAGCGTCGCTAACATTGGTCATCAATGCATCACCATCTATCACAAAGTCGAGATCTGCAATAATGAGTTCGTATACCTCATCAGCTGTGAGTTGATCAACAAGAAATGGCTCCACATCTGGATTCTCTGTGTAGTGAGGGATATTACCCCAGAATTTCCAAAGAATGGTGTAGTAGTAGGCTCTTAGGGTTACCGCCTCGGCAATATATTGAGCCTCGGTCTGACTATCGATATCCTCAACACCATCCATTTTTTGCACTACGATGTTGGCACGGTTTACTCCCGAATAGCAGATTGTCCATATTGTTGAGCATACATTCTCGGGTGTAGCCTTAAAATTATGCATCAAGTGCCAATATTCGTTGTCGGTTGCACTTGCTCCTCCTGGATATATGTCGTCAGACATAATATCAGAGATAACATTGAGAGGATTGTAAGAGTAGAAATAATCGAACCACTGCAAAGGGTCGTAGGCTGCAACTAAAGCGGTATATATTCTCTCTTGTGAATTATAGTAATCGTCAGCAAGAATGCTTGTTGTCGACGATACGGTTAAAAAATCTTCGCTGCAACTAGTCGTTACAACCATCAATGCCATAAGGGCTATTATAAGTTTTTTCATGATAATTTTCTCATTAATGTTTGCTTTATGAATCTTTTAGGCCCTTAGAATGTGATGTTTGCACCAATCATAAAAGTCTTGCTTTGTGGATACGTTCCACGGTCAACGCCAAGTGATGTTCCACCCGATGCAATCTCAGGATCAAAACCGTCGTACTCGGTAAATGTTAATAGATTCTCGGCAGAGAGATATACCCTTAAATTATTAATAAAGGCTTTTTGGCTAATCTTTTGCGGGAGAGTATATCCAAGTTGGATGCTTTTAAGTCGCAAGTAGGCCCCATTCTTAACATATAGATCGCTCGATAGCCAGTTACCATTCTCGTCGCTCTCCGATAAACGAGGAATTGTGTTCGATGTCCCCTCTCCACACCAACGATCCAACATATAGCTTGGCATGTTAGCTGCTGTGAGGTCATTTCTAAATGATGCGTCGTAGATCTGAACACCAGCTACACCTTGGAAGAAGAGGTTGAAATCGAAATTTTTATACTCTACACTCGCTGTGATGCCATAGGTCCAATCGGGAGTTCCTTTACCAATATTCGTGCGGTCGTCATCATCAATATCGCCGTCACCATCCATATCTACAAAGCGAACATCGCCAGGTTGAGCATTTGGTTGAATTAAGTCGCCATCGTCGTTTACGTAGCTATTTACCTCATCCCAGTTTTGGAAGATACCATCGGTTTTCTTGCCATAGAAGAATGGGAATGACTCTCCATTCTCGGCACGAGTGATTGTTCCAATACCTTGTACACTATCGTAGTTGACGTAACCTTCGGTATTGCCCAAATCGTTGAGCACATTAACAAGGTATGCGGCATTAGCACCAACCGAGAAGCGAACGTCTTTAACCGTGAATCGATAGTTTACGTCAAATTCAACACCACTATTGGTCATAACACCTACATTACCAATCGGAGATGAATCACCAGTATATGCTGGAATAGGGACCTCCATCAACATACCATCGGTGCGTTTTTTATACCAATCTGTAGTGAATGTAAGAGCTCCCTTGAACATAGACAAGTCGATACCAATATCGGTTTGAGTAGACTCTTCCCACTTTAGAGATGGATTTTCGAGTCCATTAGGCTTTGCGCCATTTTCCATTGTTTCGTAGTCGCCAGTTCCAAAAATGTAATTATTATTGCTGTTAACGAGTGTTGTGTAGCGGAATGCCTCGATATTGGAGTTTCCGTTAACACCCCAACTTGCACGTAGCTTAAGATTGTAGATCCAACTTGGAAGCGCAGATGCAAACTCCTCGTTTGTTACATTCCAACCAACAGATGCCGATGGGAATGTAGCATATTTATTGTTAGGGCCAAAATTTGATGATCCATCACGGCGAACAGTAACCTGAGCCATATAACGCTCTTTGTAGTTGTAGTCGATACGGGTGAAAAGCGACGACATTGTCGACGCACTACCAAGTGCTCCTGCGCTCTCCTGATCGTCTTTTCCGCCTACTGCAAAATCGAGATTTGCCATATCGCCATTCTCCTCTTGAAGGCTAATATTTTTGCCCCACAGGTAACGTGATTGACTCTTTTTGGCCGATTGACCAAGAATCGCACTAACGGAGTGATCTCCAAAAGTTTTATTGTAAGAGATTACATTTTCTACTTGCCATGTTAAGCTGCGGTTCATGCTCGACCAGACCTCTGACTCATCTTTGTAATTACTTTTACCAAGGTAATAAGCTGGCAACCAACCATCGCTACCCCAAAATGCAAGGTCGGTGCTAAATGATGATTTAAATTTGATATTGTCCCACACCTGCAACTCAGCGGCAAATGAGGATACAAATTTATCAGAATTACCAACTTCTCCTGGAAGTTCCAATTGAGCCAATGGGTTGGTTATCTCGTTGTAGTCGTCGCCAACAACAGTGTAAACACGACCGCTACTATCGGTAATTGCATTAGGGTATTGTTTCAATGTTTCCTCTTGATCAACAGCATAAACTGGAACATCTGGCGACAGCATCACAGCACTACCAAGCACAGATCCATATTCGCTATTTGTTGTGATTCCAGTAGAGATTGCTCGAGTATATGCGATATTGCTTGTGAAGGTCATTTTGTTGAGGTAATCTCTCTTCGAAGAGAAGTCGAACACTTCGTAGTTGTTATTTAAACGAAGATTAATACGCTCATAGTTCGAACGATCATAATCGCCTCCAATGATACCATCTTGTTTGAAGTAACCAGCCGAGGCAAAATAGGTTGACTTTGCGCTACCACCCGAAATGCTTAATTGGTGACTTTGCATTGGTGCATTTTTATAAAATAATTCCTCTTGCCAATCTGTGCCCTCGCCTGCCGATGATGGGTCGTCATATATAGGCTCTAATCCCGAATTTACTAGCATCTCGTTGCGGAGCGTTTGGTACTCCTCGGCATTTAATACATCGCGTGTACTCCATGGATTTTGAACACCATACATAAAGTTGTAGTTGACAACAGTCTTTCCCGCAGTTCCACTCTTTGTTGTCACCAAGATAACACCATTAGCTGCACGAGCACCATATACAGCACCCGAAGCTGCATCTTTGAGCACCTCGACCGATGCAATATCGGCGATATTCAAGTAGTCAATACCTCCGTCAATTGGCATTCCATCGACAATGTATAGAGGGTCGCTATCGTTGATAGTGCCAATACCACGTATTCGCACTCGCGATGAGTCGCCCGGTTGCCCAGAATTTGAAGTCACTGTGACACCTGCCACCTGACCCTGCAGGGCATTGTCAATACGCGTGGGGATAACTTTGTTTAGATTCTCTACATCCACGCTACCAATAGCGGCAGTCACTACGCTCTTCTTTTGAGTACCATAACCAATCACAACTACCTCTTCGGCAATTACAGCATCTGTATTCATAACAACTGTCATTGTCTGTGCTGTTGCAGGTATGCTTTGTGAGATCATACCAATGTAAGAGAAGTCGAGTGTTGATCCTGCAGGTACGCCATCGAGACTAAAATTTCCGTCAATGTCAGATACAGTACCATTGGTTGTACCCGATATTATTACGTTGGCTCCGATGATAATTTCACCTGTTTCATCGATAATAACACCCTTTACTGTTAGTGTCTGTGCACTTACAGTAAGTAGAGACATTAGTAGTGTTGCCACCAATGTCGTTAGACGTGCTAAGTAACGTCTTTGCTTGAAGTAAAGTTTTTCGTTCATAATCATTTTGGTTTTGTGGGTTTAGGTTAATTCCCTAAGACAAAATTAGACGATTATAATTGAACCGAGTAATGAAGTAAATGAAAAAGTAAGATTGCGATATTAGTAATATGCTATTAATTAGACGTTTATAGTTACTATCGCATTGTGTTTTGGTAAGTTTTATATATGTAAAAAATCATAAACTATCGGTTGTTTACTTGAGGGTTTTAAAAAATGGAGTCTTGCATTCTTTAAAAATAGTGTGATTCTAAACATTTAGCACTGCACCTCTTAATTTATCTTCATGATTTCGTTTAAAAGTTCCTTGCTTGAAAGCTCCGTTCTATTTTTGCTCTTTTGATAATTATTGTATATGGTCTGCAGCGAGCAGTGAAGTATCGAAGCGATCTTCTGGTTGTCGGATATTCCCAATCTATTTAGAGCGAAGATGCGCAGCTCGGTATTTAGAGTCTCATCGGCGCGAAGCTTTATCTGTTTGTCGGGAAGAAGCAGCTCATTGAATCTCTCAATAAAGTTTGGATACATCTTTAGGAATGTGGAGTCGAAAGCCTGATACATCACCTTTAGTTCGACATTGAGAAGTAGAGATGAGTCGCAATAGCGTTTCAGCTCCTCGGTTTTATTGTTGCGCACCAAGTTTGCAATCTTGGTGAAGATCTTTTCCATCTTGCCGATGTGAGTCGAACATACCTCGAAGGTGTTGCCGATATAGCTCTCCTTTATGAAATTGCTTTCGATTAGACTCTCATTCAGATCTTTTAGATCATCGTAAGCGGCGAATAGCTGCTTGTTAGCCTGTTCAAGCTTAATGACGTGTTGATCGAGGTTGTGGTTTGCTTCGTCTAAATCATTGAGTGTCAGCTTAAGTTTGTTATTTTTGCGGTTGAGGTAGAATAGCAACACCGCCACTGCGCTGCATAGTATCAGTAGTAGAGTCAAGAATATTGACAACCTCTTTGATTGGGCTATATTTTTTGCAAGCAGCTCTCCGTATGTTGTATCCATTAGAGAGGCGATCTCCATTACGCGCACTCTATCGCCAAATGTCTCAGCCTTCTCGAGAGCATACGATAAATAGGAGTATGAACGCTCGATATCTCCAGCCTCTAACATTATCTGAGCAAGTTCCTGAAATGATGCAATATCATGATTGCACGACTTAGCATCGGCAATAGCAGCCTTTATTAAGTATTCGGTGAATTTATCTGTGTCTCCCTCCGAGTTGTATAGATGAGCAATGGTGTAGGCATCCATAGCATCGTCGGCACTATCTCTATTGGATGCTGTGTAACGCTCTTCGAGTAGTGATCTGTAGTAGATAGTGGAGTCGCTGTTATTGTGTTGCCACCCTTTATTGACTAAGTAATATCTATCTTGGGGTTTAATTGTCTGTGCAATTGAGTCGATATAGTTGGTCTTACCTTGAGAGTATAGGTTTGATAGATTATCTTTTCCAGTGGAGTATTGCACCATATGAGAGTTAAGGTACTCCATCTGTTGGTAATACTCTATTAGTGTAGTTCTATCTTCGATTAGTGGGCGTGTGGAGACCAAGATGTCAAACGACTCTTTGAGCAGTCCACTCGCAGTATGTAGAAATGCATTCCTCGTACACCACAAAGCATAACTTTTATTATCGCCATTTAGTTCACTCTTCGTTAGATTCTTAGATACTAATTCGAAGGCAGCCCTGCTATCGTATTTCGCATACTCGGCATATAACATTGAATTCAGAACCTGTTGCTGTTGAGCATCCTTATTGAGCTCTATCTTGTAGCGAAGCTGTTCAATTCTGGAAAGTTTAGCATTCTGATATAAACCTGCACTATCTATTATATGATCCAACTCTCTAAGTCTCGATTCAATGGTTGCATCCTGAACACCTGCCAATAACACTCTTGGAATGAGTGTCAATATTAAAATTATATATATACTTCGCATATTAATTAAGTAGTTTACTTTGGTTGCAAAAAAAAGCACAACATTTACGAAATTACAAAAAAAAAAATATAAAAACCAATATATTCAATATAAAAAATCACAATCCAAGAAACCTAAACAGTTTTTAAAGGCACAGCTAATACAGGCTCGGCACATCCAGAGTTTTCAAACACCAAAGGTGTATATGTAAACGAGGTGTACCACGACAACTCAGACAAAGTTCCAGAAACCCTCGATTGGGACACTGATAGTGACTTTATCGAGCTTTACAACTCAACTGACGCTGAGGTAAATATCGGTGGCTGGGTAATGGCTGACGATAAGGGTGAGGACATCTTTGTGATCCCTGCTGATACTAAGATTGCAGCAAAGGGTTATATCGTATTTGAGGCAATCCTTGAGGACGAGGATAAGAACCCTATCCCAAATGATATGAACTTCGAGTTTGGACTTGGTAAGAGTGGCGACTGGGTGTTCTTGTATAATTCAGAGGATCGCAACTACAGCGACCTCGTAGATCAAATCGAGGTTCCAAGTTTCAAAGCTATTTGCGACAACGGCTACACTTGGGGTCGCAAGAGTGATAGTGCTGACGAATGGGTAATCTTCGCAGAGGCATCAAAGAATGCAAGCAACAACGGCAAATCAATATATACAGCCGAATAAAAATTCGCTTACATTACAAGGGGTTAATTGAAAAGCCCCTTTCCACGACAATAAAGGCTTTCTTTCTAATATTCAGAGAGAAAGCCCTTGTTGTATTCCTTGTACTATTCTAAAACTATATTAAATGGATAGGTATAAGCGCTTAGACCGCACGCACTACAAGCTATCACCAAGCCGTTTTGGTGCGTTTTCGACCATTCGTTTTATGAGGTTATCGAATATACCCTCTGTGTGAGACCGTCTATTGCACCTATAATGGTACTCGTCGAGGTATCCTTGCAGGTGCAATAGACGGACAAATATGGGGGTTATATTCGATAAGCTTATAGTTAGGATGGTTCAAAATGAGCCAAAACGGCTTGGTGGCGATGTGTAGAGTGGGCGGTCTAAACGCCTATACCTATAACCTTTTCTATTGGTGATAGTAACATCGGCTCAACAATAATCCACAAATCACGTCCCTCAGCTTTAAACGTAACACTTCGCTCTTTACCTCCAGAGAAACTCACGACTGACAACTCAT
>JBCQVM010000009.1:0-52826 GCA_047173105.1 Rikenellaceae bacterium
GGAGCGAGAGTTTATCAAATTCCTTAGCGAAAACCTCAATGCCCCCAAAGCTGAATACTTTATTCCATTGGCAGTCAACACCCTTATTCAATCGGGCGAAGCAAAGGTAAAGGTTTTAGATACCACCTCAAAGTGGTTCGGCGTCACTTACGCTGCCGATAGAGCTGAGGTAGTTGCCAAAATTGCAGCACTTGTCGAGGCTGGTGAGTACCCCGCTAAGTTGTTTGCTTAAAGACTCCATAAATATTACATAGAAAAAATAGGCTGATTCCCCAAGGAATTTGCCTATTTTTTTCTATCTTTGCATAATATATCGTAAATATGTCGGAGAAACCAATACAAGCTAAAATAAGCAACGAAGATAGTGCCAAGCTACCCGCTCTCTTATTCCAAGGTGAAATCATCGTGGTAGATAAAGTTGAGCAGATCGAGGCAGCGTGCAACGATATTGCACGCTATCCTATCATCGGCTTCGACACCGAGACGCGCCCATCATTCAAGGCCGGCGCAAGCTACAAAGTAGCTTTACTTCAGCTATCTACACCTATCAAATCCTACCTTTTCCGCCTAAATAAAATTCCACTTGACCGAGCAATCCTTTCGATCTTGGAGCGAAAAGATATCATCAAATTGGGAGCCGACGTATTAGGTGACCTCCGTGCACTACGTGCACTACGCAATTTTAAGGAGAATGGCTTTGTCGATCTTCAAAAAATCATTGGCGACTATGGCATCGAGGAGAAGAGCCTACGCAAAATGTCGGCGCTCGTATTGGGATACCGTATATCCAAAGCGCAACGCCTCAGCAACTGGGAGGCGGCGCAATTCACTCAGCAGCAGCAGAGATATGCCGCCACTGACGCATGGGTATGCATCGAGATATATAACAAACTTCAAAAAATGCAAAAAGTAAAAAAATAATGAGACCACAACTATTTCTTAAACGAGGCAAGGAGGAGTCACTCTTGCGCCGTCACCCATGGATTTTTTCGGGTGCAATCGACAAAGTTGACTCTGAGGGTGAGCTCATCGAGGGAGAGATTGTAGATCTCCGTACAAAGAGTGGTGATTTCATCGCTTCGGGGCACTACCAGATCGGCTCGATCGCCGTGAGGGTGCTTACATTCGAAAAGGAGGAGATCGACCAAGAGTGGTGGAACGGCAGAATAGCTATTGCGCATAGTGTTCGTCAGGCATTGCAACTCACAGACAATCAAGAGACAACATGTTATAGATTGATCCATGGAGAGGGCGATTCACTACCCGGTTTGGTGGTTGACATTTACGACCATACAGCCGTTGTTCAGTGCCACTCAGTTGGTATGTATCACTCGCGACTGCTAATCGCTGAGGCGATCAAAGCGTGTTATGGCGATAAGATCGAAGCGATCTACGACAAGAGTTCGCAAACGGTGCCATACAATGCAGACCTTGGTGCTGTCGATGGCTATCTTTGGGGGCATACCCCCGCAGCGGAGAGCGTTGTGGTGGAGAATGGCCATAAATTTAAGGTAAATTGGGAGAAGGGGCAAAAGACCGGATTCTTTCTCGATCAGCGATTTAATCGCGAGTTGGTTGGCCACTACTCCAAGGGGCGCACCGTGCTCAACACATTCTGCTACACTGGCGGCTTCTCGGTCTATGCGATGGCAGGTGGCGCTAAGGAGGTCTGCTCGGTAGACTCCTCCGAGCGTGCGGTATATTTGGCAAAAGAGAATATGGAGCTGAACTTCGGCAAGGATGTCAACCACTCGACCTTAGCGGTTGACGCTATCGAATACCTCAAAGATATTGGCGACAAATACGATCTTATCATTCTCGATCCACCGGCATTCGCCAAACATCACAAGGTGCTGGGCAACGCTATGCAGGGATATAAACGACTTAATGCAAGGGCTTTGTCACAGATCAAGAGCGGAGGAATCCTCTTCACATTCTCCTGCTCACAGGCTGTCTCAAAGGAGCTGTTTCGCACCACGGTCTTCTCGGCCGCAGCAATTGCGGGACGCAAGGTGAGAATTCTACACCAATTGACTCAACCCGCCGACCACCCTATCAATATCTACCACCCCGAGGGAGAATACCTCAAAGGGCTGGTTCTCTATGTAGAGTAATAGCATCGTAGGAGTCGACTGCCACAGTGTAGTCGACTCTTTCATTTTGCGCCCAGCTATCTCCATCGAGCGAGATCTCCGAGCTCTGCCCATCGCTAAGCATCACTCTGACGAGCGCTGTCGAACATAGCTCGCATGGGAGCATCATCGCTGAATCGCCCGCAGTGATCTTCACTTCGCCAAGCTTCTCCGAATCTACCTCCCACGCCAAAGATCCGTTGGCAGCAAGATGCAACACCCCCGAAGTGGGCACATCGACAATCTCTAAACTCTCAATCTCTACATCCGAAGCTAACAGAGTGACCACGCAAAGCGGGTGCTGCATGATAAAAAGCACTGAACTCTCATTCTCCTCCTGTACAACCTCGGGGTACGAGACCATAATATATGGGTGGTCAGCTGCCTGCGTCGGAACCTGATAGCTTAGCGAAAAGTAAACAGAATCGGACACAATCGCAATTCCATTCTGTGCCGTTGCGTATGGCGAATAGGCCACAAAAGTTGTCTCCTGCTCGTTGATATCCTCCCACACAAGCGCGCAAGAATGGCTCCAACCACGCGGCTGGTGCTCTAAATATAGATCCTCAATTATTGGATCATAAAATCCGTCGTAATAGCAGAACACGCCGCAATTGTCGACATCCAAGTAGCTATCAATAACCTCACTACGATTACGCACGACCTCTGTAGAGAGTGTGAATTCGAGCGGGGTCATAGTGTCAGTAGACTTTTCATCATCGCCACAGCTCATGCAGAGCAACAGACAGAATAGGGGTAATAAATTTCGCATAGGTCAAAAAATAAGCATCTCCAAAATAAATTTAGAGATGCAAATCATGTGCCATTGAACTTATGCCAGATTAGAAAGGTTACTTTTCCTCTTTTAGAATATCGGCTGCGGCATCGAGCGCAGCATAAAACTCCTCACCAAAACGGCGAACGATTGGCTCTCGAAGTGACTTATATACAGGTATCTGCAACTTGGCACCATTGTTACATGCCGAGCGGCAAACGCTCCAACGGTGGTAGTTTAGACCAACTCCGCCATTAGCAAAATTAATCAAGCGAATTGGGTAGAGGTGGCACGAAATAGGTTTCATAAATTGAGTCTCCCCGGCGCGCCACGCTTTCTCTATGGCGCAGAGTGTCACCCCATTTTCGCTATAAGCAAAGGCACACTCGGCATCATTAACAAGCGGCGTTGTGTAGTCGCCATCGTCGTCAATCACCATAAACCCTTGACGCTCGACCGACTCAATGCCCTCGGACGTCATATAAGGTTTATATGCCTCGTACTCATGTTCCAATAGGTCGACCTCCTCGATTTCGAGCGGTGCACCGGCGTTACCCTCGACGCAGCATATACCCTTACATTGTGCAATGTCGCAGGCAAAATATTCTTGTAGAAGATCCATACTAACGATCTTATCTTCAATCTCAATCATCATATCCTTAAGTGGTTATGGGTTATAAATATCAACGTGGCGGAATGCGAAAATCTCCTCGATCATTCCTTTAAATTCGGTGGCCTCGGTGTTGAATGCATCAATTGCAAGCGCCTTATTAAAGTCGTTCAGCGCCTTGCCAAAGTCATTGCTGCGGTAGTGGTATTTGCCGCGTGCGATCAAATTTTCGACCGATGGATCAACTGAGATCTTGCTGTTTAGCTCGGCCAACTCCCCTTTAGCTTGCCACAATTTCTTCTTGGAGATATACTCTGCAACCTGCATCTGCAACATCTGCTCAACACTCTCACCATTGGTAAGCGCTCTACGGACATCGGTCGACGAGAAGTTCTGAAGTGGCGCCCCCTCTAAAAGTGTAATCTTATCGAGGTAAAGCTCCACGCGTTCACCTCGGCGGGGATAGACAAAAATTGGATACGAGGCTAAGATCTCCTCGTAGCTGCGCCATTTATCAAACTGCGGAATTATATCACCACCCATCAAAATCGAAAATGAGGAGTCGCCCCCATAATTCTCGCTCAAATGGCGCAACGTATTAATCGTATAGGATGGGCGCTCGAGCAGAAATTCGATAATCGAAGGCTTGATCCTATCAGGATATCGCGACACTGAGCATGCCACCTCGACCATCTCGAAGCGATCGACCTCGGGAGCCAAATCGGCGATATCTTTAAGTGGGTTGCGTGGCGAGACAATTAGCACCACTTCGTCGCACAAATTACGCTCGATAACATATTCAGCCAAAGCAATATGGCCATGATGAATCGGGTTAAACGACCCGAAATATAGCATTACTCTCTTCACCTCTTAAGCCTCCAAAAAGTTACGAATAACCTCTTGCGTCTGCTCAACGGCCACCGCTAAAACGTCGTTGACGATGGTGTGGTCGAAGTGAGGCGCCTTCGAAATCTCGAATTCAGCCTTATTTACACGCTTCTCGATCACCTCGGGAGCATCGGTTGCACGACCAATTAGTCGCTCGCGAAGCGTATCAATTGAGGGAGGCATAACAAAAACAGAGCATGCAGCATCGCCGAAGATCTCCTTGAGGCGAATACCACCCATGACATCGACGTCGAACAGAATTACATTACCTTTGCTCCAGATGCGCTCCATCTCCGCACGAAGAGTGCCGTAGCAGGTGCCTGCATAGACCTCCTCCCACTCGACAAATTCGCCTCGCTCGACGCGCGACATAAACTCATCATTGCTCAAAAAATGGTAATCTACCCCATCGCGCTCCACGCCACGAGGTGCTCGCGAAGTTGCCGAAACAGAGAACTCAAAGTTCGAAAATATCTTCAAAAGTTCCTTTACAACCGTGGTTTTTCCCGCCCCACTTGGAGCTGAAAATATGATTAACTTACCATCCATACCTATAATATATTAAGTGCTTGCTCCTTAATCTTCTCCAATTCATCCTTCATTTCAACCACAATGCGCTGAATATTAGGCTCATTGGCTTTCGATCCCATAGTGTTGATCTCGCGACCCATCTCTTGAGCAATAAAGCCCAATTTGCGGCCTACGCCATCTTCGCCCGCAGCAACCTCGCGGAAATATTTACAGTGGTTCGACAATCTCACTTTCTCCTCGGTGATGTCTAACTTCTCGGCGTAGAAGATCATCTCGGCCTCCAAACGGTTTGAATCGACATTAACCTGAAGCTTGGCGATATTCTCGCGTATACGGTTCTTCACCCCCTCCACTCGAACCTGCTCGAATGGTGTCACAGACTCCTTTCCGGCTTCGATCTTGTCGACACGTTGCAATAGGTCGGCAATAAGGATCGCTCCCTCTTGTTCACGGAATTCATTTAAATGAGCTACAGCCTCAGCCACAGCGCTAAGCAAAGCTGCTGACTCATCCTCGGTGGCAACCTCCTCGGTAGAGCAGATCACATCGGGCATGCGAAGAATCGAGGTGATCACCTCGGCTCCAACAGTGGCACCAACAGTGGCACATGCCGCAGCAATCTGGTTGTAGTGATAAGCAAAAAGCTCCTTGTTGACCACCGTGGCACTTGTCTCGCCACCGATGGAGCTATATGTGATATAGACTTCGCATTTGCCGCGCACTACCCCACGGCTAATAATATTGCGCACTTCGACCTCCGAAGAGCGATAGAGCGATGGAAGACGGAGTGAAAGATCCAACTGCTTAGAGTTCAGTGTGCGAATCTCGACCGTAATTTTGCGGTTGTTTATAGTTGCTTCGGACTTACCAAAGCCTGTCATTGAGCGTATCATTGGCTAAATAAATTTTACCACAAATGTAATAAAAACAATTTGGATATTTATCAAAAAATATTTTTTTTAAAATTAATTATTTTATCACATTTATTTGATATTTTTTTTATACATTTGTTAAAACACTAAACACTTAAGAAATCTATGAAAAAGCACAACTTCAACGCGGGACCATCTATCCTACCCCAAGTGGTATTAGAGAATGCAGCTAAAGCTATCATCGACCTTAATGGATCAGGTCTGTCGTTACTCTCGATATCGCACCGCACTCCAGATTTCGAGAATGTTATAAACGAGGCACAAGCATTACTTCGAGAACTCATCAACATTCCCGACAACTACAAAATTATATTTGTAGGCGGAGGAGCAAGTACACAGTTTTATCAGATTGCAGCTAACTTCCTTAAGAATAAGGCTGGTTACGTCAATACTGGCGTATGGTCGAAGAAGGCTATCAAAGAGGCTAAATTATATGGTGAGGTTGCTGTATTAGCCTCGTCGGACGATAAGAATTTCACATATATCCCCAAGGGATACGAGATTCCCACTGACTTAGACTACCTACATATCACTTCAAACAACACTATCTACGGAACTGCATATCACACAGATATCGACTCACCGGTACCACTTATATCAGATATGAGCTCCGACATTCTGAGTCGCGAGATCGATATCACAAAATATGCGATGATCTACGGAGGCGCTCAAAAGAACTTGGGGCCCGCAGGTGTAGCATTCGTAATTATCCGTGACGATCTTCTCGCAGGCATCGAGCGCGAGCTGCCAACTATCGTCAACTACAACACGCAGGTCGACAACAACTCAATGTTTAACACTCCCCCTGTTTTCCCAATCTACGTAATCAACGAGACCTTGAAGTGGATCAAGGAGTTAGGTGGTGTGAAAGCTATCAACGCTATGAATGTCGAGAAGGCCTCAATGCTCTACGCCGAGATCGATCGCAACCCACTTTTCAAGGGCACAGCCGCAGTCGAGGATCGCTCACTGATGAATATTTGCTTTGTGATGAACGATGGCTACGAGGAGTTGGCACCCGAATTTATGGAGTTTGCAAAGTCGCGCGGCATGGTTGGCATCAAGGGACACCGCTTAGTGGGAGGATTTAGAGCATCGTGCTACAACGCACTTCCCAAAGAGAGTGTCGAGGCACTTATCGCAACAATGCAAGAGTTTGAATCAATGAAAAAGTAGAAGTATGAAAATATTAATTGCAACCGAAAAGCCATTTGCAAAAGAGGCAATCGCCGAGATTAAAAATATTCTTTGCGCTGCAAAGTACGAAGTGGCACTTCTCGAGAAATATAGCGACCGTAGCGAGCTAATCGCTGCCGTGGCAGATGTAGATGCTATCATCATCCGCTCCGATAAGATCACTGCCGATGTTATCGCTGCGGCTCCATCGCTCAAGATCGTAGTGCGCGCAGGTGCGGGCTACGACAATGTTGACTTGGCAGCTGCCACCGAGCATGGCGTAGTTGTTATGAACACCCCGGGGCAGAATTCAAATGCTGTAGCGGAGTTAGTTGTGGGCATGATGATATATATGGAGCGCAACGAATTTACTCCGGGCACTGGCTCCGAAATTATGGGTAAAACACTTGCTATTCACGCATTTGGCAACGTAGGCCGCTTAGTTGCTCGCAAGGGTAAAGCATTGGGCATGAATGTTATCGCATACGATCCATTTGTAAGCGACGAGATGTTCGCAGCCGAAGGTGTCGAGAAAGTCGACTCAATCGAGAAGCTTTATCGCCGTGCCGACGCTCTTTCGCTCCACATTCCAGCAACCGCGAAGACCAAGAATTCGATCGGCTACTCACTTATGAGCGTCATGCCTCACGGAGCAGTCCTAATCAACACAGCTCGCAAGGAGGTAATAGACGAGCAAGGAGTAATTCAAGCGATGAATGAGCGTCAAGACCTACGCTACATCACCGATATCGCCCCTGCGCTCAACGCCGAGATGGCCGAGCAATTTGGCAAACGCTACTTCGCAACACCCAAAAAGATGGGAGCTGAGACTGCCGAGGCAAACATCAATGCTGGATTAGCTTCGGCTCGCCAGATTGTGAAATTCTTAGAAGAGGGAGACACCACATTTCAAGTTAACAAATAATTCCAATGGTTAAAATTAAACCTTTTTGCGGTATCAGACCACCGCAGGAGCATGCAGCCGAGGTTGCATCTCGCCCCTACGATGTCTTAAACTCTACCGAAGCTCAACGCGAAGCCACCGAGCGTTCGCTGCTTCACATCATCAAACCCGAGATTGATTTCGACCCAATCGCCGATGAACACTCCGAGGAGGTTTATCAGAAGGCTGTCGAAAATTTCAACCTTTGGCGTGAGAAGAATTGGTTGATCCAAGACACCGATGAGCACTATTACATTTATGCCCAGACGATGAATGGCCGTACTCAGTATGGCTTGGCAATGTGCTGTCACTTCGAAGATTACATCAATGGCAGCATCAAGAAGCACGAGCTTACTCGACCCGACAAAGAGGAGGATCGCATGATCCATGTTCGCAACCAAAAAGCAAATATCGAACCTGTATTCTTCGCATATCCCGACAATGCGCAGATCGACAAAATTGTCGAGGCTGTTGTCGCGAACAATGCTCCGGACTACGATTTCGTAGCTGAAGATGGTTTCGGACACCACTTCTGGGTGATTCGCGACGCTAAAACGAATAAGCAGATCACCGAAATCTTTGCCGATGTCCCAGCGCTTTATATTGCTGATGGCCACCATCGTACAGCTGCCGCAGCGAGAGTCGGCGAGGAGTGCATGAAGGCCAACGCCGCACACAATGGCGAGGAGGAATATTGCTACTTCTTGGCTGTGAGCTTCCCCGCTTCACAGCTCAAAATCATCGACTACAACCGCGTAGTTAAGGATCTAAATGGCTTGAGCGTCGAGCAATTCCTTGCAGCTCTATGCTCAGACTTCGAGGTAACTTCAATTGGCTCAGAGATATACACTCCAAGTGGGTTACACAACTTCGCAGTATATATCGACGATAAATGGTACAGCATAACAGCAAAACCGGGACGTTACGACGACAACGACCCAATAGGTATCCTCGACGTAACGGTGTTATCGAACTTGGTGCTCGACAAGCTCCTTGGCATTAAGGATCTACGCACCTCGAAGCGTATCGATTTCGTCGGCGGAATTCGCGGACTTGGCGAGTTGCAGCGCAGAGTCGATAGCGGCGAGATGGCAGCAGCGTTTGCCCTCTACCCTGTTTCGATGGATCAGCTAATCAATATCTCGGATACAGGCAATATTATGCCTCCAAAGACTACTTGGTTCGAGCCAAAATTACGTTCGGGCGTTGTGATCCACTCGTTCGAGTAACTTAGATTTCACAAATTTTAAATGGTTGTAAAGCTCTTCATTGAGTTTTACAACCATTTATAGTTTGAGGGAGCCAAATGTGCGCCGACCAAATAGTGAGCGCAGGACGATCGAGCCACGATAAATATGCTTGGCCTCGCACTTGCGCGAATTCCGTATCGCGCGCCGCTTCTTGCTCAGTGTGCTGTGCCACGCGAAAAATGTTCGGTAAGCCTTAAACACTGCCACGAAGTTACCCCACTCACCCTTAATCAAATACGAGAGAGCTGCAACGAAATCAAGCATGGGGCGTACCACAGCCACCACAATTCGCTGCGAGGTGGGGGCACACTTAAATAACATCGCTAAGTTGTTGCGATGATTCAGCTCAGTTTTACGTGGTGAAGATGCATTAAGCGTGCCTCCACCAAGGTGATACACTGTGCTTTGAGGTACAATAGCAACACTATATCCCACCATTGCAAAGCGCCAGCAGAGATCAATCTCCTCCATATGCGCAAAGAAATCTGCATCGAAGCCACCAACCTCCCTAAAGTATGATCTGCGACACACAAATGCCGCACCACTAATCCAGAAGAGGCGTCGCATATCGTCATACTGCCCCCTATCTTGCTCAAAAGTTTGCAAAATTCGACCTCGACAAAATGGATAACCGAGATAGTCGATAAATCCACCAGCAGCACCAGCATACTCAAAACTTGATTTATCGCAATATGAAAGTAGCTTCGGTGCTACGGCCGCCAACGAGCTATCCGCAGCAAGCGCTTCGAAAAGCGGTTCACACCACCCTGCACTCACCTCTACATCGGAGTTAAGCAACACTACAAACTCATGCTCAACGAGCTCCATTGCTCTGTTGTAGCCCTCGGCAAAACCATAATTGCGATCAAATTCTATGATCTTAACTCGCTCGAAATCACGACGCAGCAACTCCAACGACGAATCATCAGAGCCATTATCGGCCACAATAACATCGATAGTAGAAGGAGTATGAGCAAGAACCGATGGCAAAAAAGTTGCCAGATGCTGCTCGCCATTCCAGTTTAGAATTAGTATCGCTTTGTTTGATTCCATTTCTTGGGATTATGCTTCCAGCGGCGGTGCGACCAGAGCCACAAGTGCGGATTGGCACGAATTACAGCCTCCAACTTCTCGACATAACGGCGCGTAATCTCGTATGGTTCTACACTCTCCACACCATCATGAATCAACTCATAACCAAACTCATAGCGGCCTCTACCTACACGCTTTTGGTAGATAAAATAGACCGGCAATTTGAGTTTTAGTGCGATCTTCTCGCCACCGTCAAAAAATATTGTCTCTTGATTGAGGAATGTAAACCACTTGCTATTGGGACGTCGCGGCGGGTTTTGGTCGGCAATCAGGCCAAGAATATAGTTCATGCCATTGATGCCATCCTGATGCTCTAAGCAGTAGCGAATGGTATCCTTAATGGCAACCACCTCCACATTTTTAAATATGCGCAAACGCTCAAAAAGTTCGCCAAAGACCTTATTTCGGAGCGGATGATAGACCGCGATCAACGCCTGATTAGCGCAATCGCCCCAAAATCCAAGATACTCCCACAAGCCGTAGTGTGCAGTGAGAGCCACCCACGACTGACCAGCCGTAATCTCCTTAAGTTTATATATTTGCTGTTGTTCAACATTTCTCAAAACAGTCTTTGATGGATCTCCTCCCGCCAGCGAAATGGTGCTTATCCCCACCTCCGAGAGGTAGTGATAAAATTTGCGACAGATCTTTGCTCGCTCCTTATCCGAGAGTTCGGGGAAGGAGTTCTTCAAGTTTTGGCGAACCACCTTTACGCGGTATCTAAAACATCTATAAGTCAAGAAATATACAATATCGGCAAGGATATAGTAGCGAAACCAATGAGGCAATATTGCCACGACGCGACAACAAAACCAAACCGCTTCAAGCATTATACGCTGCCCAAAATTCAAATTACTATTGCTCATCTCTCTTCGATTTTTTCTCTTTTGGTTTACCGGCCAACACCATCACAAACTCGCCCTTCGGCTGATGCTCGGTAAAGTGTTGCAATACTTCAACAAGGGTGCCACGAATAGTCTCCTCGAATTTTTTGGTAATCTCGCGCGACACCGAAATTTGACGCTCCTCGCCAAAAAACTCGATCATCTGCTCGAGAGTCTTCACTACGCGATATGGCGACTCATAAAATATCATTGTGCGCTCCTCCTGAGCAAGTGCCGTAAAATGCTTGTTACGCCCCTTCTTCTGAGGTAAAAAACCCTCGAAGCAGAAACGATCGCATGGAAAACCACTTTGAACAAGCGCCGGAACAAATGCCGTAGCGCCCGGTAGGGTCTCCACCTCGATTCCTTCGCCAACACAAGTGCGCACCAATAGGAAACCCGGATCAGATATACCGGGAGTGCCTGCATCCGAAACTAATGCCACGTTACGACCAGCGGTGATACTCTCGGCAACCATCTTGACTGTAGCATGTTCGTTAAATTTATGGTGTGAATATAAGCGCTTCTCAATGCCAAGATGCTTGAGCAAAAAGAGCGTTGTGCGGGTATCCTCGGCCAAGATAAAATCTACCTCTTTGAGTATATTTATCGCTCGGAGTGTTATATCCTCGAGGTTCCCTATAGGGGTTGGTACTATATATAATTTTGACACTATTTCTATAAAATTAGCTAATATTAAATTTTTGTTCGAGCACCGACAATAGCAGTTTGGTTCCTGCCAAGTTGGGGTTCCAATTGAAATTTTCGGCAATATAGATCATTGCATCGTCATAATTATCGAATGCACTAATCTTGGCCAATGTCTCGCGACAAAGCTGAGGATCGTCACCAAAGAGCTCCTGAGCCAATAGGTAACGCTCGTTGATGCCCAACTCGTCGAATGAACGATAGAGAAGCCTATCGGAAATCACCGCACGTGGAGCAATGCTCGAGAGACGATCGGCAACGGTCTCCACATCTGCCGAAATCATATCCGCAACGGTCTTTTCGGCATGAGACATCGAGAAACCACCAACTGAGATTGGGGTGATCGAGGAGTCTTTTCGTGCGCTATTTTCTGTGCGATCTATTGCTGTTGGCTTCTCCTCTTGCTTCTCGCTCGGCTCAGTTGGCGCTACAACATCGGCTACAGATTGAGGTTGCGAATTGCTGCTGTCATCGTCGTAGAGCGACATTAATACAGTACGACGGCGGCGGTTATGCTTAGGAAGTACATCGAGATCGAATAGCATGTTATCACCACCTGCAGTCGCTGATTCTTCAATCACCTCTGGTTCTGACTCTTGTTCTGGTTCTGCAGTTATTTCTGGTTCTGGTTCCTCAGCTATGACCTCTAATTCTGGTTCCACCTCGACCGCGACCTTCGGCTCTAACTCGACAACCTCCTCGACCAACGACACTGCATCCATATCAATAGAGAATATTGAGTCGTCGATCTGCTCTGCGATAATCTCGGGCAGCACTTCAGGCTCTTGTATCACGATTGGCTCGGGCTCCTGAACTACAACGGGCGCAACCTCCACAGGTGCGCCAACCGATAGGAACTTAACCTCCTCATAGAGCAGTCTAAGTTTCGAAAGTAGTATATCTTGTTCAATTAATGATGGCGCCGAGTCCGCAGCCCAAGAGGCAACAATCTGTGAAAGCTCATCAATATGGTGGCGTATCTCTTCAATCTTCATCTTCTTAGAAATATTTGAGCAAAGTTACTATTTTTATTTTAACTATCCAACCTAAAATTCAACTTGTAGCAGATCTCCATTCCACTCTCCGCCATTGTCGAAGTATATTATTGGTCGCTGATCCTCTCGCTGTTTCAAATAGAGATAACCCTCATAAAGGTTTATACCATTCAAAGAGCTATCAGCCAATGAGTAGGCAACCACCGAAGCGTGCTGCTTAGTGCTATGATATATCGCATCAATGCGCTCTATATACTCCGCCAAGCGATCTGGGTCATTGGTCGGGTTACCCCCGCGGAGAATATCATCACCACTATGCGAGGTGTTGATTGGCGCCGTGGCAATTACATATAGCCCATGCTGATCGGCATAGTCGCAAAGTGCCTCGCTATGCGCTCCGGCTGCAATCTTGACTATATTCAGCCCCGCTGCCTTAGCAGCTTCCATCTGCTCGACTGTGCTCGACACGGGGATCTCAACACCCTTCAATGCCTGTGACTCTCCATTGATCAATAGCTCACCATCCGCTGCAACCTCGATAGATCTCAACCCTAAATCAAGCGAAATATATTCGAGATGATGCCCGCGATATTGAGTCGAAAGGTTTAACCGATAGAGACTTGGCGACTCTGCGCTCCACGCCAATGAGTCGGGGATCACGGCAAACATATATAAGGTATCCTCTCGGCGCATATCGAGCGTAAGATCGGTATAACCACGTGTCACGACACGACCTTGGGGGGTAAGAAGTTCATAATTTATGCGCGAAGTTCTCTCATTGAGCGCTTCACTCTTAACGGCTATCGCCACCGAAGCATTGAGCTGACCCGCAGCCGAACGAGTGGTTTTGACCTCCACATCACGGATATACATTGTGGGTTGGGTGAGCATCACAACCCTGCCTAACTCCATTGCGTCACTACCCCACGCCTCCAACTGCGAAACTTGAGCATCACGCTGCATGATGATCACAATCGAGGTCTGCTCCTCACTCGGCAAAAGTCCCGATATCTTGAACTCTGCGGGCATCGAGGGGTTCATCGCCTCACCAACCAGCGTACCACCAACATAAACTTCGTAGGGTGCCGAAGCAGACTCGATCGAGACAAATGCTTGGCGACCAACCCACGCAAAGGGCGAGATGAATGATGAGCGAAACTCTACTGCGCCACCCTCAGCGGACATTTGCTCCCACTCACCAACCTCGATTGCGTAGCGTGTAGCACCCTCATAGTTGGGCGCAGCCTCTTCAAGTGACGAATATGGCGTGATAGCGCTACGAGACAGTTGTGTGTTAGTCGATGGGCGAGCCTGAGCGCCGTACTCTTGGGCATGGGCACCAAACGCGGCAAAGAGCAGTATGATATATGGCGTAATCTTCATAAAAGTTTTGTATATTTGCAGTCGTAAAGATACTAATTTATTTTGGAAGCACAATGCAATCACCGCACACTAAACTTAATTTCCCCGCAATTGAGCTAAAAACTCGACGTAATGCAGAGGCTGACACCCTTTCGGTGTGGGTTGCGACGCGTCGCAGCTATCTCGTGTTGACTCCCGAGGAGTGGGTACGTCGCCATTTGGTCGGTTTTCTGATCTCGCATTGTGGTGTCGAGGCTACTCAAATTTGCGAAGAGTACCCAGTGAAGGTCACCGGTCAAGCTCAGCGAGCCGACGTGGTGGTGATAGGTCGTGATTGCCGGCCGGCGATCTTGGTAGAGTGCAAAGCTTCGAGCATCGAGATCGACCAAGATGTATTCGCGCAGGCGGTGCGCTACAACTCAGTTTTAGGCGCCCGATATATCATTCTCACCAATGGGCTAAAGCACTACTGTTATGAACTATGCGATGGTAAATACACCCCGATAAAAAGCTTTCCACATCTCTAAAGCTCACGTTCTAATTCTCGTCGCCCTGAGCAGGATCAACCTCGTCGAAATCTTGATTCCCCTCGAGCATCTTTTGCGAGATCTGCTTCTTGGTTGGCAATCCTAATTTGCGCAATTTCTCGCCCACTCTCACAATATTGTCGTTACCGGTATACATGCGCTTAAATGCCTCATCATACTTGCCTCGCGCCGAATCTAACGACTTGCCAATCTCCTCCAAAGAGCCACTGAAGCTCACCAACTGCTCGAACAATTTGGTTGCATTCTTTACAATCGCCTCTGTGTTTTTGCTCTGCGCATTACGCTTCCAGAGATCGTCGACCAATTTGAGTAGCGCAAAAAGGTTAGTCGGTGACGAGATAATCACCTTCTTGTTGTAGGCATCGCTCCATATGGTATTGTCGGCCTGAAGCGCCGCCAAAAATGCAGGCTCGTTAGGTATAAACATAATCACAAAATCGGGCGAATTCACCAATTTCTGATACTCCTTTCGCCCTAACTCATTGACATGCTGACGAACAGACTTGATATGCTGATCGAGCAACAGAGCCCTCTCAGACTCACTCTCCGCTGCGACATAGTTAACGAAAGCGGTGAGTGACGCCTTAGAATCGATCACAATTTGCTTGTTGTCGGGTAGGTTCAAAACCACATCGGGGCGAAGGTTGTTACCCGCCTCATCTTTAATATTATATTGTGTCGAGTAGTGAATACCCTTCTCGAGGTTCGAGCTATCAAGGATTGTCTCGAGGATCATCTCGCCCCAATCGCCTTGTACCTTGGAGTTACCTTTGAGAGCATTGGTGAGGTTAGTGGTCTCGGTGGTGATACGGCGATTGAGCTCCATTAAGTTGCGCAGCTCATTGCTGAGCGCTCCACGCTGCTCATTCTCGACCGAGTAGATCTTCTCGACTCTCTCGCGGAACTCGGTGATATTATCTTTAAATGGTTTGAGCAGCAAATTTATCGACTCTTTATTGGTCGATTTAAACTCTCGCGTATGCTCCGAAAAGATCTCCGTAGCGATATTCTTGAACTGTTCGCGCTGACGCTCCTCACTCTGCTTCTGCTGCTCGGCTTGCGCTGCCTGCTGCTGCTCGCTGATCTCTAATCCTCTGCGATATTCGGCGCACTCTTGGATCAATCGGCGAATCTCGGTTTCGCGCTCAGTTGCCACTCCCTCAGCCTTTTGGCGCTCGGCATTGGCTTGGGTTACCTGCTGATTTAGGCGCTCTGCCTCCCCCTTCGAGGAGCGAAACATCAGAGCCAAAAGCACCAAAAGCACTAAAATAATTATTGCGAATATAAGCGAAATGATATCCATGTTGAGATGATAAGTTTAAATTAAAGTCCATTCGAGAATACAATATTACGCAGATTTTTTATCAATTAAAAATTTCCTGCTAAAAAAGTTGTATCTTTGTCTCTTTAAAAGGAACTATATAGAATTATTTTATGCGAATTATATCACCCTCTATTCTCTCGGCCGACTTCGGAGAGCTTGCTCGCGAGATACAAATGCTCAACGAGAGCGCTGCTGAGTGGATCCATATCGACGTTATGGATGGGGTCTTTGTGCCCAATATCTCTTTCGGTTTTCCTGTGCTTAAGAGTGTTGCACAGCATGCTACCAAGGTGCTCGACGTTCACCTAATGATCGTTAACCCCGAGCGATATGTCGAACAATTTGCAAAAGCCGGAGCCGACATAGTAGTATTCCACATCGAGGCTACCGACACCCCTGAGTCTATTATAGAGCAGATCAAAAAGTGTGGCGTCAAGGCCGGCATTTCGATCAAGCCCAACACCCCTTGCTCGGCTATCGAATCGCTCCTCCCACTTCTCGACCTCGTGTTGGTGATGAGTGTTGAGCCCGGCTTCGGAGGCCAAAGCTTCAATGAGGGAGCTATCGACAAAGTGCGAGAGTTGCATGCAATGATCTCGGCGTGTGGCTCCAAAGCTATTATCGAGGTCGATGGCGGCGTGAGTGCCAAGAATGCAGGCGTGCTATTCGAGGCGGGAGCCGAGGCATTGGTCGCAGGCTCGTCGGTATTCTCGACCTCAGACCCCAAAGCGGCAATCGTAGAGTTACTTAATGCATAATTTAACACCACGTAATCAGTGATTTCACTCGACAATCTTTCGGTCAGCTATGGCGGCTGGCAACTTTTCGATTCAATATCGTTTCTAATCAATCCCAAAGATAGAATTGGATTGGTCGGGCGCAATGGTGCGGGCAAGAGTACCCTACTCAAAATCATCATTGGCGAGCAACAACCCACCTCGGGCGCAGTCTTACTCAATGGCGATTGCACCTTGGGCTATCTGCCTCAAACTATGATTATTGCCGACACGACCTCGCTTGTCGAGGAGACTGCCAAAGCATTCGAGGCGGTAATCAACATCGAGCGAGAGATCGAAAACCTCACCCAGCAGATCGCCGAGCGCACCGACTACCAGAGCGAGGAGTATTCGTCGCTCATCCACCGCTTGAACGACGCCAACGACCACTACCACATCTTGGGAGGCGACACCCGCGAGGCCGATATCGAAAAGACCTTGTTAGGCTTAGGCTTTAAGCGCAGTGACTTTAGCCGCGCTACACGCGAATTCTCTGGTGGTTGGCGTATGCGCATTGAGCTTGCGAAGCTTCTTTTGCGTCGCCCCTCGATCTTCCTTTTGGATGAGCCCACCAACCACCTCGATATCGAGAGTATCCAGTGGTTGGAGGAGTACCTCAAGAGCTACAACGGTGCGGTGCTACTTATCTCGCACGACCGCGCATTTTTGGATAATGTCACCAATCGCACTGTCGAGATCTCGCTGGGCAAGGCCTACGACTATAAAGTCTCATACTCAAAATATGTTGAGTTGCGTGCCGAACGACGTCAGCAGATGGTCTCAGCTTATGAGAACCAGCAACGACTTATCGAGAAGAGCGAGGAGTTTATCGAGAAGTTCCGCTACAAACCCACCAAGAGTAATCAGGTGCAGTCGCGCATAAAGCAGCTCGAGAAGATCGAGCGCATCGAGATCGAGGATGAGGATCTTTCGCGACTCAACATTAAGTTCCCACCTGCACCTCGCTCGGGTCAAATCGTCGCTGAGATCAAGGAGGCGGGCAAATCATTTGGCGAAAAGCACGTCTTTAGCGGAGCGAATATCATTATCGAACGTGGTGACAAGATAGCACTCGTGGGGCGCAATGGCGAGGGTAAAACCACCCTTGCACGCATTATACACGGCGAATTAGCCCCTACGGAAGGTGAAATCAAGATTGGCGCGAATATCAATATTGGATACTTCGCACAGAATCAAGACGACTTGATGGATGGCGACTTTACGGTTTTCGACACCCTCGACAGGGTTGCCGTAGGCGATGTTCGCACCAAGCTACGTGATATCTTGGGAGCATTCCTATTCCGTGGCGAGGATATCAACAAGAAGGTCAAGGTGTTGTCTGGTGGCGAGCGCTCTCGCTTGGCGATGGCTCGATTGATGTTAGAGCCATACAACTTATTGATCCTCGATGAGCCTACCAACCACATGGATATGCGTTCGAAAGATATCCTCAAAGAGGCTATCAAGAAGTTCGATGGCACGGTGATCGTCGTTTCGCACGACCGCGAATTCTTGGATGGCACCATCGACAAGATCTACGAATTCCGCGATGGTGGCGTCAAGGAGTATTTGGGCGGTATCTACTACTTCTTAGAGAAGCGCAAGATCGAATCACTAAGCGAGATCGAGCGCAAGGAGCAACCCAAAGAGTCAGCCTCGAATTCCGCTACGCCCAATAGCGGCAAGCTAAGCTACGAGCAGAAAAAAGAGCAAGAGAAGCAGATCCGCAAGGCGCGCAAGGCGGTGGAGACGATCGAGAGCCAATTGACCGAGACGGAGAGCAAAATCGCCGAATATGATGCTAAGTTCGCCGCCACGAGCGAATATGATAACGCTGATTTTGAACGATATAACAAACTTAAAGCGAGCTACGACCACCTGATGCATGAGTGGGAGAAGGCCTCGTATGAATTAGAGATAATTGAAGAAAATTAATACTACTATGGATAATATACTATTTGGAATTCGTCCCGTTGTCGAGGCTATCGAAGCGGGCAAACAGATCGAGAAGATCTTCGTAAAAAAAGGAGCTGAGGGTCAGCTAATGACCGAGCTCAAGGATCTATGCTTCCGCCACCGCCTACGCGTGCAGGAGGTGCCAATCGAGAAGCTAAACCGCCTCACACGCGGCAACCACCAAGGTGTAGTGGCTCAAATCTCGGCGATCGCCTATGTTGAGTTGCAGGATATATTGGAGCGTGTGCCCGAGGATGAGACACCGCTTATCGTCGTATTCGACGGAGTGACCGATGTACGCAACTTCGGTGGTATCGCTCGTAGCGCTGAGTGTGCTGGTGCTCACGGGCTTATCACTCCTCTCAAAAACTCAGCTCCGGTCAATGCCGAGGCAATGAAATCGTCGGCAGGAGCCTTGAGCTCGATCCCCGTATGTCGTGTGGGCTCGATCCGCATAACCCTCATGACGCTCCAAGGTGAAGGTTATCAGATCGTTGCAGCGACCGAAAAGAGCACCAAACTTATCTACGATGCCGACTTCCGCAAGCCTACAGTTTTGGTAATGGGATCCGAGGATGTGGGTATCTCGCGCGAGGTGATGAAGCTCTGCGACGAGCAGTTAGCAATTCCACTTATTGGCCACATTGAGTCGCTCAATGTATCGGCAGCGGCAGCAATCATGCTCTTCGAGGTGGTTCGCCAAAGAATCGGTGGAGCAAGCGAATAATCGATGCAAGCGATATATAAAGATGAAGTGTTAGGTGCGGTGACCCTCAATGAGAGTCACCGTGCTCGCTCTATCTCTATTCGTATTAATCGACTCAATGAGACCATCACACTTACCTACCCTGCTGGCTCATCACGATCTACAGCTATTAGCTTCTTAGAATCAAAACGCACAAAGATAGCATCGATCAGAGAGCGCCAACGCGCCCAAAGAGCTGCAAATCCCCCTGCAATCTCATTCGACGAAAACGAATTACGAAGCAAAGCCAAGAAGCACCTTCCGGAGCGTATCGCTGAGATAGCAGCAAAAACTAATTTGAAATATAATAAAGTCTCACTACGTGCTTCGCGCTCGAGGTGGGGATCATGTTCGAGTAACAATAATATATCGCTATCGATCTATTTGATGACTCTTCCGCAACATCTCATCGACTTCGTGATTCTCCACGAACTCTGCCACACGGTGCATCACAACCACTCCCCAAAATTCCACGCCCTTTTGGATTACATCTGCCAAGGACGCGAAAAGGAGCTCAATCGAGAACTACACAAGTTCTCAATTCGATAATTGCGCTATCCCAAAATATGCTCCAAAGAGCTGATGAAATCATATGTATCCTCGTCGGAGGTATCCCACGAGGTGACAAAGCGCACTTCGCCACACACCTCATTCCAGACATAGAAAAAATATTTTTCCATGAGTCGCTCGATCGCCTCCTTGGGCATCTTCAAAAATAGTTGATTGCTCTGAACAGGTTGCGTGAACTCCACCGATGGATATTTCGAGAGGGCTGCATAAAGTTTTGCGGCAGCAGCATTGGCCGCTGTGGCATTTTCGCGCCATAGCTCATTTTCCAAATATGGCAGAAATTGAGATGAAAGGTAGCGCAACTTCGAGGCTAACTGTGCCGACTGCTTGCGATAGAACTTTATGTCGCGACTTATCTCAGGGCGAAATGCGATCACCGACTCCCCTATCATCATTCCATTTTTTGTGCCACCAAAGCTCAAGATATCGACGCCGGCATCGACCGTGATTTCGCGCAGTGAGCAGCCCAACGCCACAGCAGCATTGGCTAAACGGGCACCATCCATATGCAGATACATGCCGTGAGGGTGGATCAGATCGGCAATTGCGCGCACCTCATCGACTGTATAAACGGTACCCATCTCGGTGGTTTGCGAGATATATACCGCACCGGGCTGCGAGTGGTGACACTCCCCGAAGTGGGTCAGGTGGGGCTTAATTAGTTCGGGAGTCAGCTTACCATCCACTGTCTGGATCGCGACCATCGCACAACCACTCATGCGCTGTGGTGCTCCACACTCATCGACGTAGATGTGTGCCGTAGTGGCGCAAAGAATCGAGTTAAATGGGCGAGTGATCGCCTGCAACGCCACAGAGTTTGCCCCCGTGCCATTGAACAGAAAGTAGGGATCGGCCTCTGCGCCAAAGAGCTCTTTGATCTTCGCCTCGGCCGCCTGAGTCCACTGATCATCGCCATACCCCACCGCATGGTCAACATTGGCCTTCAGGATAGCTTCCAAAACCAATGGATGAACCCCCGAATTATTATCGCTTGCAAAACTTCTCATCGCACAACTATTTTTATGATTAACTCCTACAAAGGTAGCGAAAAAATATAACCCGGCAGTGTATTAAGCACAAAAAAAAGAGGTTGCACACTTCGACTCACGAAGAAGTTACAACCTCTTAAAGAATATAAGTTATTTACTACAAGCGCTCAACCAAGCCAGTGAAGCCGATAAATGCCATAGCCAAGATACCCGCAGTCACAAGTGCGATTGGAATACCTTTGAATGCTTTGGGCATATCCTCGAAATCGAGACGCTCGCGGATACCTGCGAAGAGCACCAATGCAATACCAAAACCGATTGCTGTAGCCACAGCATAGACAACGCCTTGGAGCAGAGATAGATCCTTTTGGATCATCAAGATAGCAACTCCCAACACCGCACAGTTGGTGGTGATCAGTGGGAGGAAGATACCTAACGCTTGGTATAGCGATGGAGAGACCTTCTTGAGGATGATCTCTACGGCCTGTACCAATGCAGCGATAACCAAGATAAAGACGATTGTCTGCATATACTCGATACCCAGTGCCTCGAGGACGAAGGTTTGAATAAGCCAAGCAACGACTGCTGCGATAGCCATAACGAAAGTTACAGCAGCGCTCATACCGATCGAGGTATCAACTTTAGATGAGACTCCCAAGAATGGGCAGATACCCAAGAATTGAGACAATACTACGTTATTGACAAAGATAGCGCCAATAATAATTGCGAAAAATGAAATTTCTACTCCCATAACTATCTCTTTGTAATTTTGTTAAACAATACCATCAAGTATCCCAATACCAAGAATGCACCCGGTGCAAGGACAAAGATTAGAGGTGCCGAAGCGCCAAATCCGAGATCCACGCCAAAGATTGCGCCACTACCCAACAACTCACGACAAGCACCTAAAATGGTGAGTGCAAGTGTAAATCCAAGACCTGTACCAATACCATCGAGGATTGAGTCAAATGGTGAGTTCTTAGCTGCGAAAGCCTCGGCACGACCCAAGATCACGCAGTTCACCACGATAAGAGGGATAAATACTCCAAGCGAAGCGTAGAGTGATGGAAGGTATGCCTGCATCGCCATCTGGATGATGGTCACGAACGAAGCGATAACCACGATAAAAGCGGGGATACGCACCTTATCTGGAATAAAATTCTTGATAAGTGAGATCACCAAGTTAGACATAATAAGAACTGCCATCGTAGCACCTCCCATACCCAAGGCATTCATTGCCGAAGTTGTGGTACCAAGAGTTGGACACATACCGAGTACCAATACGAATACAGGGTTGTTCTTGATGATACCATCCAATATAATTTTGAACTTATTCATTGCAGCACTCTCCTTTCTGACACACGGCCTCTGATGATGTTACTTGATTGTAGGCATTCATTGCACGCTGCATCGCATCGGCGTAAGCCACCGACGAGATTGTAGCTGCAGTGAGAGCCTCGATGTCGCCACCGTTTTTGCTCATTGCCCAATTTAGAGCATTGATCTGCTTGCCTTGAACGCTACTCAAAAGTGAGTTGCCCTCGTCGGCCATCTTCGATCCCAAACCGGGAGTTTCGTTGTGCGACAACACGTTTACATTGAGCACGTTGCCAGCTGTATCAAGCCCAACCATAAGTCGGAATAGACCGCTAAAGCCCGACATTGTGGCTGTGTTAATTGCATATCCTACCACCTCGCCTGCCTGTGAAGCGGTATAAATCTCGATCTCCATAGCGTCGAGCGTCATGGTTGACATCTCAGTCTGGTCGAAAGCAGGAAGAACCTGCGCCAATGCCTCTTTCTTGGCATTCTCTTGAGCGATTGCGATTGGTTCTTTGGTCAACATATAGATCCCACCAACACTTGCCGAAGCAATAGCGGTGATCGCCAAAAGGACAAGAACCATATTTGTAAGTGTACTTTTCATCTCTTCTCCTCCCTATTTAGTTAAGCCAAAACGCTTAGGTTTAACATACTTGTTGATTAGAGGCACACATGCGTTCATAATAAGAATTGCAAACGACATTCCCTCGGGATATGCACCATTGAGGCGGATCCACATAGTGATAAAACCGATACCCACACCATAGATCAACATTCCCTTGTGGGTCATTGGCGAAGTCGAATAGTCGGTTGCCATATAGATCGAACCTAACAGGGCACCACCAGCCAAGATGTGGAAGAGTGGCATTTGAAGCATCAAGATAGGATCACCACCGATGATAATAGTATTGATAAGTGCCACAACAGCCATAGTTCCCAATACTGCAGCTGGGATGTGCCATGAGATCACCTTACGCCATAAAAGGTAGATACCACCCAAAATAAGACAAATAGCCGAAACCTCACCAAGCGAACCCGGGATAGCAGAGCCTGTAAACATATCCGAGAGATCTACACCTCCCAAAGTGAGGTGGTCATTCTTAAGGAACTCTTTAACTGCCGCAAGCGGAGTTGCTCCCGAGATTCCATCTACGCTCGATGTTGCTCCCGTATAACCATCAACCGATGGGAAAACGGTCATCTGCGCAGGGTATGCGATAAGCAAGAATACGCGACCAACGAGTGCAGGGTTAAATGGGTTCTTACCCAAACCGCCGTAGGTCATCTTAGCAACGCCAATTGCTACCAAAGCTCCCATCACAACGATCCACAAAGGGAGCGAAGCGGGAAGGTTAAAACCAAGCAAGATACCCGTAACAATTGCCGAGTAGTTGCAGATTGTGCACTCACCCTTGATGAGATACTTCTGAATAAGGTACTCAAAAAGTACACAGCTTGCAATAGAGACCAAAGTAACAACCAAGGCACTCATTCCAAAATAGATCACCGACACAACAAATGCAGGCAAGAGAGCGATAACCACATCACGCATAATGCGAGACGTAGACTCCGAGCTATGCACGTGGGGCGAAGGTGCTACCAATAATTTATTAGCCATATTTTTATCTGTTTATTTTTTATTACTTAGTTGCTCTTGCGCGAATAATGCCCATCACTCGCTGCTTACCCAAGCGGATATAATCCAAAAGTGGAAGATTTGCAGGACAGATAAATTGACAGCTTCCGCACTCAATACAATCTGTGATGCGACCCTCCTCGACTGCATCCCAATCACCCTTACGAGTAAGTTTCGAGATCGAGAATGGCTCGAGTGACATCGGACAAACCGACACACACTTAGCACACTTGATACATGCCGACTCTACGCCGCGTTTAGCATCCTTGTCGTTGAGGATCGTGATACCCGAACAGCCCTTAGTGACTGGTGAATCGAGGTTAACCATAGCTCTACCCATCATTGGGCCACCATTGATCACCTTGCCAGTATCCTCAGGTAGACCACCCGCGATGGCGATAAGCGACGAAATTGGAGTACCCATACGTGCAAGGATATTCGATGGCTTAGCCACGCTCTTACCGGTAATAGTCACCACGCGCTCAATAAGTGGCTTATTCTTTTGAACTGCCTCATAGACTGCAACAGCTGTCGAAGCGTTACAAACCACAGCACCCACGTCGATCGGAAGACCCGGAGGAGGTGGCACCTCACGACCAACTACCGCCGCGATAAGCTGCTTCTCACCACCTTGAGGGTATTGCACCTTGAGGGGTACAACCGACACTCCCGCAACCGAAGCGACAAGCTTCGAGAGGTGTGCGATTGCATCAGGTTTATTATTCTCTACGCCGATAAATGCCTCTTTAACACCGATCGCCTTCATCAATATCTCGACGCCTACGATCATCTCTTCGCCACGCTCCAACATTGTGCGATGATCGGAAGTCAAGTATGGCTCACACTCTACACCATTGATAATAAGGAACTCAGCAGTTTTTCCCGGAGGGATCGACAACTTAACGTGTGTTGGGAAAGTTGCACCACCCATGCCGACGATACCTGCCGCCTTGATCTTCTCGACGATCTCTTTACCATCTAAATTACACTCTTTGACAAGTGTTTTAGTAGTGTCAATACCCTCTGCCCACTGCTCCTCTTCGGCGCGTTTGATTGTGATCATCATCTGACGCAAGCCTTGAGCGTTGAGCGCCATATCTACCGCCGTCACGGTACCGGTGATAGGTGAGTGAATATTAGCCGACATAAAACCTGTCGCCTCGGCCAAAAGTTGACCGGTGAGAACTGTGTCACCCTTAGCAACCTTTGCGGTTGCTGGAGCACCGATATGTTGGCCAAGTGGAATCATTACAACCTCGGGTAGAGCCATGCTTTGAGTTGCAGCTGCACTACTCAACTTATTCTCCGACGGATGAACTCCGCCTTTTGGAAATGTCTTCATATTAATTAGTTTTCTGCTTTTTCTACTTTAGTTGACTCTTCAGCCTTTGGTGCTGGCTCAGCCTTTGGTGCTGCTGGTGTAGCTTTTGGAACTGGTACTGCCTTTGGCGCCTTTGGAAGTGGCTCCATGTTAATGAGTGCGATAGCTCCCGTAGGACACTCCGATACGCACTTACGGCACAACTTACATTTCTGCGAGTCGATATAAGCTACATTGTTGGTTACGGTGATCGCCTCGAATGGACACGCTTTCACGCACTTACCACAACCGATACAGCTCGCCTTACAAGCCTTCATTGCCACTGCTCCCTTATCCTTAGACGAGCACGCAACATAGACTGCACGATCCTTTGGCCACTTCTTACGAAGCTCGATAAGCATCTTTGGACACGCCTTAACGCAAGCGCCACAAGCGGTACACTTCTCCGCATCGATCTCGGGTAGACCCGTCTCAGGGTTGATCGAGATCGCTCCGAAGTTACATGAAACAGCGCAATCGCCAAGACCCAAACAGCCATAAGCACAAGCAGTCTGACCGACATAAAGCGATGAGGCTACCGCACACGACTTCGCACCATCGTAAACGTTGGTCTGAGGTCGCTTCGCGCAGCTTCCGCCACAGAGCAACGTCGCAATCTGCGGAGCCTTTTCGGCCGCCGCCTTGCCTAAATATGCAGCTGCTGCCTTCATTGTTTCAGCTCCACCAACTGGACAGTAGAGCGAGGAAATATCATCCTGCTCAACCATAGCACCAGCAAAGCCTCGACAGCCTGCAAAACCACAGCCACCACAGTTTGCACCGGGTAGCATCTTCTCTACATCGTCGATACGAGGATCCTCTTCGACTCTGAATTGTTTTGCGATGTAGAACAGTGCTACAGCCGCAAAAACGCCTAATGAACTAAGTACTAATACCGTACTACAAAATTCTCCCATTACTAATTTTCTATTGTGAATTTAATTTGTTTGTCTAACTTCGAGCGAAAAATGTAAACCCCTACATAGTATAGAGCTACCACTCCTAAAGCGATTATTGCTGCACTACCCTCACCAATATTCAGAGAGAGTGCTGCGACAAGCGCCACTAATAATATAACAAGCGGAATTATATAGGCTACAACCACCGACATAATACCCATTTGATAACTAATCGCCACCTCCACCTGATCGCCAACCTCGAAAGATCGACCCGTAGGCAACTCAACATCAACCTCTCGCGTGGAGCTATCGACCATGCCACACTTTGCGCGTGCCGCACATCCACCACAAGCACCTTTCGCCTCGAAAGCCACTCGAAGCGAGGAACTACCCACTGCTATTACCCTTCCGCTATGCGAAAATCTTTTAGAATCCATACTTATGGGTAAGTGGCATCAAACGTTCGTGTCCAAATGTACAATTTGATAATCGCAAGACAGGTGGAAATTGGAAGCGTTTCTTCTCGGAATTCATCAACATCGCGTGGATTTTCTCCACAACGGCATTGTCAAAACCTGCATTTACAATCTCCTCGCGGTGTTGCCCCTTCTCGATCATGCGATACAAAATTGCATCGACAACCTCGTAGGCAGGAACCACATCTGTATCTTTCTGATTAGCATAAAGCTCCGAGGATGGCTCCTTTTCGAGGATCGAATCGGGGATAATATCGTCGAATACCTTATTTATATAGCGAGCCAAGTCATAAACTTCGCCTTTGTAGAGGTCGCCAGTAATACTGATCGCTCCCGCGGTGTCACCATAAAGGGTGTTCATGCCCAATGCATTCTCCGACTTATTCGAAGAGTTGAGCATAATATAACCGCGCTTATTTTGAAGCGCCATAAGCATCATCGTTCTAATTCGCGACTGCATATTCTCCTCGGTGACATCGAAGTCCGTACCACCAATTGCGGGGGTAAGTACACCTAAAATAGTGTCATACGAGGTGGTGATCGGAATAACGCTATATTCGATCCCCAAGCGCTCGGCTAACTCTACTGCATCCTCGACGGAGTTCTCCGAAGAGAATTTTGAAGGCATCATAAGAGCCATAACATTTTCGCTACCAAGCACCTTAGCTGCAATAGTTGCAACTACTGCCGAGTCAATACCACCCGAAAGACCTACACACGCCTTGCGATATCCGCTCTTAGCGAAGTAATCCTTTAAGCCCAAACATGCAGCGTGATATATCATCATATTACGATGGTTGTACGACACAAATGGAGGAGTGTCATCTCCCACATTCTCAGCCGCAGTATCGTAAATAGCTAAATCTTCGTCGAAATTCTTGAGCATCAATGCCAATTCACCGCGTGAGTTATAGACACTCGACGAGCCATCATAGACGATGTCCGAAGCGCCACCAACTTGGTTGATAAAGAATACTGTTTTATTATTGACAAACGAGAGATTGCGAAGTACCTCGAAGCGATACGAGAGCACACCTTTATAATAACGGCGTGCATTGATCGAAATAATATGATCAGCCTTGGGGTCAACGGTCGAGATTTTACGAATATCATTACCTACGACAACCATGCAGCGTTCGCCGCCTACTTCGATACTATCATAGCCTTTGCCGCCAACTAAGAATCCCATCTCGCGACGAGCTGAGATATATTGTTTGCTGATATATTTAACGATTTCACGGTTGTGAATATGAGCTGCAACCGAGAGAGTACCTTCGGCAGTCAAGAGTGGCAATCCGACAAGTGCATCAATCGAATCGCAATGCTCTGCAATTTTGCGCAAAGCCTCCTCGCAGAGCTCCAAGAAAGTGGTCTTTGTAAGAAGATCAAACGCAGGCAGACCACTGATGGCCTGTTCAGCGAAGATCACAAGGTCTGCCGACTCTTTTTTCGCCTTGGTGATTGCATCGATGATTTTGGCTGTATTGCCGTCGATATCACCTATAGTGTAATTAAGTTGAGGTAGAGCTATCTTCATCTATTAAAATGGTTGCTTTAGTGTGGTTGGGGCAAAGATACAATTTTTTTTTTATCTATCGCCATTCCCCACCTATTTTTTTTATTTTAAGCGCTTCGCCTCAATAACTGAGTCGACATAAGCACGAATTTGTGGGGTTGGATCTTGCCACCCCTCAGGCTTGAGTACCTTGCCATCTTTGGAGCTGTAGCGAGGCTTACCATCGGGGAATAGTTTGGCCATATTGGCTCTTTGCACGATAGCGAAAAGCTCGTCGGGCTCTAAGGCCATCTCCACCAAAGTGCCTAATGCAAAGTACATTACATCAATCATTGCATCGGCCTGCTCGTAAATATCCTCAGCGACTAAGAACTCTGCAACCTCTTCGTTCATCCACTTAGCGCGGCTTAATGCTCGCTTACGGTCGATCATCACAGGCTGAGATGGTACGGGATGCCCGAACTTCTCATGAAATTCGCGGACGTCATTCCACTCTTTTTTCATATAATAAAGTTTTAGATTTGTTTTATAATGGACAAAGATAAGATAAAAAATGTAAACTTCAGCAAAAAAACGCTGTTAGTATTATCACAAAGGGGGAATGTAAAATTTCGTTATATTTTTCGCCCTTTAGATTGTAAATTTATTAATTAATCACTACCTTTGTCGGAATAAAACCTAACGATAATGCAGATCAATAAAGCAGAATTTAAGTGTAGCTCGGAGAAGATATCACAAGTCCCAAAGGATGACTTGCTTGACTTTGCCTTTATTGGTCGAAGTAATGTGGGTAAATCGTCGCTTATCAACATGTTAACCAGCCACAGTGGCTTGGCTAAAGTTTCGGGTACTCCCGGCAAGACTCGCCTCATAAACCACTTTCTGATCAACAAGTCGTGGTACTTGGTCGACCTACCCGGTTATGGGTATGCTCGCACATCCAAGAGTAAGCGTGGCGAATTTGCTAAGATCATAACAAATTATGTTACCAAGTGCGAGAAGATGCACTTCCTATTTGTGCTTATTGACTCGCGATTAGAGCCCCAAAAGATCGACCTTAACTTTATCGAGATGTTGGCAACCGAGGGGATACCTTTCGGCATGATCTTTACCAAAGCCGACAAACTATCGGCCACTCAGCGCAAAAAGAGCTACGAGAACTACCGCAAGGTACTCAGCGAGACGTGGGAGGAGCTTCCACCGATCTTCATCTCATCGAGCGAGAGTGGTTTGGGTCGTGACGAGATCCTTGGCTTTGTAGATGAGTGCTTGGCGGAATATAACAATCAAGAAGAATTTACTATAAACTTATAATCATATAATACAATGGCAATCCATAAGATTAAATTTTTCGCAGGCCGAGGCACTGAATATTTGGCCAAGAAGATCGTAGCGAGCTACGGCACAACACTTGGCGATTCAGATATCCTCCACTTTAGCGACGGTGAGTTCCAACCCTGTTTCAACGAATCAATCCGTGGATGCACGGTATTTATTCTTCAGTCGACATTTCCACCCTCAGACAATCTAATGGAGCTTCTTATGATGGTCGACGCAGCACGTCGCGCTTCTGCCTACAAGGTTGTCGCTGTTATGCCCTACTTCGGATGGGCTCGCCAAGATCGTAAAGATCGTCCACGCGTTCCTATCGGGGCTAAGTTAGTAGCTAACATGCTTATGGCTGCGGGTGCCGATCGTATTATGACCATGGACTTACACGCCGACCAGATCCAAGGTTTCTTCGATGTGCCAGTTGATGCACTCTACGCAAGCGGAATCTTTATTCCATATATCAAGAACCTCAATATGGAGGATCTCTCAATTGCAGCTCCAGATATGGGTGGTGCTAAGCGCGCTAATGCTTATGCTAAACACCTCGAAACACCAATCATCATCTCTCATAAGGAGCGTGCTAAGGCCAACGTTGTTGGTAGCATGACTGCAATTGGAGATGTTGAGGGACGCAACGTAATTATCGTGGATGATATGATCGACACAGCTGGCACAATCTGTATGGCTGCCGATATGTTGATGAGCCGCGGAGCGAAGAGCGTCAGAGCTGCAATCACCCACCCAGTGCTCTCGGGTGCAGCATACGAGCGCATCAACGCAAGTGCTCTTTGCGAGGTTATCGTGACCGACACAATTCCACTCGCTCAAGATAAAGACCTCTCGAAGTTTACCGTTCTATCGGTAGCCGATATCTTTGCCGATGTTATTGAGCGCGTACACAACTACAAGGAGATCTCATCGATTTTTCATTAAACCACTAAAAACTATCAGAGAATATGAATAATGATCCACAAATTTTCGATCTAATCGCCAAAGAGCGCGCTCGCCAAACCCATGGCATCGAGCTTATCGCATCGGAGAACTTCGTTAGCGATTCAGTGATGGCGGCAATGGGCTCAGTGCTCACCAACAAATATGCCGAAGGCTACCCTGCTGCTCGTTACTATGGCGGCTGCGAGGTTGTTGACCAAGTGGAGTCGTTGGCTATTGAGCGCCTTTGCAAGCTCTACGGAGCTGAGTATGCCAATGTGCAGCCTCACTCGGGAGCTCAAGCAAATATGGCGGTATTCTTCGCTGTGTTGCAACCCGGCGATACATTTATGGGTCTCGACCTCTCGCATGGTGGACACCTTTCGCACGGTTCGCCAGTGAATATGTCTGGTAAATATTTCAATGCTGTGGGCTACACCCTTAGCGAGCAGACCGGCACAATCGACTACGATGCAATGGAGCAAAAGGCTATCGAATGCCAACCCAAATTGATCGTTGGAGGAGCTTCGGCATACTCTCGTGAGTGGGACTACAAACGCATGCGCCAGATCGCCGACAAGGTAGGAGCACTACTCTTGATCGACATGGCTCACACCGCAGGACTTATCGCTGCGGGCGTATTAGAAAACCCTGTTCCATATGCACATATCGTCACTTCGACTACCCACAAAACCCTTCGTGGGCCACGTGGTGGAATCATCATCATGGGCAAGGACTTCGACAACCCATGGGGCTTGACAACTCCTAAGGGCGTGGTTAAGAAGATGTCTACAATCCTCAATTCAGCTGTCTTTCCCGGCATCCAAGGAGGTCCACTCGAGCACGTTATCGCAGCTAAAGCAGTAGCATTTGGCGAGGCTCTCAAACCAGAGTACCGCGAATACCAACTCCAAGTTCAGCGCAACGCTACAGCAATGGCCGAGGCATTTATCGCTCGCGGCTACAAGATCGTATCAGAGGGCACCGACAACCACCTTATGCTTGTCGATCTACGCACCAAGTTCCCTGAGTTGACCGGAAAGGTTGCCGAGAAAGCATTGGTTGCTGCCGATATCACTACCAATAAAAATATGGTACCTTTCGACTCTCGTTCGCCATTCCAAACTTCGGGATTGCGCTTCGGTACTCCCGCAATCACTACACGTGGTGTGAAGGAGGATAAGATGGCCTACATCGTCGAACTTATCGACCGAGTGCTCTCAAACCCCGAGTGCGAGGAGAACATCGCAGCAGTTCGCGCCGATGTCAACGTAATGATGGAGGAATACGAGCTCTTTGCTTGGTAATTTTAGAGTGTAAAACAAGTGGCTAACACACCTCTTTGGGCAAAGGTTGTTAGTCACTTTTTTATAGTTTATGGGCTACTTAAAGAACAAAATTAATAGATCGCGCAAGAAGAACAATCGGTTCTTCTATCAGCTCACATCGCTATACGACTTAGCTAAACCTAAGTTCATCAAGCGAGTTGAGCGCAAACGTGCGCTTACCGCCTACCAAAAACTATCGGAGGCGCAACGAGCAGAGGTCGATCGCCGCGTTGCATTCTACAATAAACTCTCATCCGACGCCTCGTTCGATTACAACGACAGCGAAGAGAGAATCTACCACGTCGCTGACCTCAAACTACATGCCCAGTTTAATGGGCGCCGCTCGCGAAGTAACTACTGCTACGACTCGATGAAGTATCTACGCAGCTACAACAAGAGCTTCGAGGGGTGTTTCCTCTTTGGCGATATCACTTGGACACCTAACCAACCATCGTTCGTTAAGAGTCGACCCATCGCGGGCGACAATCGTAATTCGGTGTTGCTTCCGCTTAACCATATCCGCCACTTCAACTTTATCCGAGACTCGCACAGCTACACCTCGAAGCGCGATATGTTGATCGGGGTCTCGTTTGCACCGCAGCCCAATCGCCAACGCTTCCTCCAGCTCTACTTCGGCCATCCATTGTGCCGTTTGGGCTCGGTTAAAAAATTCACAGACGAGCGCGCAGTATGGAACTCCGATTACGTCTCGATTGTCGAACAGTTGGAATACAAATTTATTCTATGCTTGGAGGGCTACGATGTCGCCACAAATCTCAAGTGGGTTATGTCCTCCAACTCAATTGCAGTGATGCCAAAGCCCAAGTACGAGACTTGGTTTATGGAGAGTACCTTGGTGGGAGGTGTACACTATATCGAGGTCGCCGAGGACTTTTCGGACGTAGAGCAGAAGCTCAAATATTACATCGACCATCCGAGCGAAGCGCTCCAAATTATCGCGGCTGCACACAGCTACATTGACCAATTTCGCAACCGCAAAATCGAGAAAATCACCTCGATAAAAGTTGTCGAGGAGTATTTCTCTCGTACCAAACAACTGTAACTTCGTATCTCTGAATAAATTTATGTGAATAAATTTAAGTACGAAATAATAATCAATCGTCATTCCCGTGAAAACGGGAATCTTAAAACAAACGCCGAACTATCTCTTTAAGATTCCCGCTTTCGCGAGGATGACATGGAGAATTTGAGAGTTTTGTTTGCCCTCCTGAAATTACTGATATTGATAAGCTACAGAGCCTTCGGTCACGCAGCGAATAACATTCTCGACTACGTAGCAGCCGCTATCCGAGTCGAGCGCAGTTACATAGATCACAAGGTGGCAGTTATCTAACTCCCACTCGCTGTCGACGTTGATGTCGAGGATCACCGAGGTAGACTCACCCGCCTCGAGGCTTCCCACTGACACTCCAATATAGTCCGACTCCTCGGCTCTTTCAGCAACGGCTCTCACCACATTCGCATGCTCGATTATGCCCGAAGAACCATATTGATATGCATATAATCCATTCTCGAGAAGCATCATACCCACGCGATATTCTCCCGCCACGGCAGCCTTGACGCCAATGTTTGCCGAGATGATCGAGGATCGGATCGAGGTTGCGGCAGCGAGACCCACCGAGGGCGACGAAGTGTGTCTCTCATCGATAAGAGTTGTCAGGCGCAAGTAGCACTCGTCGACTGACATAAAGGTATATTGACCACTACTTTTATCGAAATCAAAGAAGATTCCCGGGTATGCAGCGGGACTCATATATACCGATAATCCAATAGCATATATATTGTAATATGGGTCAGTATTTTTATACGAATGTATCGCAACATGCTCAATCTTAGAGCTATACTCATCACTCTCCAAAATCTTATCAATGGCCGAAATTGCCGTGGGGCAATAGGTGCACTCTGTTCCGGTGAACTGCATCAAGAGCATCGTATGGTCGAACACCGTGCTCGAGGCGTTAGGATCGTCCGGAACGCTGCTTACAGTTGGCCCCGCTGTAACGGTCACAGTCGAAGTCGATAGATCGGAATAGGTCGCATAGAAATCATAATCGCCACTAACCGAGACCGAGAAGGTGTTACCCTCCAAAGGCTCGCTGCTACCACTCTGATAAAAAATCGAGCTGTCGGTAACATCTACACCCTCGCACGTCACCGCGAACGTTGCCTTATCGACGCCATTACTAATAATGCGAATTCTATCGACGCTCAACTCGCCTTGCCCCTCGGGCATTTGTTGCTGCTCTTCGTTGTTACTATCCGACGAGCTCTCGCAGGCACTCAATCCAAGGGCAAGGAGAAGCATAAACGATGCTAATATCTTTTTCATTCTTTCTCTTTTTAAAGCCTCAACTATATCGAAGCGAAATATTTATAAAATAGTGGAATTGTCTCTACACCTTTATCGTATTGGTTTAGTCCATAACTTTCATTAGGAGAGTGTATTGCATCCTCAGCCAAACCAAATCCAATCAATAGAGACTTAATTCCCAAGATCTCCTCAAATCCGCTGACAATGGGGATCGAACCACCCGAATAGAATGGCAAAGGTCGTTTACCAAAAGTCTCGACTATAGCTTGCTCGGCAGCCTTGTAGGCCGGCATGTCGGTCGGTGCAACATAGGGCATTCCACCATGCAAAGCACGCACCTCGACCTTGACACTCGCGGGAGTTATACGACGGAAATGACGCTCAAAGAGTGCACTAATTTTGTTGTAATCTTGGTTAGGCACTAAACGCATCGATATCTTAGCCGAGGCCTTTGATGGGATAACGGTTTTTGTTCCCTCCTCTATGTAGCCACCCCAAATTCCATTCACATCGAGCGATGGGCGGATACCGGTGCGCTCGATTGTGGTGTAGCCCTCCTCACCCTCAACATCGTCGATATCGAGAGCCGAACGATAGTCGACAATAGAGAATGGCGCCTCATTAAAGGCTTTTCGCTCAGTGTCGCTCAGTTCCATAACGTCGTCATAAAAACCATCGATGGTGATTCTGCCTCGCTCGTCAACAAGTTGTGAGACCAAGCGCGTAAGCACATTGGCAGGATTAGCCACAGCACCACCAAAGAGGCCTGAATGTAGATCCTTATTTGGCCCCGTAACCTCAACCTCCATATATGCCAAACCTCGAAGCCCACAGGTGATCGAGGGGCAATCCATCGAGATCATCGAAGTGTCAGAGACCAAAATAATATCAGCTGCCAACATCTCTTTATTCTCGCGGCAGAAACCGTAGAGGCTCGGTGAGCCAATCTCCTCTTCGCCCTCCAACATAAATTTGACGTTGCATGGAAGTGAGCCAGTTGCACACATAGCCTCGAATGCCTTGAGGTGCATAAAGAGTTGTCCCTTGTCGTCGTCCGCACCGCGCGCATAGATGCGACCATCCTTGATCTCTGGCTCGAATGGATCGGTCGTCCACTCTGCGCGAGGATCCACCGGCATCACGTCGTAGTGGCCATAGACCAAGACTGTACGCGCTGCGGGGTCGATAATCTTTTCGGCGTAGACCACTGGATTACCCTCGGTTGGCATAACCTCTGCCTTGTCGGCTCCCGCCTTAAGCAGACCATCGGCCAACCACTCAGCGCAGCGCACCATGTCGGCTTTATGCTCGCTTTGAGCGCTGATGGATGGGATGCGTAGAAGATCGAAAAGTTCCGAAAGAGCGCGAGCGCGATTCTCTGCTATATATTGATGTACTTTCTGCATTGTATTGATTTATTTAATTCCACAAATATCTTTCATCTCAGTGATGAATTTCTCGGCCAATTCGTCGGCCTCAGCTTGGCTGCCTGCCTCGGTATAGATACGTACGATGGGCTCGGTATTGGATTTGCGGAGATGAACCCAAGTCTCGGCAAAGTCGATCTTCACGCCATCGATATCTGTCACCTGCTCATCGCTATAACGACTCTTGATCTCCACGAGAAGTGCATCTACATCGATTTCGGGCGTAAGCTCAATTTTATTCTTCGAGGCAAAATATGCGGGGAAGATTGCTCGCAACTCACTCATCGACATGCCTCGCTTTACGAAGTATGTAAGGAAAAGCGCAACACCCACCAACGAATCGCGACCATAGTGCAACTCGGGATAGATCACACCTCCATTGCCCTCGCCTCCAATCACGGCTCCCGTAGCCTTCATCATCTCCACTACGTTGACCTCGCCTACGGCCGAAGCCGAATAGCTGCAACCATGCGCCAAAGTGACATCACGCAATGCACGCGAAGAGCTAAGGTTTGACACCGTTGCACCCTTCTTAAGCGTTAGAATATAATCAGCAACAGCCACCAACGTGTACTCCTCGCCAAACATCTCGCCATCCTCGCAGACCAACGCCAAACGGTCAACATCGGGATCGACAACAACACCCAAATCGGCACCCTCGCGGCGAACAACCTCCGAGATCTCGGTAAGGTTCTCGGCAAGAGGCTCGGGGTTGTGCGCAAATTCACCCGTAGGCTCGCAGTTCACACATATTACCTCACATCCCATAGCCGATAGTAGCTCGGGGATAACTACCCCACCGATCGAATTCACTGCATCGACAACAACCTTGAGTTTGCGTGCAGCGACTGCATCAACATCTACCGCTGCCATCGAGAGCACCTGCGCGATGTGTGTTGGGTTGAAATCAACGCGACCCTTTACTCGACCAATCGAGTCGATGGCAGGATATGAGTAGTTCACATCGTCGGCATACTCCAATATTTGGCCACCCTCGGCAGCATTGAGAAACTCTCCCTTGGCGTTAAGCAATTTAAGAGCATTCCACTGCTTGGGGTTGTGCGAAGCAGTGATGATGATTCCACCATCGGCGCCGTAGGTAACAACTGCCATCTCGGTGCCGGGCGTAGTACACATTCCGATATTAATAACATCCACACCGCACCCCATCAAGGTTCCCTCGATAAGATTGTTGACCATCGCACCGGAGATACGAGCATCGCGACCCACGACAACCGTAAGGCGTTTATCGGGATTGCGCTCAGTGAGCAAACGTGCGTATGCAGTTGTGAATTTAACTACATCGATAGGGGTTAGATTGTCCGACGGGCAGCCTCCAATTGTGCCGCGAATACCTGATATAGACTTAATTAATGCCATTTTATTGATTTTATTTATATAAAATTATTAACTTTTATTTTGTAATTCGATGTAAATATATTACTTTTATGCCAATTATGGAAATTAATCTAATAAAAATATGAGAACAATTCCCGCTTCAGAGCTAATCCTAAATGAGGATGGCACAATATTCCACCTACACCTACTCCCAGAGCAGTTGTCAGATATTGTAATTTTAGTTGGTGATCCCGGTAGAGTTGCCTTGGTCGCATCGTTCTTTGATTCGATTGAGTGCGATGTGTCGAACCGCGAATTCAAGACCGTTACGGGACTCTATAAGAATAGACGTATGACTGTAATGTCGACCGGTATTGGTATCGGCAATATCGATATCTCAGTGACCGAGCTCGACGCTTTGGCCAATGTCGACTTCGTAACGCGCCAAGTCAAAGAGGAGTTCAAGCAGTTGACCTTAGTTCGTCTGGGCACCTCGGGTGGATTGCAGACCGACGTTAAGGTGGGCGACTATATCCTTGCTCGCACCTCGATTGGCTTCGATGGGCTACTCTCATTCTACAAGGATCGCGACGCGGTGTGCCAATTAGATATGGAGGAGAAGTTTATGGCTCACACTCAGTGGAACCCCAAACTCCCCAATCCATACTTCGTAGATTGCGACAAATCACTCCTCGAGCTCTTTGCCGACTCAACGCGCGAGGGCATCACAATTGCCTCTCCGGGTTTCTATGCTCCCCAAGGACGATATGTACGTATGGCTCCCGACGATATGCAGCTCAACTCCAAGATTGAGGCGTGGGAGTATGAGGGACGCCGAATAACCAACTACGAGATGGAGAGTTCTGTATTGGCAGGCCTTTCGGCTCTTATGGGGCACCGTGCAACCACTATCTGTACTATTATCGCGCAACGCATCGCACAGGATGTCAACACCGATTACAAACCTTTTGTCAAGAGCATGATCCAAATGGCACTCGATAAATTAGCTACAATCTAAAAAATAAAATAACAGTTATGAAATTTTCTGTATCAAGTTCAGCGCTTCAATCGCTTCTATCTTCAACAGGTAAAGTTATTAGCAGCAAAAATACACTCCCTATCCTCGATTACTTCCTTATGGAGATCTGCGAAGATATGCTCAAGGTGACTACCTCGGATCTCGAGACAACCCTGATCGGCTCTATTGAGATCGACAGCCAAGGCGAGGATGGCACCTTTGCAGCTCCCGCTAAGTTGCTTCTTGACACTCTTAAGGAGTTTGCCGAGATGCCTCTGGTTATCGAGATCAGCTCAACGGACTGGGAGATCAAGCTAAGTTGGAAGAGTGGATCACTTTCGATCCCCGGTGCAAACCCTGTGAGCTACCCACAGCTCCACTCAATTAGCGACGACAAGCACGAGGTAACACTCGCAGCATCGACCTTTGCAAGCGGTATCAACAAAACAATCTACGCTACGGCCGATGATGAGCTTCGTCCAGCAATGAATGGTGTCTTTATGAACTTCGAGCAGGAGCAGTTGGTGTTTGTAGCTACCGACGCTCACAAGTTGGTTAAATACACAGCAAATATTGCAAACGGCTTCGCCTCGTCGTTCATTCTTCCTAAGCGCCCTGCAAACTTGCTTAAGAATCTGCTTTTGAAAGAGGCTGACGATGTGAAAATTACGTTCGACTCCAAGAGTGTTAAGATCGAACTTTCGAGCTACACCATGGTTTGTCGCCTTATCGAGGGTAACTTCCCTAATTATAATGCAGTAATTCCTAATAACAACCCCAACAAAGTTTTGGTCGACAGGGTTGAGTTCCTCAATTCGATCCGTCGTGTTGCGGTATGCTCAAACCCCACTACTAACCTTATCCGTTTGGAGATTGCCGAGGATTGCATCAACCTTACGGCGCAGGATCTCGACTTCTCTATCTCGGCCAATGAGGCTGTTTGTTGCAGCTACGATGGTCAAGCAATGAGCATTGGCTTCAAATCAACTTTCTTGGTCGACATCCTCTCGAATACCGAGACCCCAACTGTGGTTGTCGAGCTTGCTGACTCAACTCGCGCAGGTGTTTTCAAACCAGTATACGACGAGCCACGAGACAACGAGACATTGATGCTCCTTATGCCAATGATGATTAACGGATAATAACTTTTAGGATGCAACTAAATCTCAAACGACCAATAATATTTTTCGATCTCGAGACAACCGGAGTCGACACGGCACGCGACCGTATCGTCGAGATCTCGATGGTTAAAATTATGCCCGATGGCTCGAAAGCAGTTAAAACCCGCAGGATCAATCCTCAGATGCCGATCCCGGCAGCATCGACAGCTGTGCATGGCATCACCGATGAGGATGTCAAAGATTGCCCCACGTTCAACCAGATAGCTCGCTCGATGGAGGAGTTTATCAAGGGGTGCGACTTCGGTGGCTTCAACTCCAACCGTTTCGACTTGCCAGTTTTGGTCGAGGAGTTTATGCGCGCAGGGGTCGATGTCGACTTCAAGCGCAGCAAGTTTATCGATGTGCAGAACATCTTCCACAAGATGGAGCAGCGCACATTGGTTGCAGCCTACAAATTCTACTGCCAGAAGGATCTCACCGAAGCTCACTCGGCCGAGGCCGACACCTTGGCTACTTACGAGGTGCTTCTCTCGCAGCTCGATCGTTACGCCGATTTGGAGAACGACGTAGAGTACTTGGCTAAATTCTCGACACATAGCGAGAGTGCCGACTTCGCTGGACGCATTATATATAATGAGCAAGGAGTCGAGGTATTCAGCTTCGGCAAGTTTAAGGGTGTCCCCGTTGAGGAGGTATTCCAACGCGAGCCAAGCTACTACTCATGGATGATGAATGGCGATTTCCCGCTCTACACCAAGAAGGTTATCACCGAGATCCGCCTGCGTAGCAAAACAAACAAAAAATAGATAATAGATGAAGAGATTTATACTAACTTGCCTCTGCACGCTATGTGCCGTAACCATCGCATGTGCCGTAACAAAGTCACAAGTTGTGGTCTATATCAATGGGCAAAAGTATTATATCCATACCGTTGAGCCAAAAGAGACTATATATTCGATCTCCAAGGCCTACGACGTACCACAACAAATAATCATAGATCTCAATTCGGCAGAACTCAAAGCGGGGGAAAATATCAAAATCCCTTATGAGCTCCCCGCTCAAAAAGAGTTAAGTGCACGAGAGATCAAACGCACATTCTCGAAACACAAGGTCGAGAAAGGAGAGACGCTTTATTCAATCTCGCGCAAATACGAAATATCGATCGACACCATCATCGAGGACAATCCCGAGATCGACCCTATCGCACTCCCATCGAGCTACAACCTACTGATTCGCAAGAAGATGAAGGGCAAAAATTCGCAGGAGCAAAGCGAGGCGCAATGGGTAGAGTATAAATCAGATCTCAACCTCACCACGCAGAGCGATGGCTACCGATACCATATTGTCGGCAAGGGCGAGACGATCTACTCCCTATCGCGCCAAAGTGGCCTTAGCGAGGAGGAATTCGCTCTGCTCAATAACCTTAGCGACGGACTAAAAGCGGGCGCGATCATCAAGATGCCTGCCGATAGTCAAGAGATCGAAGAGGTGACAGCAGTCGAGGAAGAGTCATATTACGCCGACCAAATTAAACTCCGATCACTCCAAGATGGCGACACACTGCGCATTGCTTTGTTCTTGCCGCTTAGTCGCAACAGCAAAGCCAGCCGCCAGTTCGCCGAATTCTACAATGGCTTCGAAGCGGGTCTCGATACGGTAAAGAGCCGCTGGGGACGCAATATCGAACTGTCGGTATACGACACTGAACGCAGCATTAGAAATGTCACCAGAGCCGTAAACAGCGAGGAGTTCGAGGGGGTAAACCTAATCGTGGGGCCAATCTACGAGGATCTATTAGCACCCGTGATCGAATATGCCGAGAAGAATCACATCCCAGTGGTATCACCCCTTGCGGCGCTCAAGCAGAGCCAGAGTTCGGTGCTGTTCCAGATGGCACCACCCACCGACACCAGATACCAGAAAGTCAAAGAGATGATCAGCGACACCACACGTCGTATAACATTGATCTATACTGAGAATACCGACAGCCTATTCGAGCAAAATATTATGACTCTAATGGGTGATCGCGAATACCAAACACATCACTACGAATATGCCAATCCTACGCAGGTGGCCGAGATGATGAAGGAGGAGGAGGAGTCGGCGGGCGACCTCTCCAAATATATTAACAACCACAAAGATAACACGATAGTGGTGATGTCATCGAGCGAAACCGACGTCGACCGAGTACTCTCAGCACTCTCCTCGGCTCAGATCAATATTGTCGCACGAGGTGGCCGCAAGCCAAAATACGAGGTGTTAGGTAACTCCGAGTGGAGTCGCTACAACAATATTGACCGCACGATACTATTCAAAAACAACGTCGTGTTGATCTCTTCATATCACGCTAAGCGTGACGACGAGCGAGTACGACTCTTCGATAGCAACTATATCGAAGCATACGACGCACTACCCTCTCTTTATGCGTATCGCGGATATGACGCCGCTATGATCTTTGGCGAGGGAATCTACTCCGACATGGACAATTACCTCGAGGGACGCTTATTCACCCCTATCCAAAGTCACTATAACTTTAAGAGCGACCCCGACACTGGTGTGCACACCAACGTCGAGTGGATCAAGGTTAACTATAAGAGCAATTACAAAATTATAATTGAATAATATGGCTACCAATATTTCAAACACAATCCCCGAGAAAACCATCGAGCGACTTAGCGAATATCGCCGCTCACTGATGGCAAACTACAAAATGGGTATCACCCATATTTTCTCGCATATCATTGCCGGAATACATGGTATTACCGCTGTGCAGGTGCGCCGTGACTTGATGTTAATTGGTTTTTCGAGCGACAATAAAAAGGGGTATGACGTAAAGGAGTTAATCGACTTCATTAGCGGAATATTGGATAATGAATCTATGATCAATATTGCTATTTTAGGTATGGGTCACTTGGGGCAAGCTGTCACTAAGTACTTCAATGGCAAGGGTTTCAACCTCAAAATTACAGCCTCTTTCGACATTGACCCCGAGAAGGTTGGCTCCGAGATCGACGATATTCCCTGTTACCACATGGACGACTTCGCAGAGATTGTCGAGCAACAAGATATCAGCTTGGTGATCCTTTCGTGTCCAAGTCGAATTGCTGGCGATTTAGTTATTCCGATTGTCAATGCCGGAATCAAAGGGGTATTGAATTTCACCTCCACACCGCTTAACTTCCCGCAAGGTATCGTTGTCGAGAACTACGATATCACCACCCTACTCGAAAAAATAGCATACTTCGTCAAAGAGGGCGAGGAGAACAACAACGCGTAGCAACACCAGCCATGCAACTCATTAGAGGCATAGAGTCACTGCCCTGCTTGGGCGCAACGACCCTCACCGTGGGTTCGTTCGATGGGGTGCATAGCGGCCATCGTTCGTTGCTTAAGCTGCTCACCGAGCGGGCGCGAGCTGAGGGGCGAGCGAGCGTTGTGGTTAGCTTCTCGCCACATCCACGAATTACGCTTGGTCGAGCCGATGGGCTTAAGCTACTTAGTAGCGACGAGGAGAAGGCGATCTTGTTGGAGGAGGTCGGAGTGGATATCTTACTGCTGATAGAGTTCGATGCTGCGCTGAGCGCCCTCAGCTATGAGGAGTTTATCGAGAAATATTTGATCGAAAAGGTCGGCATGGCAGAGCTGATCGTAGGCTTCAACCACCACATGGGGCGTAATGGAGGAGGAATCGAAGATATTGTAGCATGCTCTACCAAAAATAATTTCAGAGTCACAATCGCTCACGAATACAACATTGAACAGGATAAAGTTAGCTCAACTGTTATCCGCCACCTCTTGGAGTCGGGCGAGATCACCCAAGCAAATAAACTTCTCTCAGCCCCCTATCTTATAGTCGGTCAGAGCTGCACGAATGGAGAAATGCACTTCGATGAGCCACTCAAACTAATCCCCGCCGCAGGACTATACAGAGCAGAGGTAGATGGCACAATCAAGGATATCACAATCGACACCGAGCAAAGAGTATGGTGCCAAACGCAAAACAAAACAGTAATAATCAAACTAATAGAGAGATATGAAAAATAGAGGACTCGAAGGTCGTGAGGCTATCGTTAGCCACAATTACACTATGCGAACATGGTACGGCGAGACCGACCAGATGGGCATTATCCACCACTCAAACTACATCCGCTACTTCGAAGCAGCTCGCTGTGATTTTATGCGTGCATTTGGACTTTCGTATGCCGAGGTCGAGGCTCGAGGCATTATGATGCCTATTCTCGATGTCGCATCGCACTATATCTCACCTCTCTACTTCGACGAAGAGGTCACAGTTAGAGTGATGCTCTTCGACGAGCCCAAGGTGAGGATAGTATTCCACTACGAGATCATCAACTCCAAGGGCGAAGTGGCCAACTATGGCTCAACAACGCTCGGCTTTATGCACTCCGACTCACGCCGCCCTACACGCGTGCCTGAGTGGTTTATGGAGATGATCTTGAAAAAGTAATTTATCTAATTCTATCGAGCGATTTGATCAACATTTCGTCTTTGAGAATGCCTCTCAAAGCGAGGTAATCGAGATATATTGCCAAAACAGGGAGGATGCAAACGATACGCGGAGCACTCGAAAGAAGCTCCGCAGCATCGGCTCCAAAGAATCTATTTGATAGGTGATAGTACACCCCACCGATAGCCAAAGTACCTGCCGCAAGCACCATCTGCACTACACAAAGGCGGATCTGAAGCATACGCTTTTTGAACAAAAATATATTGACGAGCGGAAGCAATGCCGCTAAAGCAACAATTATCATTAGATATGGTGTCTGTAAAATCATCTCCGCGTCGAATGATTTGATGCCCGAAACCTGTAGGAGATAGACTCCGTCGGCAGTAGCGAATGTTGCCAAAGGGTTTACAGCAAAGAGTCCAATGAGGGATGCCGCAGCTAAAAGATAGATGGATTGAATGCGTTGTATCATGTTTATTCTAAAGTTTTGTCAATTAAATATTTATTTCGATCGCTCGAATTGCGGTTCGAAAGTTCACCAATAAATCCCGCCAAGAAGAGCTGAACACCAAGCACTACACACAGTATAGCTATATAGAATAGCGGTTGATCGGTAACAGCTCGCACGGCAATAGAGTGTGCCTGTTTGTATAGTTTATCGCCTATAACCCAAAGAGTTGTGGCACCACCAAAGAAGAACATCAAGGTGCCAAGCCCGCCGAAGAAATACATGGGCGAGCGACCAAAATGCGACATAAAGGTGACTGTAATAAGGTCGAGGTAGCCTTTAACCATGCGCTCCACGCCGAACTTCGATTCCCCATACTTGCGAGGATAGTGCTCGACTACCTTCTCGCCAATTCGCTTAAACCCGGCATTCTTGGCCAAGATCGGTATATAGCGATGCATCTCGCCATAAACCTCCACTGCCTTGATCACCCTGCGGCGATATGCCTTGAGTCCGCAATTGAAATCATTGAGTTTGATCCCCGAAAATATCCGAGCCGTAAGATTAAAGAGCTTACTGGGTAATCGCTTGCCGAGCGGATCATGGCGCTTCTGCTTCCACCCCGACACCACATCGTAACCCTCGTCGAGAATCATTCGACGCAATTCTGGAATCTCGTCGGGCGAATCTTGCAGGTCGGCATCCATCGTGATTACCACCTCTCCCTTGGCTGCCGCGAAGCCACAATAAAGAGCTGCCGACTTGCCATAATTGCGTACAAAGCTAATTGCACGGATAGCAGGATACGACACTTTCAGCCCCTCCACAACACTCCATGAATCATCCGAGGAGCCATCGTTAATCATGATCAGCTCGTAACTCAACTTGTGCGACTCGGCCACGCGATCAACCCATGCGGCCAATTCGGCAAGCGACTCAGCCTCATTGTAGAGTGGAACAACTATCGATATATCAATCTTAGAGCTCATCGTCGGTCTTGAAAATTTCAGCTTTACGCTTGGTGTAACCCGCAAGAATTAAGCCTGCGAAGAGCCCGGCAAAGAGATATTGGAAGATCGTGCTAAATAGCGTCGAGAAGATCGAGGCCTGTGGCTGCTCGCGAAGCTGATCTACGAGCATCTCGATCATATCTGCGGTCGAAGAGTTCATTGGCTGAAGTTCAGCGGCGCTAATAACCACCGCGATAAGAGCCTCGACGTAGTTGTCGTATCCGACAATAGAGTTGATATATACGTAGTAGATACATGCCACAGGCACCGCTGCAAATGCCGACACAAGCATCATATAATTAACGCCTTGGGCATATGAAAAACCTAATTTAGGATCAATTGTCGCAGCGCGACGCTTAGTAGCCCGGTAGAGTATCGCAAAGAATAGTACTGCGAAAACCACCCACTCGACAAGAACCCAACCCGCAAAGTTAATGACTCCACCATAAATAACCAGCGACTGCTCGAAAATCTTCGAGGCGCCCATCACCAATCCGAGCATCAAGCCATACTTAGCTACATCGTTCCAAAATAATCTATTGTCCATATTTATTCTCTTTTAATTTAACTCTTTTGCACCCTCACGGATGATTTCGACCTCACCATCGTTGAGCTCGACAACTGTCGTGGGGGTAGATAGCCCCAAGCCTCCATCGACAACCATTGCCACTTTGTCACCCCACACCTCGTCGATTAACTCGGGGTCGGTTGTGTACTCCTCGTCGCCCTCGGCATGGGCTTTGACCGAAGCGGTCACCATTGGCACACCTAAGCGCTCTATGATGGCCATAGTGATGTCGTTGTCCGGGATACGCACACCTATCATCTTTCGCTTGCCAATAGCCTTCTCGGGGATCCGCTGCGAAGCCTTAAGGATAAAAGTGATAGCACCGGGCAAGTTGCGCTTCAATATCTTAAATTCGGCATTGTCAATTCGACAATACTCCGCAACTTGGCTAATCGAGGAGCAGATAATAGCCAACTCATCGAGATTCTTACCAGTGAGCTCTTTGAGTCGCTCGATGGCCTTCGGTGAATGGATCGAAGCACCAAAGGCATAGAGGCTATCGGTGGGATAGATCACTACCCCGCCACCCTCTAACACCTCACAAATCTGCGAGAGGTGCTTCTCAGAGGTATTCTTACTATATAACTTTACGATCATTGCGAAACAAAGTTAATAATTTTATTTGATTTTAAGACGATTTAGCTCATTAATATATGCCGCAGCATTCTCATTGTGCTCTTTGAGGGTCGCCGCAAAGTTATGGTAGCCATCGAAAGTTGGTCGCGCACAGAAAAATATGTAGGAGTGTTGCTCGGGCGAAAGCGATGCATCTATCGCCGCAATACTTGGCATTGCGATGGGCGACGGTGGCAAGCCCTTATACTTGTAGGTATTGTAGGGTGAATCATACTTTAAATGCTTGTTTAACACACGCTTAATGGTAAAATCTTGCAAAGCATATTTGACTGTAGGATCGGCCTGAAGTGGCATTCCTCGCTTAAGACGATTGGTGTAGACTCCCGCCACGCGGCTCATCTCGGAGGTGCGTTTGGTCTCCTCATAGACTATCGAGGCGAGGGTCATCACATCTGTGCGCGATAGCTTCATGGCGTCAGCTTTTGCTTGGCGATCGCTATTCCAAAATTTGTTGTGCTCCGCGTACATTCTCTCCACAAACTTCTCGGGGGTGGTGCTCCAATATAATTTATATGTGTTGGGAATGAACATCGAGAAGATCGTCTCGGATGTAAAGCCATACTTCGATGCGATATCCTCGCGGCGCAAGTAATCGAGCAGCGTCAAGGAGTCGATATCCAACTGCCCGCTAATTCTACCGGCGAACTCGGGAAGTGTGCGCAGGTTGTTGAAGGTGACATCCACGCTCTGCTGCTCGCCAAGTTTGAGCATGCGCACAATGCGAATTATGCTCTGATCTGGCTCAAAAAGGTAGCTTCCCGCCTTGAGTGAACCACTTAAATTCAATCTTTCGGCATAAAATTTAAATGCCCAATCATGGTCTATATTCTCTAAAATACGCTGCTCGACTGCACTCCAGCTCCCACTGGTAACATCCTCATTACTAATCGAGAGCACGAAGCGCTCGTTGGTTGCGCTACCATAAAACTGACCATGAAGCCACGTGGCAGCAATCGCTACTACGATCACCAAAACTGCTATACTTCGAAAAAAACTCTTACTCATAATTTGTGGATTCAAATAATTTTTATACTTTTGTGGCGGGTAAGTCTTATACGACCAGCTCCTGCAACTCCCCCAGGTGAGTGATCAAGCAAGGGTACGCGGTCGAGCGGTGCGATATAAGTAGCTTACCCTTTTTTTGTGCCCATACCTCACCATTATCCATACTACCTAAATTTAATCTTAACTCCTGCTGTGACTCTCGCGCCAAAGCCTCGATATAGCGGCCATGGATAGATATTCGCACCACACAGGTTACTACCCTCGATGAATATTGCCATCATATCTGTGGCGCGCCACTGAGCATAAGTACTGAGGTCGAAGGCCGTCGGAAGCTCGGCAATAGAGCCTTGATAGCTGCTGCTCGACACAGTGGAGGCAGTGTAGACATCACAGCTGCGCTCACCTATTAGCTCGCCCTCAATCCCAAGTTTGAAGTTGCGCAAGGTATAGTGTGCATCTACGACCATAGTATATTTGGGTTGCGAAACAGTATAATCGTTCGTCGCAGAGGATGACTTATAGTAGCTATTAACATGTCCTTCGAAGTTCAAACAGAGGTTATTAAAAGGCATGTAGGTAGCATCAAAATTGAGTGACAAGGTATTTAGCGACCCAAAGTTTAGGTTAAAGTAACTCTGGTAAACATCTGTTGTAGTGTAGCTTGGCTCCTCGACTATGTTGTACACCCAATACTTGCTATTGATTCCAATTTGATATCCAGCATAGAGTCTATAACTCAATTTCGACGATGCTGTTTGTCCCTCGATACCTCCTATTAAGTTATAGTCGATGCTACTTGCGCCCGAAATTCCGCTACCGATATAGGGATTTATCTCCGTGAGCGCTGCATAGTTATTCTGTTCCACAGAGCCACCGATAGCCAAGAAAGGAGAGATTAGGCTCGGGGATGTGCGGCGCATAATTACCTCGGGGATAATGTAGTTGTAGGCAGTTGCATCTAAGTCCACTACGCTCTTGTCGTAGATATATCTAACGCCTAAATCAAGGTTCCAATCTGCAATCATACTCTGAAGCGAGGCTGCTATTGCAAAGCTGTTGTTTTGGTATAGGTAATCACTGTTAATATATTTATAATCAACTCCAAACAAAAGGTCACCTAAACTAATTTCTCGTCCTACTAAACCCTCAAATTCTAAGTTATTACTAAGATTTGAAGCATTGTCGTAGAAGTGTTCCAACTCTGCCGCCATACTAAAATTCAAGCGCGAGAGATCTACGAAATCATCGCCGAAGTTCAGCGCGGCACCTACCTGCTGATAGTTGATCTGTGGCGACACAACCTGCTCATACGCATAATTTGTATAGCTATCATTAAGGTACGACACCCTCGCCGCAAGGGTGCGATCTCCCACATAGAGCCCTGCATCTACACCTACACTATTAAGCACCTGCGTCGCACTAACCTTGTCACCCGAAAGGCTTTCGATAGATGAATAATCGCCGCAATGATCAATATTTGCCGCTAAATAGCCCACCGATGCGTTGTGACTCGCCCAATAACCCTGCAAAAGAGAGTTAAATGGGTAGCCCATACCAACCTTGATCTGCGACGAAGAAGCCTTGTTAAACTCCCAATAAGTCACCGTTGCGGGCTTTATGGGCTCAGTCTGCAAGGGGGTTGTGATCGAGAGTGGCGTGATGCTATAATCGACATCAGGATTAATATATGCCGTGTCGATTATCGGCGCCTTGAGCGTAGGTTTCTCGGCGCGTGAAACTGTTGGTATGTATGCTTTAGTCACTTCAACCTCTTTATTAACTTGCGCTTGTAAAGAGGTGGTGTAAAGCGTAATAGCTGCTAATATTATCAGGAATTTCTTCATAACTTATGGTAGTTTTTCGATCTTTACACGTGCTTGCTCAACAAGGTTGTCACCCTCGCCGCCATATCCATCAATGATACTTTGGTAGGTTGCACGCGCTTGGAAATTATCGCCTCGTTGCACATAAATATCACCCAAAAGGATAAATGCCTTGGCTAAATAGTATGATTGAGGCGTGTCGCTCTTTGCGAAATCGAAGATCATCTGCTCACCTTGATCGATGTTACCCGCTACTACCTCAGCCTCGATAATGTGGTATAGCGACTCGGCGCCCTCGGCAGAGAGGGGGTCAGCGCTAAGCTCCTTGAAGAGAGCAAGGGCAGCGTCACTCTTGCCTCTATCGAGCAAAATATTAGCCTTGGCATGCTTTGCGCGCACAACCAAAACAGCATCTACTTCGCGCTGAGAGATAACAAAATCGGCCATCTTGACAATCGAATCGCCATCATTGCCCAAGAGAGTCGCATCGAGATAACCAGCTAATGCCTTATGCTTTGCGTCGCTCTTCGAGGTTAGGTCGTAGAGCTCTAAATATGCGCCAGCTGCTTGTGCATACATCTTTTCGGCGAAGCACAACGAGGATAGTCGTTCGTAAACGCGCTCGCTATATTGACTCGCACCACGCTTAGTGAGCAGTATTAAGGTCGAAATTGCATCCTTATTCTTGCCCAACTTGTAGTAGCTATCACTTAGATAATAGAGAGCATCGAGCGTGTAATAACCTTGTGGGTAATCGTTTACGTAGTCATTGAGCGCATTTGCCGCAGCTTGGCTTCGTCCCTCACCATTGAGGTACAACCGCTGCGCGGATGCAAATGTCAATGAGTCTCGCATCATATTATCGAGGTCGCCGCTGTGCCCCACCGAAGCTGCATATTTGAAGTATCCGGCAGCATCGCCATCATTGATATAGATTTCGCGAACACCTTGCAATGCATCCTTCGCTACGGCCGATTGTGGCGCAGCATTAATAGCTTTGTCATAAAAAGTTAGCGATCTTTTGCTATCACCTAAATTTAGGTAGGCAAGACCCAAATCCGAGAGTGCTTGCGCATATTTATCCGATGCCGGGTAGCTCGCGATAAATGCTTCGTGGCTCTCCACGCCGCTCTTATAATCGCTCGCGGCGATATAGCTACGACCCAACTCATACATCGAGGACTCTATGTAGGCACCTTCGTTGGAGGATATGATACTCTTTAGTCGCTTAACTTTTGCATCGTAGTCACCAACGATACCATCAATTATCGCAACTTGGTATTGTGCATAGTGGCGAGGCTCGAACTTCGACCATGTAGCGCGCTGATAGCTATCTTTGGCCTGCGAGAATTGGCGCTTACCATATAAAATATCGCCCGCGCGGTTGTATGCATCGGCACGATAGAGATTATCGGTTGCCTCACCCTCGATAAAACGTTGGTAGTATCCCAATGCCTCATTGTCGTCGTTGAGCATCAATTTCGCGTAGCCCAAGTTATAGAGCGCCATAGAGTAATTCTCGTCACTCTTGGGCGCCGAGGCGATATATGCATTATAATTCTTGAGCGCAGACTCAACATCACCCGCAGCGAAGTCGATCTCGCCAAGGTAGAATCGTGCAATCGAACTATATTTAGGGCTGATATTAACCGCAAGCGACTCCTTGATCTGAGTGGTTGCTGCGGCATAATCACCACGGTTATAGCTCTCTAAACCACGATATAGAGCTATTCGCTGCAATGCCAAACGTATATCGGCATCCGGGTGCTTAAGCTCTTGAATCGACTGATATGCAGCATCATAGTTGTGAGAGTTGTAATACGAAGCGATCAACAGCTCCTTGGCCTGATCGTAGCGCACACCCGACGAGGGGTAGCGATTGAGGTAGCGTGCCAACACATTGATCGTCTCATTGAAGCGGTCGTCGCTCAGCTCAAACTGCAACTTAGCGTAGTTAAATAGTGCATCCTCGGCAATTTCAGCACTAAAGAGTTCATTGGAAGCCATCGCAAAAGACTTGGAAGCCATGCTCTTATCGCCTTGACGCAAGTAGCAGTCGGCCAAGTGATAGGATGCATTTTGAGTCAAGGCATCATCCGCACCACACGTCTGGCGCAGATAGTGTGCTGCCTCATCGTAGCGTGCCGAACGATAGAGTGAGAATCCAAGAATATAGCTCTCCTCACGCCCCATCACCCCCTCGGCGGCTCGATACTTTTCGATGTAGTCCACCGCTCTACCGAACTCCTCCAAGCGGAATGCCGACTCCGCCATTGAGCGAAGCAATTCGCGTTGGCGCATTGCGGTAGCCTTGGGGTATAGCTGCTCACCACCTGCGAGCACCTCGGAGTATTTAGCGTCGTTGAATTCGATCTGCAAAAGATAAAATGGCGCAACCTCGGCGTAAGCGTCGCTGGTCAAAAGGGCAGTAAACCCATCGCGTGCAGTATCGTTATCTCCTTGAATATAATCTATATATGAACTATAATAGAGTGCATGATGATATACCGGACTCTTGGGACTTATTGCTCCAAGATATCCTCGCGCATTGTCGTATCCCCCTTCCAAGAACTCAATGTAGCCCATGCGCATATTGCACCCCTCTTGCTGCTCGAGAGTTAGCGCCGAGGAGTCAATAGCCAAGAACTGCTCCTTCGCCTCGGCATATCGCTCATCCGAACAATACAACATCGCTTTGGCAAAACGAATTTCGTCGAGATGGGAGGAGGTGGGATAAGAGTGCTCGAAGTTATTTAAAAAGGCTTCTGCCTCAGTGTCGTCCAACTCTACGGCGCACATCGCCAAATAGAATTCGATTCGCTCCATCTGGTCAAATGAGATTGGCAAAGCACCTCTCTTTGCTGCGAGCAGCGTAAGTCGAGAGTCTATCCATCGCCCATCTTGATAGAGCTCTATGCCGCGCTCAACGCTATGTGGCTCTGTGCAATAGCCACTGACTGCAGAGCCTATCGCAAGTAGTAATATAAATATTCTAAATCTTCGCATAATAAGTCAAAGTATAACTTTACAAAGATATAAAAAATATCGTTTCTTTCGTTATTTTCGCCCCTCAATTTATGCGTTGCCGACCAATATTTTGCTTCTATTCCACCTCGGCCGTGATACGTCGGTAGGCCGAAAGAGCCACTAAATAGTTGAATTCCGACCAAATAGAGTTGGTATATAGTTGCAACCAACTGATCTGCGCCTGCATCACATCGAGAATCGTGGTAAGCCCCTCGCTATACGAAAAGGTGCTAATTTCGAGATTCTCGCCACCTATCGTCAAAGCCTTGCGCGCAGCCTCCATTTGGGCATAGCTATCGACAATCGTTGCCCACATATTACTCTCCTCGAGGCGAATGGCATCGACAAGAGCCATCGTTGTTAGTTCGCTACTATTCTGCAAAGCTCGCGCTGCTCCGACCGATCGACGCCGCTCACCAAAGTGAAAAATTGGTGCCGAGAGTTTCACGAAGATCGAACCATCCATCACCGTCGAACCATTAACATTGGGTGTATTGGGGTGCCATAAGCCCGCAATTCCGACGCTCACCGTAGGGTTATACGAGGCGCGTGCAGTGACCACCGCCCACTGAGACTGCTGCTCGGCAAGGATCGAGGCGGCAAAATCGGGGCGCTGCAT
>JBCQVM010000049.1:0-12870 GCA_047173105.1 Rikenellaceae bacterium
GAGGTGGATTTCGCGAGGATGACGAGGTGGATTTCGCGAGGATGACGAGGTGGATTTCGCGAGGATGACGAGGTGGAGCACAGGAATGACGTGGTAGGTAGGGATCGAAACTGTTTGCGCGGTTATTATCCACCCGATTTTCATGTGATCCCAATATGTGACTCCCCAAAAAAAAGTGGTCAACCCCGAGGGTCAACCACTATATTAATAGCTTAAATAAGCTGAATTACTGAGCCTTGCTAAGCTCCTCGATAGTAGCAGCAGCGATTTCGGCATATGGGCCAGCAGTAACTTTCTTAAATGCGGCGATAGCTTGCTCACGCATTTCGCGGTCGTTGTACGAAGCACCCAAGATGAAGTATACGTTACTCTTCTCAGCCTCGTCTACTTGAGCCTCAGCAGCAGCCTCAGCAGCAGCAGTCACCGATGCGTGGTCTTTCTTGTCGTAGTATGCTTGGAGGCGGATCTTCTCAGCAAGGGCGTTGAATGGGTCAGCCGAAAGGATCCACTCAGCCATTGCGATCACACCATCGTAGTTGCCCTCGCCTTGGAGCGCAGCCACACGGTTATTGGTGTAGATAGCCATATTCTTCTCAGCCTCAGCAGCAGCCTCAGCGTACTTGGGGTTAGATCCCATCGCAACGAGGCTGTAGAAGATATCCATTCCCTTCTCGAATTCGTTGGTCTCGCAGTAGCAGATAGCGAGCCAAGTAGCCATCTCGGTGTTACGCGTATCGAACTCATAGCCCTTAGCGAAAACCTCCTTAGCAGTTTGGTAGTCACCAGCGTTAAACGCCTCTCCACCTTGTTGTTGGTATAACTTAGCTATCCACGAGTTCGCGTTGAGCTGAGTCTTTACATCGTCCCAAAGTTCGGCGTACTCCGATGCCATTGTGAAGTTCTCGAGTGCTACGTCGTAGTTACCAGCTTTCATCGAGAGGCCACCGACCATGTAGTAGCACTTAGGCAGGTAGCTTTTAGCGGTAGCAACCATGCTTGCAGCCGACTCATCGTCCATACCTAAGTCGATAACTTGGTTGAAGTTCTCGATAGCTACCGCGAAGTTCTTCTCGCCATAAGCCGCAGCCGCAGCATTGTAGTGAGATGTTAGATCTTGAGCCGATACAGCGCAGAAAGCCGATACAGCGAAGAGAGAAAGAATTAACTTTTTCATTGCTTTTTTTGATTTTATGTTTTAGTTATGTTTGTTCATGCTTGGTAGTAGTGCCTAACTGAATGACAAAAATACATTTTTTTTGGTTATTTTCAAAATTCTACCTCAATTTTGCAAAAAAAGAGTTCATTAACTCCTCACATTGCTCTTTTAGAGCGCCATGGCGCACCTTGGTTTTGGGGTGTAGGATATGGTCGGAGTAGCGACGAAACCCGCGTTTAGGGTCGTCAGCGCCCCACACAACGGCTCCTAATTGGCTCCAAGCGATGGCGCCGGCACACATTGCACAGGGCTCGAGAGTGACGTAGAGGGTCGCCTCGCCAAGGTATTTCCCACCCAAGGTCGAGGTGGCAGCAGTGATAGCTTGCATCTCGGCATGAGCAGTAGCGTCGGCAAGGGTCTCGACCAAATTGTGACCTCGCCCGATGACCACGTCGCCCACCACAACCACCGCTCCGATGGGTACTTCGCCCTCTCCGAGAGCTTTTTGAGCCTCTCTGAGAGCTAAGCTCATAAATTTTTTATCTATCTCAGTCATATTTTTTGTGTGTAGTGTTCTGCTATGTTACGATTTTTATTATCTTTGTGAGTTGCAAAGCTACGAATAACAAAACAAAATAACAATAAATTATGTACAGAAGTCATACATGTGGCGACTTAAGAGCCACAAACATCGATCAAAGTGTAACTCTCGCGGGTTGGGTTCAGAAAGTTCGCAACTTGGGAGCGATGACCTTTATCGATCTTCGCGACCGCTACGGCATCACCCAGATAGTTGTCGAGGAGCATTCGTCGGAGGCGACAAAGGCGATAGCATCGCAATTGGGTCGCGAGTATGTATTACAGGTCGTGGGTCGTGTAATCGAGCGCTCGTCGAAGAATCCCAAAATGGCTACGGGCGATGTGGAGGTAGTGGCAGACGAGCTTACTATCCTTAACGCAGCGCAGACCCCGCCATTCACCATCGAGGAGCATTCGGACGGTGGCGACGATCTCCGTATGAAATATCGCTACCTCGACTTACGCCGCGGGCCACTTCAGCGTGCAATGATCCTGCGCCACAAGATGGCACACGCCGTGCGCAACTTCCTCGATTCGGAGGGCTTCTTGGAGATCGAGACCCCATACCTTATTAAATCAACCCCCGAGGGCGCACGCGACTTCGTGGTTCCAAGCCGCATGAACCCCAACGAGTTCTACGCCTTGCCACAGTCGCCCCAGACCTTTAAGCAACTTTTGATGGTCGCAGGCTATGACAAATATTTCCAGATCGTGCGTTGTTTCCGCGATGAGGATCTACGTGCCGATCGTCAGCCCGAGTTTACGCAAATCGACTGCGAGATGGCATTTGTGGAGCAGGAGGATGTATTGTCGACCTTTGAGCGTTGGGCTAAGTATATGTTCAAGGAGGTGATGGATATCACCCTCGAGGAGTCGTTCCCACGCATGAGTTGGCACGAGGCGATGGAGAAGTATGGTTCGGACAAACCCGACATTCGCTTCGGCATGGAGTTCGCCGACCTCACGGAGTTGACTCAGGGTCACGGATTCTCAGTGTTCGATGATTCGCAATACGTATGTGGCTTCGCAGCAACGGGTTGTGCGACATATACCCGCAAGCAGATCGACGAGCTCACAGCATTCGTTAAGCGCCCTCAGGTCGGCGCAAAGGGTCTTGTATGGATCCGAGTAGAGGCGGATGGCGCAGTGAAATCTTCGGTCGACAAATTCTACTCACCCGAGCAGGTCAAAGCGATTGCCGACAAGGCGGGAGCCAAGGCGGGCGACATGGTATTTATACTTTGTGGCGCTAAGTACAAGGCTCTCTCGCAGCTCAATACCCTCCGCTTGGAGGTGGGCGAGCGCTTAGGTTTGCGTGATCCACAGACATTCGCACCGCTTTGGGTTGTGGACTTCCCTCTATTTGAGTGGGACGAGGAGACTCAGCGCTACTACGCTATGCACCACCCATTCACCTCGCCCAAGGCCGAGGATGTGGAGTACTTGGCAACAGACCCGGGCAAGGTGCGTGCCAACGCCTACGACTTTGTGTGTAATGGCACCGAGATCGGAGGAGGCTCAATCCGTATCCACGACTCTAAGCTACAAGCGCAGATGTTCGAGATCTTGGGCTTCACCCCCGAGAAAGCTGAGGAGCAGTTTGGTTTCTTGATGAACGCATTTAAGTTTGGCGCACCTCCACACGGAGGCCTCGCATTTGGTTTCGACCGCCTCTGCTCACTCTTTGGAGGCGTGGAGTCGATACGTGACTATATCGCATTCCCTAAGAATAACGCAGGACGCGATGTGATGATCGAGGCACCATCTTTGATCGATCAAGCGCAGTTAGATGAGTTGTACTTAGCTACTTTAACACCCGAGTCAAAATAACTAAAACAAAAGAATTATGATCCGCATAAACGCATTTTTCCAGATCAACGAGGGGGCTACCGAGCAGTTCCTCGCAGTAGTCAACCCACTTGTCGCAGCATCGCAAGCCGAGGCAGGATGCATCGCTTATGACCTATTCGCATCGACGAGTCGCCCCGACGTATATATTATGTGCGAGACTTGGGCAGACGCCGCAGCAGTCGAGGCACACAACGCTTCGGCGCACTTCACCGCAGCTCACCCACTCTTGGGCGAGGTATGTAGCGTAGTGAAGGTGGAGTCGTTCGACATGGACAACAAACTTTAATCTACTATGGCAGCACCACTTCCCGAGCGCTTGCGCCCCCATTCGATCGACGAATATATCGGTCAGGAGCATTTAGTAGGGGAGAGTGGAGTGTTCCGCAAATTCTTCGAAACGGGCAACGTACCCTCATTTATCTTGTGGGGGCCTCCCGGAGTGGGGAAAACTACCTTGGCGAAGATTATCGCCAACGAACTCAAACGCCCTTTCTTCACCCTCTCGGCGGTATCGTCGGGGGTGAAGGATGTGCGCGAGGTTATCGAGTCGGCTAAGCGCCAACGCTTCTTCGACTCCAAGCCGCCATTCCTCTTTATCGACGAGATCCACCGCTTCAACAAGTCGCAGCAAGATTCACTCTTGGGGGCAGTGGAGCAGGGTGTAGTGACCCTTATTGGCGCCACGACCGAGAACCCCTCGTTCGAGGTTATCTCACCACTTCTGAGCCGATGTCAGGTCTATATCCTCCGCTCGATGGAGCAGGAGCATATGGAGCAACTTCTGCAACGTGCGCTCACAGAGGATGAGCAATTGCGTGAGCGTAAGATCGAGGTGGCGGAGCGTGAGGCTCTATTCACTTTCGCCGGGGGCGATGCCCGTAAACTGCTCAATATCTTGGATATAATAGTGGGAGCAAGCACGGGCGAGATCACAATCACCAACGACTACGTCACCGAGTGTCTCCAACAAAACATAGCGCTCTACGACAAGAATGGCGAGCAGCACTACGATGTGATCTCGGCCTTTATCAAGTCGGTCAGGGGGAGCGATCCCAATGCGGCGATCTACTACCTCGCACGGATGTTAGCCGGAGGTGAGGAGGCTCGATTTATCGCACGCCGCTTGGTGATCTTGGCCTCCGAGGATATCGGCTTAGCCAATCCCAATGCACTACTTTTGGCCAACGCATGCTTCGATACGGTGCACAAAATCGGAATGCCAGAGGCGCGTATCACCCTTGCGCAAACCACTATCTACTTGGCCGTTAGTGCCAAATCAAACACCGCATACACCGCTATCAACAAAGCTTTAGCGATGGTACAGCACGACACCCAAAACCGCCCCGTGCCACTCCACCTGCGCAACGCCCCCACCAAGCTAATGAAAGAGGCGGGCTATGGCGACAACTACCGCTATGCACACGACTACGCCGGGGGCTTCGTCGACCAAGAGTTCCTGCCCGACACCCTCGCCGGCACACGCTTCTATGAGCCCAATGTGGAGAACCCTACCGAGGCAAAGATCGCCGAGCGTATTGCGAAATTATGGGGCGCTAAATATTAGACAATGAGACGAATAGGCCTAATTTCGGACACCCACAACTGCTTCGACGACACCCTGCGCCACTTCCTGCGCGATGTCGACGAAGTATGGCACGCGGGCGATATCGGCACGCTTGCCTTGGCCGATCAGATCGCAGCATTCAAACCCCTGCGTGCCGTGTGGGGCAATATCGATGGAGCCGAATGTCGCCGAGCTTTCACCCGCGATCTACTCTTTGAGTGTGAGGGAGTTAAGGTCTTGATGACCCACATTGGTGGATACCCACGCCGCTATCGCCCTGAGGCTCTGAGTAATATCATCGCCTCACGCCCCAAACTCTTTATCGCCGGCCACTCCCATATATTAAAGGTGGTCAACGATCCGCAATTCGATTTGCTTCATCTAAACCCCGGTGCAGCAGGCAATTATGGCATCCATAAGGTTCGTACGGCTTTGAGGTTCACGATCTCCGAGGGCTCTATATCCGACATGGAAGTCGGCGAGTGGCCTCGTGGTTAAATATGACGGTTGATTTTGGCACTTCCCTTGCGCTTGTATAAGATCCCCGATCGAGTCGGGGATGACGAAAGGGGGTAACTCCTAACTATCCCCGTCATTCCCGTGAAAAGCTCCCGTCATTCCCGTGAAAAGCTCCCGTCATTCCCGTGAAAACGGGAATCTTAATTCTCTATCACCTCCACCTTTTATAATAAAAATAAATCCTTTTGCGTTATCATATCAGAATAATTTATAATTAATATTTATGCAAAAAGGTAAAATTTCGAAAATATTGGACGCCATCGTCGTTAGGGCGGCATTTGGGCGGTTAAAGTCGAACGAGAGACTATCATACAAGGATCATCTATTCTTGGAGATCTTGGAGTCGGAGGGCTCTTTGGTTCAGCAGTTTCTGAGGGCGCACCTCCAAGATTGGCAACTTTTCCAATTTAAATTACGCTTGCAACAGACAGTGGCATCGGCGCCCATCGAGGAGTCTGTAAATCCAGATGAGTTCTATCGACTCTATATCAGCGAGTTAGTTTCGGGGCACACGCCCGAGCAGATCACCTCGCTCCACGTTATGGTCGATATCGCCGAGGATAGCTCCACAGCCCTCTCGCGGATCTTGCCACTCTACGCCCTTTCGCTCTCTGACCTACGTGGTGAGCTTCTGCGATATCTTCTCTTGGGCGAGCAGAGCAGCCCAAAGCCCGCACCAAAAGTTGCACCGCAAACTATCGTAAGGCGCACTCCTAAGCCCGCCGCACCGAAACATCCGTTAGACAAATTCGGGCGAAACCTAACCTTAGCGGCCAAAAGAGGTGAGATCGACCCCATCATTGGGCGCTCGGGGGAGATTGACCGTGTAATCGAGATCCTTTCGCGCCGCAAGAAGAACAACCCGATCCTCATAGGCGAGGCGGGAGTGGGCAAGAGCGCCGTGGTAGAGGGGCTTGCGCTAAGGATCGCAGCGGGGGAGGTGCCCTACAACATCGCCGGCAAGTCGCTTTTTTCGCTCGACATCTCCTCTTTGGTGGCAGGAACCAAGTTTCGTGGGGAGTTCGAGGAGCGACTGCAACAGCTCATCGAGGCGCTAACCACTTCGCAAGACACGATAATCTTTATCGACGAGATCCACACGATAGTGGGGGCGGGAGCAACCCAAGGGAGTCTCGACACGGCCAACATCCTCAAGCCCGCTTTGGCACGAGGTGAGCTCCAAGTAGTGGGCGCCACAACCCTCGACGAGTACCGCACAGATATCGAGAGCGACGCAGCCCTCGAGCGCCGTTTCCAACGCGTCGTAGTGGAGCCCACAACCGAGGCTCAGACCCTCGAGATCCTGCGTAAGATCGCACCAAACTACGAGCGCCACCACCGTGTGAAGTACAGCGACGAGGCTCTACAAGCGGCCGTATCGCTTAGTGCGCGCTATATCACCGACCGCCACTTCCCCGACAAGGCGATCGACATTATGGACGAGGTGGGGGCACGTGCCCATATCTTAGCATCGCAGGCTCCACCGCGCCTCAAGGAGATGGAGGCAGCACTCCCACTGCGCCAAGGTGATCAACGAACTCAGTGGCAAGTGCAGAGCGATCAGCCAACCCCGCAAGTGGGCGTCGAGGCAGTCGAAGCGGTGATAACCTCGATCACAGGAGTCCCCGCCGAGCGAGTCTCGGCAGGTGAGCAGGAGCGATTGCGCACTCTTGGGAGCTACCTTTCGAGCCGAGTCGTGGGGCAGAGGGAGGCGGTCGAGAAGTTGGCACGCGCGATATATCTCTCGCGAGCGGGGTTCAAAGCGGCAAAGCGCCCGATAGGTGTATTTATGTTCGTAGGCCCCACCGGAGTGGGTAAGACACTCCTTGCCAAGGAGCTTTCGCGATGGATGTTCGACGAGCGTAGGGGACTTATCCGCATAGATATGAGCGAGTATTCCGAGAAGCACAATGTGTCGCGCCTAATTGGATCCCCTCCCGGATATGTAGGCTATGGAGAGGGTGGGCAGCTCACCGAGGCAGTGCGACGTCAGCCCTACGCCGTAGTGCTCTTAGACGAGATCGAAAAGGCTCACCCCGAAGTGTTTAACTCACTTCTGCAACTCCTCGACGAGGGACACCTCACCGATGGCTCGGGGCGCAGGGTGGACTTCTCGAACACCATTATCATCATGACCTCCAACGTGGGCTCGAGAGCCGTAGTGAAGAGCCGCAAAGCAGTGGGCTACTCCACGCAGGTCAAAGAGCAGAGCGACCAGAAGCAGCCTCAGGCGGAGTATAGCGCCGCCTTGGAGCGCACCTTTGCCCCCGAGTTTCTCAACCGAATCGACGAGGTGGTAATGTTCCGCTCGCTCACCCCCGAGGATATCGCACAGATAGTCGAGCTCGAGATCAGTGACCTTGCGCAGCGCCTCGAGAGGTTAGGGTACTCGCTGAAAGTAACAGAGAGCGCCAAACAGACGCTCTCCGAGATAGGCTTTAGCCCAAAGTATGGTGCCCGCTCACTGCGCAGGATTCTTAGCGATAAGGTCGAACATCCGCTCTCGCAACTCATCATCGATGGGCACCTCTCGAGTGGAGATACCATCGTCGTGGAGAAGTGCAAGTCGAGAAGCGATGTGAGGCTTAAGGTTGCTTAGTTAATCCTCTACGTCACTCCTGCCCCACTACGTCATTCCCTTTCTCTCTTCGTCATTCCCGTGAAAACGGGAATCTTAACACCCCTTGCGTTTGTTTAAGATTCCCGATCGAGTCGGGAATGACGACTTGTATTCGCCTTGCGCTTGTATAAGATTCCCGATCGAGTCGGGAATGACGACTTGTATTCGCCTTGCGCTTGTATAAGATTCCCGATCGAGTCGGGAATGACGTGTGTAATTATGCATTATGAATTATGCATTAAAGTGTATGGCGAGCCTCGATGATTTCTCCACCAATCCGAATAGCCTCCTCGTTCTGGGGGAGGCTTTTCCATGCGCGCTCGGGTAGGGACTTCTTGAGGCCTTGCATCACATTCTCCATCTCGACTACGGGGCGGAGCTTGAGGTAGCCACCGAGGATCATTGTGTTGAATAGACGTGCGTTACCCATCTTGGCGCACTGCGCAGTAGCGTCGATCGAGTAGACGTTAATATCGGTGCGTGAGGGGTGGCGTGTGATTCCATTCACATCGTAGATAAGTGTTCCGCCCGGCTTGACCTTGCTTTCGAACTTCTCTAAAGATTGTTGATTAAGTATAATCGCGCAGTCGAACGCATCGGCCAAGGGCGATGAGATACTCTTATCGGAGAGGATCACCGTAACGTTGGCAGTACCGCCACGCATCTCGGGGCCATAGGAGGGCATCCAAGTCACCTCGAAGTCCTGCATCACACCCGAATATGCCAAGATCTTACCCATTGAGAGGACTCCTTGGCCTCCAAAACCTGCTATAATAAGTGTCTCTTTCATCTTATTCCAATTTAGTATCTTTAATATCTCCAAGAGGGTAGAACGGCAACATGTTCTCCGCCATCCAATTGTTAGAGGCTACGGGGCTCATCTTCCAACCGCTACTACATGTGGCAACAACCTCCACCATAGAGAAGCCATTGCCCGCCATAGAGTTCTCGAAAGCCTTGCGGATAGCCTTTTTACACTTGCGCACAGCGGCCGCCGTATGGACACTTTGGCGCGTAATATAGGTGGTACCATCGAGGTGAGCCATCATCTCGGCGATCTTGTAGGGGTAGCCATTGAGCACCTTATCGCGTCCGGCAGGGGTCGTAGCGGTCTTCATCCCAAGTAGGGTGGTGGGAGCCATCTGACCTCCGGTCATTCCGTAGATCGCATTGTTTACGTAGATCGCAACGATATTCTCGCCACGAGCCGCTGCATGGATCGACTCCGCCGTTCCGATCGCCGAGAGGTCGCCATCGCCTTGGTAGGTGAAGACTAACTTCTCGGGGTGAACACGTTTCACGCCCGAAGCCACAGCACAAGCGCGTCCGTGGGCAGCCTGAATCCAATCCACTGCGATATAGTTATATGCAAATACGGCACATCCCACCGGCGAGACAGCGATCGAGCGACCCTCTATGCCCATCTCCTCGATCACCTGAGCGATCAAGTTGTGGATCGTACCATGGCTACACCCCGGGCAATAGTGCATTACATTATCGGTTACGAGCTTCGATTTCTTGAAAACCAAATTCTCCTCTTTTATTTCAACTACAGCCATAACTTACTTATTTATAATTTTTGACTTCAAAGCCTCCAACACCTCGTCGGGGCTAAACATCATTCCTCCTTGGCGACCATAGTGCTCGACTTGAGCCACACCATTGACCGCTAAGCGAACATCCTCGACCATCTGACCAGCATTGAGCTCGGCCGAAAGGAAGCCCTTAACGCCGCGTGAGGCCAACGCCGCAAGTCGTGCATGAGGGAATGGGTAGAGGGTGATAGGACGCAGCAAACCAACCTTTAAGCCCTGCTCACGAGCCATCTCCACCGTGCCCGAACAGATACGAGCCGACGAGCCGAAAGCCACGATCACGTAGTCGGCATCCTCGCACATGATCTCCTCGAAGAGTACCTCCTCCTGCATGGCAGCATACTTGGCTTGGAGCTTGAGGTTGACCCCCTCCATCACAGCGGGATCGAGCGCAAGCGAAGTGATCACATTGTAGGGGCGAGCATCACCCGTGCCACAAGCAGCCCACTCTCGGCACTCCTCGGCGATCTGAGCGTCGCTTAGGCGAGGGCGCTGGGGAGCCAAAGTAACTTTCTCCATCATCTGACCAATGGCACCATCGGCCAAGATCATAGCGGGATTGCGATATTTGAATGCCAAGTCCATAGCGATGGCTACGTGGTCGTGCATCTCTTGAACCGAAGCAGGAGCCAACACAATCATGTGGAAGTCGCCATGGCCACCACCCTTACACGCTTGGAAGTAGTCTCCCTGCGATGGTTGGATAGTTCCCAAGCCGGGGCCTCCACGCTGACAATTGACAATAAGACATGGCAGCTCGGCACCCGCCAAGTAGCTCAGTCCCTCACTCATAAGGCTCACTCCGGGGCTCGACGACGAGGTCAAAACCCTCTTGCCGGTACTCGCAGCGCCATAGACCATATTGATCGACGATGTCTCGGATTCAGCCTGAAGAACCACCATGCCGGTCGTCTCCCAAGGGCGTAGATCCATAAGTGTCTCCATCACCTCGGATTGAGGGGTGATAGGGTAGCCAAAATAGCCGTCGCAACCGTAGCGCACCGCCGCATGGGCGATCACCTCGTTGCCTTTCATTAATTTAACCTCTTTCTCAGCCATATTATTATTCAAATTTTTGTCGATAAACAGTGATGCAACTATCTGGGCAGATTATGCCACACGAGGCGCAACCAGTGCACTGATCTGGTAGAGCCATCATAGCAAAGGTGTAACCCTTGCTATTTACTTCAGCCGACATGGCAAGCACATCTAATGGGCACGCCGTGGTGCAAATCGCACACCCCTTGCAAAGCTCGGTGTCAACTACTATAGTTCCTTTAATTTTAGCCATATTCTACAATGTGTAATTTATTTTTACAAAATTAGCAAAAATAATTAATATTTCACTATCTTTTGCCTATAATTTAATAGTTAATTCATAATTCATAATGCGTAATGCATAATTCATAATTCATAATGCGTAACTCCTAACTATATATGTATAGCGCACCCCATAGCGGCTTCGGCGGCTTCCATGATCGCTTCGCTGAGTGAGGGGTGGGAGTGGATTGTCGAGGCGATATCCTTTGCCGTAGCACCCAAAGCCTTGGATAGAGTAGGTTCGGCAATAAGCTCGGTGACGTTCGCGCCCACGGCATGAGCCCCAAGTAGCTTATTATCAGTGCCAAAGAGCAGCTTCATAAACCCATCGCGAGCACCTGCCGCCGTAGCCTTACCCGAGGCAGTGAATGGGAAACGACCCACGCTATACTCCACTCCACGCTCTTTGAGTTGAGCTTCGGTATAGCCCACCGAGGCAACTTCGGGCGAGGTAAAGACACACGAGGGGATCGTGGAGTAGTCGATCACGTGAGGCTCGAGGCCGCAGATATGCTCCACACAGTGTATAGCTTCGGCGGAAGCGACATGCGCCAAGGCGGGGGTAGCGATGAGGTCTCCCACGGCATAGATCCCCTCCACCGAGGTTTGGTAGTGGTGATCCACTACGATCTTATCTCGCTCAACTACGATGCCCACATCCTCGAGCCCTATATCCTCGATATTGGATTTGATACCCACAGCCGAGAGAACCACCTCCGCCCAGAGCGTTTCGATCCCCTTTTTGCCCTCGATCTCGACTTGGCAAAGTCCATCAGAGTCGACACTCACGCCACACACCTTGGTCGAGGTGAGCACCTGAGCGCGGAGCTTGCGGAAAGAGCGCTCCATGGTCTTGGAGACCTCCTCATCTTCTAATGGCATCAGGTTGGGTAGAGACTCAATGATAGTCACCTTGGAGCCCAAAGCAGCGTATAGATAGGCAAACTCCGAGCCGATGGCACCCGAGCCAATCACGATAATGCTCTGGGGAAGCTTCTCGAGGGTGAGCGCCTGCTTCGAGCTAATCACCTTGAGCCCATCAATGGGGATAGAGGGCAACTCACGAGGACGAGCCCCCGTAGCGAGGATGATACTCTCGCACTCGAGGATCCGCTCGCCAACGCTCACACGCCCACGCTCCACGATCCGTGCCGAGCCACCGATGAGCTCCACGCCATTCTTATTGAGTAGGAAGCTAACCCCCTTGCTCATAGTCTGAGCCACCCCCCTCGAGCGAGCGACGATCGAGGCCATATCGGGCTTAATCGACCCCTCGACGAGGATTCCATAGCTCGCCGCAGCCTTGCAATAGTGGTAAGCATCGGCACTCTTGAGCAGCGCCTTAGTGGGTATACAGCCCCAATTTAGGCATACTCCGCCCACTTCGCCTCGCTCCACCAAAGCTACCTTTTTGCCCAACTGAGAGGCCTTAATCGCAGCAACATAGCCCGCGGGGCCTGCGCCAATTATTACGATGTCGTATTGCATTTCTTCGCTATTTAATTATATGTTTCTTTTCGTCTTCACCCCGTCATTCCCGACTCGATCGGGAATCTTAACTCCTAACTCACCCCGTCATTCCCGACTTGATCGGGAATCTTAACTACCCCTTGCGCTTGTATAAGATCCCCGTTTTCACGGGGATGACGAAAGAGGTTAACTCCTA
>JBCQVM010000050.1:0-12740 GCA_047173105.1 Rikenellaceae bacterium
TATGTCGACCTTAGACCTTTTAAGATCCCCGTTTTCACGGGGATGACGCACTGGGTTATGTCGACCTTAGACCTTTGACCTTAGACTTTCGACCTTAGACCTTTTCCTTTTTCCTCCCCCCCCCCCGCGACAAAAGTTCAAGCAAAATTCTTGATTTAACCTTTTTTTTCGTAGATTTGTTATGCCAACCTTAACTACCTACGAAAAATGAGAGCTAAATACAGATTAGTTATAATGTCGATTATATTGTCGATCAGTGGTCTCTTTGCTAATGTTGATGCCAAAAAAATAGAGGGAAAGCTACAGGAGCTTGATGCTATATTGGAGGTTCGGGATGTTTTCATCAAGCAGAAAGAGGAGCGTGTTGATGCTTTGAAGCGGCTGCTGCAATCCGATGGGCTGCACGATGATTATATATACAACATTAATAATCAGATTGTGGATGAGTACCGCACATATCAATTTGACTCTACGATCTACTATCTCAACAAGAATATTGATCTTGCGCAGGAGATGTGCAGCGATGGGCGTAGCTATGATAGTTATTTGAGGTTGGCCTATATCTATACTACATCGGGCGTATATCTCGAGGCGTCGGATATTCTTGAGAGTAAGATCGATACGGCTCTGCTCTCCAAGGATCTTTTAATTAAATATTACCTCACGCAGCGCAAGCTCCTCGATGAGCTAACCCTCTACTCGATCGACGAGGGTATTGTCCATAGAGCCGAGGAGAAGCGCAAATATTATACAAATAGAGTCTTGGAGATGGGCGATGACACCTCGACCGAGTATAACGAGATAGTGATCTCGAGCGCTATTGCTCGTGGCGACTATGACTATGCATACGACTATGCCGATAGAATAATCAAAAAGTATGAGCGTGATGAACATAGATATGCGGTGATGGCATACCTCTTGGGGCTTATATCGGGGCTCAGGGGTGACGACGACTCCATGATATATTGGTATATCGAGTCGGCTTCGACCGATGTAACTCTGTCCGTGAGGGATAACACCTCGCTGAGCCTGCTTGCCGATAATATTTTCAGCAGCAATAACGATGTTGGACGCTCGATGAGGTATATGAGGGTGGTGATGGAGGATTCCAAATTCTTTAACTCCAAACTGCGCCCTATCAGCAGCTCGAAGGTGATGGTCGATATCGAGAGCGCATATCTTGAGCGTGAGGCTAAGATCAATAAGCTATATCTAATTCTATTGGGCTTGGCATTGATATTTGTTATCCTTTTGATCTTTGTTGTGATCTACATAAATCGACATCGCACACAGCTAACTCTTGCTCGAAAACGCACCGAGGGAGCCTACGAACAGCTATCCAAATCGAGCGAGATGCTCAAGCGCACCAATGTGGAGCTGCTTGCTCTAAATGCAAAGATAGTGGAGTCGGATAGAGTCAAGGAGGAGTATATCGCAATCTTCTTTATGATGTGTTCGGAGTATATAGACCGGCTTGAGAGCACCCATCGTCACATCCGTAAGCATCTTCGAGATGGCAAGGTGGCGGAGCTCAGAGAGGAGTACCACGATCCTTACGATAATAGCGCCGAGATGGAGAAATTCTACAATCTTTTCGATTCCACATTCCTCAATCTCTATCCAACTTTTGTCGAGGAGTTCAATTCGCTGCTCACCGAGGAGTCGCAGATCGTGCCTCGCAAAGGGGAGTCGCTCACTGTCGAATTGCGTATATATGCCCTTGTGCGACTGGGAATTACTGATCCTGCCAAGATCTCGGCAATGCTCAGATATTCGATGAATACAATCTATAACTATCGCTCGAGGGTTCGCAACCACGCAAGGTGCGACAAAAACGAATTTGATATAAAAGTTAAGACAATTTGTTCAATAGGAGAGATTTAATAAAACGCTCTTAATAGCATCGCTTATGCGGTGCTTTTTTGCTATATAGCCCATTATTGTCGCTATCGATATTTATATAATTACGTAGTCGCCAAATATCTAACATTGTCTATATCAGCTGTTTACATAAATCATAATTTTATATTATATTTATATCCATTAGTTTTGCTGCCACAATCTTGTTAAATTTGTATTAGCAAAAACGAAGCATCACCACTTATATCTATCTCCTCTTCCATTTTGCATAACAAAACTAAAAACAACCAAAAAAAATTAACAAAATGACAAAACTGAACTTTAGTAGGTGTCGCCACCTCAAAACAGCTCTACTGTTGTTTCTGCTTCTCGGCTCCTCACAGCTCTTTGCGCAGAATTATGATGTAGTAGGAGTTGTTCGTGACAAGAATGACAATCCACTCGTCGGAGTGTCGGTAATACAAGCTGGTAGCTTCCAAGGTGCGACTACCAATAATGATGGAGCCTACTCGATCAAGGTGAGCGACAAAAATGCTACACTAATATTTGAATATCTGGGATATGCTTCTCAGGAGCTTCCACTCGGTGGAGCAACCTCGCTCAATGTAACTTTGGAGGAGGATTCATACGAGATCGATGCCGTTGTAGCGATCGGTTATGGCCAAGTAAAACAGAAGGATTTGACCACCTCGGTCTCGATCGTCGGTGTCGAGGATATCGAGACTCGCCCCGTGAGCTCAGTTTCGGGCGTGTTGCAGGGTAAGGCTGCCGGAGTACAAGTGATCCAAGCGAGCGGCTCTCCGGGCGAGGGAATGATCGTCAGAGTGCGTGGAGCATCATCGATCTCGTCGAGCAATGATCCATTATATGTAGTGGACGGAGTGCCTGTAGGCGAGGGAAACTACGCTATCGCATATCTTTCGCCCAATGAGATCGAGTCGATGCAGGTGCTTAAAGATGCCTCGTCGGCAGCGATCTATGGTTCACGTGCAGCAAATGGAGTGGTGCTTATCACCACCAAAGGCGGCAGCAAGGCTCGCGAGCCACAAGTCTCAGCATCGGCTTTCTGGGGCGTTTCGAATGTTGCTAAAACCTACGATGTGCTCAATACGGAGCAATATATCGCCCTTATGGATGAGATCGGAGCCGTTACGGGGCTTCCCGACGACCTCACAGATCAGACCGACTGGTTCGATGAGACCTACTCCACAGGTATCAAACAGAACTATCAGTTCTCTATTTCGAATGGTAATGGCGATAGCTCATACTATTTAGGTGGTGGATATACCGACGAACAGGGTATAATCAGCACTACCTCCTCCTCGCGCTATAATGTCAAAGGTAGCTTCGATACCAAGGTCTACGATTGGCTCTCGATCAACGGTTCGGCAACCTATTCGGACTATGTGACAAAGGGCACTATTATCTCGGGATATGGATCAAATCGCGCGGGTGTTGTCGTGTCGGCCATCACCACTCCAACTTATGCTCCAATCTGGGACGAGGATAATCCTGATCAATACTACAGCAACTTTTACGGCGCAAATCTCACCTCGTCGCTCGAAAACATAGCACGCACAGACCACGACCAAACAACCACAGACCGTATGATCTTGTCGGGTGGTGCGACAATCAATTTTACTAAGAATCTCACCTTTAAGTCGACTGTTTCGATGGATGCAATGTGGACCAACGCAACTACCTATCTCGATCCAGTGCGCACAAGTTATGGCCGCACCCAAAATGGTGAGGCAACCGAGAGTCGCAGCGAGGATGTAAGAATGGTTTACGACAATATATTGACCTATAACAAATCATTTGGCCTCCACAACTTGGAGCTTATGGGTGGTACCTCGGCAACAGTTTCGAAATGGGCACAGCTCTATGCTTCAAGCAGCTACTTCTCGACCGATGGCGCTTTAACAAATATCAATGGTGGTAATAATAGCGGCACGCAAGGCAGCAGCACCAGCAGCGACGAGTGGACTATTATGTCGTACTTGGCTCGTGCGAGCTACAACTACGATAGCAAATACCTCTTTACGGCCAACATTCGTTCGGATGGATCGTCGAAACTCGCTCCCGACTGCCGCTGGGGTATCTTCCCATCGCTTTCGGCTGCATGGCGCATCTCGGCCGAGAATTTTATGGACAACGTAGAGTTTGTCGACGATCTTAAATTCCGTGCTGGCTGGGGTCAGACGGGTAACCAATCGGGACTATCGAGCTACGGCTATATGCAGCTCTACGACACCACCTACTACGACTGGACAGACTCCACCTATGCTCAGGCAGTGCCAACTGTGGGCGATGAGAGCAATATCAAAAACGATGAGCTCACATGGGAGACTACAACCCAAACAAATATTGGTATCGATTTGGCGACACTTAATAATCGTTTGAATTTCACCATTGACTACTACTATAAATATACGCGCGATATGTTGATGACCGTTCCAATGCCATCGCCCTATCCCGATATCATTCGCAACGAGGGTGAGATGTCGAACCAAGGTATCGAGCTTGTTATCTCGTCGGTAAATATCGCCAATAAGAATTTCACTTGGACAACAGATTTTAATATCTCGCACAACAAAAATAAGTTAGAGAAGCTCGATTTGCAACAGGTATACTACTATGGCATGACTGCCGATGTAGTTAACGACTATGCTATCCGCATGGAGCCCGGTCAGTCGCTTTCGATGTTCTACGGCTACATTTCGGAGGGTGTCGATCCCGAGACTGGAGACTTGATCTATAGCGACCTGAATGGTGATGGTCAAATTACACCAAGCGACAAGACCTATATTGGCGATGCTAACCCCGATTTCACTTTTGGACTTACCAATAACTTCTCGTACAAAGGCTTTAACCTTAGCGTAATGATGACAGGATCGTATGGTAACGATATCTTCAACGCCTCGAGAATCGAGACTGAGGGTATGTATAACGGTAATAACCAAACCACAAACACATTGAACCGTTGGCAGATACCCGGTCAGGAGACCGATATGCCACGCGCCACAAGTAGCGCCTATAACCTCAAAAACTCTACTCGTTGGATCGAGGATGGTTCATACATCAAGATTAAGAATATTACACTCTCTTACAATATCACCTCATCGAAGCTCAAGAGATTGAATATCAAGAATATTCAACCATACGTCTCGCTCGAGAACTTCTTTACCTTTACCGCCTATTCGGGATACGACCCCGAGGTGAGTCAATATTCAGATGCAACAACAATGGGTATCGACTGGGGAACTTACCCATGTGTAAAGACAGTAGTCGGAGGAGTTAATATCAATTTTTAATACATTATGAACATGAAAAAAATATTCAAATATAGCTTAGTTGTATGTGGTTCGATGCTCGCACTCAGCTCGTGCGACCTCGACCTCTACCCAACAACATCATACTCGGAGTATAATGTTGATGTCAACGAAGATAGCGAGAGCGCAATCACTACGCGCGAGTTGCTCTCGGCGCAGTTAGACGATATGTACACCTCGATGAAAGATATGCAGACTTTTTGGTACCAGTTAATAACAATGGCCGACGTTCGCCCCGACAACGCTTATGGCGGTAATTTGGGCGAGGCAAAGGTAGTTGCCGTAGAGTCCAACACGATTGATAGCGATAACGAGTTCACAACATCGCTTTGGGATGGATGTATGGATGCTATCGACGAGGCGAACCAAGTTATCTGCAATATTGATGCGGTTAAGGCTGCCGATGCATCGCTAACAGAGACAGAGTACGAGGAGTGGTTATCCGAGGCTCTCTGTTGGCGAGCGTATCTATGGATCACTATGATGCAGCTCTTTGGCGAGATCCCAATGCTCACCGAGATCCCTACCTCGATCACTTCGGACAACGTCGAGGAGGTTTATCCGCTCTACTTCCCCGAGCGCGTTGCGCAGGAGACAGTCGGCGAGCAGATCGTAAAAGATATCGAAGAGTATGCATGTCTCTATGCTCCCGCACCTATCGCAGGGCAGAAGAACACAATCTCTAAGGGATTTGCTCATGGTATTATGGCTCGCTTCTATGCTATGCCACAATTCCGCAATTGGGACAAAGTTGTCGAGCATTGCGCAGCTGTTGAGGCTATGAGCTATACTCTTTGCGACAACTATGGTGACCTTTGGGCTTATGATGCCGATGCTCTGACGGCCGCACAAAATCTATCGGAGTCCATCTTCGAGGTGTCGTGGACAAGCTCGACCAGCGGCTCGTGGATGTGGATGATGTTCCACCGCAATGCTTTCGAGCCCGATTCGAGCTTCGATTGGGCTAAGTGGTGCACCCCCTCGCGCCTTATCACATCGGCATACGCAGCCGCGGGCGATAGTGAGCGATTGGCAGCCTCGGTAATTTACGATGAGTGTACTTGGTCATATCACTATTCATCCGATTATTACGCATTTATGCACAAAGTGCCTACCAATATGACCCCTATATATGTTATGCGTTTGGCCGACATCAACCTGCTTCATGCCGAGGCTTTGGCCAACAAGAGTGATATCAGTGGTGCGGCTGCTATTGTCGACGAGATTCGCGCAAGAGCAAATGCGTCGGCACTGAGCGACAGCGATAAAGCCTCTCAAGATGCTATTCGCGAGGCGGTACTCAATGAGCGTCGTTTGGAGCTTGCATTCGAGGGACACCGTTGGTTTGACCTTATGCGCTACGACGACAGCTACGCAAAACTATTCGAGGTGTGCGATGCAGTGAGCTCTGATTCATACTACCAAACGCGCACAGCGATGACCACCGAGAAGGTGATTCTACCCATCCCAACAACGGTGATCGACAACAACGCAAATATCGAACAGAATCCCGGTTACTAAACAATATAACTATGAAAAAATTAAAATATACTGCTTTACTCTCACTGATGTTTTTTGCAGCAGCAAACTGCTCAAATGCATCGGAGGATGTCAACTCTTCGCAAGAGGATGTGACTCCCAACACCGAAGAGAGTAGCATAGATGTAGCAATCTACACCACTACCACCACCAAATCATATCTTTTTAAGGAGTCCTCGGCCGACTACACGACAGTCTCGATGTCGCCCTATCGCATAGATATCGACGAGGCGACGACCTACCAGACCATCGACGGCTTTGGCCCCGCTGTGACGGGCGCATCGTGCTACAACCTTATGATGATGACCGAGAGCGACAGGGAAAAGATCTTGCGCCAATGTTTCGACCCCGAAGAGGGTGTAGGCTTTAGCTTTATTCGCGTTCATATCGGTGGTTCAGACTTCTCGCGCGACGAATATACCTATTGCGACACGGAGGGTATCGAGAATTTCGCGACTCCATATTTGGAGTCGAGCGAGATCTTCCCCATTATCGAGCAGATCCTCGAGATCAATCCCGATATCAAGATCTTAGGCTCGCCATGGTCGTGCCCACGATGGATGAAAGTCGATGCCGATGATCTTACTCAGCCATACTATTCGTGGACAAGTGGTCGTCTTAACCCCGATTACTACGAAGATTATGCCGAGTACTTCGCATTGTGGATCAAGACTTGGGAGAATCAAGGATTCCCGATCTATGCGATCACCATGCAGAATGAGCCTCTCAACAAAGGCAACTCCATGTCGCTCTATATGCCATGGGAGGATCAGGCGGCATTCACTAAGGTGTTGGGCCCCAAGCTCCAAGATGCTGGGTATGGCGATGTGAAGATCCTCAGCTACGACCATAACTACAACTACGATAACATTGATGGTCAGGAGGATTATCCACTCAATATCTTCGCCGATAGCGATGCCGCTCAGTGGCTCGATGGTTCGGCATGGCACAACTATGGCGGAAGTGTAACCGAGCTCGACCAAATTATCTCGCAGGCTCCCTCCAAGACCATCTACTTCACCGAGGCCTCGATCGGCACATGGAACTACACCTTCGAGGGGTGTTTGATGACCGACTTCGAGGATATCTTCTTGGGCACCCTCTCTCGCGAGGGCAAGGGTGTTTTGCTGTGGAACATGATGCTCGACGACAATGGCGCACCTAACCGCCCCGGTGGATGCACCACATGCTATGGAGCTATCGAGATTGACTCATCGTCGTATAGCTATGAGTCGCTAAATTACTTGACTCACTACTACAATATGGCACACTGCTCCAAGGTGATCGATGCTGGTGCCCAAAGGATTGGCGCCTCGGGCTACACTACTTCGGGTCTGAGCTATTTGGCCTTTAAGAACCCTGATGGCTCCTACGCCTTTGTTGCGCTCAATAACTCGGACGCTGCCGTGACAGTAGCGATATATCAGAGTGCCGATCAGTCATTCAAGTATGAGATCCCCGCTTTGGCTATTGCCTCGATGCGTTGGAATATTCAATAACCTAAAACAACCTAAAACAACCTAAAACCATGAAAACAATAAATAAAATTATATTCTCGACACTTCTTTTGGGCGCTTTGAATAGCTGTACAGAGGATGCCACAGAGCTCAAAACAACCGACGTGGGCCCCGTAATGAGCGTAGTGAGCGCCGATAGCGATGGCTACTTCGGTGGCGTGGTTGACTACTCAGTAAGCCTCGATGACCCGATCGCACTCTCGACTCTCACGGCGCAGATACTTTTCGACGATGATGTTGTAGCTGAGGAGGTTACTCGCACCGCCGAGAATGGCACATACTCAGGATCGCTCGCAATCCCATACTCAGCCAATACTCCCAATGGTGATGCTGTGTTGCGTTTCGTGGGTCAAAATATCCAATTCGGCACTACAACAATCGACCAAACGCTCGTTGTGAACCGTGCCACACCCTCGACTATTATCTTTAATCAAAGCGGCACGGAGTATGCTATGAGTCAAACAGATGGCTACAACTATGCTATCACCGCCTCGTTCGACCAGAAGGCCGAGGGTTATATCACAATCGAAGATGTCGATGGCAAGGGCAACTCGGTGAATTTAGGATATAGCTCGACCGAGGGTTCGATCGTAGCAGATTCAACCGAGGATATTCCATTCTCGAATGCAGTGGCTGGAGAGTATGAGATCTCGATAAATATTCTCACACTTGCCGCTTCGCCATTCCTTTCGCTATCGTTTGCGGGGATCGACATGACTATGGTCGACAGCAACAACTACACAGTTACAACCACCTTTACGCAGGGTGGAGAGTACGAGATGTCGGGCATTAGCGACTTCTCTGCTTGGGATGTAGATTGTGACTTCTTCGAGCGTGCAGATGCTTCGGATTACAACACGTTGACATTCTTGCCTGTTACAGGGCTCTATAAGGTGACAGCTAACTATGAGTACTCATACCTCAAGATCGAACCTATGGCCTCGACTTCGGACTACGCATCGTATAGCGATGGTGGCGCAGTATGGCTCATTGGTGACTCTTCTACTGCTAAACCAACTTTGGCGAATGGCTATTCGTGGGATACCGACAACGCTTTGGCATTGGCTTGCATGAGCGAGAACACCTACCAGATTACATTCACCGCAGGTATCTCGATGAGTGCCACTTCGATCAACTTCAAGTTCTTCCACCAAAAGGGCTGGGGCGATGAGTTTGGCGCGGGCACTATCACCTCGACGAGCGATATTATCACAGCGGGTGCCGACGACGGAAATATCACCCTTAGCGAGGGCTACTCATTCGAGGTTGGTGGTGTATACACCTTTACGCTCGACTTGAGTGGTGGTACATCGGCGGCAGTTGTCTCAGTCGAATTGGTTGGATCCGAGGAGTTAGAGAGCGCTGGAATGACAGTCAATGGCACCGAGATGGAGATGATCGATATGGATAACTACTCTCTCGACATCGAGCTCACTCAGGGTGAGGTAGTTGCATTCGGCGGCGATGATATGTTTACCCCAGCTTGGATCAACCCCGATTTCTTCGGCTCGGACTACGCTTTGGTGCCTCTTAGCGGCTGGTATCGTGTGCTTTTGAATGTCACCGATATGACTATCGACGCACTTCCGATCGATGCGGATGGCAACCTAAAGACCCTCGACGATGCTGGTAACGGTGCGATATACTTTATCGGTTGGGGTATCGGCTCGCCAAACCTTGCCTCGCAGCCGGGATGGTCAACCGAATATGGAATTGCAGTGCCTGAGTATACCGATAAAGTTTACGTTATGCGCGGCACAACGGGTGCCGATGGCTCAACAACCTATGGCGAGCGCTTTAGATACGACTGGTGGGGAGGTAAATTCTTCGCAGAGCGCGGTTGGAGTGGCTTGGGTGCTTTCACCCTTGCCGATGGCACCGAGGCTCTACTATCGGTAGCGTCGGATGGAAATCTTGAGCTCGCTACATCTTTGGAGGAGGGCGCTGCCTACGAGCTAACTGTAGATTGCACCGAGGGCAAGGAATACCCCGTAGTATCATTTGTAAAAGTTGACTAAACAAACAAAAATCAATGAATAAATTAATTAGAATTACAGCATCTATTGCTCTATTTTTCGCGGCGACATCGTGCTGCTCGACTCCCGAGAGTGGGATAGATGTATATCTCGATCCGGCACGCTCGCTCGAGGAGAGAGTCGAAGATGCACTCAGCAGGATGACAACCGAGGAGAAGGTTGCTATCATCCACGCACAATCTAAATTTTCGTCGGCAGGAGTGCCACGCCTCGGTATCCCCGAGGTGTGGTGCACCGATGGCCCCCACGGAATCCGCCCCGAGGTGTTGTGGGATGAGTGGGATCAAGCGGGATGGAGTAGCGACTCATGTACCGCCTATCCTGCCCTCACAGCTTTGGCCGCTACATGGAGCCGCGATATGTCGGCTCTCTACGGAAAGTCGATCGGTGAGGAGGCTCGCTATCGCGAAAAGGATGTACTCTTGGGGCCCGGCGTGAATATCTACCGCTCGCCGCTTAATGGTCGCAACTTCGAGTATATGGGCGAAGATCCATACCTTGCAGCGCAGATGGTTGTGCCATATATCCGTGAGGTACAGAAGAATGGTGTTGCAGCGTGTGTAAAGCACTATGCGCTCAATAACCAAGAGACCGATCGCGATTTTATCGATGTCAAAGTCGATGATCGTGCCCTCTACGAGATCTACCTACCAGCATTCAAGGCGGCAGTCCAAGAGGGTGATGCATGGGCAATAATGGGCTCATACAACCAATATAAAGGCGAACAGGCGTGTCACAACCAATATCTCTTGAACGACATCCTGAAGCGCGACTGGGGCTTCGATGGAGTCGTTGTCTCAGATTGGGGCGGTGTACACGACACAAAACAGGCGATCTACAATGGCCTCGATATGGAGTTCGGCAGCTGGACAAATGGTCTGAATTGGGGGCGTAGTAGCGCCTACGATAGCTACTATTTGGCTCAACCATACCTCGAGATGATTCGCTCGGGCGAGGTGGGCACAGTGGAGCTCGACGACAAGGCTCGTCGCGTGTTGCGTCTGATTTTCCGCACGGCGATGAACTCCGACAAGCCCTATGGTTCGCTCTGCTCGGATGAGCATACAGCGGCGGCGCGCAAGATCGCTGGCGAGGGTATTGTGCTGCTCAAAAACGAGGGTAGTGTTTTGCCTATCGATCTATCCGCGAAGCCAACGATTTTGGTGGTAGGTGAGAATGCACTCAAGATGATGACCGTCGGTGGAGGCTCCTCGTCGCTCAAGGCTCGCCGCGAGGTGTCGCCTTATGATGGCCTTTGCGAGGTTGTGGGCAATAGAGCAATAATTAGCTACCAGCGCGGTTATGTGGGCGATGTTAGTGGCGAGTACAACGGCGTCACCTCGGGTCAAGACCTCAGCGAGAAGCGCTCCGAGGCACGTTTGATTGCCGATGCTGTCGATGCTGCCAAGGCTGCCGACTATGTGATCTTCGTGGGTGGTCTCAACAAGAGCCACTTCCAAGATTGCGAGGGTGCCGACCGCCAAAGCTATGGCCTGCCATATGCTCAAGATAAGTTAATTGAGGCGCTCGCCGAGGCAAACGACAATTTGGTAGTTACGATGATCTCGGGCAATGCCGTGGCGATGCCATGGGTTGATAAAGCACCCGCAATTCTCCAAGCGTGGTTCTTGGGATCGGAGGCAGGTAACGCCTTAGCCGATATTTTGGTGGGCGATGTTAACCCCTCGGGCAAGCTGCCATTTACCTTCCCCGTGTCGCTCGCCGACAACTCGGCTCACAGCGTGGGTGAGTTCCCCGGCAATGGTAAGAGCGTGGAGTATACCGAAAGCATCTTTGTGGGCTATCGTCATGCCGACAGAGCCAATATTGCGCCACTATTTGCCTTTGGCCATGGATTGAGTTACACCAAATTTGAGTATGGCGATTTGCACCTTTCGAGGGCTACAATGGGCAAGAACGATGTTATTGAGGCCTCAATCACTATAACCAACAATGGCGATATGGCTGGAGCAGAGGTAGTTCAATTCTACATTGCCGACAAAGAGTCTCGATTAGTCCGCCCCGTGCGCGAACTCAAAGGGTTCGAAAAGCTCCACCTCGAAGCGGGCGAAAGCAAGCAGGCTAAATTCACAATCACCGCCGACGCTCTTAAATACTACGACGACACCCTCGGTGACTGGATCGCCGAAAGCGGCGAATTCACCCTAAGCGCAGGTGCCTCCTCGCAAGATCTAAGGAGCTCAATGCCGTTCTTCCTAAAATAACGAGAGCTCAATAATTAATCGAAGATATCGTTTTAGCAGCGCATATTTTGCAGGTAAGCAAGAAAGAGCAGGAGTGGCCTCCTGCTCTTTCTGTGATTATAATCTAAGGATTCTATCACGAGCTAAAAGCTCAGAGTCTCGAATCTGACTATGAGAGGAAAAAGGAACGCCCCTCCCGTCATCCCCGTGAAAACCCCTCCCGTCATCCCCGTGAAAACGGGGATCTTAAAT
>JBCQVM010000010.1:0-50737 GCA_047173105.1 Rikenellaceae bacterium
GTTTGTTGGGTAATTCTTTGCCATTCTTTATAGTGTAGTGACCATAAAGATACAAAATATTCCGCAATTAAACAACTGATAACCAGTATTTTAAATTATTAAAACTTAAACAAATTCTAAAGGTGGATACTACATAAAGTCGCGTGGGTCGGTGATCTTGCCGGTGATAGCTGCCGCTGCCGCCACCATTGGCCCTGCCAAGAGGGTGCGAGCACCGGGCCCCTGACGCCCCTCGAAGTTGCGATTGGAGGTCGACACAGCATATTTGCCGGCGGGAACCTTATCCTCGCTCATCGCCAAACATGCCGAGCATCCCGGCTGGCGCAGCTCGAAGCCCGCCGCCTCCAAGATCTTGTCTATCCCCTCGGCGCGGATCTGCTCCTCGACGCTCCATGAGCCGGGAACAAGCCATGCAACCACACCCTCGGCCTTTTGGTGACCCTCGACCATCGAGGCGAACACCCTGAAATCTTCGATGCGGCCATTGGTACAGCTACCCAAGAATACGTAGTCTATTGATTTGCCCAAAAGCTGCTCACCCTGCTCAAAGCCCATATATTCGAGCGAATTAAGGTACGAGGTGCGGCTGGCCTCGTCGAGGCTATCGGCCGCAGGGATTGACTCCCCGATCGCCATTCCCATGCCGGGATTGGTGCCGTAGGTGATCATAGGTTCGATATCTTCGGCGTGGAAGAGGATCTCTTTGTCGAATACGGCGTCGGGGTCGCTATATAGCTGCTCCCATCGCGTCATCGCTGCATCCCACTCATCTCCCGCAGGAGCAAACTCGCGACCCTTGACATAGTCGAAAGTGGTCTTGTCGGGGGCGATCATGCCTCCGCGTGCACCCATCTCGATGCTGAGGTTGCAGAGCGTCATACGCTCCTCCATGCTCAAGGCACGCACCGCCTCGCCGGCATACTCCACGAAGTAGCCCGTAGCGCCACCTGTGGTCATCTGTGCGATGATATAGAGCGCCATATCCTTGGCCGACACCCCCTTACGAAGGGCTCCATCGACTGTGATGCGCATGCTCATCGGCTTGGGTTGGAGGATGCATTGCGAGGCGAGCACCATCTCCACCTCGCTGGTTCCGATTCCGAATGCCACGGCTCCAAATGCTCCGTGGGTCGAGGTGTGTGAGTCGCCACAAACGATAGTCATTCCGGGTTGGGTAAGGCCATTCTCGGGCCCTATGACGTGGATAATTCCATTTTTCTTATGTCCCAAACCCCAGAGCGTGAGACCAAATTCAGTTGCGTTGGCTGTGAGCGTGTCGACCTGATTGCGCGAAATAGGATCGACGATGGGCAGGTGCTGGTTGAGCGTAGGGATATTGTGGTCGGGCGAGCAGGTGGTCTGCTCGGGACGAAAGACCTGTAGGCCGCGCTCGCGCAACCCAGCGAAGGCTTGGGGCGAGGTCACCTCGTGGCAGAAGTGGCGGTCGATATATATCTGAGATGGCCCTCCCTCGACCTTGGTCACTACGTGTGCATCCCATATTTTATCAAAAAGTGTACTCATCGGTTGAAAATTTTATGCAATTATAAATTTGTTGATAGCGTCGATAAATGCCTCGGCCGAAGCTGAGACGATATCGGTATTGGCTGCAAAGCCATGGTAGTTAACACCCTCGTGTGCTACGGTCATGTGCACCTTTCCGATGTCGTCGCTGCCCTTGGTGATCGCTTGAATCAAGAACTCGTTTACCTTCATCTCGCGACGAATGATCTGCTTGATGGCTTTGATCGCAGCATCCACTGGGCCATTGCCCGATGCTGCCGCCTCGAACTTCTCGCCGGCGATATCCAGACATATATTCGCTACTGAGCGCACTCCGATGCCGGTTGTCACCTGCAAGTACTCCATCTTGATGCGTGCATTCTCCGAGCGCTCCTTGCCCACCAACATCAATACATCGTCGTCGTTGATATCCTTCTTCTTGTCGGCCAATTTGAGGAACTGCTCGTAGGCGTTGTCCAACTGATCCTTGTCGAGCTCCACGCCCAATACTGTGAGGCGATGTTTGAGCGCTGCGCGACCACTGCGCGCTGTGAGAACGATCGAGCTCTCGTCGATACCCACATCCTTGGGGTCGACGATCTCGTAGCTTTCGCGATTTTTGAGCACTCCATCTTGGTGGATTCCCGAGGAGTGGGCAAAGGCGTTGCGACCCACGATCGCTTTGTTGGGCTGCACGGGCATATTCATAAGGCTCGAGACCAAGCCGCTGGTGCTTGTTATGCGCTGCGTATTAATATTGGTATCGATCATCAGCTCGTGGTGGCTCTTGAAGATCATCGCGATCTCCTCGAGGGCTGTGTTGCCGGCTCTCTCGCCGATACCGTTGATTGTCACCTCGGCTTGGCGTGCTCCATTGAGGATTCCCGCCACGGTGTTGGCTGTGGCCATACCTAAATCGTTGTGGCAGTGGGTGGCGATGGTCACATTGTCGATACCCTTAACGTTCTCTTTGAGGAAGCGGATCTTGCGACCAAATTCGTCGGGCAGGCAGTAGCCAGTGGTGTCGGGGATATTGACAACCGTTGCTCCCGCCTTGATTACCGCCTCGATCACGCGAGCCAAATATTCGTTGTCGGTGCGACCGGCATCCTCGGCGTAGAATTGGACATCCTCGACGAAGGTCTTGGCATACTTCACCGCAGCCACAGCACGCTCGATGATCTCTTCGCGGTTGGAGTTGAACTTATATTTAATGTGCGAATCGGAGGTACCGATACCGGTGTGGATACGTCCATGCTTAGCGTAGTGTAGCGCCTCGCCCGCCACCTTTATGTCGTTCTCCACGGCACGCGTGAGTGCGCAGATAGTCGGCCAAGTAACAGCCTTGGAGATCTCGACCACCGAGTGGAAATCACCGGGGCTCGACACGGGGAATCCCGCCTCGATCACATCTACGCCAAGCGCCTCGAGAGCCTTGGCAACCTGAATCTTCTCCAGAGTGTTTAGCTGGCACCCGGGAACCTGCTCGCCATCGCGAAGCGTCGTATCAAAAATAAATAATCTATCAGCCATAATTATAGTTTTTTAATGTTTAACAGGTTAAAAAAAGACCCTTCATCACTTGGGAGTAAGAAGGGTCTATCAGTTATTTTATTACTTAACACCAATGTGCACACCCTCTATTTCTGAAGAATAATCTCAGAGTTAATAATCAGGATGCCCAGTAGTGTAAAATTGTTATTCATAATCTTTTTTGGTGGTTTTTTAGTTAGCCCACGTGGCAAATATAGATATTATTTTTGAGAAAGAAAACAAAATTATAAATTTATTTTAAAAAATGATAGGCGGGTAAAGTGTGGAACATTAGGTGTATAGATAGTATTTAATTACGATTTTAAACAATATTGTTTCGGATTGTAACTATTTATAATATTTTTGCGGTAGATTTGAAGAATTATTAATTTACGCGTCGCACTGCGACCGCATGAGATTTATGATTTCTCCTCCTTATTCCCAAGTCCAACTCACCGCTCCAATTATTCCCGCCTCCGTCATTCCCGCCCCCGTCATTCCCGCGAAAGCGGGAATCTTATACCCTCTACAATATTACCATTTAAGATCCCCGCATTCGCGAGGATGACGTGAGGAGGAGAGGGGTAACTTACAAGCTATAACACCTCGGCGCAATTATCGGCGCAATAAAAACAGCACAAGATTTTTCATGCGTTTGCCCTACAAAAAAATGTAAGCCGATATAATTTTCCAAAAAAATTATGTATCTTTGCCCATTATGGGAGAATTTATAGTAAGTGCCAGAAAGTATCGCCCCGCGACCTTTAATTCGGTTGTGGGTCAGAATCATATCACCTCTACGCTCAAGAATGCAATTGAGCGCAGTCAGTTGGCACACGCCTACCTCTTTTGCGGGCCTCGCGGAGTGGGTAAAACCACCTGTGCACGTATCTTCGCCAAGACCATCAACTGCCTCTCGCCCAACGGCAATGAGGCTTGCAACGAGTGCGAGTCGTGCCGCAGCTTCAACGAGAACCGCTCGCTCAACATCCACGAGTTAGATGCCGCTTCGAACAATACGGTCGACGATATCCGCTCGCTAATCGAGCAGGTGCGCATCATTCCGCAGTTGGGGCGCTACGCTCTGTTTATCATCGACGAGGTTCATATGCTCTCGGCGGCAGCTTTTAATGCATTCCTAAAGACTCTCGAGGAGCCACCCGCACACGCTATATTTATATTGGCCACAACCGAGAAACACAAGATCCTGCCCACGATCCTTTCGCGTTGCCAGATCTTCGACTTCAACCGAATCAAGGTCGAGGATGGAGTGCGCTACCTGCGCTATATTGCCGAACAGGAGGGAGTTACAGCCGACGAGGAGTCGCTCAACCTGATCGCACTTAAGGCCGATGGTGGTATGCGCGATGCTCTGTCGATGTTTGACAAAGCAGTTTCGTTCTGCGGCTCAACGCTTGATTATAAGCATGTTGCGCAGACGCTCAATATTTTGGATTACGACACCTATTTCTCGGTCACAGACTCGCTTTTGGCGGGCTCATATGTCGACGCTCTGATCGGCTTCGATCGAGTTCTCTCGCAGGGCTTCTCGGCGCAGACCTTTATGGCGGGGCTTGGGGCTCACTGCCGCGACCTATTAGTGGCCAAGGATCCGGCGTCGCTGAGTTTGATGGAGTACACCGAGGCGTTAGCAGAGCGTTATAAGCAGCAAGCGGAGCGGTGCGGCATAGATTTCCTCTTCGGGACGATATCGGTGCTCACCGAGGCCGATGGCAAATTGAGGCTCTCCTCGAACCAAAGATTATTAGTTGAACTGGGACTTATGAAAATAGCGGGTCTCGGTCAAAAAAAAAATAGTGAGGTAGGTAACTATCTCGATATCAAACTCGAGCTCCCCGAGTTCACGGCCAAGCGCGCCCCCAAGGTCGAGGAGCTAAAGGTAGTGCCACAGACACAAGCGAAAGTAGCCGAGCCAAAGGCAGTCGAGGTAGCCAAGGTAGCCGAGCCAAAGGCAGTCGAGGCACCAAAGCCGCGCAAGGTCACAGCCACACGCCCATTGGTTTCGCTGAGCGATTTGATGAATGGAGGAGTGCCCAAAGCAGCTGAAAGTGAGGGGGTAGCAACAGCTACCGAGAGCCGCATTGACCCTCGTACCGAGGAGCTTTTGACGGGTTCTCGCCACGAGATCCTCCAATATATCGCCGCATGGCGCCCGCGCTTTGCAGTGCCTTTTGAGGCGATGAGCTTCGAGGGTCACAAAATCGTAGTTAAGGTGCCTACAAGCGAATTGCAGGGGGAGATTGAGCGCTGCTCGAGCGAGCTACTGCACCGCATTGTCGAGATCGCCTCGATTGGTGGCGTGGTCGAATTGGAGCTGATCCTCGACGAGAAGATCGTGGCGACGCGACCCATCAAGCTCGAGGATAGGATCGCATTTTTGGTGGAGAAGAACCCCGAAATTGCAAAACTAAAGGAGAAATTTAACCTATACGTAGAATAATAACGACTAAAAATATAGAGATGTCAAACAAAAATTTTATCGAAGAATTAGAGTGGCGTGGCATGATCCACACGATGATGCCGGGCGCTAAAGAGCAATTAGAGAAAGAGTTAACAACAGCATACTTGGGTATCGACCCCACAGCCGATTCACTTCATATCGGCCACTTGGTGGGCGTGATGATCCTCAAACACTTTCAGGAGTGTGGCCACCGCCCATTGGCTTTGGTGGGAGGAGCTACGGGTATGATTGGTGACCCAAGTGGCAAGTCGGCCGAGCGTAATTTGCTCGACGAAGCTACTTTGCGCCACAATCAAGAGGCGATCAAGGCGCAGCTATCGAAGCTGATAGATTTCGATTCCGACGCTCCCAACGCCGCGCAGATGGTCAACAACTACGACTGGATGAAGGATTTCTCGTTCCTCGATTTTATTCGCGATATCGGTAAGTGTATCACTGTCAACTATATGATGGCCAAAGATTCGGTCAAAAAGCGCTTCAATGGCGACGGCGACGGAATGTCGTTCACTGAGTTCACCTATCAGCTTGTGCAGGGCTACGACTTCTTGCACCTCTACGAGCATATGAATTGTAAAATTCAGCTTGGTGGCGCCGATCAGTGGGGTAATATCACCACCGGAACGGAGCTTATCCGTCGCAAGATGGGTTCTGAGGCTGAGGCGTTTGGCATTGTTTGCCCGCTTATCACCAAGGCCGATGGCACCAAATTTGGTAAGACCGAGAGCGGCAACGTGTGGTTGAGCCCCGCATACACTTCGCCCTACAAATTCTACCAATTCTGGCTCAATGTGAGCGACGAGGATGCTAAGCGCTACATCCGCATCTTCACCATGCTCGACCGCGAGACAGTCGAGATCCTAACGGCAGCTCACGAGGAGGCACCACACCAGCGCATCCTCCAAAAGCGCCTTGCCGAGGAGATCACCACGATGATCCACTCTGCCGAGGAGCTCGACAAGGCTGTGGCTGCATCCAACATCTTGTTTGGTGGCGCAACTTCCGAGGCTTTGAAGTCGCTCGACGAGCAGACCCTATTGCAGGTGTTCGAGGGAGTGCCTCAATTTACTATCTCGAAGGATGATCTTGGCTCGACTTTCGTAGATCTCTGCACCGAGAAGGCTGCGATCTTCCCATCGAAGGGCGAGTGCCGCAAGTTGGTTCAGGGCGGTGGCGTTTCGCTAAATAAGGAGAAGGTGACAGATGGCACATCCTTAGTTATAGCTAAGGATTTAATCGCCGAAAAATACCTTTTGGTACAGCGAGGCAAGAAAAATTACTACCTAATCACAGTGGAGTAATGCAATACAAAATTAAGTTGAATCAGATGGAGTTTCACGCCTTCCACGGCTGCTACGATTTGGAGCAGAAGGTAGGCAATCGCTTCGTGGTTGATTTAGAAATCTCGACGTGGCAGGCAGATATCGCAGCCGATGATGTCACATCTGCCGTAAACTATCTTACAGTATACGAGGTGGTTGCAGCGCAGATGAAGCGCACGCAACGTACTATCGAGACCGTAGCACTCAACATCATCGACGCCATTTGCGACACATTCCCCTCGGTAGAGGGAGTGCGTTGCGAAGTGGCAAAGTTAGCACCACCACTCGGGGGAAAAATTGGCCGAGTGAGTGTTGTTTTAGAGAAATAAGGGAGGCTTATTCTTAGCTCCCACTAAGAATAAATAGTATGGAAACAGGTAACAATTCACGCGCAACATTGGGTCGACGTCTCGGTGCGATCTTAGTGGCTGCGGGAGGCTCGGTGGGACTGGGCAATATTTGGAAATTTCCCTATGTTTTGGGCGAGAGTGGTGGTGCCGCATTTCTCATTATATACATCGGTTGCATCTTGCTTTTGGGCATGCCAATTATGCTTGGCGAGATGGCAATGGGTCGCGAGGCGCGCAAGAATGTTGTGGGGATTTATCGCCACTTCGATCCCCGCGCCAAGTTTTTGGGCTTCGGCAATGTGCTCATCGCATTCCTTATTATGGGCTTCTATTTGGTGGTGTCGGGATGGACTGCCGAATATTTCGTTAGTTCGGTGAGCGGCACACTCTCAAAGCTCTCAACGGTAGATGATTACACATCGCTATTTAACTCATTTATCACCAGCGGATCCAGACCTGTTATCTTCACGTGGGTCTTTATCGCAGCCAACTTTTTTATCATTACCTTGGGTGTCGACAAAGGAATCGAGAAGGCCTCGAAGATCCTTATGCCGATCCTATTCTTTATTCTTATCGCCCTTACAGTCAAGTCATTGACCATGCCCAACAGCATGGAGGGAGTGAAGTTCCTCTTCAAGCCCGACTTCTCGAAGATCACCACCGACGTCTTCTATCGCGCAATGGGTCAGGCCTTTTTCTCGCTCTCTGTGGGATTGGGTGCCATCATGACTTACGCCTCATATTTCGACAAAAAGACAAAGCTATTACCTACGGCTATCAGCGTCACTCTGCTCGACACCTTGGTCGCAATTATTGCTGGATTAATGATTTTCCCTGCGGTATTCAGCGTCGGAATCGAGCCTACTTCGGGCCCGTCGTTAGTATTTATCACACTGCCAGCTGTGCTTAACAGTATGCCTATGAGTGTGTTATGGTCGTCTGTACTATTCCTGCTGCTGATAATCGCAGCACTCACCTCGACCCTATCGCTCTACGAAGTTGTGACGCTTTACGTCATTGAGGAGTGGAAAGTTTCGCGTCGCAAGGCAACGCTAATCACCTCACTTGGCGTGGGATGTTTGGCCACTTTGGCCTCGCTCTCGCTTGGTGCATGCCCATCGATCTCGGTTGCGGGCAAGAGTCTCTTTGATGGATTGGATTTCCTCACCTCGAATGTGATGTTGCCTCTCAGCGGAATGGGTATCTCGATCGTTGCGGGATGGTTGGTTAAGCGCGAGGTTCTCAAGCGACAACTCACCGACTTTGGCGAGTCTAAGATGCGGATACTTAACGTAGTAATCTTCCTACTACGCTACCTCTGCCCTATTCTACTCGGCATCGTATTCCTCAATTGCATAGGCATTTTGTAGCGATTTTTCGATCTTCTCGCGCTGTTCATAGTCGAGAAGCGGCTCGTGATCAACCCTGCGGATAATGTAGCGGCGTTGATTCTCGACCTCTTTGTCGACCGCCGCGAACAACATCTGTGCGATCTTGGCACCACCTTTGGCGTTGATATGGGTGTGATCCTTGGCGGCAAGCCCCTGCTCGACAAAACACTTCATGCCGCCTTGCGAGGCCATTGCCGCGCAGGTATTCCAGAAGCAAACACCTTGATTTTGAGCTGCTTCGCGCTGGTATGATGTGAGTGCCGTGGACTCTGCAATCATCTGTCGATATTCCCCATTCTCCTTGACCCACCTATCACTAACGCCCATCACCACGATCGCGGCAGCGGGAAAACATTCGCGAGCAAAGGCAATCATTAGCTCGACCTGTGCACCATAGTTTGTGTAGTGCACCACGCCACTCTGCATAATATTGAGCCCATATTGGAGGATCACCATGTCGTAGCCACCAACCGCCTCATCGATCTGCGAATTGATCTCGGGGGAACTCCAAAGCATCGCGCGACCATTGTTGCTGCGCACCGAATAGTTGTCGAGAACCACGCCACTATCTCCCTCAAACACAACTCCATAGCCCAGAAACCCTTGGGCGCCACTCACCACGCGGAGAGTCAAAGAGCTAATCGCGGGATCTTCCACAACGATCTCTTGGAGCTGCTCGCTCGCCTCGAATATGTAGCTTTGTGGCTTCTGCTCATTGACCGACACCTCGAGTCGAGCGTTACTGCGCGAGATGAAGTGCAGTCGCGCAACGTGACATGAATCGAGGTGCTGCCGCGCCGAAGTGGCACTCCAAGTTATTGATACTCCATTAGTTGGACGTGAGATCCAGCCCGAGAAGGGAAAGCGCGACTTGGCGGGTTCCTCGGTACGATTATACTGCATGATATTGTGGGCACTCCACCCCTCCCACGCACTCTTGATAGTTGGACGATAGCGAGTTAGCGGAGTCGCCATGGGAGCAAACCCTGCTCCGCAGCCACCATATTTCGTTTGAAAAAGTTCGCGCAGATCGGCCGTAAGGATATCGGCCTCGACAAAGGAGTCACCTAAAAAGGCGATACGCACCAAACTATCGCCCGCCGCCATCTTGCGGCAGAAGCGATCGAAGGAGCTATGTGGCAAACTATCGAAATCCTCGATAGGGATATCTACCTGTGGTTGAGCCGAATAAAGCACAATAGGTGAAGCTGCCCCCCAAAGGAGAACCACTAAAAGAACCACTAAAAATCGTGGCGCGATAGTAGGAGAGCGCTTCACGATCGCAAGATTAATCGCGACTGCGACCCATCACGATCATCACATAATAGAGCACAGTGGCGATAGCCGAGAGTGCCGCAACAAGATATGTGCGAGCTGCCCAACTTAGTGCCTCTCGAGCTTGGGTGAGTTGCACACCCTGAACCGTGCGAGTAGACTCCATCCACTCCAAGGCGCGAGCTGAAGCATTGTATTCGACTGGTAGAGTGACTATTGAGAAGATAGCCGAAGTGCCGATCAGCGCAATACCGATCCAACAAATGGTCTCACCCATGCCGGTCGACAACATCAACATACCAGCAATAATCACCCACGTAGCGATGCTCGACGAGAAATTCACCACCGGAACCAACTGCGAACGAAGCACCAATGGGGCGTAGCTTCGAGCATGCTGCACAGCGTGGCCGCACTCATGACACGCCACGGCAATAGCCGAGATGCTGCGCGAATTGTAGACGCTCTCGCTGAGATTTACGGTCATATTTGCGGGGTTGAAGTGGTCGGTGAGGTGGCCACGAACCTGTGTGATTTTGACATTATGGATATTGTTGTCACGCAACATCTTAACTGCCGCCTCGGCACCAGTCATGCCCCCCGGCGAGCTCACCTGAGAGTATTTTTTAAAGACCGATTGCAACTTATTTTGCACGAAGAAACCAACCAAACCAATGGCGATCATCAAGAAAAATGCGCCAGTTTGCGAGAATGCAGCGAAGCTATTCATATATGCGCTACTGTGGGCAGCTGCATCGGTGCTCGCTTGTAAAATGCTAATTAACATAACTTTAAAAATTATAATTTGCGGTACGTCTTAAATGCCGACGCTTGTTGAGCGGGCATAAGGACTATATCATTAACGTTCATATGCGCCGGCAATTGTGCAATCCAACCGATCGCCTCGGCGATGTCGGCTCCCGTGAGGGGCTCGAAGCCCACGTAGACGTTGTCGGCGCGCTGCTGATCGCCATGGAAGCGCACTGTGGAGAACTCCGTTTCGACCATTCCGGGGCGCACCTCGCTCACCTTGATATTCTTCTCCAAGAGATCGTGGCGCATGGATTGCGAGATGGCATGCACAGCATGTTTGCTGGCGCAATAGACCGCTCCATTCTCGTATGCGTCGGTTCCGGCAATCGAGCCGATATTGATGATGTGGCCACTGCCCGCCTCAACCATTTTGGGCGCGACGATGCGCGTAACGTATAGCAACCCCTTGACATTGGTGTCGATCATCGCATCCCAATCGTTCAAATCACCCACGTCGATGTGCTCCATTCCCGAGGCCAAACCGGCGTTGTTGACAAGTAGGTCGATGCGCTCCAAGGGCGAGAGATTGAGCTCGCATTGTTGGTTGGAACGAACGTCAAAGCAGAGTGTAATACACTCTGTACCAGATGCTTCGATCTCCTCTTTAAGAGCCGCCAAGCGATCCGAACGTCGACCTGTAACTACGATTGAATACCCTAATGCCGCCAACTTCAAAGCTGCGGCACGACCGATTCCGGAAGTAGCTCCGGTGATAAGTGCTATTTTTTTGTTCATAATTGTTAATTCTTTCTGCCAAAAGTAACAAAAAAATGTGTTACTTTGCATAATCTTTACAAGATTTTTTGAAATGAGTGTAGAATATTTTATAGCCAAGCGTAGCGCAGAGACAAAAAACGGCGGCAAAGCATCGATCATGGTGCGTGTGGCCACTATCTCCGTGGCACTCAGTGTGGCTATGATGACCATCACACTGGCCATCGTCTTTGGCTTCCGTTCGGAAGTGAGCCGATCGCTCACTGGATTCACCGCTGAGGCGATTATGAGCAATATTGCAACCTTCAATGGTTCGCAGACACACCCTATTACACGTAGCTCAGAGTTAGAATCCTTAGTTGTAACTAAGTATAAAGCACTTGACATCAACCCCTATGCGACTTTGCAAGGTGTTGTTCGCACGGGGGAGGCGATCGAGGGGGTTATGGTGCGTGGCATCGACTCACTTTACGACACCTCATTCCTGCGCGCAGCACTTATCGAGGGAGAGCTTCCTCGCACGAGTGAGCAGAGCACCACGCGCGATATATTGCTCTCGTCGAGCTTGGCGGGACGACTTGCGCTCTCGGTGGGCGATCGCATCGAGTTGTTGGTGGGTGATAGCGGGGAGTCGCTGCGACGTGATCTTTTCAAAGTGTGCGGACTCTTTTCGACTGGTCTCGACGAATGGGACAGGATGATTATGGTGACCGACATACGTAATATTCAGCGCCTTAACTCATGGTCAGAGGATCAAATCTCGGGCTACGACCTGCGCTTCGCCTCGCTCAAAGAGGCCTCAGCGGCGTGCGATCAGATCAACGATGAGCTGCTATATAGCGACATCCCGGGGTTGCGCAACATCATGGCGCTACCCTCCGATGAGCTCTACCCCTCGATCTTCGATTGGCTTAAGGCGCACAATATCAACGCCGTGGTGATCATCGTGATTATGCTGTTGGTAGCGGGCTTCAATATGGCTACAGCGCTACTAATCATGGTCTTGGAGCGCACACGAATGATTGGCACTCTCAAAGCATTGGGCATGAGCAACCGTGCGCTACAACAAATATTCCTCTATCGCTCGCTCTCGATCACCCTCAAGGGTTTGGCATGGGGTAATGGTATTGCACTGTCGCTATGCCTCGCACAGCACCACTTCCACATCATAAAGCTCGACGCTGCGAGCTACCTTTTAAGCCATGTGCCGATCGACCTTTCGCTCTCGTGGATCGCGCTGCTCAATGTGGTGGTAGTAGCTGTTATATTGGCACTTATGATAATTCCGACCCGCATTGTGGCACGCGTGAAGGTCGAAAAAACATTAAAATTTGAGTAATGAAACCATACAATAAAGAGAATAAAACCAAGAGCGAAGAGGTTCGCGAGATGTTCGACAACATCGCCCCAACCTACGACTCACTCAACCACATCTTGTCGCTGGGCATCGACAAGGGGTGGCGACGCAATGTGGTGAAAATTGTCCGCAAGCTCTCCCCCGCCGACATCCTCGATGTGGCAACCGGCACTGGCGACTTGGCCTTAGCTTTAGCCAAAGGCAACTCCACGGCCAAGGTGGTGGGCATAGACCCCTCGGAGGGGATGCTCGCAGTGGCGCAGCGCAAAGTGAGCGCACAGGGGTTCGACGAGCAGATCGAGTTGCGTTGTGGTGCTGCCGAGTCGCTCGCCGCCCCTTCGGCCTCGTTTGATGTTGTGACAGTGGCTTTTGGTGTGCGCAACTTCGGCGATTTAGAGCAGGGTGTGGGCGAGATGGTGCGGGCGCTGCGACCGGGTGGTTCGCTAATTATTTTGGAGTTTGCCTCTTGCGAGCATTGGCTTGTGGCGCCTATATATCGCCTATATTCGCGCTATGTGATGCCTTTTGTGGGAGGGCTTCTTTCGCGCGATCGTAAGGCGTATAGCTATCTGCCTGAGTCGATTGAGGAGTTTGAGCAACCCGCCGAATTCCTCGCCTTGATGGGAAGATGCGGCCTTGAGGAGTGTTACAATCGCCCCCAATTTTTTGGCGTGGCACAAATATATGTTGGAGTAAAAAAGTAGAATATGAAAAAGTTTAGTGTAACCGTTCGCTGCCTCGTGGTAGCAGCCTTCGCCCTCGCGGTGAGTTCGTGTGGATCCTCATTCCAAGATAAAGTCTCGATCGAAGGGGTCGAAAACCTCGAGATAATGGGGATGTCGGGAGTCAAGGGCGACGTGATTTTTCGCAACCGGAGTTGGCACAAGATCATGCTTAACAGCGTCAGCGTGACTCTCAAGAAGAACGATAAGCGTGTGGCAACCCTCGAACTGAAGGATCCTATCACCATCCCACGCCGCACCGATTCCACTGCCGTGGCGACTATCTGGCGCCTGCGCAACGTCGATGCATTGGCTGCCCTTAACCTCACGCGCGACCTCTCGAGCCCCGAGGCAAGCCGCGGATTTAAATTCGATATCGAAGCCGAAGTCAAGATGGGCATGGCGAAACGCACAGTGCACCAAAACAATGTCTCAACATCGCAGCTCCTCAAAGCTCTTAATAATTAATGTGTTATGAAAAAAATAATCTCTATTCTCTTCCTTCTCAGTATTATACTAAGCCTCAGCGCACAGGAGCTTACAATTCGCAAAAGTGCAAAGGCTCAAGCTGCACTGACACAGATAGATAGCCTCAAAGGAGCTTCGACAGTATCGGGCTATCGCATAGGAATATTCTTCGACAATGGCCAACAAGCGCGCACCAAAGCTACCGAGGCACGCGACCACTTCGCAATAAATTTCCCCTCGGAGCCAGTCTACATGGTTTACCAGAGCCCATATTACAAGGTCTCGGCGGGCAACTGCCTAACCGAGGAGGAGGCGATAATCCTCTTCGAGCGTATCCGCAAAATTTTTCCCAATGCCTATGTTATGCGCGAGACGATGCCAATTAGCTCATTTATCGAGCGCCCAGCATCAGAAGTGGATCCCCAAGAGGTTGACTCACTGCTGATTGACTCTCTTCTTAACCGCGTATTTGGCTTTTAGAAGTTAGCGCTGCTTATCGCTGAGAAGGGAAGAAATCCTGCATCGAGCACTCGAGGAATGTGGCGATGTCGTAGAGATGGTTAATATTGTACTTCGAGGGGTTAGAGGGGCTTTCCACCTGCCCTACAAAGCCCTTGGAGACACCTATTCCAAACGAGAGGAGTGATTGTGACACCCCCTTTTCGCGTCGTTTTGCTCGGACGCGATTCACTACATAGAGTTCAATTTCTGACTTCATAACATCTTTATTTTTAGGGTTGGTTATATCATCCTTCCAAGTACTTCGTTGCGCGAGGCGGCTATCGTCGCCACCGAAATTCGACAATCGGGCACTGCCGCTTTGATGGTCTCGGCACACGAGATAATCGTGGCTCCCGTGGTGAAAACATCGTCGACAAGTAGTATATGTTTGCCGGCAAGCTGCTCGGCATGACGCACCGCGAAGATCCCCTGCACATTCCGCCACCGCTGTTGCTTGGTGCGGGTAACCTGACTTGGATTGTTGCTGCGGCGCTTTAGTGCAGTTCGATTCACTTTGAGTCCCAACGCTTTAGCTAAACCATCGGCAATCTGCTCGGACTGGTTATAGCGACGTCTAAGCATGCGCGAGCGGTGGAGCGGCACGGGCATGAGCAGATCGACATCTGCAAACATATCTGACTCCTGCAACTCGAAACCATACCAATATCCAATCTTGAAGGCCGTATACCACGACCTCCGATACTTTATCTCGTGGATCACCTCGCGCCACCGCCCCTTATTGACATAGAAAAATTGTGCTGTCGCATTCTCGATCGAGGGGCAGATCGCCTTCACCTTGCGCGCCATCGGGTTTTCGGGGTCGAAGTGGAAATAGGTCAACGGTATTTCGGCACGGCAGCGGATGCAGATCCACTCGGCACGCCCCTCGAGAAGCGTACCGCAGCCGATGCACTGCGCGGGGCAGAGCAGGGCTAAGAGGTCGTGGAACATATTACTGAGGGTCGACATTGCAGTTGATTGTTATATATTTATACTCAGGAGCGCGCCGCAGCTCCTCAATCTTCTCTTTGAGGATTGCTCGGGCACGGGCGCTCGAAGCACTCGCCTCAATTTTGAGAGTCATCTCGACGATATATTCATCGCGGATTTTATCGACCGCAGGCGAGACGGGCCCCTGCAATCGACGCCCAAAAACAGAGCGTAGTAGCGACCCCAAAGTGTTGGCCGCCGTGTGGAGCAGATCGCGCTGTTTGTGGCGCATAGTTATAGCTATGATTCGTGCGTATGGAGGGTATACAAAGAGTTCACGTTCGGCCAAAAGAGTACTTGCCATCGCCCTATAATCCTTAGCTATAACTAAGGAAATAATGCGATGATCGGGTTGCGAAGTTTGGATCACAACCTCGCCCGAATCGCTACGGCGACCTGCACGACCTGCCACCTGAGTCATAAGCTGGAAGGCACGCTCCTCGGCTCTGAAGTCGGGACTATTGAGTAGATTATCGGCATTGAGAATTCCCACCAAAGTTACTTTCGAGAAGTCGAAGCCCTTGGTGACCATTTGTGTGCCGACCAATATATTTGTTTCGCCCGATTCGACACTCTCGACGATCTGCGCAAGGGCTCGCGGCGAGGTGACACTATCGCGATCCATGCGCCCAACGCGCGCCTCGGGCAGCAACTCGCCCAACTGCTCCTCGATTTTTTCGGTGCCAAAGCCCATCGGCTTCAACTCGCTCGAGCGACACTCGGGGCAGGCTGCTGGGATCTGTTCGATATAGCCACAATAGTGGCAGCTCAGGCGCGCCAAGCCTTTGTGGAGCGTGAGAGTTACGTTGCAGTGGGGGCAGCGCGGGTTCCATCCACAGGCACTACACTCCATATATGGTGCGAAACCACGGCGATTCTGGAAGAGGATCACCTGCTCGCCACGGTCGGTTCGCTCCACAATTCGGTCGATCAGATCGAAGTTGAAATGCCCCTTGCGCTCGCCTCGCTTTACCGAGCGAATTGTGTCCGAGACGATGATTGTGGGGGTCGTTGCATCGCCATATCGCTCCGTGAGCTGCGCCAATCCGTACTTACCACTCTGGCTATTTGCCCAGCTCTCGAGCGAGGGGGTGGCACTGCCCAAGAGGGTGTTGCCGCCGCGCATTGCGGCGATTGCCACAGCTGCGTCGCGAGCATTATATCGGGGTGCAGGGTCGGTTTGCTTGTAGCTCGAATCGTGCTCCTCGTCGACAATTATAAGCCGCAACTTCTTGAGTGGCAGAAATATCGCCGAGCGCACACCCACTACAAAGTTACCTCCATCGCGATTGTTGATCTGCAAATATGTCTCCGTGCGTTTGCGTCCGGTGAGCTTGGAGTGGTAGGCTACCACGCGCGAGCCGAAGATCCGCTCCATGCGCTCGATAAGTTGCGCCGTGAGGGCGATTTCGGGTAGTAGTAGCAACACATCTTCACCCCGCTCGAGTCGCTCTGCGATCAGGTGGATATAGAGCTCTGTCTTGCCCGAGCCGGTAATTCCGTGGAGCAGGGCGGTCGATCTGTTTTTGAACGACTCCTCGATTGTGGATAGCGCAATTTGTTGGTGTTCGGTGAGTTGTGGGAGTGCAAAGAGCTTTGACCCTCGCTGCTCGAGGGTGACATCTCGCTTTTCCAAAAGGATTATATCTTTGCGCGCAAGCCCCTGAAGTGTAGCCATATCGGCTGCGAGAAGTCGGCGTGGGGTAACCTGCTCACCGATCTGGCGCAACTGCTCGAGGAGTGCTTGTTGTTTGGGAGCACGGCGCCCGATTGTTGCGATCAGCTCATCTCTAATACTCTCTTTGAGAGTTACATAATACTCCTCGCGGGGCTTGAATTCGTCCATCGCAAACTCCTCGTCGCTGAGCCCCGAGGGTTTCATCATTGCCGGCAGCGCCACGCGCATAACCTCGCCCACGCTACACATATAATATGAGGCGACCCACTCCCAGAATTTGCGCTGCTCCTCATTCAACAGAGGTCGCGCATAGAGCACACGCACCACACGCTTGATCAGCGCATAGTCAGGGCGATTGGAGTGCAGGCGCCAGACGATGCCCGTGTAGAGCCTCTCGGTGGTGCGCCCCAAGGGCACCATCACTGCCGACCCCTCCTGCACACAGAGCGACTCATCCACCTCGAAGGTGAAAGCTTCCTGTGCTAAAGGCAGAACGATATCGGCATAGAGGCTCATATCATCATCTTAAATCTTACGAAGCTCCTCGAAACCAAGTCCATAGACACCCATAACCGAACCTACAGTGATAAATGCTGTGGGGTCGACCGAGCGGACAACCGCCAAAATTTGGCTACTCTCACGCTTGCGGCATACCACCATTACGATCTTGGTTTCGACCTTGGTGTACCATCCTTGGGAATCTATGAGCGTCACGCCGCGATGGGCGCTATTGGTGATGGCGTCGGCCATTGCTTCGGGGTCTTTGGAGATGATAAACATCTGACTCGACTGCTGACTTCCCGACATTAGGGCATCGACCGTATATCCAAAAATTGCGGTCATAAGGTAGCCATAGACCACCGTATCAAGCCCCATACCGATCAACATTGATGAAGCTATAATAGTGAAATCCAAATAGATAACAACCTTGCCATAGGAAACCGTGCGATAATGATTGATAATCATCGCCACAATATCTGTGCCTCCCGTAGAGCCACCCTGCTTGAAACATAGCGAGACACCGACGCCGCAGCTAATAGCACCCAAGGCGATCATCATGATAGGCTCCATATCGAAAAGCACATGCCCGGCCAAGAGCATCTCCAACGTATTCATCGCAAGCGAAAGAATCGAGATACAGAAGATCGATTTAATACCGAACTTCCAACCTACGATACACCCCAAGATAATCAACAAGATGGCGTTGATGATAAAGACTACGGTACCGATCTCTATATGAATACCCCAATACTTCTCGATTGCGGTGCAGATAATGATAGAGAGTCCCGAGGCACCGCCACCAACTCCACCCGCGGGGATGATACAGGCGATCCAGCCAAAGGCATAACAGAACATTCCAACGGTCATCAAAAAATACTCTTTGATCACCGTGAAGAGCTTTGCAGGGGTGATAAGACCTTCTTTACTCATAAAATTATTTCGTTTGTAAGTTAGACTTTTGTCACTTAAGACTCCGCAAAGATATATATTTATCGCTATCCCCACAAATCTTTTTCACTCTTTTTTCAACTTAGTTATGACTATGTGAATCCTTAGTTATAACTAATTGTAAAATGATTAGCAATACCCTCTTGGCACACTTCTTGCAAGGCTACTGCAAACCAAATTTTTGCGATTATGAAAAAAATCTTACACCTCGCAGCGCTCTGTCTAATGCTAATTTCGTTTGTCTGCTGCCATGAGAAACGCGAGTGGAGCGAACAGCAACGCGCCGAATTTATCGCCTCGATCGACCCCTATCGCGAGATGATCTACCTAAGTGACCTCGACGACACCGAATTTATGATCTTCAGCGATGGCATAAGCACCACCGCACAGATCGCATATCCGGTCTACACACAACTTATTCTGATGCCTACACTCAGCGACACAATCGACATGTGGGTGGTCAACTCGATTGTCGAGGAGATCGATTCCGACGCCTCCAATATGCGCCACCTATATCCATATCACTCGTTAGTGATGCAAGGAGTACTCCCCGCGGGACTCTCGCACGAGGATCGGATGATGTTCTACAGCTGCCTCTCGCAAAAGGTCAACGCCCGTTTCGCCTCGCTCGAGGAGTTCTTCTACGCGGTGATTACCAATAGCTTCGACCCTAATATCATCACCACGATGCAGAGTGAGTGCGCCGCCGAATTCGGTTCAATCAATAATTCCGATGGCAATAATATATAGCCGTCATTTTCGTGTCACCACGTCATTTTCACGCCTCCACGTCATTTTCGCCCCCTTCACGTCATTCCCGCCCCCTGCCACGTCATTCCCGCCCCCTGCCACGTCATTCCCGCCCCCTGCCACGTCATTCCCGCGAACGCGGGAATCTTAACTCCCTTGCGTTTGTATAAGATCCCCGCGTTCGCGGGAATGACGTGGCAGGGAATGAGGATGGCGCATGGAGCGAGAATGGCGCATGGAGCGAGGATGGCTCAAGTGGAGGAGTCGCCTTGCACGGGTTATTGGGACTCACCAAAACAAAAAAACGTCTCGATTGCTCGAGACGTTTTTCGTAGTGGATAGGGGATTCGAACCCCTATGTCCTGCGTGAGAGGCAGGTATCCTAACCCTTAGATGAATCCACCATTTCGTTTTGGTTGTGCAAAGGTAGTGCAAATTTTTATATTTGCAAATTTTTGTGCGAAAATTTCCTTTTTTTTATTATTTTAACATCTAAAATATCTATTTGAGTATAGTAAAAAGATAAAAAAATTGTATATTTGCCAGACCATAACTCACAAAAAATAGATGTATTACTACGATATCGCAATTTCAAATTATGGATGGCAGGGAGTGGCGCTAATTGCGACGCTTTTAATTCTGCTTTTCATTCAGATCTTCTTCTACACATTTAGATTTCGCCGCTTGGGCAAATATCTAAATAAGAACCGTCGTGCCGTGCGTGAGAGCACTCCGCCCGTCTCGCTGATCATCCCGATGTTCTCCGAGGATTACGACTATCTCGACGAAACCCTGCCGTTAATACTTTCGCAGGAGGCTGTCGAATTCGAAATTGTTATCGTTTATGTGGGTAGCGACAACGACTTTTTCGACGATCTACTGCGCCTAAAGAGCTATTGTCCAAATATTACGCTCACCAAGATTCAGCGCAACGAGCGCTTCCCTATCTCGATCAAGACAGCTCTCAACGTCGGCATTAAAGCCTCGAAACACGAGCACCTGATCTTCACGACCACCGACGCACGCCCCGCTTCGGAGAAGTGGCTATCGCTTATGGCACGCGGGTTCCAGCGCGGCAATGTGGTATTGGGATACTGCGGAATTGAACCACAGGACAACAAATTCGACTCGCACTTCATCCGCCTCTCGCGCCTCTGCGACTCGATGATGTGGCTCTCCAAAGCAATTATGGGGCAGCCCTACCGCGCTTTTCGCTCAAATATGGGCTTTACACGAGCGCTCTACTTCGATGCCAAAGGCTTCAACCGCCTCAATATGAATATCGGCGAAGATGACCTCTTTATGCAGTCGATAATGAAAGATGACAACGCCAGCGTGATCCTCTCGCCTCGTGCCACAGTACTCCAAAAGGGGTGGGGCAAGATGCATGGTTGGATCGACTCGTCGCGCTACTACGGCTCGGCCAAACAGTTTTACCCAATCGCAGCACGTGAATTTGTGGCGTGGGAGCTTACCAGTCGCGTTCTATTCTTCTTGCTCACTCTGGTCGCTATTATATTCTTACCGCTCGAGCTCAAGGGGTTAGCACTCCTATTAGCGATCATTAGATTGATCTTTGTGATGAATGCGATCAGCCGAGTCTCGCAGCGCGTGGGCGAGAAAAAAGTATTGTCGCGATATCCACTCTACGAACTCACAAGCCCCATCTTTGCACTCTATATGGCGATCATTATGCTCAAACGCGACCAAAGAGTATGGAGATAGAGGAGTACATCATTGCCGACGACACATCGCTGGTCAACGCCGCACTCGAGGGCGACAACCACGCCTTTGAAGCACTTACAACGCGCTATCGCGAAGCAATTTACCGCCTGATGATCGCTCGCACAGGTAGCCCCCACGATGCCGACGACTTGATCCAAGAGACGCTTATCAAGGTATACATCAACCTCTCGCGCTACGACAAGCAGTACACCTTCGGGCAGTGGATCTACACCATAGCGCGCAATACGCTAATCGACTCTCAGCGCCGCCGCCACGACGATTTCTCGCTCGACGACCGCTTTTCGATCACCGACTCGCGCAATCCCTCCCCCGAACAGTGCGTCATCAACAACCAAGATCGCAAGCTTATCGAGGCCTCGATCAAGCGCCTGAGCGACACCCACGCCGAACTCTTCCGCATGCGCTTCCTCGAGGAGTACTCCTACGAGGAGATCGCCGAGAAGCTCAAGATGCCATTGGGGAGTGTCAAAACAAATATTCACCGCGCCCGTGCCAAGATGTGCAAATATCTACTTGAGGGCGATAAATAATTGAATAAATGGAACTTATAAAGAAATATTTCCCCGAGCTCACCGAGCTCCAGATCTCGCAATTCGAAGCGCTCTACCCCCTCTACGAGGAGTGGAATGCCAAGATTAATGTGGTCTCGCGCAAGGATTTCGACTCGCTCTACCTGCGCCATATTCTCCACTCGCTCGCCATCGCCAAGGTGTGTAAGTTCGACGATGGGGCGCGCATCCTCGATGTAGGGTGTGGTGGTGGCTTCCCCTCGATTCCCCTCGCAATACTCTTCCCCAATGCGCACTTCACGGCTGCCGACTCTATCGCCAAGAAAATCAGCGTGGTAAATGGCGTGAGCGAGGCTCTTGGTCTCAAAAACATCGAACCTCGTTGCATCCGCGTGGAACAGATCACTACGCGCTTCGACTATGTTGTATCGCGCGCTGTGACCGCCATGCCCGCCTTTGTTGGCTGGATCTGGAACAAGATCGAGCGCGGCAAGAAAGGCTCGCTGCACAACGGCATCCTCTACCTCAAAGGTGGCGATTTAGCCGAAGAACTCGCTCTAACAGCCAAACGATGGGATATCTACGAAATCTCCGACTTCTTCAAAGAAGAGTTTTTCGTTACCAAGAAAGTGGTTTATACTCGTAAGTAAAAGCCTGTCATCACGACTCCTTTTCGTCGTTCCCGTGAAAACTCCACGTCATCCCCGTGAAAACTCCACGTCATCCCCGTGAAAACGGGGATCTTAATTGCATGTAACATTGCGCTTGTATAAGATTCCCGTTTTCACGGGAATGACGTAGAGAAAGGACGGGAATGACGTGGAGGGGGAGAATGACGTAGAGGGGGAGAATGACGTGAAGGGTGGGATTAACGTAGAGAAAGGACGGGAATGACGTGGAGGGGGAGAATGACGTGAAGGATCAAATTATTATTCATGCATTACAATGCAAACAACTCACAATAGAACTCTACCAAACAAAAAAAAATATATTTTACACGAAATTGATCTTTTTTTAATTTATTTTTACTAACTTTGTTAAACGGCGTAATATCACCGAGCCTCAAAACTAACTTCTGAGGCCGAACTTGTATCTAAGCAACTCAATATTAGGGCGATATTAGGGCGAAACATTTGATTATACAATATTTACACTATGTACGGAAAACTTAAAGAGCATCTTCAAGCTGAGTTAGCAAACATCAAAAACGCAGGCCTCTACAAAAATGAGCGCATTATCGCTTCATCACAGAGCGCAAAGATAGAGGTTGCAGGTAGCAACGTCTTGAACTTCTGCGCCAACAACTACTTGGGGCTATCCAACAACCCACGCCTTATCGAAGCTGCCAAAGCTGCGATGGATTCGCGCGGGTATGGACTCTCTTCGGTGCGCTTTATTTGCGGATGTCAGGATATCCACAAGCAATTAGAGGCGGCGATCTCGAACTACTTCGGCACGGAGGACACTATCCTTTATGCTGCATGCTTCGATGCCAATGGGGGTCTATTCGAACCTCTTTTGGGTGCTGAGGATGCTATCATCTCCGATTCGCTCAACCACGCTTCGATCATCGATGGTGTGAGACTCTGCAAGGCGGTTCGCTATCGCTACGCTAATGCCGACATGGAGGAGTTGGAAAACGTACTTAAACTTGCACAAGCACAACGCTTTAGGATCATAGCAACCGATGGCGTTTTCTCGATGGATGGCAACGCTGCCCCCTTAGACGAGATCTGCCGTTTAGCCGAGAAGTACGACGCTTTGGTGATGGTCGACGAGTGCCACTCGGCGGGAGTCTTGGGCGCTACGGGTCGCGGTATCACCGAATTATATGATCTGCGCGGCAAGGTTGATATCATCACCGGAACCCTCGGCAAGGCCTTTGGTGGTGCGGTGGGCGGATTCACCACAGCACGCAAGGAGATCATCGATATGTTGCGCCAACGTTCACGCCCATATCTCTTTTCGAACTCGCTTCCGCCCGCAGTAGTGGGGGCTGGCATCGAGCTGTTCAAGATGTTAGAGGAGGATAACTCGCTGCATGACAAGTTAGTAAGCAACGTCGAAAGATTCCGCAAGGCGATGTTGGCGGCAGGCTTCGATATCAAACCGACCGTCTCGGCAATCTGTGCAGTGATGCTATACGACGCTCCCCTATCGCAGAAGTTTGCCTTGGCGCTCCAAGAGGAGGGGGTTTTCGTAACAGGATTCTACTACCCAGTGGTGCCTAAGGATCAGGCGCGAATTCGCGTTCAGCTCTCCGCAGCGCACTCACACGACGATATCGACCGCTGCGTCGAGGCCTTTATTAAGGTTGGACGCTCACTCGAAGTGATTAAATAGCATATAATACTAAAAACTTAAATAACATGGCAAAAACTCAACTCAATGACATTGATCGCAAGATCTTGAAGTTCCTAATCAAAAATGCCCGCATGCCCTACTTGGAGATCGCACGCGAATGCGGTATCTCGGGCGCGGCAATCCACCAACGCATCCGCAAGCTCGAGGAGTTAGATGTGATCCAAGGTAGTCGTATCTTGGTAAACCCCAAAGCTTTGGGATTTGACGTGTGTGCTTTTATCGGTATCACACTCAAGGATCCTCAGCTGTTGATCGACACCATGGAGAAGATTATGTCGATCCCCGAAATCGTTGAGAGTCACTTCGTTACGGGCGACTACAACATCCTCGCAAAGATCTACTGCACCGACAACGAGCACATGATGCGCACACTCTTCGACAGCCTTCTCTCGATCCCCGGAGTGCTCTCGACACAAACATTCCTCTCGCTCAACGAGAATTTCCAACGCCAGATCTACCTTAAGTTCTTGGGCGACGAGTAAGGCTTACATATTATTGCCCTCTCACGTCATCCTCGCGAATGCGGGGAACTTAAAGGAGAGGTTTTTATATTTGGATTTTAAGATTCCCGCCTGCGCGGGAATGACGATATATATTAACGAGAGTTCGATAATTATCGAGCTCTCGTTATATTATTCTCCACGGTAAATTATACTTAATCCCATTTTTTATGCATTTTATCAAACACCATTAATTATAGGAATAATTCTATTTTTTTACTACCTTTGCGACTAATTAACCTAAAAAGTAGCCTCTTCAGATGTCTAAATTAGTCAACGCTTGTTGCGTAACAGCGACAGCCATTCTCTCATTTATATCGTGCTCAACGCTTTCGCCCCGCGCAAACAGAGCCACAACAACACCCGCACAAATTATAGAGACCCCTATAGCGACTCCCACAGATTCGCTCGAGGTGTGCTATGCCGACTCCCTCGAGGTGGGAGCATTCGAGCATGACTCACTTCAGATGGAGTGCGACACGATTCAGCGCGACAGCCTCACAGCAGCCTACTTCGAGTTAGAGGCGCAGATCGTAGAGCAGGAGCAGGGATTCGAGGAGATCCACGAGCTATTCCACTTCGAGGGTAGCCAAACCACAGCGGTGATGATCGACGAATACCGCAACGTAGTGGTCGACGATATCACCCTGAACCTCAGCGAACTAACCTCCGCATACCCTGCCGATGGCCACGTCACATCCAACTATGGATGGCGCAGTGGCCGCATGCATGCCGGCATCGACCTCAAGGCCTACACCGGCGACAATCTCTACGCCGCATTCGATGGCGTGGTACGCCTCTCGAAATATTATAGCTCATTTGGCAACTGCATCATCATTCGCCACTACAACGGTCTGGAAACCCTCTACGCACACGCTTCCAAGCGCTTTGTCGAGGTTAACGACGTGGTGAAAGCGGGCGACGTGATCGCATTGGCGGGCAACACTGGCCGCTCCACAGGGTCACACCTCCACTTCGAGGTGCGTGCTGGAGGTCACTACTTCGACCCTCGCTATATTCTCGACACGCAGAACCGCAAGATCAAAGATGCAAACCTCTATGTGACAATGCGTAACGGCCGCCTTTTTGCCTCCAACAACGACTCCGAGGAGCAGCGTGAGGCCTATATCCTCGACCAGCTCAGCATCAAGTACCATATCGTCAAAAGTGGCGACGTCCTCTCGCGTATCGCTGTGAAGTACAACACAACCGTAGCCTCGATATGTAAGCTCAATGGCATCTCCTCGCGTTCGACATTACGCATAGGTCAGCGCCTTGTGGTGCGCGATGGAATCAAGGCAACTGCTACTAAGTCAACTACTTCGACCACGTCGTCGAGCAGTGCATCGTCGACCACAACCGCATCGACATACAGCGGCGCCACACAACCCTACAAGATTCAACGCGGCGACAACCTCAGTTCGATTGCCAAAAAGTACAACACAACCGTGGCCGACCTCTGCGCACTCAACAACATCTCAGCAACGTCGACCCTCCGCCTCGAGCAGACCCTCTTAGTGCCCGCCGCACAAGGCTCGTCGACCGCCACACAAAGCAGCCCACAAGCCTCGACCAGCGTTCACACCGTAAAGAGTGGCGACACACTGAGCGCAATCGCGAAGAAGTATGGCACGTCGGTCTCTAAGATCTGTTCGCTAAATAATATCTCGGCGAACTCCACCCTTAAGATTGGCCAAAAACTAAAGGTTAGCGGAAGCACTTCGACTGCACCAACCACTTCGACACCAGAATATTACAAGGTACGCAAAGGCGATACCCTAAGCGCAATTGCCCGCAAGCATAGCACCTCGGTCTCAACAATTTGCACCCTCAATAACATCTCATCAACCACGACGCTACAAATCAACCAGAAGTTGCGTGTGAGATAAGTTGTTGATTAGTTTTCTTACTGCGCTCGTGCCGCGCGGGCACCAAGCGAGGTTAAAAACTCGTCATTCCCGTGAAAATGGGAATCTTATACAAATGCATTGTGATATGTAAATTAAGATTCCCGTTTTCACGGGAATGACGATATATGTAGGTGTCGGGAATGACATGCCTATTGGGTTTCAGCCTCGGTTGTGGGTTTTAAGCACCTTATGGTGCTTAAACGAATTTCAGGGTTTTACTTTGTACGTCAAGCTTGCTTGTAAGTACAAATTAAAACCCTGAAATCTTATAGCTGCAAGCTATAAGCCCAAAACCGCAATAAAAGAGGTACGCACCCGTGGGGGTGCAATCCCCACCCGCCGGAGGCAGTCCTCAAGAAAAACCCAAAGAAAAGCCCCAAAGATCCCCCAAGAGAAACCCTTAAGCGAAAGGCTTAACAATACCTCGCTTCGAGGCGCGAATGAATTCGAGAATATAGTCGCGATCGAGGCTCTGTGCGACTTGCTTTTCGACCTCGTCGCAGCCGTTCATATAATTCAGTCCGCTTTGGAACAGGATGCGGCAGCTGTCGTGAATGATTGTAATCTGCTCGGGGGTGAATCCGCGGCGAGAGAGGCCGATTTTATTGATTCCGGCATAACGAACGTCGTCGCTACGCACGATAATAAATGGCGGAATATCTTGTGAGATCATGGCGCCACCTTGGATCATAACGTGGCTGCCAATCTTAACCCACTGGTGCACAGCCACATGACCGCCGATCACTACCCAGTCGCCCACCTCAACTTCGCCCGCAAGCGATACGCGGTTTGCGAGTACGCAGTGGCTACCCACAACGTCGTCGTGTGCGATGTGGACGTATGCCATAATAAGGTTATGGTCGCCAATTACGGTTTCACCGCGCGATGATGTTCCGCGGCTGATGGTGACATATTCGCGGATATCGTTGTAGTCGCCAATAATTGCAAGGGACTTCTCGCCCTCGAACTTAAGATCTTGGGGCAGACATGCGATAGATGCTGCGGTGTGAATCTTGCAGCCCTTACCGATGCGAGCTCCATCGTTGATCACAGCACTGGGCCCAATCCAACAGTCGTCTCCAATCACCACATCGCCAGCAACATATGCAAATGGCTCGATGGTAACATTCTCTCCGATCTTAGCGTCGGGGTGTACATAAGCTCTTTCGCTAATCATAATTTAATTATTTGTTTTTAACAATCTGCGCCATCATAGTAGCCTCACAAGCCAAGGTGTCGCCCACGAAGGCCTTGCCCTCTACGACAGCTACGCCGCGACGAACAGGCTCGAGGAACTGCAACTCAAATTGAAGTGTGTCACCGGGGACAACCTTACGTTTGAATTTCACGTTGTCGATCTTCATAAAGTAGGTCGAATATGACTCGGGAGAGTCTACTCCTGCGAGCACCAAAAGGCCACTACACTGCGCCATAGCCTCGACGATAAGCACACCGGGCATAACGGGCTCCTCGGGGAAGTGCCCCACGAAGAATGGCTCGTTCATGGTCACATTCTTGATTCCTGCGATCGACGTGTCGTCGACATGGAAGATGCGATCAACGAGCAAGAATGGTGGACGGTGAGGTAGGAGCTTGCGAATTTGGTTGATATCAAATATAGGGCTCTTGCGAGGATCATACTTAAATCGAGGGCGCTCGCCATTCTTGCGAATAGTGCGCTTGGTCTGCATCATAAACTCTGTGTTGGCGAAGTGGCCGGGGCGAGTAGCCCAAACGCGACCTTTGATTCTGCGACCCAAAAGGGCGAAGTCACCGAGCAGATCGAGGAGTTTGTGGCGCGCCAACTCATTGTTGAAGCGTAGCTCGAGGTTGTTGACATATCCGCCTGTGATCTTGATATCTTGGCGGTTGAAGAGGCGCTTGAGGTGGTCAAGCTGCTCATCCTCAACGGGATTCTCCACAACTACGATTGCATTGTCCAAGTCACCACCCTTAATGAGGTTCATCTTGAAGAGTGGCTCCAAGTCGTGGAGGAAAACGAAGGTGCGACAAGGCGCGATCTTAGCCGAGTAGTCGTCCTCGGGAACAAAAGTAGCGTATTGGTTACCAATGATTTTGGAGTTGTAATCGACATGTACCGACACCGAGAACTCGTCGTCCGGATAGAGGATTATAGCCACTCCCTTCTCGGGAATTGTGTAGACCATCTTCTCGGTCACCTGATAGAACTTGCGGTCTACATCCTGCTCCACTAAGCCTGTGGCGGTGATTGCTGCGGCGTACTCCTTAGCCGAGCCATCCATAATTGGGGTCTCGGGGCCGTTGATATCGATTATGGCGTTGTCAACACCTAATGTCCACAATGCCGAGAGAATATGTTCGATTGTCGAAACCCTATGGCCACCCTTTTCGATGGTTGTACCACGCGAGGTGTCTACTACATAGTCGCATAGCGCGGGGATCTCGGGGGCTCCGTCGATGTCTACACGACGGAATACAATTCCACAATCTGCCACCGCTGGGTGGACTGTCATCTCTACCGAGGCTCCCGTATGCAAACCTGTTCCGGCAAACGAAATTGAGCCATTAAGCGTTTGTTGTTTTGAACTCATATCACACTTGTTTGTTTATTTTGCACACAAAGATATGAAATTCTAATTAAAAAACACTATTTTTGTTCGATATTTTAACACCTTATAATAAAGATAATGACTCAGCACGAGAGTAAAACACCGCCACGCAGACCCAAACTTAGGCTCCCATTCACCGACAAGAAAGGCGACATGGGCGTATGGGCGTACGACCACCGAGTGGGTCTATGTGCGATGATTATCGCCTATTTGGTGATGGCAATTGTCTTTGTGAGCGCCAAGATCTTTGTGGGTGCTGAGCCCCATACCCAAGGTTTCTATATCGAGTTAGAGGAGCTCTCGGTACTCGAGCAGCTGCGCGATAGGTTGGAGCAGCAGACTCAACAACATGAGGAGGATCCATTCGATTGGAGCCAAGTGAGCAACCGCACCTCCAACGAAAATTCGCTCGACGAACGCGTCGCAGACGACCGCAACACCAACACCTCGGCTCTCAACGACGAGGCGCAACGCGCACAAGAGCAGATGGAGGCCAATCGCAAAGCCTACGAAGAGGCCTTGGCAGCAATCGAGCAGCAGCGAGAGGCAGATCGCGAGCAGCAGCAGTCGACCTCCGAGCGCCGCGACATTAAGCGCGAGGGCAACGTCACTGTGTCATACTCATTCGCCTCGCCCGTGCGCCACGCCCAAGAGTTGGTGGTGCCGGCCTATCAGTGCGAGGGTGGCGGCGAAGTGGTTCTTTCGGTCACTCTCAATGCCCGCGGCGAGGTGACCTCGGCCACACTCTCACGCGGTGGCGACAACTGCATGCAGCAAACGGCACTCAAGGCGGCACGCGCCTCGCGATTCAACACCGATAGCACAGCCCCCGATCCACAGACGGGCACAATAACATATATATTTATTCCACAATAATACCCCCACAGATTTGGAGACAAGATTAAACAAATATATTAGCGACTCGGGCTACTGCTCACGCAGAGAGGCCGACAGATTTATCGAGAGCGGCAAGGTCACCATCAACAAGGTTGTAGCAACATTGGGCGACAGAGTGAGCTCGGGCGATGCTGTGCGTGTCAATGGCAACCTTATCGAGGGGGTCGACGAGGAGTCGCACGTCTATATAGCGCTCAACAAACCAGTCGGGGTGACCAGCACCACCGACCGCTCGGACAAAACCAATGTTGTCGACTTCGTCAACTACCCCTCGCGCATATTCCACATCGGACGCCTCGACAAGGATTCCGAAGGTCTGCTGCTTCTCACCAACGATGGCGATATCGTCAACAAGATCCTACGCGCAGGCAACAACCACGAAAAGGAGTACGAAGTATGGGTCGATAAACCCCTCGACAACACCTTTGTGGAGCGCATGAGCTCGGGCATTAAGATATTGGGCACCACCACCAAGCGATGCAAAGTGGAGGCGGAGGGCGCCAAGAAATTCCGCATAACCCTCACTCAGGGACTCAACCGCCAGATTCGCCGCATGTGCGAGGCATTGGGCTACGAGGTGACACGCCTACGCCGCGTGCGTATCATGAATATCACCATCGCCTCGCTCGCCACAGGTCAATGGCGCGAGTTGGAGGATCGCGAAATTAGAGCAATCAAAGCAAGCCTCAAAGAGTCCAACGGCGAGCAAGCTGCCTCAAAAGGCGCCGGCGCCGGCAAAAGAGCTCCCAAAAAGCCCACTGCCACCGCTCCGAGACGTGGGACGTTCGCCGGAAAAAAGGGTAGTTTGCAGCGTAAACGACGTTAATAAATAAATTTGCCCTATATTTGCAGGAGCTGAGGGAAACAAGAGTTTAGAGAGGAGAAGAAAAAATTTTGGAATCGCATCAATTTATATACGCTTTTGCGCTTACGCTGTTTGCGGGATTGGCCACTGGTATCGGTAGTCTTATTGCGCTTGTGGCGCGTCGCACCAACAAATCGCTCTTGGCTTTCTCGTTGGGTCTATCGGCCGGTGTAATGATCTATGTGTCGTTCGTTGAGCTCTTTGCCGAGGCGCAACACTCTTTGATGGAGAGTTTCGGCGAGCAGATGGGATTGCTCTATACGGTGCTCTCTTTCTTCGCGGGGTTGGCTCTAATTGCACTAATCGACCTTGTTGTGCCATCCAGCGAAAATCCTCACCAAGCGCGCGGAGTGGAGATGATCGACAAGCCGCAGAAGGATCGCAAGCTCCACCGCATGGGGCTGCTCACGGCGCTGGCCATCGCCATCCACAACTTCCCCGAGGGTATCGCCACCTTCGCTACGGCCTACGAGAACCCCTCGTTGGGTCTGGCTATTGCGGCAGCTGTGGCGATCCACAATATTCCCGAGGGGATTGCCGTGTCAGTGCCGATCTACTACTCCACGGGGAGCCGCCGCAAGGCCTTTTGGTATTCGCTGCTCTCGGGCTTGGCCGAGCCTTTGGGGGGAATCTTGGCATATCTACTCTTGATGCCCTATATGTCGGACGAACTTATGGGCTATGTGTTGGCAGCTGTGGCGGGAATCATGGTCTACATCTCGGTGGATGAGCTGCTGCCCGCAGCGCGCGAATATGGGCGTGAGCACGTCTCGATCGTGGGCTTCGTGGTGGGAATGGCAATTATGGCCGCAAGCCTTATATTATTGGTATAACAAATTTTAGAATAACAACTACCCAAACACTATGGACATCATTTTAGTATTAGCAGGCCTTGCCCTGATCCTCGGCGGGGCAAACTACATGACCGATGGCTCGGCAGCTCTGGCCAAACGATTTAGAGTCTCCGAATTCGTCATTGGACTCACCGTGGTCGCTCTGGGCACCTCGGCGCCCGAATTGGTCGTAAGCACATTATCGGCACTCAATGGCAGCGGAGCTATGGCAATTGGCAATGTAGTGGGCTCGAATTCCTTTAACACCTACGTGGTCTTAGGTCTCTGCGCTCTATTCACCCCCGTGGTGCTCACCGAGCGCAATATGAAGATCGATATCCCGATGGGCATTCTCGGTTCGACGATCTTTTTGATCGTCTGCTTGGGAGGCACTATCCACCGCATCTATGGCGTGCTGATGCTGCTTATCTACATCTCGCTAATAATCTTCTCGATCAAAAGCTCGCGCCGTGAGGCCGAGGCAGATGGCGAAGTGGAGCAGGTCAAGGAGATCTCCTTGTGGTGGGCACTGCTACTGACCGTGGGAGGCATGGCAGCTTTGATCTACGGCGGTAGCATCTTCCTTAAGGGGTCTGTAAATATCGCCTACCGCTTCCATATTCCCGACAATGTTATCGCCATAACCCTCTTGGCTGGTGGCACTTCACTACCCGAGTTGGCCGCATCGGTAGTCTCGCTCATCAAGGGGAAATCGGATATAGCTTTGGGAAATGTGATCGGCTCGAATATCGCAAATATATTGTTAGTACTCGGCACTGCCTCGACAATCATACCGCTCGAGATGGGCGCCATCTCCCTCTACGATATCCTCGTAGTGTTGGGCGGCTCGATGATTCTCTACCTCGCAGGCGTACTCTTCACCAAGCGCCAAATCTCCAAGATCGAGGGCTCGGTGATGCTACTTATCTACGTGGCCTATATCTGGTGGGTGGTGGGATAGGATAAAACCACTCCTACCCCGTCATTCCCGTGAAAACGGGAATCTTATACAAACACAACGTTATATATAGATTAAGATTCCCGTTTTCACGGGAATGACGTATTGAGTTTGCGGATCGAGTCCGCAATGATGTAGGGATAACAACGACCTATTTTGAGAAGGCAGTTCCACCTCGATTTTGGGTCAAGCACCAGAATGGTGCTTGATAATTTAAATAGTCTAATATTTTCTGTGCCAAGCAAGCTTGAACAGAAAATATTAGACTATTTAAACTTTGTGCGCTCTGCGCTCAAAGCCCAAAACGCAATATAAAATCAAAAACCAAAGGTTTTTGGATCCAAGCTCGCTTGGCGCCCGCGCGGCGTAAGCGCAGTAAGAGAGCGGCGAAAAGCCCTAATCGCGAATGATATTAATCGAGCTATCCTCGCCAAAGGCGATGATAGATGATGGGCGGCGTGTGGGTTTGCCCTCGAATCGTGGATGCACCACGTAGTCGACACCCTCGACAATTTCGCGATCGATCTCGTTGAATCGAGCGGGGGTTAGCTCGCCCGAGAGGTTAGCCGAAGTTGAGACAATAGGGCGACCGAACTTATAGAGCAGCTTCTCGCAGAATTCGTGTTGAGGGATCCTCACGCCGAGAGTTTTCTCGTCGGGGATAAGGTTTGCGGCCAAGCCTGCGGCACCGGGCAAGATCGCCGTGAGTGGCTTCTCGCTCATCTCCATCACCTCGAAGGCGATGCCGGGGGCGCGGTTGACATATCGAACGACCATATTGGCGTTGTTGCAGAGCACGAGCATAGATTTTTTATCCTCGCTGCGCTTGAGAGCATAGATTTTTTCGACGGCCTCGGCGCAAGTCGCGTCGCAGCCGATTCCCCACACTGTGTCGGTTGGGTATAGGATGATTCCACCCGAGCGGAGGATGGCTATTACCTCTGCTATTGTTTGGTCTAAAGATGCCATAATGATGTGATTATAAAATTATTGGCGCAACATCTCCAGACGCTTAACCCAATGTTGGGTCAACTCCTCGCCTCTATCGTCCAACTCAGGCCACTTGGTGTAGCGGTCGAATTTTTCGGGATAGATATCGCACATATTGATCAAAATTCCGGTCTCCTCGACCAATCCGAAATCGCTATTGAGGAACGTATCGAATGTCTTCATGGTGGGAGATAGGCTCATGTAAGCGTTGAAAAGTGGCGGGATTGTCTCGCCCAATTCGCGCACCGACTGCATCAAGATCTTGTAGTTCTCCTCGTAGCTCTCGCCGATGAACACCTCGTCGAAGCGCTCCTTGCTGAGACCTACGCTGAGTGCCTCTTTGGCTGCCATAAGCTGTTCAGCATCGGGGAAGTAGTGGCGGAAGAAAGCGAGGATCAAGTTGCGAGCCTCGATGTTGAAAGTGGTATACATAGTGATCTTGCCGAAGAAATATTGGCTCTCGGGCGAGAAGATCATCAATGCTCCCAGACCATCCCAAAGATTGTCTAACGCATAGATTCCCTTGCGGTTGACACGTGGTTGATATTTGCACTGCACGAATGAGCGTCCGAGCTCAATTGTGCGAGGTAGATATTTTTCGCGGAAATTATCCAAGAAGTCGAAATAGTGCTCCGTTGAGAGGTGCTTCTGATCGCTACTTTGACAAATTATAAAGCGATAGCCTCCGACGATCTCCTGCTCGTTGCGATCCCAGACGATAAGTTGGAGGTAACCATTCTTTGCCAAGTCTGCATCATCAATATCTGCACCTTTGCCTGTACCACCACCAGCTTGGCGAAATGACTCCTCGCGAAGTCGACCCACCTCTTGCATGAGCGCAGGACACTCGTTAGCTGAGAAGATATAGATCTCATTGTCAACCTTATTGGTGCTGCGCACCTTTCGCTCTTCGGTGAGCTCCGCAAGTAGTAACTCTCGCTCTACGGGGTCTATGATAGGAATATCCATTAACGTTTCAAATTGTATATTTATTACAAATGTACGATTTAATTTTTAATATCTAATAACATTTAGTCTATATTTTGCATCGAATAGGTTTTTTTACGTACATATTCGACCTGCTCTTTGACTGATCCGACCTCCTTTAGCTGCTGGGGGGTGATGGGCTCGCCGACCACCAATCTGAAGTGTTTGTTGTGTTGGCGGTACATGCCGTCGACCAACAACAGCATCTCTATATTAGCCTTGATCTTGAGCACCTTACGCAGGCGATAGATACGATAAAACCACTTGTGGAGCGACCCCTCGACGTAGAGCGGCACCACCGAGCGCTGCGAGGCGTGAGCACGACGAACGAAGGTATTTTTCCACTGCAAGTCGGCTATTTTGCCATCCACCACGCGTGAGCAGATTCCCGCCGGAAACATCAGGATCGGCTGATCCGAAGCGAAGCCCTCCTCGAATAGTCGCACATAGTCGGGGTTCTGCGCCCCCATGGTGTTCACCGGGATCCAGATAGGTTTGAGGGGGTCGAGGTACATCAATAGGTCGTTAACCACCACCTTAGCCGAGCCAAAGCGCTCGATCAGACAATCGGCAATCATCATCCCATCCATACCTCCAAAGGGGTGGTTAGCAGCAAAAATATAGCGCTGCGATGGGTCTAATCTCTCGGCACCCTCGAGCGTGTAGCTGATACTCCACCGCTTGAAAGTAAACTGCACAAAGCGTTGAGGTGAGAGATCCCAACCACACTTGAGTATGTCGTTTATGTCGTCCTGATGGAGAATGCGCTTGAGAAAATTAAATACAAAATTGGGTATAAACTTCGCTGCTTTGGGAGCTTTGGAACTCACCAAGGTTTTGACATCTACTTGTGGCATAATTTTTTATTTTTTTCTTATGAAATTATATTGTGCAAATATAGCTTTTTTCGAACAAATTCGCTAACTTTACCCCCAAATATTATTTACTAACGACGCTAATGACTTGCCAGAGTAACAACTACCACACCCCCGTCCTCTTAGAGGAGTCGGTGGAGCTTATGAATATCAACCCCGAGGGCATCTACGCCGACCTCACCTTTGGTGGTGGTGGTCACTCGCGTTATATCCTCTCGAAGCTTAGTGGTGGTGGCGCGCTCTACTCGTTCGACCAAGACAAGGATACGCGTGCCAATATGCCATCCTCGCCCCACTTCAACTATGTCGAGAGCAACTTCCGCTTTCTGCGTGGTGCTTTGCGGTTGCGCGGGGTGGAGGCTGTGGATTCTATTCTGGCCGACTTGGGTGTCTCGTCGCACCACTTCGATGCTGTCGAGCGAGGTTTCTCGTTTCGAGGCTCGGCACCGCTCGATATGCGCATGAATCAGCGCGGTAAGCTCACGGCGGCGGATGTGGTCAACCGATACTCCAACGAGGAGCTGATCCGCATCCTGCGCGACTGGGGCGAGCTGCCCACCCCCTTCAAAATTGCCAACTGTTTGGAGAGGGCACGCGCCTTGAAGCCCATCACCACCACCGACGAATTGGTGGCGGCGGTAGCTCCCTGCACCCCCAAGAAGGATGAGTCGAAGTTCCTCACCAAGCTCTTCCAAGCGCTCCGCATCGAGGTTAATGGCGAGATGGAGGCGCTTAAGATGGCTCTTGAGCAGAGTCTCAAGGTACTCAAACCGGGTGGCCGTTTGGTGGTTATATCCTACCATTCGCTCGAGGATAGATTGGTGAAGAACTTTATGCGCAGCGGCAACTTCGAGGGCAAGGTCGAGAAGGATTTCTATGGGCGTGCCCAAACCCCATTCGAGTTAGTGACGCGCAAAGCGATGGCTCCAAGCGTGGAGGAGATCGCCCGCAACCCCCGCTCGCGAAGTGCTAAGATGCGCGCAGCGATCAAACTTTAAGATGCAAACCACGATGAATAAGGAGTTTAACCCATACCAATTTCCACCTACTGATCCCGCCCCCAAGAGCAGGATCGAGAGCGAGATTGTGCATATCGAGCAGCAAGAGAGCGAGGAGTCGCCATTCTTGGAGGAGGGTGAGGCGAGGCCGGATGATGAGCAGACACGAGAGGAAGAGGCCGAAGAGGCTAAGCGTGAGGCTAAGCGCATCGCTCGCGAGAAGAGTGCATTTTGGCAATTTATATCGGGCAACTTCCTGATTTTGGAGGGGGCTACGGGTACCTATCGCTACTTGTTGATCGTCGCTGCGACACTCTTTTTGAGCGTGGTTTCGATCTTCTACACCTTCCACCTGAGCAAGCGCTACACGGCGAGGGAGAGCGAGGTGCAACTGTTGCACGAGCGCAAGTTGGAGTACCAGCGAGTGAGGTTTAACAAGACCTCGCATTCGGCGATCGTCAAGGAGCTAAAGCGCAGAGGAATACCCATTTATGACTTACAGGAGTCGAAAACAATTATAGATAAATAGAGACCATTATGGCCAAAAATATTGCAAAAGAGCAGATGTTGCAGCGTGCTAAGAACATCTTTCTGATCTCGATCGTCATCGTGGTCGCAGTCTTTTTGCGCGTTATCTACATCCAGTACCTCTCCTCGGAGGTGCGTTACAACTCGAAGCGCATCCACGAGAGGATCTTCAGTTGGCAGGAACTTCCCGCACATCGCGGCTCGATCCTCGACCGCAATGGCGATATTTTGGCTGTGTCGACCTACAACTACCAAGTCATGATGGATTATGGTAGCGAGGGCTTCGACAACCACGATCGATTCCTCGTGCAGAGCGATTCGCTCTCCAAGCTCTTGGCAAATTACTTCAAGGATCGCTCCGCCTCGGAGTACCGCAAAGTTTTGCGCGAGGGGCGTGCGAAGAACTACCAGCTGCGCTATCGCAAAGATACCTTGATGCCCCGCTCCGAGCAGTGGTGGTACCGCCTCTTGGATAAGTTGCGCGACGATGAGTTCGAAACAGTCAAGCTCTACGACACCATTCGCGACCATCGCCCCGCGGCACTTCTGCCCCGTGAAGTCGACTTCACTGAGTGGCAGGAGCTCAAACAGTGGCCAATTTTTAACTACAATATGGGCATCACCTACACCCTCACCCGCTCCGATAGCCGCGTCTACCCCCATGGGGAGTTGGCACGCAACACAATCGGCAAGCTGCTTGGCGACAGAGGAAACGATTATGGCGTGGAGGGAGTCTACAGCGAGGAGCTTGCAGCGCACCCCGGCAAGGTGTTGCGTCAGCGCATTGCTCGCGGATTTTATGGTCAGGTGTTGGAGGGCGACAACGTAGAGCCACGTGATGGCGGCAATGTTGTGACCACGCTCGACGTCGGCATTCAGGATGTGGTCTCACGCGCCCTCGAGGATCAGCTCACAGCCCACAACGCTATCTGGGGCACCTCGATGGTTATGGAGGTCAAAACGGGCGAGATCTTGGCAATGGCCAACTTGGGGCGCAATGGCAAGGGTGGCTACGTCGAGGATTTCAACTACGCCCTGCACACACGTATGGAGCCCGGCTCGACCTTTAAGTTAGCCTCGGTCTTGGCTCTGTTGGAGGAGGCCAATATGTCGCCCGACAAGATCTACGACTCGGGCGATGGAAAGCTTTTGATGGTGGGCACAGCGCGAGCACAGGATTCGCACAAGGGCTACTCCGAGGTCGACCTACGCACCGCGACAGTGCAATCGCTCAATGGATACTTCGCCAAGGCGGTTCACGACCACTACAATAGTGAGCCCGAGCGCTTTGTGGAGTTTCTGCGTTCGTTGCATATGGATCGTACGGTGGGTTTGGAGGAGTTCGGAGCTTTGTCGCCCAACTTCCGCGCGCCGGGCGATAAGAGCTGGACACACAACAATACTATTGCATATTTGGGCTATGGTTATGCCATCGAGCTCACACCACTACATATCCTCACCCTCTACAACGCCGTGGCCAACGATGGCTGCATGGTGGCACCTCAACTCATCCGCGAGGTGGAGCGAGGTGGCAAGCGGGTGAAGGTGGGCGAAAGGGATGTACTCAACCCCAAGATCTGCTCGGATAGAACGCTGAACTTGGTGCGCAGCTATCTCGAGGAGGTGGCCGCCGAGGGTACTGCGGAGTGGTATATGGGTAATTTCAAGGACTTTAAGGTCGGCGCCAAGACCGGTACGGCTAAGGTTGCACAGGGAGGAATCAAATATTCCGATGGCTACTACTTGGGTAGTATGGTGACCTACATGCCCGCCGACAACCCCAAATATACGATCCTCACGGAGCTCTACACCAAGATCGGCAACAGCTACACGATCTATGGCGCAGGATTGGTGGGAGCGGCACAGCAACGCATTGTGCAATACCTCTACAACTCCGAGGAGGAGTGGTACGACAAGATCGGCAAGGGGGTTGCGCGCAACTATCCCGAGCAAATAAAAGGTGGACAGGTCAAGCAGATCGAGGAGCTAAGCTACCAATTCTCACCTCGCACGGCACGCCATGATGGCGATAGCAGCTGGGGCGAAGTGTCGGTCGATAGCCTCTCGCGCGTCTCGATTAGCGACGTGGAGTATAGCACCGTGATAATGCCCAATGTTGTGGGGATGGGGCTCAAGGATGCGCTCTTTATCTTGGAGAGTCGCGGGTTGCAGGTCTCATTGAGCGGCAAGGGCACAGTGCGCGAGCAGAGCATCAAGGCGGGAGCCAAGATCTCGAGCGGAGGGCGGGTGACAATTAGACTTAATTAACAACAAGAGAATGAAGAATTTAAACGATATATTTCGCTCCATAGAGCACACGCAGTGGATCGGTGAGCGCAACATCGAGGTTAGCTCCATCGAGTACGACTCACGCGTGGTGAGCCGTGGCAGCTGCTTTGTGGCTACGGTGGGCACGCAGAGCGATGGCCACAATTTTATTGATATGGCCATCGAGCGAGGTGCCACAGCTGTGGTGTGCGAGAGGCTACCTTTGACCTTGCGCGATAATGTGAGCTACATCGTGGTCGGCGACAGCCACCACACGTTGGGTCTTGCGGCCTCGGCACTCTACGACAACCCCAGCGGCGAGTTGCAGTTGGTGGGCGTTACGGGCACCAATGGCAAGACTACCACCGCCACACTACTCTACGACCTCTTTCGTGCGCTCGGTTACCGTGTGGGATTGATCTCGACGGTGACCTACTGCATCGACGACGACGAGCGTGAGTCGACCCACACCACACCCGATGCTGTGCGCCTCAACGATATGCTTCGCGAGATGGTCGATCGAGGCTGTGAGTATTGCTTTATGGAGGTCTCCTCGCATGCCGTGGTGCAGCGTAGGATTGCAGGGCTCTCGTTCGCCGGAGCACTCTTTAGCAACATCACCCACGACCACTTGGACTACCACCACACCTTTGCCGAGTATATCAAGGCTAAGAAGGCTCTCTTCGATTCGCTCCCCAAGCAGAGTTTTGCGATAACCAACCTCGACGACCGCAATGGCGAGGTGATGTTGCAGAACACTCGTGCTGCACGATATACCTACTCCCTGCGCTCGATGGCCGACTTCCGCGCCAAGATCGTCGAGATGCATCTCGATGCGATGCTGCTGCGCATAGATGGCGAGGAGATATGGGTGAGCTCCACGGGGCGTTTCAACGCATACAATATGTTGGCGATCTACACCGTAGCGCGCTGTTTGGGCATTGAGGCCTCGGAGGCGCTCGTGGCGCTCAGCTCGATCAAGGGGGTTTGTGGCCGCTTCGAGACTATCAAGCTACCGGGTGGTGTCACGGCAATCGTCGACTACGCACACACCCCCGATGCGCTGCAAAATGTAATTACAACCATCGAGGAGATCACCTCGCCCGAGCAGCAGCTCATAGTGGTGTGCGGATGTGGAGGCGAGCGCGACAAGGCCAAGCGTCCCGAGATGGCGCGGATCGCCACGACGCACGCCTCGCTATCGGTATTCACCTCGGATAATCCCCGCGGGGAGGATCCTGAGCAGATCATCGCCGAGATGGTGGCGGGAGTTAGCGACACTACTGCGCGACACCTCTCGATCGTGGATCGTCGCGAGGCAATCCGCACAGCGGTGATGTTTGCCAAGAGTGGCGACGTGGTGCTCATAGCGGGCAAAGGCCACGAGAAATACCAGATAATTGGGGGCGAGAAGCTCCACTTCGACGACCATGAGGTTGTCGCACAGATGATTGAAATGAATTAAGATTCCCGATCAAGTCGGGAATGACGCTTCAGAAGTCGGGAATGACGCTTCAGAAAAGAGATGATTGAAAACAAAAAATAAATTAATATAGAGAGATGTTTTACCATTTATTCAAACTTTTAGAGCAATGGGATGTGGATATCCCCGGTGCAGGTATGTTCCAATATATATCATTCCGCTCACTTATGGCCATCGTTGCGGCGCTTATCATCGTAATCTTCGCCGGAAAGCGCATCATTGGCCTGCTCCAACGCCTACAGATCGGCGAGGAGATCCGCGACTTGGGGCTCGAGGGTCAATTGGCTAAGCGTGGCACCCCCACTATGGGAGGTGTGATTATCCTACTCGCGGTGCTCTTGCCGGTGCTGCTCTTTGGGCGATTGGACAATGTATATGTGTTGCTGCTTATTGGCTCAGCTCTTTGGCTCGGTTTCTTGGGTTTTATGGATGATTACATCAAGGTCTTTAAGGGCGATAAGCAGGGTCTGCACGGATATTTCAAGATCGTCGGGCAGGTTAGTTTGGGTCTTATCGTGGGTCTTACGATGTGGTACTCGTCGGAGGTGGTTGTGCGCGACACGACCAAAATTCCGCAAGAGACCTTGGTCACAAGCGCCAATGGTGAGTCGCATGTGGTGACTCAATACCGCGTGATGCTCGATGGCGAGGAGCATAAATCGTCGAGCACCACGATTCCATTTATCAAGGATAACGTATTGGACTACCGCCGTTTGGGAGGCAATAGCGACTTCCTTACGCTTGTTATCTACGTTATTATGTCGATCTTTGTGGTGACTGCCGTGTCGAATGGTGCCAATCTCACCGATGGTTTGGATGGTTTGATGACCGGTGTTTCGATCCCGATTGTGGCGGTGTTGGGAGCACTTGCCTACCTCTCGGGAAATATCGTCTATGCCGACTACCTCAATATAATGTATATCCCATATAGTGGAGAGATGGTGGTATTCGCCGCGGCTCTGTCGGGTGCTCTTATTGGCTTCCTTTGGTATAACTCCTACCCTGCCCAGATTTTTATGGGCGACACGGGCTCGCTTGCCATTGGCGGAATTATTGCGGTCTTTGCGATCTGTATTCGCAAGGAGCTATTGCTGCCGCTCTTGTGCGGAATATTCCTAATCGAGGCGCTATCGGTGATGATCCAAGTGAGCTACTTCAAATATACGCGACGCAAAACGGGCGAGGGTCAACGACTGCTGCTCATGGCACCACTACACCACCACTACCAGAAAAAAGGATACTTCGAGACCAAGATAATGATGCGATTCTTTATCTGCTCGATCCTGCTTGCGGCACTTACGGTCGCAACACTTAAAATGAGATAAAAGTTGAAGAATATGAAAAAAATAATCCTTTCGGGAGGTGGCACAGGTGGCCATATCTATCCCGCAGTTGCAGTTGCCGAGGCACTTAAAGCGCACTATGGCGACTCCGTGGAGCTCCTCTTTGTGGGTGCCGAGGGGCGCATGGAGATGCAGAAGATCCCCGAATTGGGCTACAAGATCGTGGGGCTTCCGATCGCAGGGCTCCAACGACGCTTCGATTGGCACAATATCGAGGTGCCATTCAAATTAATGAAGAGCATCCGCAAGGCAAAGAGGGTAATCAAGGATTTCGAGGCCGATCTGGTGATTGGCTTCGGCGGCTACGCCTCGGCACCGGTGCTGTGGGCTGCTCAGAAGTTGGGCATACCGACTATTATTCAGGAACAGAACTCTTTCGCGGGACTCACCAACAAGATCCTCGCTAAGAAAGCCAACCACATTTGTGTGGCATATAAAGATATGGAGCGCTTCTTCCCATCGACACCTATTACCCTCACGGGCAACCCCTTGCGAGGCAGCTTTGGCTCGGCTAAGGTTGATCACACCGAGGCGCTCGACTACTTCGGCTTCGATACTCAACGCCCTGTTATTCTGCTCGTTGGAGGCTCGCTCGGCACACGCACACTCAACGAAGTGATGAAGCGTTGGATCGCCGACAACCCCACAGATAGAGGCGTTCAGGTGATCTGGCAAACCGGAAAATTCTACGAGCGCGAGATGCTACGCTTTGCCGCCGACCGCTCGATGGATGGGATCTGGCAAGGGGCATTTATCAACCGCATGGATTTGGCCTATGAAGCTGCAACAGTGGTTGTTAGCCGCAGTGGTGCCTGCACTGTCTCGGAACTCTGTTTGCTTGGCAAGGCTACTATTTTTGTCCCCTCGCCCAATGTTGCCGAGGATCATCAGACCTGTAATGCGCGAGCATTGAGCGACGTGGGGGCGGCCGTATTGGTGCGCGACGCTGAGGCTGTGGGCAACTGTATGGAGCGCGCAATTGATTTGGTTGGAAATCCCGACGAACTCCACTCTATAGAGTGCAGAGTCAAAGAGTTAGCAACACCTAATGCGGCAGCGGATATAGTGAAGATCGCTGCGAAAATCATCGAATAATGGAGAAAAAAAGTATATATTTCTTGGGAATTGGCGGCATCGGCATGAGTGCCTTGGCGCGCCTATTTATGCATCAGGGGCACCGCGTGGGAGGCTACGACCGCACCAAAACTCCGCTCACGGAGCGTTTGGAGAGTGAGGGCGCCGAGATCCATTACGAGGATTCCGTGGCACTTGTCGCCCCTAATTTCTTGGAGAGGGAGGCGACAGTGGTGATCTATACCCCCGCAATTCCCGCCGACCACAGCGAGTATAACTACTTCTTGAGCAATGGTTTCGAGGTGGTTAAACGCTCGCAGATGTTGGGTCACTTGTCCGAAGGCAAGTTCGTGATGGCCGTTGCCGGAACCCACGGCAAAACCTCCACTTCGACCCTTATCGCATGGCTCAACCACGAGGCCGAGCAGCAGGGTTCGGCGGTGTTGGGAGGCATCTCCAAGAACTTCGATTCGAACTTAGTTTTGGGCAGTGGCGACCGCCTCACGCTCGAGGCCGATGAGTTCGACCGCTCCTTCTTGCGCCTCAAGCCCAATGTTGCTGTTATCACCTCGGCCGATGCCGACCACCTCGATATCTATGGCACACATGAGGCTGTCAAAGAGGCCTTTTCGCAATTCGTCGACCTCATCCAAAGGGGTGGCGCATTGATCCTCAAAGCGGGGGTTGAGTTAGAGATAAACAACTCATCGATAGATATTTATAGGTATAGTTACAACACGCCAACAGATTTCTATGCCACCAACGTTCGCCTGATCGGTGGCGCACTATATAGCTACGACATCGTAACGCCAGACTCTATTATCGAGGGGTGCACATTGGGTATTCCCGGCTGGGTCAATATCGAGAATAGTGTGGCGGCAGTAGCATCGTTGTGGTGCGCAGCTCGCAGCGAGGGTAGGGCTCTTGACCACGATGCAATCCGCTCAGCACTAAAGAGTTTCGGCGGGGTGAAGCGTCGCTTCGAATTCTATGTCAACACCCATAAACAAGTCTATATGGACGACTACGCACACCACCCTCGCGAGATCGAGGCGGCGCTGAGCTCCGTGCGAGCGATGTTGCCCGGGCGACGAGTGTTGGCTGTGTTCCAACCACACCTCTATTCGCGCACTAAGGATCTGCACGAGGGATTTGCTACGGCACTCTCGGCGGCCGATTCGGTGATCCTTTTGCCGATCTATCCTGCGCGTGAGTTGCCGATTGAGGGTGTTGACGCTCAGATGATTGCGCGTGATGTGACAGCCCCCTGCCAGATCATCGAGCGCGAGGCTTTGGTGGAACATATCGCGACAATCAAGACCGACGTGGTAATAACTTTCGGAGCGGGTAACATCGACACCTGCTGCGAGGCTTTGGCCGCAGAATTGAGTAAAAAAGCATAAGGGATAAATATTAACGAAAAATTAAAATCGGGGAATTATTAGAAGCCCCCTTAAAACGACAAGGATGAAGAGGTGGATAAAATATACTCTCTACTCGCTGCTATGGGCGGCGGTTGTGGCATATATCGGATTTGCCACTTTTTCGACGCGTCGTCATCGCTCGCAGCAGCGTGTGGAGCAGATAAATATCAAGATCGTCGACAGCAGTGCGGTAGCTAATTTGGTCACCCGGGCAATGGTCGAGAGGTGGATCGACGAGAGCAAAATCCGCACCGTGGGCGAACATCTCGACTCGCTGCGACTCGCCGAATTGGAGCACTATATCGAGATCAACGGCTTTGTTAAGCAGGCCAAGTGCTACTCCTCGCGCAATGGGGCGTTGCACATCGAAATCTCGCAGCTGCGTCCGGTGCTGCGTATTTTGTTGGATGGTTACAATTCGTACATCACCGCCGATGGCTTTGTCTTTGGGCGACCTGCGCTCTCGTCGCGCTATACGCAGGTGACAACAGGAAGCTATGTGCCGATGTTCCGGGCGGGTTATAGCGGCTACATCGAGGATGTCTATCGCTCAGCATACGAGGAACTTGAGGCGGAGATTCGCCGCAATGAGCTTAAGAACATATACCCACTTTACGCCCAACGCGTCAAGTTGCGAGAGCAGCTTCGCACGGTCAATTCGCGTTACACCAATCGTCGTTTGGGCGAGAGTCGCAAATCCTTCGAAGGGCGTGTCGAGGAGCTTCGCGAGCGCAACTCCAAGGAGCGCACTCAGATCGTCAGAGATAGCAAAGCGTTGGAGCAAAAAATCGCACGCGAGGAGGAGAAACAAAAAGTTTACGAGGAGAGACAAAAAAAATTAGATAAAAAGTATAAAGATTTAATAAATCTCATTACCTTTGTAAATGTAGTAGATAATGATAAGTTCTGGAGATCCGAGATTGTCCAAATTGTTGCCACTGAGTCAGCAAATGGCGCTTTAAGGCTCGAGCTAATTCCGCGTAGTGGTGAGCATACAATTATTTTTGGAGAGCTTAACGACGTGGAAGAGAAGCTAAAATATACCAAAACTTTCTACCGCGAGGTGTTAACCAAGGAGGGTTGGGCGAAGTACAAGAGCATCAATGTCGAATACAAACATCAAATTGTGTGTAAATAAGATAAAAAAGTTATTCCGTGGAGAGTAAAGAGTACATAGTAGCAGTAGATTTAGGAGACTCAAATATAGTTGTGGCAGTGGGTTCGGCAGCCGAGGGCGACCGAATCAACATCGATCATATCCTTTCGCGACCCTCCGAGGGAGTTAGCGCGGGTCAGATCGTCAACATTGATCAGGCGATCAAGTCGATCAAAGGGGCTCTCGACGAACTCCGTGAGACCACTGGACTCGAGGTCAAGGAGGTATATGCGGGTATCTCGGGAGAGTTTATATACTGCACCAGCCACACCGACCATGTCTTTGTGCCCGACCACAAAAACGGTGTCACTCAGCAAGTTGTCGAGGCGCTATTCGAGCGCATGAGCAACGTTATGGTCTCCGAGGATCGCTACATCATGGAGCGCATCCCCCAGCGATACGTCATCAACGACACCACCGAGGTGGATAACCCTGTGGGCGTTTTTGGTAGCCCCTTGAGCTCCACTTTCAACTTTATCTCGTCGGACAATGTGCCTTTGCGCCGTTTGGATATGGCGCTACGTCGCCTCGATATCACCCCTCGTCGCACATTCTCCAACGCTGTTGTGGTGGGTGATGCCGTGCTCTCGCCCGACGAAAAGGAGGAGGGAGTAGTGGTGGTCGACTTGGGTGGCGAGCTTACCGACGTCGCTTTCTACTACCACAATGTGGTACGATATATCTCGACTATTCCGTTGGGAGCCAAATCGTTTAACAACGATATTCGCACGCTGATGATCCCTGAGCGCCATATTGAGCCCCTTAAGCTCAAGTATGGTTACGCACTTTCGAAAAATGCACCCAAGGATCTTAGCGTCATTATCAAGGGTCGCTCGAAGCACGATCAGCGCGAGATTGCTGTCTACAACTTGGCGGCCGTTATCGAGGCTCGTGCTCGCGATATCGCCGAATTGGTCGGCAAGGAGATTGCCGATTCGGGCTTCTCGGACAAGATCCCCTATGGCATTGTGCTCACGGGAGGCTCGGCGCAGTTGCGCGGTTTGGGTGAGCTATTTAGCGAGGCCACTGGTCTCGAGGTGCGTGTAGCTGAGGCTGAGGATGTTATCTCGCCACAGACTCGCACTAAGATCACCTCGTCGTCGGATTCGACTGTGGTTGGGTTGTTGCTCCACGGCCTTCGCTACGGAGCTTGCGAAGTGATTATTGGCGAGCCAACGGCTCCTCCTGCGCCACAACGCTCTCCCTACACTCAGAGCGAGGCACCAAAGCACACACCTCCGCCTACACCGCCCACACCACACACCGAGGACGCAGCTACTAATGGGGTGACTCCTCCAGTGAGCGTGCCACAAGAGCCACTGCCACCAGCGGCACCACGCAGCGTGAGCAATACGACAAAGATCGAAAATGAACCCGTTAAAGCACCTCAAGTGGTGGTTAACGACCAGATAACACCTACTCCTGCGCGCCACGTAGTGCCCCAAGTTGTGGTCACACCTCCCGCTGCACCTGTTGTGAAGCCCGAGGAGACTAAGGTAGTGGAGCAGCCCAAACCAATTGTAGAGGAGAGCCCCACACCATCTGCTCAGAGCAGCAAGGAGCAAGCAACGGTGGAGATGGATCAACCTAAGCCCAAGCGCCGCGTGTTGAAGATATTGAGCTCGCTTGCCGATGGTGCTACCACCTTTGTTAAGAGCGTGAACAACCGCTTCGACGTGGATGAGGACGAGGAGGAGATTTAAATATTTTGAAAATTTAGGATATGAATGATGATATAATGGGCGCCTTGAGCGTCGACAGAGGTTCGGAATCTATAATTATGGTCGCTGGAGTTGGTGGCGCAGGTGGCAACGCTGTTCGATATATGCATGAGCTTGGTATCGAGGGAGTTGAGTTTATGGTTTGCAACACCGACCAACAGTCGCTCGACAAGAGCCCGATCGAGAATAAGATCAAATTGGGTAGCGATGGTCTTGGTGCCGGCAGCAATCCCGAGGTGGGTCGCTTGGCGGCGATCGAGAGTATCGAGGCGATCAAAAGCCGCCTTAAGGCCTCGAACACCAAGATGTTGTTTATCACTGCCGGAATGGGCGGTGGTACGGGTACTGGCGCCTCGCCGGTGATCGCCAAGATGGCCAAGGAGGAGGGAATTCTCACGGTGGCGATCGTCACTTCGCCCCTTTCGGTGGAGGGTAATGATCGCTTCTCACAGGCAGTCGAGGGCATTAAGAAACTCCGCCAACATGTTGATTCATTGCTTATTATCAACAACGATAATATCATCAGCCAATTCAAAAACCTCTCGCTATTCGAGGCATTTAGCAAGGCCGACGATATCCTATGCTCGGCAGCTAAGGGCATCGCGGAGATCATCACCGTCAAGAGCGACTTGGTGAACGTCGACTTTGCCGATGTGCGCCGTGTGATGACTGGTAGCGGTACTGCGCACATGAGTGTTGCGGCAGCCGAGGGCGAGGATCGCGCGGAGATCGTTGCTAAGCAGTCGCTTACATCGCCTCTGTTGGATCAGAACTTGATTTCGGGAGCTAAAAATATCTTGGTGAACTTCGTTACAGCCGAGGCAAACGGCCTGACTGTAAGCGAGTTGGACACGGTGCTTACCTACATCCAATCGCATGCTACGATCCAAGAGGTAAACGGCAAGCGCCACACTGCAAATATTATCTGGGGTACAAGTACCAAGCCTAACTTGGGCAAAAAATTGGAGTTAGTGGTAGTAGCTACTGGCTTCAACGACAACCAGTTAGAGATTGAGCCTTTGGATTTTGAGCCGACTACTTTCGCCCAAGAGGATAAGGCAGCTACCGCCCCACAGTCCGAGGCTGATCGCATCGAGCCCGCAGTGGTCGAGGAGCCCACGCCTGCGCCTGTTGCAGAGCCAACCCCCGCGCCCACTGCGCAGCCAAAGCAAGTGGTCTTGGGCAGTCGCAAGTCGCGCTACGCCAATATCGACCAGATAGCTAATCAACCAGCATACAAGACTCGCAAAGTGGAACTTATCGTGACGCCAAACAGCAAGAAAGAGGTGCTCAAAGAGAGTACAAGCGAGCAACGTGCAAACGATGACAGCCTACTATTCAAGTAGATACAACCTTTGCAGCGCTAAATCAGTATTAACTAAATTGACAATTTGTGAACATCTTCGAAGAGATAACCATCAACGCCTTTTCACCACAAAATATAACTATCCTCGCAATAGTAGCACTGCTACTATTGCTACTTTCGGCCACTGTATCGGGCGCTGAGACAGCATTTTTTTCGCTCAATCACAACGACATCAAGCGCCTTAAGGCGGAGAATTCGTCGAGTGCTGCCACCACCTTATTGCTTCTTAGCAATGTTGATTTGCTGTTGGCTACAATATTAGTAATCAACAACTTGGTTAATATCTGTATCGTTATTGTCACCTCCAATATTATTGATTCGATCTTTTCGCTCGGCTCGCTTGACTTTGTAATCAAGACCATTGTTGTGACCTTTGTGCTGCTGCTCTTTGGCGAGATAGTGCCCAAGGTGATGGCGCAGATGAACCCTTCGGCTTTCGCAAAGTTTGCGTCGCGCATCATACTATTGCTACGCACGATCTTCTATCCGCTCTCGATCATCTTGATGAAGGCGGGTACCTCGATCTCGAACCACGCTGCACACCATAGCGAAATTTCGTTTGATGAGTTGGCCGATGCGGTGGATCTAACCGACAAAACCACTAAGGAAGAGCGTGTTATGCTCTCCGGAATCCTCAATTTCATCAACACCGAAGTGGAGGAGATCATGCATGCGCGTGTCGATATCACAGCCGTTAACATCACCGATAGCTATGCGAGCGTCAAGCAGACGATCGTCGAGTCGGGCTATTCGCGAATTCCTGTTTACGAAAACTCTGTCGACGAGATCCAAGGCATTCTCTATGTCAAGGATCTGCTGCCACATATCCGCGAGGAGGAGTTCGAGTGGCAGAAGCTAATCCGCAAAGCCTATTTTGTACCTGAGCACAAGCGCATTAACGACCTATTGGAGGAGTTCCAATCCAGCAAAGTGCATATTGCAATCGTGGTCGACGAGTATGGTTCGACCCTCGGACTGGTCTCATTGGAGGATATTGTCGAGGAGATCGTAGGCGAAATCTCCGACGAGAGCGATGCCGACGAGCGCTACTATACGCGTATCGACAAAAACACATATCTATTCGATGGCAAGACCCATATTGGCGATTTCGAACGCATCTTGGAGCTCGACGAAGATTGCCTCTCGGATGTGCAGGGTGGCGCCGAAACTCTCGCAGGATTGATCCTCGAAGTGAAGCGAAACATCCCTCGCAAGGGAGATAAAATCACGGTACATGGCATAGATTTTATGGTCGAGTCAATGGGCGGCGAAAGCGGGCGTAGGATCGACAAAATCAAAATTACAATCCTTAGTCATGACTAAGGATTTAAATAACTATACCCTGCAATTAACCGCGGGTGGTGTGGTGATCTTTGAGTTGATAAAATCTCTCAAAAGTCTTATTGATCAAGCTGATACACAAGATATAGAAGTGGTAAAAGGTCAAAGTGTAAAGCGACAACGCGAGCAACTTGCATGGCGCGGGATCGTCAGAAAATACTTCCAAAACCAGTCTATAATCCTTAGTTATAACGAAGTGGGAGCGCCCCAAATCGAGTTAGTTTCTTCGAGCGAGCACTACCATATTGGCGTATCGCACAGCTCGACACACGTGGCTGTAATCATCTCACCATACCGCTGCGCAATCGACATCGAAACCCTCTCTCGCGACTTCAACCGTGTAGCTTCTCGCTACATCTCGCCCGACGAAGCGGCGCTCTCATCGAGCCCCGATCACCTCGCCCTCGCATGGAGCGCCAAGGAGGCACTCTACAAATTCGCAGGGCGCAAGCAGCTCACCCTGCTCAGCGACATTCGCCTAACGCAGCTCGAGGACGGCCACTTCGAGGGCTCCATCACGCCACACCACACAACGCATAGAGGGGTTGCCACAACGCTGCTCGGACACTCGTTGGTCTACATTACCGCATAATCGTTATTCAACCCACAGGCATCATCCCTGCCCCCACACGTCATTCCTACTCCCTGCACGTCATTCCCACTCCCAACATGTCATTCCCGCTCCCAGCACGTCATTCCCACTGATCGGAAGAGCCCC
>JBCQVM010000011.1:0-50088 GCA_047173105.1 Rikenellaceae bacterium
CAGACTTTTGCCGCCGACTTCCTTCAGATTCCACCTCACGATGGACACCCTTGTCTTTGGCTATGCGCTTCCCACTATCAGGGCACGCTCGGGACTTGCACCCGTTAGAGTTCGCCCATGCTGGGCGAACCAAAAAAGGTGACCCGACTAAAGTCTGATCACCTTTTAGAAATATCTAAAGCATCTGTTTAGTTGCCACCAGCACGGCTTGCGGCGTATGATACTTTAAGTGCGTTAGCACGACGTAGCTCCTGTTTGATATCGCTCACGATACCCATCTTGGTGTTCTCGTCGGTCTTGAGGCACACTGTTAGCTGTGCACGGTCAGCCTCATTGAGGTTGTCGCGCTCTGCTGCAATGTAGTCCAAGATATCGCGAGTTGTACGATATGAGTCGTTGAGCTGGATGCGTGGTGCTGTACCAAATTTAGCCTGCATCGCTACCGATGGTGGGCCTACGTGGATGTAGCTTACCAGTGATTTCTTCTCTAACTTTTGAACCTCGGTAGCCGTTGGAAGCTTAGTTCTAACGAGCAACTCTTGGTCACGCATGGTGGTTGACACCATGAAGAAGAAGAGAATCATGAAGATGATATCTGGCAACGATCCTGATGAAATTTTGGGGGTACCCTTGCTACCCTTCTTTTTAATTACTGCCATATCTCTTACTTTTTAATTTCACGTGGTTCTGCCTCGGAGATCTTAACAGGAACCGCCTTGATCATCACATCGCGAGTGTCTGAGTCCAAATCCTCGAATTTAGAGCCAAATTTACGCATTGCGACCTCGTCACGGATCTCGTTGAAGGCACGAGTAAGTTCATTCTGCACCTCGATATAGACACGATAGTCGGTCTCACGCGCTGTTTGAAGCGACACGATACCCGAACTTACGGGATATATCCACTTGCTGCCATCGGGGAGTTCGAACTCCTTCTCCTCCTTCTCGGGTAGGTTGTCCAACTCACCAACATTGAGGGAAAAATCTTTTGCTTTGTCCTTCAAATATTTGATGTCGATGGGCTCTCCACCTGCCATAATGTTACCGCTACCAGACACGAATACCAAAAGGATGTTACGTTCCTTTACGTCGATCTGTTGTTGTTGTTGGTCATCCTCGGGAAGAGGTGGGAGCATACGCGCCAAACCAGTGTCAACATTCATCGTAGTGGCAACAAGGAAGAAGATAAGCAACAAGAAGGCGATGTCGGCCATAGAACCGGCATTGATCTCTTGTATCTCTCTTTTATTATTTCCCATTGTCTTTGCCTCCTAATTATTTGAGTGCACCCATCACCTCCGAAGCCAATGCCGCGAGGACTGCGCCCGCTGCAACGACGTAGGTGATAACGATAGAGCACTCTGTGATAACTGTATCGAAGGCTCCAAATGGGTTACCATTCTCGATATTGATAATCTCGATTGTGTGGCTCGCTGCGTAGAAGTATGAACCTACGACAATTACGATTACGGCAGCAAACGAAAGAGCTGTTTTGAGTAGACCTCCCGAAGACTTAACCATTCCGTAAATAGCACCGAAGAGAGCTGATGCAATAACAAGAGCAACAAGAACATAACCCCAGTAGAGATTAAGACCGATTGCCGAGGTTATAGCCTCCTCAGAGCCACCAGTGAATGACACGTAGACAGGGTATGCGATAACGCATACTGTGACTGCGAGCATCACCATTAGCATGATTTTTAATATATTTTTCATTCTTTTTTTCTCTTAAAAGGTTGTGTAGCTTATTTCTTGCTGTAGTCGATAAGGATATCAAGCAAGATGATTGATGAATCCTCCATGTCGTTTACCAAAGAGTCGATCTTCGCAACGATGTAGTTGTAGAAAATTTGAAGGATTACCGCTACGATAAGACCCATAAGAGTTGTCAAAAGCGCAACCTTGATACCACCCGCTACGATAGTTGGAGAGATATCACCTGCAGCTTGGATCATATCGAACGCGCCGATCATACCTACTACGGTACCCATGAATCCCAACATAGGAGCAAGTGCGATGAAAAGACCTACCCAGCTAAGACCAGACTCCATTTGACCTGTCTGAACAGAACCATAAGAAGCAACTGTCTTCTCAACAACGTCGATACCTTGATCGTAACGGCTCAAACCTTGGTAGTAGATAGAAGCGATAGGACCAGCAGTGTTGCGGCAAAGCTCCATAGCTGCCTCAACGCCCTCGTTCATGATTGTTGCCTCAACCTTAGCGATGAATTTCTTAGTGTTAACTGTTGCAAGCGAAAGGAAAAGGATACGCTCGATAGCTACCGCCAAACCGATAACCAAACAGATAAGTACTGGAAGCATCCACTCCCAACCTCCCTCGAGGAACTTCTGCATCAAAATCTGGTGCATGCTATCACCAGCGATGTTCTCTGCTACAGCAGCAGCAGCGTCAGTAGCAACAGCAAGTGAATCTGCTGCAACAGCCATAGTCTCAGCGGCAGCCTCAGCAGCCTCTTGTGCGAATGAACTTACAGTGCCAAGTGCAAGCGAGGCAACTGTCAGAATAGAAAATTTTTTCATAGTTGTGTTAAATAATTAATTTTTGTTAGTTGATTTATTTTTCTTGTATATTTTTTTTAACTTTTAGCCACAAATTAACACTTCTTTAACGAAATGAAGCTCTAATTAGGTATAATTTTAGTTATTAATTTATTTTTTTAATTCATTACATGTCTCGCAAAACCATGTGCAACATATTGATGCACAGGAATTTAGCAATGTTTTCTCAAAATGTTAGTTATTGTTAGCTACATTTACGTTGCGAAATATATAAAAAAAAATTCTTTTTTGCAACGCCTATCTGCAAAGTTCTCCTCTTAAATCTAATATTAATGCTTTTTTTACACCCTCGCAGCTGCTCTCCGTTGCCAATAAGTAGCTTAGTTTGGTGGTCGCTGCCTCGATGGTCATATCGAATCCGCAAACCACTCCCGCACGCTCCAATCCCAAACCGGTCTGGTAGAGCGACATCTCCACACGACCATTGATACACTGCGTAACATTAAGCACTACAATCCCACGCTCCACGGCTCGCTCCAACAGCGCAATAAATTGCGGATGGGTGGGAGCATTACCCGCACCATAGGTCTGGAGGATCACCCCTCGCAGCCCCTCGCAGCTGAGCATCTGTTCGAGCATAGAGCAGCTCAAAGCGGGGAAGAGTTTGATCACCGCTACCCCATCGCTCATTTGGGTGGAGATGCGCAGCGCTTTATCCTCGTCCTGCCTCACGGCTCTAATATAGTGGCTATTGTATGAGATCTCGACGCCCACCTCGGCCAATGGTGGATAGTTTGGCGAGTGAAATGCATCGAGCTCCTTAGCGCTCCACTTAGTGGTGCGATTGGCGCGAAAAAGGCGGTTCTGGAAGTAGAGCGACACCTCGGGCACCAATGCCTGCCCATCGCGATAGGCTCCCGCGATCTCGATCGCGGTGATAAGGTTCTCGCGGCCATCGGTGCGCAAGACGCCAATTGGAATCTGGCTACCGGTAAAGACAATCGGCTTGCGCAAATTGTCGAGCATAAAGCTCAGCGCCGAAGCGCTATACGACATCGTGTCGGTGCCATGCAACACCACGAAGCCATCGTAGCTCTCGTACTTGGACTCGATCAGGCGCGCCAGATCAGCCCACACCTCGGGCGAAACATCCGACGAGTCGATCACCCGCTCCACGGTGTGCACCTCGATATTGACATTGAGGTTGCGCAACGAGGGGAACTCCTCGTATATCGAGCTAAAATCGAATGGGATTAGCGCCCCGGTCGATGGATCGGTACGCATTCCAATCGTTCCTCCACTATATATTATAAGTATAGACCTTCTGTTATTCATTCCTTATTGTAGTTTTCAACTATCAAAAGTATATATATATTTTGAATTTCCATGCATTTCGCACCGATTTTTAAGAGTTAAAATTGTCTATATATATTATTGTAACCGAACCGCTCGTGGCGTTATCTACGCACAGGGGAGAGGCAAGAGGGCAACAATCAATCTGTTTTATGCGTTTTTCAGCTAAAAATAGGGATTTCTTGAAAAAAATATCTATTTTTGTAGATTAAAGCTGAAGAGAAAAAATAAGAAATATACAGAATGAAATCGTTTAAATTTTACAACAATGTGGTTGGCTGGGCAGTATTTGCAGTAGCTGCTGTGACCTATCTGCTCACTATGGAACCCTCGTCGAGTCTTTGGGACTGTGGTGAGTTTATCGCAACCTCCTATAAATTGGAGGTGGGACACCCTCCCGGGGCACCTCTGTTTATGATCTTGGCGCGCTTGGCTACGCTCTTTGCCCCATCGAGCTACTATGTTCCCCATGCGGTCAATGCTCTGAATTGCTTGGCGAGTGCCTTCACCATTCTCTTTTTGTTCTGGACTATCACCCACATCGCACGCCGTTTGTTCTCGGCCGAGGGGCGTGAGTTCACCCTAAATTCGCAGTGGGCAACTTTGGCTGCGGGAGCTGTGGGCGCCTTGGCCTACACCTTCACCGACACCTTTTGGTTCTCGGCTGTGGAGGGCGAGGTTTATGCGATGTCGTCGATGTTCACCGCGCTGGTGGTGTGGCTGATGATGCGATGGGAGGAGGAGGCCGACGAGCCGCACGCCCACCGCTGGATCATCCTTATCGCCTATTTGATGGGTCTCTCGATCGGTATCCACATCCTTAACCTGTTGGCAATTCCTGCGTTAGTCTTTGTCTACTACTTCCGCAAATATAAGCAGGTTACTCTTAAAGGGGTCATCTATTCGATGCTTATTTCGGGCGCTATGCTCCTATTCCTCAATGCCTTTGTTATTTCGGCGGCAATCTGGATCGGCGCCATGGTCGATACTTTCTTCGTCAATGTGCTCTCGCTGCCTGTCAATAGTGGCATGGTGGTCTATTCGTTGGCACTTATCGGAGGCTTGGGCTACGCTTCGTACTGGTCGCACCGCAAGGGTAAGTTACTACTTAATATGGTGTTGCTCTCGCTCACTATGCTCTTTGTGGGTCTTTCGTCCTACGCTTCGGTCACCATCCGTGCCTCGATCGACCCACCGATGAATAGCAACAATCCGGACAATCCACACGCGCTCCTCTCGCTGCTCAATCGCGACCAATATGGCTCACGTCCACTGCTTTACGGCGCCTACTACTCGGCACCAGTGGAGGACTACACCACCCGCAAATTCTACTATCTCGACGATAATGGCAAGTACTCCAAGGGCGAGGTGCTCGATGGTTACACCTACCCCTCGGAATTTATGCACCTCTTCCCCCGCATCTGGAACTACTCCAAGGGGGAGTCGGCCTATAAGTCGTGGGCAGCATACCGCACCTCCACCAAGGTGGCACGTGATGCGAATGGCGAGCAGATTCTCGACGGCTCGGGTCGCCCTATGTTCACCACCTCGCTCGACTTTGGACGCCCCAAGGAGTATGGTGGCGAGATCTATATGGAGCCCACCTTTGGTGAGAACCTCAACTACTTCTTCAACTACCAGTTCAACTATATGTTCTGGCGCTACTTCCTATGGAACTTTGTGGGTCGTCAGAACGATATCCAAGCCTCGACGGTCACCATCAGCGATGGTAACTGGTTGTCGGGCATCGACTTTATCGATGAGGCCTATTTGGGCCCTCAAGATAATTTGCCCGGCGAAATTGGAAGTAATCGAGCTCGCAACACCTACTACTTCCTGCCATTTATCTTGGGACTCATCGGTCTAATCTACCAGCTCAATCGCGACCCTAAGAACTTCTCGATTGTGATGTGGTTATTTGTGATGATGGGTATTGCGCTTGTTATCTACTTCAACTCCTCGCCCTCGGAGCCTCGCGAACGCGACTATGTATTTGCGGGAGCCTTCTATGCCTTTACTATATGGATTGGATTGGGAGTCTTGGCGCTGCGCGATTTAGGGGAGTGGATCACTGGGCGTGATTCGCGAGGTGTGGTTATTGCGGCCTTTATCGTGGCGATGTCGGTTCCCACGATCCTTGCTACCGAGAACTGGGACGATCACGATCGCTCGGGTCGCACCATGGCACGCGATATCGGCTGGAACTACCTCCAATCGACCCTGCCCAACTCCATCATAATGAACTACGGCGACAACGATACCTTCCCTCTGTGGTACAACCAAGAGGTCGACTCGGTGCGCACCGACGTGCGAATTATGAACACAAGCTACTTGGGTGGCGAGTGGTATATCGACCAGATGAAGCTGCGTTCGAACGACTCCGACCCGGTGCCATTCACCCTGCCCCGTAGCAAATATGCCTACATAAACGACTGGTTGCCAGTCTACTCACATGCCGATAGTGCTTCGGCTCGCGAGGTGGTCGACTTTATTGCCAACGATGACGCTCGCTCCAAGGTCAAATTGGCCGATGGATCGATGACCGACTACGTCCCCACGCGCCGCATAGCACTCCCCGTGAATAAGGAGAATGCCTTGGCCTCGGGGATCGTCAAGGAGGAGGAGGCTCACCTGATGGTCGATACGGTTTATATCAATATCTCCAAGAATAATATCGACAAGATCGAAATGATGTTGCTCGATCTGTTTGCCTCGTTCGATTGGAAGCGTCCTTTGTACTTCACACAGGTCTATATCCTCCAGAATTTGGGACTTATCGACTACCTCCAATTCGATGGCTACGCCTACCGCTTCGTGCCGATCCTCACCCCCTACACCTCGTCGTGGGATGTTGGTAGGATCGACCCCGACTATGCCGCGCCACTACTCTTGGAGACCTTCCGATTCGGAAATCTCAAAGATGAGAGCGTCTACGTCGATAACTTCTACCAATACAATCTCAGCGCATCGCGCACCCGCGAGGGCTTTGCACGAGTAGCTCGTGAGTGCATCCTACGTGGCGACGATAGCTTGGCGCTCGAGCTTTTGAACCGTGGTATGGAGGAGCTGCCCACCTCGCAGATTCGCTTTACGGCTGCCAACACTATTCCATTTATTGAGTGCTACTACCAGTTGGCCGACTTTAGGCGCGGCGATGCTCTCTTAGTGGAGTATCTCAACAATATCGTCGAGCATATCGAATACTACTTGCGCTTCGAGGGCTACCAAGGCGACTTGGTGAGCTCGCTTATCGACGCACGCCTCGACGAGTTGGCTCAAGCCTACCAGTTGGCTGTGGCGGCACGTCGCGATGAGTTGGTATGGTGGCTCAACGACTACTATCGCTCATTGGGCGCCACGGACGAGGATCTCTACTTGGTCGACCGCCCCGAGAGTAACACGACTATTTCAACACTAATCCCAATACTATAGCTATGAGCACCCCACTAACACTCTACAACACACTCTCTCGCCGCAAGGAGGAGTTCACCCCTATAAATCCCAAACACGTAGGCATGTATGTCTGCGGGCCCACTGTCTATGGCGACCCCCACTTGGGTCATGCTCGCCCTGCGGTGACCTTCGACCTCTTGTTTCGTTTCTTGCGCTCGAGCGGCTTCAAGGTGCGCTACGTGCGCAATATCACCGATGTAGGCCACCTCGAGCACGATGCCGACCAAGGCGAGGATAAGATCGCCAAAAAAGCTCGCCTCGAGGAGTTGGAGCCAATGGAGGTAGCCCACTACTACACCGATCGCTACCGCTCGGCAATGGAGCAGCTGGGAGTCCTTTCACCCTCGATCGAGCCCCACGCTTCGGGTCATATCATCGAGCAGATCGAATTGGTGCGCAAGATCCTCGAGAAGGGCTTTGCTTATGAGGCCAATGGCTCGATCTACTTTGATGTTGAGAAATATAATAAGGAGTATAACTATGGCAAGCTCTCGGGGCGCAATCTCGACGATGTGGTGACCAACACCCGCTCGCTCGATGGTCAGAGCGATAAGCGTCACTCGGCCGACTTTGCATTGTGGAAGAAAGCCTCGACGGAACACATCATGCGCTGGCCATCGCCATGGAGCGATGGGTTCCCCGGGTGGCATATGGAGTGCTCGGCAATGAGTAGCAAGTACTTAGGCGAACAATTCGATATCCACGGTGGCGGAATGGATTTGATGTTCCCCCACCACGAATGCGAGATCGCACAATCCACAGCAGCCTTTGGCCACGATGCCGCTCGCTACTGGGTGCACAACAATATGATTACAATAAACGGTCAGAAGATGGGCAAGTCATTGGGTAATTTCATCACCCTCGAGGAGCTTTTCACCGGCACGCACGCTATTTTGGAGCAGGCCTATTCGCCAATGACCATCCGCTTCTTCGTGTTGCAGGCGCACTATCGTTCGACTTTGGACTTCTCGAATGAGGCGCTACAAGCTGCCGAGAAGGGTCTCGATCGCCTAATGAAGGGCGTTGAGGCACTATCCAAGATCAAGCCTTCGGACTCCTCGAGCTTCGATGTTGCGGAGATCGCACAGCGCTGTGCCGATGCGATGAATGACGATCTGAACTCACCAATGGTTATCTCGGCGCTCTTCGATGCTGTTCGCTCGATTAACTCGGTTGTGGATGGCAAGATGAGTATCACGGCCGAGGATTTGGAGGCGCTCAAGGCGACTTTCAGCCTCTACGTATTTGAGATATTGGGTCTTAAAGACTCCAAGGCGGCAGGTGTGGCGCAGGGCAAAGATTACGTCTCGCCACTTGTCGAGATGTTGCTCTCGATGCGTGCAGAGGCCAAGGCCGACAAAAATTGGGCTCTCTCGGACAAGATCCGCGATGGTCTGGTAGAGGCTGGAATCCGAGTTAAGGATCGCAAGGATGGTTGTGACTGGGAGATAGAGTAACGATGGTTAGTGCAGAACAGATAAGAGAGATCGAAGAGCGCTGCGCCGAATTGGAGCGCTGCTTGGGCATTGACTCTAAGCGCATAGAGCTCCAAAATGAGGAGGAGCGCACGCAAGAGCCTAACTTTTGGGACGATGCCGATGCTGCGCGCAAGCAACTGCAGAAAGTAGCCTCGATCAAAGGATGGGTTGAGGAGTTTGACACTACTGCCAAACAGGTTGAGGATCTGTCGCTTATGGTCGAATTTGTCCGCGAGGGAGTTGCCACCGACGAGGAGTTCGATGCGCTCTACACCGAGGCTATGGAGGGTGTCGAGCGATTGGAGCTACGCAATATGTTGCGCTGTGAGGAGGATCGCTTGGGCGCCATTGTCGATATCAACGCTGGTGCAGGTGGCACCGAGGCGCTCGATTGGGTGGCGATGCTTATGCGCATGGTTAGCCGTTGGGCGGAGTCTAAGGGCTATCGTATCAAGGTGTTGGACTATCAGGCGGGCGACGAGGTTGGTGTGAAGTCGTGTACCTTGGAGATCGAGGGCGAGTGGGCTTATGGCTACCTCAAGAGCGAGAATGGTGTTCACCGCATGGTGCGCCTCTCGCCATTCAATGCAAATAATAAGCGTCAGACCACCTTTGCGTCGATCTTTGTGTCACCCGCTGTGGATGACAATATCGAAGTGGTTGTCAATCAAGCCGATATCGAGTGGGACACATACCGCGCAAGTGGTGCCGGTGGTCAGAATGTCAACAAAGTTGAGACCGCTGTGCGACTGCGCTACAACTCCAAGGATCCACAAACGGGCGAGGCGATTAGCTACCTGATCGAAAATATGGAGACCCGCTCCCAGCTTATGAACCGCGAAAATGCTATGCGCATCCTCCGCTCGAAGCTATACCAACGAGAATTGGATAAGCGCCGTGCAACGCAACAAGCCTTGGAGGCGACCAAGAAAAAGATTGAGTGGGGCTCGCAAATACGCTCCTATGTCTTTGATGATAGGCGAGTTAAGGATCATCGAACCGGTCACCAAACATCGAACGTAGATGCTGTGATGGATGGCGACTTAGATGAATTTATTAAGTCATACCTAATGGAATTTGGCGGAATTTAAAGGAAAAATAATGAAGAACGAAAAACTAATCCTAATCTCGAACGACGATGGCTACGATGCTAAGGGCATCAAGGCGCTGATCGAAGTAGCTGCCCAATTTGGCAGGGTGGTAGTAGTTGCGCCAAAATATGCGCAGAGCGGTATGAGTCAGGCAATTACAATGTATTCACCTCTCTATGCCGAGCTAATCAAGAGCGAGCTGCCCGCCGAAATCTATTCGGTCAATGGCACTCCGGTCGACTGCGTGAAGTATGCCTTAGACCATCTGTTGCGCGAGCAGAGTGTCGATCTGATGCTCTCCGGTATCAATCACGGCTCCAATGCAGCGGTCAATGTGTTGTATTCGGGCACGATGGGTGCGGCGATCGAGGGTAGTTTCTATGCTCCGGCGATCGGTTTTTCGTTGTTAGATCACGACCATGATGCCGACTTCGAGCCTTGCAAACCATTTGTAGAGAGGATCATACGCTCAGTATTGGAGTCGGGTGCACAACCCCCATTCTGTCTGAATGTCAACATCCCGGCGCTGCCCACCGACCAGATCAAGGGTATCCGCTGCTGTCGACAAACACGTGGCTATTGGCGCGAAGAGTTCTTCGAGCGGGTTGACCCTCGCAACAAAACCTATTATTGGCTTACGGGTGCCTTTGTGAACTACGAGCCCGAGGCGGCCGATACCGACGAATATGCTCTCTCGGAGGGTTATGTTTCGGTTGTGCCGATCAAGGTCGATATGACCGACTACGAGCAGTTGGAGCGAGTAAAAGGCTTCGGACTATAACCCTCAATTCACCGCTCTATGTTTATCAAGATCCTGCTAATCATCGCTATATGCACCCAGCTTGTCGCCTCTCTCTATGCGATCCGATTGGTTGGTGCCACCAAGTATAGCTCCATCTGGTGGCTCTTTATCGTGAGCTTCCTACTGTTGTGCGTGGAGCGCGTGCTGCAATTTGTGATGGTTGGAGGTCGCGAAATTCCCCTTAATATCTTCTGGTGGACGGGTCTTGTGGTGTCGATCGGACTCTCGATCGGTGTGATGTATGCTCACCGCCTCTTTACCTACATTGAGCGACTAAATAAGCAACGTCAGTTTATCTCCAAGAGAATCCTTTCGGCGGTGATCCGCACCGAGGAGAAGAGTCGCTCGACATTCTCTAAGGAGCTCCACGATGGTTTGGGCCCACTGCTCTCCACGGCCAAGATGTCGCTCTCGGCACTCTCGTCGCAAGATATAAGCGAGAAGCGTAGGCGAAAAATCATCGACGACACAACCTACATCATCGACGAGGCGATATCCTCGCTGCGAGAGATCTCGAACAACCTCTCGCCCCACGTGCTCAATGACTTCGGACTGGTGCGCGGCCTGCGCAACTTTATCGGCAAGAACCCGGCATTGGGCGAAATCGAGATCCAATTCGCCTCGAACCTCAAGGATGAGCGCTACGATCGCGATATCGAGGTGACTGTATATCGCACTGTGTGCGAGCTCTTTAACAACTCCTTGAAGCACTCGGGGTGCAATGGAATCTCGCTCTCGCTCCTCCAAGAGGACAACATCCTACGCATCACCTACCGCGACAATGGTCGAGGTTTCAGCATTCGACCCGTCGAGGATCGTGGTATGGGACTCTCGAACATCAGTTCGCGCATCAACTCGGTGAGTGGCAAATTAGAGATTGAGAGTAGCGAGGGGATGGGCATGTGCGCGAGAATCTGGGTGCCAATAAATGAAATAAAAACTAATTCAAACAAAGATGAAGATAATTTTAGTTGACGACCATTCGCTATTTCGCCGCGGATTGCGCAGCCTCTTGGAGTGCCAAGAGGGTTACGAGGTTGTGGCCGAAGCCTCGAGCGGCGAGGAATTCTTGGAGCTTCTGCCCACCACCGAGGCCGATATCGTTTTTATGGACTTCTCGATGGAGGGAATCGCGGGCAATGTCGCCACGCAGCGCGCACTCTCGATCTGCCCATCACTCAAGGTGATAACCCTCTCGATGTTTGGCGAAGAGAACTACTATCGCCTGATGGTCGAGGCGGGCGCCAAAGGCTTCTTGCTCAAAGATAGCGACATTCGCGAGGTGCACGATGCGATCGAAACCGTAGCGGCGGGTGGCGACTACTTCAGCGATAAGATCCTCTCGTCGCTCACCGACACGATGCACTCCAGCGAGGTGGGAGCAGTGGATAACGACCTATTATCGAGCCGCGAGACCGAGGTGTTGATAGCTGTGTGCCAAGGACTTTCGAACCACGAGATCGCAGATCGCCTCTTTATATCGAAGCGCACGGTGGATAAACATCGCGCCAATATTATGGAGAAAACCGGCTGTAAGAATACCGCTAACTTGGTGGTCTACGCCGTAAAGCATGATTTGGTGGAATTTTAAGGTTGGGAGCAGAAAAAAAATTGCATGCCGAATCTGCGTATAAATGGCGTCTAACGCACTATTGCAATAGGTAGGCAAAAAAAGTTTTTTTTGTAATTTGGTATTTGAAGTAAATTTAGTTGTCTTTGTTGTTAGCAGCAATATAGGCTGATATTCACTTATAACTACAACTTACTTATAACCTAATTTAATTATGAAGAAAATCTTACTTCCTCTACTCTTGTTGTCTATGGTGGCAACATCTGCTCATGCACAGTCTAAAGTGACTAAATTCTTAACTAATGTGAACGAAGTCTTAGACTCTACCAACGAACTGCTAAACACAATTAATGGTGAGTCAACCGACGACAATAGCAGAGATAACGACAAAGGCCGAAACGACGACAAAAATAAGCAAACATCATCGAAGTCTTCGTCGAACAACCAGAACAGCAAAGCCTCAAGTAGCAGCAATTCGAACCAACGATTATCTTCATCGAGCAGCAGCTCAAGCAAAAAATCATCTTCATCGAGCAGCAGCTCAAGCAAAAAATCATCTTCATCGAGCAGCAGCTCAAGCAAGAAATCATCTTCATCGAGCAGCCAATCCCCAAAAAAGGACAAAAAATAGTTCTACAGGCAGCATAGCCATACATGCAGTATACGTTCGTCGTTGCGGGGTCAAGCCTGCTACGTCGGACGTATATTGTTTTACAATCAAGTATATTCCGATAGAGAACAAAACTCTTAAAACCCACTTCGTCATCCTCGCCTCCCACTACGCCACCCTCGCCTCCCCTTACGTCATCCTCGCGAAAGCGGGGATCTTAAGGTGTATGGCTTTTGCGCTTCATTTTTAAGATTCCCGTTTTCACGGGAATGACGAGGAGGGAAAAGTGGGAATGACGAGGAGGGAAAAGTGGGAATAAAGGAGAGTGAGAATGACTGGATATTTTCTGCCGGATTAAATGGTGTTCGATATTTAACGTGAGTTCGAAAAGTCACACCTGACAAGAATTTTAGACCTATATATAAATAGGTATAAATGTGGCTCAATTCGTGCTACAAATAAAAAATAAAAAAATAATACATTTTTTACTGTTAATCATTTCACATTAAAAATATTTTATTTATCTTTGTACCGTCTAATAAGGGCTTTAGTGCAAAGAGGTTTTTATAAGGGACAAAAAAGAGATAATAATTTTTAATAATACATTAAGACTATGGCTACAATTGATTTGAGCAAGTACGGTATCATCGGTGCAACCGAGATCGTTCGCAATCCATCTTATGATCAGCTTTTCGCTGAGGAGACTAAACCCGAGTTAGAGGGCTTCGAGAGAGGTCAAGTAACCGAGATGGGCGCAGTAAACGTAATGACAGGTGTTTACACAGGTCGTTCACCTAAGGATAAGTTCTTCGTAATGGACGAGACTTCTAAGGACACAATCTGGTGGACTTCGGACGAGTACAAGAACGACAACAAACCAGTTTCACCTGCATCATGGGATGTAATGAAGAAATTGGCAGTAGACGAGCTTTCGGGCAAGCGTCTTTTCGTAGTTGACGCATTCTGCGGCGCTAACGAGAACTCACATCTTAAGCTTCGTTTCATCATGGAGGTTGCATGGCAAGCTCACTTCGTAACAAACATGTTCATCCGCCCAACAGCTGAGGAGCTTGAGGCATTTGGTGAGCCTGATTTCGTTATCGTAAACGCTTCTAAGGCTAAAGTTGAGAACTACCAAGAGTTGGGTATCAACTCAGAGACAGCTGTAGTATTCAACCTTACAGAGAAAATGCAGATCATCCTTAACTCATGGTACGGTGGTGAGATGAAGAAGGGTATGTTCTCTTACATGAACTACCTCCTTCCACTTCGTGGCATGGCTTCTATGCACTGCTCGGCTAACACTAACGAGGCTGGCGAGACTGCTATCTTCTTCGGTCTTTCTGGTACAGGTAAGACTACTCTTTCGACAGATCCAAAGCGTCAGCTTATCGGTGATGACGAGCACGGTTGGGACGACGAGGGTGTATTCAACTACGAGGGTGGTTGCTACGCTAAGACTATCAACCTTTGCCCAGAGAACGAGCCAGATATCTGGAAGGCTATCAAGCGCGATGCACTTTTGGAGAACGTTACTGTTGCTGAGGATGGCAAGATCGACTTCTCTGACGGTTCGGTAACTGAGAACACTCGTGTTTCTTACCCAATCTACCACATCGAGAACATCGTTAAGCCAGTTTCTAAGGCTCCAGCTGCTAAGAAAGTTATCTTCCTTTCTGCTGACGCATTCGGTGTATTGCCTCCAGTTTCTATCCTTACTCCAGAGCAAACTCAGTACTACTTCCTTTCAGGATTTACTGCTAAGTTGGCAGGTACAGAGCGCGGTATCACTGAGCCTACTCCTACCTTCTCTGCATGTTTCGGTGCTGCATTCCTTTCACTCCACCCAACTAAGTACGGTGAGGAGTTGGTGAAGAAGATGAACGCTTCAGGTGCTACTGCATACCTCGTTAACACAGGTTGGAACGGTACTGGCAAGCGTATCTCTATCAAGGATACACGTGGTATCATCGACGCAATCCTTGACGGTTCTATCGACACTGCACCTACTAAGAAGATGCCTATCTTCGACTTCGAGGTTCCAACAGAGCTTCCCGGTGTAGCAACTGAGATCCTTGACCCACGCGACACTTACACATGTGCTTCTGAGTGGGATACTAAGGCTCAAGACCTCGCAGGTCGTTTCATCAAGAACTTCTCTAAGTTCACTGGTAACGACACTGGTAAGGCTCTTGTTGCAGCTGGTCCAAAATTGTAATTTTTATTGCAATATATTTTTCGGTGAGTCCTTCGGGGCTCACCTTTTTTTGTGTTTATGTTATTCTTGTGCTTATGGATTTTTCGATTGGATCAAAGATATTAGGTGCTTTCCAAAGCGTCATGCCCGTGAAAATGGGAATCTTAATTTATCTTACTGCGTTTGTATAAGATTCCCGTTTTCACGGGAATGACGGGGGAAGGAGTCTGAAATGGCGGAAAAGGAGTTGGGAATGACGGAAAAGGAGTTGGAAATGACGGAAATGAAGTTGGGAATGGCGGAAATGAAGTTGGGAATGGCGGAAAAGGAGTTGAGAATGACGGGGAAAGGAGTCGAAAATGACAGGATGGGATCGAAGTGGGATGACAAGTATTCGAGGTGGTAAAGAGATTGATCAAACTCGCTTATGGGTTTTAAGCACCTTGGTGCTTAAATAAATTTCAGGGTTTTATTTTGTACGTCAAGCTCGCTTGTAAGTACAAAACAAAACCCTGAAATCTTATAGCTGCAAGCTATAAGCCCATAATCGCAAAGGAACCGCAAGAAGAAAAGATCAAAAACGACAGTTTTTGGATCCAAGCTTGCTTGGCGCCCGCGCGGCGTAAGCGCAGTAAGAAGCTAACTTCGCGCGGCGTAAGCGCAGTAAGGAGCTAACTACGCGCGGCGTAAGCGCAGTAAGGAGCTAACTACGTGCGGCGTAAGCGCAGTAAGGAACTAACTACGGGCAGAAGTCAAAGCCGACAGAGCAGTCAGATAGCGCTCCTCCTTGGCGCGCATAGCTTGAGCGTCGGCGGGTGATTTGTCGGCTTGGCCACAGAGGTGCATCACGCCGTGCACCAAAATTCGGTGCATCTCGTGCAGGGGGGTGGTGCCATATTGGGTGGCGTTGTCGGCGACTGTCTCGACGTCGATATAGAGCTCGCCGGAGATATATCCCTCGCTCAGATCGCTATAATCGAATGTGATAATATCGGTGAAGTAGTCGTGTTGGAGGAATTCGCGATTGATCTCCAAGAGGCGCTCGGCGGAGCAGAATATGATGTTGAGATCCCCCATCAAGTAGCCTTCGGCTGCGGCCGACTCTTTGAGCCAACGATTTATCTTGCGGCGATCTGTGAATTTGTAGTTGCAGTGATCGAGGTTATAGGTAATCATAGAGTCTATTTTTTGAAGCAGTCGGAGGCCTTCATCTTCTGGTTGGGCGATGGAGGGTAGATTCCGAAGATTATTTTGTACTCAGTATTCATTGTGATCACATCCACGGCGGCACCCACCTCGCCAATAAGTTTATTCTTGGTAACATTCTCGCCCTTTGCGACAAATGCGCTCTTAAGTCCGGCATAGGATGTAATATACTCACCGTGAGCGATGTAGATGTCGTATTTGCCAGTGATACGGTTCTGCTTCACATCGACTACCTTACCCTCATAGATTGCGATCACTCCCGCCCCTTGCGAGCCGACCACCTCGGCCATATTATCCATATATCGCTTGACGCGACCACCCTTGACCGGCAAATTTAGGTTGGAGGTCTTGGTCGAGAATGAGGCTCCTTGAGAGTTTCCTTTGGAGAGTTTGCGCAGCTCCTCGATTGCTGTCGAGAGCTTTTCGCGTTGTAGGGCTCGCTCCTGCAGGGCATTGCGCTCCTTAGTCGACATTGTTTTGATCTCGGCACGTGCCGTGGTGATATCCTTCTCTATGCGGCTCTTTTGCAGCGAGATCTCCGCTACGGTGGCGTCGAGCGAAGCTTTGCGATCGAGCAGCACAAGGCGTGTGGAGTCGAGGTTGCGCGATAGGGAATCGATATCCACCATCCGCTGCTCACGCAGCTGCGCCACGCGACGAATATTGACTATGCGGCGTGCCACGTCGCGGAAGTTTTCGGAGGCAAAGATATAGCTTATAAAATTGTTATTACGATAGTTACGATAGGCTTCACGCACCATTTGGCCATAAGCTTCGCGTTCGCGCAGCAGCTCTACATTGAGCTCCGTGGTACGCATAGCAGCCTGCTCGATTTCGCTCTGAAGCAGCTTAATTTGTGTTTGGTTGGCATCGAGCAAGCGGTTGCGCTGTTCGACTTGGGTTGCTAATGAGCTGACGCGATTTTGCGCTGCGCTTTTATCTTTTTGGATTACGCTGATACTCTTCTCGCCCTCGGCAATCTGCTTTTCGATTGCGGCGATCACCTTTTTCTGCGCATCGACTGAGTTCTGCGCTGCGGCGGGCGAGGTGGCGATAAAGAGGAGTAGGGTTAGAATGGGGAGCAGTCTGCGCATATCTATTTCAATTTAGCCTTCCGTTGTTCGATTATATAAGCATCGTAGCCCAACTTAAGCGCCTTGTCGTAGTATACTCCTGCCATAAAATCCTCGCCCAAAGCGGCTAAGATCTCGGCGTAGTGAAACTGAATCTCAGCACTCTGCGTGGTGTCCAGAGCGATGACCTGCCGCATAATCTTCTTTGCCTCGTCGAAGCGTCCTAACTCGTAGAGGATCCACGCGTAAGTGTCTAAGTAAGTGGAGCTTCCCTCGACCAAGGCGATGGCTCGCCCCGACATATCGAGGGCACGTTCCAAGTCACGCTGCTCGAGGCTCAAGAAGTAGGCGTAGTTATTGAGCACAAGCGGGTTAAAGCGGTTTAGGTCAAGCGCCTTGTCGTATGCCTTATAACATTGGCGCATTAGCGAGCGCACCTTGCTTGGTTTAAGACCACTCTCGAGGCTCTTTTGGTGGTAGATGTCGCCGATATTGCCCCAAACAGAGCTGCTTAGCGAGTCGGAGTTGATTATCGGAAGCAGCGCCTTGTAGCTCTCGATGGCTTGGTCATAGCGCTTGGTGTAGGCATAGAGGTTGGCACGCGAGAGGCGTAATTCGTGACGATCGGGGAAGAGCTCAATTGCGCGCGACGCGTAGAGCTCCACTGAGTCGGGACGTTGGCGATAGCTCTCGATGTCGATTATCGAGGTGTAGTAGTCGTATTGCGCGGGCTTATCGCTCTTGGCGTGACGTTTGTAGAGATCCAGTGCACCATCCAAATTGCCCGAGGCGATAAGGTGCGAGGCGTAGAGCTCGACCACCTGCTTCTCGGCGGGGTATAAGATATAGAGCTGTGTGGCTAACTCATTGAGCGAGTTGAAGTGCTTGGCGTAGAAGCCCCTATCGGAGGTGAGGCGTGTGAATGTGGCTAACTTCTGCTCGAGGCTCTCCTCGTCGCTGCGTTGCAGGAGCTTAAGGGTGCGGAAGTAAGCGGGGAAGTTCGAGCGATCGAGGTAGAAGTGTGCGACGATATCCAAGATCTCCGGCGAGGTGGAGTCGAGCGCAATCACCTCCTCATATTCGCATTGCGCCAAGGAGTCCTGACGCGTGGCGATGTAGAGGTCGGCAAGCGAGAGGCGGTTGTCGATATTATCGGGATCGATCTCGACTAATTCGCGCGCCTCGGCGATAGCCTCGTCGTGATGCCCCATCGCGATCAAGATATCTTGCTTAAGCTGCGAGAGATAGCTATTTTTGCCCGTGCGCATCTGAGCCGAATCGAGCACGGCGAGTGCCGCCTTGTTATCCGCAGTTTGGCGATAGAGCATCGCCACAACCAAGTATGGATTGAGCTCTTGGGGTGAGCGCTCGATAGCCATTTGGTAGAGCTCACGCGCCCCAACAAAATCTCCGGTCATCGCTAATGCTTGGGCATAAGTCTCGGAGTACCATTTATTAAGAGTGTCAATCTGGTAGGCCTTGCGCGAGTATAGGAGCACAGAATCGACCGACATGCGGCGCTGTGCATAGAGCTGTGAGAGGGCGTAGTAGGCCGGTGCATAATCGGGATCCTCGGCGATAGAGAGCCTAAACAGAGAGTCGGCCGTGGCGGCATCGCCCCTCACCTGAAGGCTCTTTTGCCCATCGGTGGTGAGCTCCACGGCGCGACGAATAGGCAGTGAATCCGCCTGCTGCGCAATGCGAGATGCCCCCTTAGTGGGGACAAAACCCACCAAGAAGAGCATCGCAAAAGATAGTATCGCCGTTAATCGTCTCATCTACAAATGTGTAAGCTGCGCTGTGGGCAGCATAAATCTTAAAGTGCTTTATCGAACTGCCCCAAGAAGCGAACGTCGTTCTCGAAATAGAGACGCAAATCGCGCACTCCATAGAGTAGCATTGCGATACGTTCAACTCCCATACCAAAAGCGAATCCGCTATACTTTGTCGAGTCAATTCCGTTGGACTCCAAGACATTTGGGTCGACCATTCCGCAACCCATAATCTCTAACCAGCCGCTACCCTTGCAGACGTTGCAACCCTTGCCGCCACACAATACGCACGAAACATCAACCTCGGCACTGGGCTCGGTGAATGGGAAGTACGAAGGGCGCATGCGGATGGTAGCTGTCTCGCCGAAGATCTCCTTGGCGAAGTAGAGGATCGACTGCTTCATATCGGCAAACGAGACTCCCTCGTCGATATACAAGCCCTCGATCTGGTGGAAGATGCAGTGTGCGCGGTACGAGATCGCCTCGTTGCGGAATACGCGACCCGGGCAGATCACGCGGATCGGAGGTGCCTGCTGCTCCATCACTCTCACCTGAATCGACGAGGTGTGGGTGCGCAACAAGATATCGGGGTTCTGCTGCACGAAGAAGGTATCTTGCATATCGCGTGCGGGGTGCTCGGGCGGGAAGTTCAGCGCCGAGAAAACGTGCCAATCATCCTCGATCTCGGGGCCATCGGCCACCGTATAGCCCAAGCGAGCGAAACACTCCACGATGCGGTTACGCACAAGCGAGATTGGGTGGCGTGAGCCCAAAGTGGCAGCGCTACCCGGACGGCTCATATCGTCGATCGACGCAGTGGACTCATCCTTGCTGCCTGTATCGAGGGCTTTGCGAGCTGCTGCGATACGCTCCGTTGCGAAGTTCTTAAGAGCGTTTAGTCGCTGACCCAATTCGCGCTTAAGTTCGGGTGCGACACCCTTGAATTCATCCATTAGGGCATTGAGTTCGCCCTTCTTGCCGAGGATTTTGATGCGCATTGCTTCGACGTCGGCAGCAGCCTGTGGTTTAAATTCCTCCAACTGCTTTAATAGATTGTCTATTTTTTCGATCATAGCTTGGTTATTCTCTATTTTTCTATTAATTTTATCACGTAAAAATTAGTTAATTACTGTTAACTCTTGCAAAGTTACAAAAAAGTTGCGAAATGTTGAGAAGTTTTAGATCTTTTATTACCCTGTTTTTGCTGCTAATCCACTTTAGCGGCTTCGCTCAGCGCGTAGGTGTGGTAATGAGTGGCGGTGGAGCCAAAGGTCTTTACCATATCGGAGTGCTCGAAGCGCTCGAGGAGAATGGGATTCCGATCGACTATGTGGCCGGCACCTCGATGGGTTCGATCGTGGCGGGACTCTACGCCGCGGGGTACTCGACCGACCAGATGCGAGAGATCGTAACATCGGGCGAGATCGAGAGTTGGCTTATGGGTGGCATCGATAGCAGCTATGGCGCCTACTATCGCCAATACCGCACTGTCCCCTCGCTCTTTAGCATCCATATCGACACCAATGATCTCTCGACAATTGGCGAGCAGGTGACCGACAATAGCATCTTTGGTGAAAACTCAACTGGGCTACGCCCCTCGCTCTATCTGCCCAACTCCTTGATCGAATCCACGCAGGTCGACATGACTCTTTCGCGACTCTTCACATCTGCCTCGCGCGCCTCGGGCGACAACTTCGATCGGCTTATGGTGCCATTCCTATGCGTGGCGAGCGATATGCGCAACCACCAAGCGGTGGTGCTTACCGATGGTGACTTGGCTGAGTCGATCCGTGCCTCGATGGCTATTCCCGTCGCTTTCAACCCCGTTAAGCGTGACTCGATGTTGCTCTTCGATGGGGGTATCTACGACAACTTCCCATGGCGTCCGCTCGTGGATCGTCATGCGCCCGATGTGATCATCGGTTCGATCTGCACCGAGGGCAACACGGAGCTCACCGCGCAGAGCAGTTTGGTGGAGCAGATATTTGCGATCACCACCAACAAGAGCGAATATACCATGCCCGAGGGCAACCCCACAATCCACCGCGATGTGCAGGCGGGAATGTTGGACTTCTCCCATGGTGAATCAATTATCGAGATGGGCTATGCCGATGCCATTGAGCAGATAGAGTGCATCAAGAGTGTTATCACCGAGCGTCGCGATCCCGACTACTACGACACCCGCCGTGCGGAGTATAACGCCACCCTCAAACCGTTGATCTTCGAGGCATACGAGATCAATGGTCTTACCACCGAGCAGAATCTATACGTGCGCGACTTCCTGCACACCTCCTCCAAGCGAGGTGGCTCTTCGCAGCGCGAGATGCCATTCGAAGAGCTCCAAGAGAACCTCTATCGGATTCTCTCAAATGGTGACTTCTCGACCGAATTCCCCACGATCAAGTATAACGACCAAACTGAGCGATACAAATTCTATATCAACCTCAAGACCAAGCCCCAACTCAAATTGTCGGTGGGAGGGCACCTCTCCTCGACAGCTTTCAACCAGCTTTTCTTCTCGCTTAATTACCAGAAGATTAGGCGTGTGGCTCAATCGTACTATGCCGATCTCTACCTCGGAACGATGTCCACAAGCGCCAAGGTGGGAGGTCGCACCGACTTTTACCTCAAGACTCCGCTATTTATCGACTACTACTACTCTTTCTCGAACCTCAACCTCGAATACAACAATTTAGGTAATATCACCGACGTCACAAATAGCGAGAGCACCAAGACCCGCGACAACCATATCTCGACAGCCTTTGGCTTGCCAATCTCGCGTCGTAGCTTGCTGACGTTGCGCGCAAATGCTGGCCTCGCGTATTACTACTACGATGCCGTGAGCTACTCTTCGGATATGGCCGATATCGACCCAAGTCTGCTCTACGACCGTACACGATTGGGCTTCGCGGCACTCAAAATGGAGTACCAGCGCAGCACCCTAAATCGTCGCGCATATCCCACAAGTGGCTCAAGACTAAGCATCTCGTCGATCGCCGTAGCGGGTCGCGATCGCAACTACCAGACCCTCTCGGGAACCTCGGTCTCCTCGCCAGCATCCGACCACTTATGGGTGGGAGGACGCCTCACCTACGACAAATATTTCAAGCCTCCCGGCGACTCGTGGCTCTCGTTGGGCTTTAATTTCGATGCGGTATACACCACCCTACAGCAGTTTGGTAACCCGACCGCCTCGATGTTGATTATGCCGGCCTACCAGCCTGTGACCACCTCGAAGATGATTTTTATGCCCGACTACTCGGCCGATAAGTATATAGGTATGGGTGTGATCCCCACATTCAACGTCAACTCCAATATGCTGCTGCGCGTGGGCGCCTACGGCCTATACCGTAATATATATACGGTCGATGGTGTCGACGAGAGCGTCATCAGCCCCAAGCAGCTCCACTACATCGCCGAGACCTCGCTTGTCTATCAGTCGCCCGTGGGGGCTATAAATGTGTCGCTAACAAAATATGATATTGACTCGTGGAATAATCTATACTTCACATTTGGATTGGGTATTCCGATCTTAGCGCCCAAAGGAACATTCTACTAAAAAATACAACTATGCAACCATTTCATCAGTTTATACCCACACGCCTCTACTTTGGCTGTGGCTCGATTCAGAAGCTCGCGCAGATCGACCTGCCCGGCACCAAGGCTCTAATTGTGATCTCGGCGGGCACCTCCATGCGTCGCTTCGGATATCTCGACACTGTTAGCTCGCTGCTCACTGAGCGCGGCGTGGAGTGTGTCGTTTTCGACAAGATACTACCCAACCCCATCAAGGATCATGTGATGGAGGCTGCCGCAATATGCCGCTCCGAGCAGTGCGACTTCGTGGTGGGATTGGGTGGCGGAAGCTCGATCGACTCCGCTAAGTCAATCGCAGTGATGGCTTGCAACGATGGCGACTACTGGGACTATATCGGTGGTGGCTCGGGCAAGGGAAAAGCTCCCGTAGGTGGCGCACTGCCCATCATTGCGATCACAACTACTGCCGGCACCGGCACCGAGATCGACCCATGGACTGTGGTGACGCACAACCAAGAGAAAGTTGGATTTGGATTCGATGCAACATTCCCTGTGGTGAGCATCGTCGATCCCGAGCTTATGCTCTCGGTACCCGCAAAGCTCACCGCATATCAAGGCTTCGATGCATTCTTCCACGCTGCCGAGGGCTATATCGCCTCGTGTGCAACACCCATCAGCGAGCTCTACTCGCTCAAGAGCATCGAGTTGATCTATAAGTCACTCCCCGCAGCTGTGGCTGATGGCTCCAATGTCGAGGCGCGATCGGATGTGGCCTTGGCAAACACCCTCGCCGGAATGGTTGAGTCGACATCGAGCTGCACTTCGGAGCACTCGTTGGAGCATGCTCTCAGTGCATTCCACCCCGAATTGCCACACGGTGCGGGACTTATCGCCATCTCGATAGCATACTTCCGCCACTTCGCCTCGATCTGCCCCGAGCGCCTCTGCACGATGGCAACAGCGATGACTGGCGACGCCTCGACCGACCCTGCCGACTTTGTTGCGGCACTCGAGCGATTGCAAGTGGCTTGCGGCGTAGACCAAATCGCGCTCTCCGATTGGGGTGTGCAGGAGTGCGAATTTGTAGAACTTGCTCGCAACGCACGCGCTACGATGGGCGGACTATTTACGGTCGACCGCTCGGAGCTCAGCGAGGAGGATGTTGTGGGGATTTATCGTGATTCTTATAGGTAAATTTGCAGCAGTTACATTCTTTTTAGAGAAACAAAACTATTAATCCCCGCCATTCCCGTGAAAACAGGAATCTTATACTTTTGGCAATGTTGTCGAAAAATTAAGATTCCCGTTTTCACGGGAATGACGTATGGGTTTGACAAGATTCCCGATCAAGTCGGGAATGACGTATGGGTTCGACAAGATTCCCGTTTTCACGGGAATGACGGGGCGAGTTCGGAATGACGGGCAGAGTGTGGCTAACAAGGATGAGTTTTGGGGCTTCGTGAAGGCTCTTAAACCGCAGCGTACTTAGGTACGTGAGGATTTAAGAGTCGAGGGAAGTGCCGAAAATCGCCTTGTTGGTCACACGCTTTTTATAGATCAAAGAGCTCGAGCTGATCTATCGAGTGGTTAAATGTAAGGCGGTGGTAGGGCGTGAGGCCATATTTGCGGATTGCAAGGCGGTGGGCGCGGGTTGGGTAGCCTTTGTTTTTGCCCCAGTCGTAGTGGGGGTACTCCTCGGCAAGTCGCTCCATATGGTCGTCGCGGTATGTTTTGGCCAAGACTGAGGCGGCGGCAATATTGGCATACTTGCCATCGCCCTTGATGATGCAATTGTAGGGAATATCGAGGTGCGTGCGAAACCTATTGCCATCGATCGAGAGCAGCTCGGGGCGCGGTGTAAGGTGCTCGGCAGCGAGCGACATAGCCTCGAATGAGGCATTGAGGATATTTATTTGATCGATGCGCTCGGGGCTGAGGGGCTGCACTGCCCATGCTATCGCTTCGCGCTCGATCACTTCGCGCAGTTCGCGACGACGTTTCTCGGTCATCTTCTTGCTGTCGTCGAGGTGTGGGTGTGAGAAGTCGGGCGGGAGGATCACCGCTGCGGCATAGAGGTCGCCCGCTAAGCAGCCGCGTCCTGCCTCGTCGCACCCTGCTTCGAGCAGCTGAGTTTGGTAGGATGTTAGTAGCATATCTAAATCTCTGTTTTTTTAATTATTTTATCACCACTTGTTCTTATTTCTTGATCTTGACTTCATCCCCTTCACGTCATCCCTGCGAAGGCAGGGATCTATCCGCATGATTACCTCTTTCGGTGAGATTCCTGCCTTCGCAGGAATGACGTGAAGGGATAATTAATGTTGGAAGACGAACAATCATGGACAAGATAACATATTGCTATTTATGGCATTAAATCCCTGCGATATGGATTGACTTCATCTATTAACCTATCTTTCCACTCTCTCTTCCATCTCTTCAACTGTTTTTCGCGGGCAATGGCAGATCTTATATCGGGATGTTCTTCGACATAAACTAATTTTGTACAATTATATTCTGTCGTAAATCCTCCAAACAAACTATTTCTATGTTGAATTATGCGTCGTTGTAAGTTTGAGGTAACGCCAATATACAAAACCTCGTTATTCCTATTACTCAACATATATACGTATGACCTTTGCATAAATTTTATCATATTTGTGTAAGGCGTTCGATTGCTGTGCGACCCTCGGTGGCTAAGTCGAGGGAGAAGTCGTTGACAAATAGGGCGATGTGGTTGTCGATCACCTCGTCGTTGAGCTCTTGTGCGTGGGAGCGGACAAAGGGGCGAGAGTGGGCGGGGTGAGCGAAAGCGTACTCGATGCTGCGACGCAGGACTCTTTCGACCTTTGCTTGAAGCTGCTCACCAAGGCTGCGGCGGATAACGATACCGCCCAAAGGCAAGGGGAGCTGCATGCGCTCCTCCCACAGCTCTCCTAAGTCGGCAACGAGCTCCAAGCTGCGCTCTTTATAGACGAAGCGCCCCTCGTGGATCAGCAGTCCGGCGTCGAAGTCGCCACGCTCGACCGACTCTGCAATTTGAGAAAAAAGCATGGGGCACAACTCCTCTACATCGGGATAGAGGCGAGCCATAAGGGCTGTGGCAGTGGTATTTAGACCGGGAACTGCGACTCTTTTGAGGGGGATATTTTCGCCCGATCGGCGCACCAAAAGTGGCCCATTACCGCGCCCCAAGGCAGCACCACTACTCAAAAGGGAGTAGTGGTGTGCGATGCGGGGCAGAATTGCACAGCTTATTTTCGAGATATCGGCACTGCCATTGAGGGCACCCTCGTTGAGCTGCTCGATGTCGTGGTATTCGACCTCGAAGCGAAGCCCCTCGCAATCGATGCGGCCATTGATTAGGGCATCGAACATAAAGGTGTCGTTGGGGCAGGGCGAGATATGGAGTGTCAGGTTCACCTTATTTCACTTCCCACGTTTCGCCTGAGTGTAGCAGGTCGTCGACGCTCTTGATTTTGGAGCTCTCTGCGACCATATTCATCTGGGCTACGACTGCTTCGTCATAGACTTGGGCATCGTCGTAGCAGCGGATAACGCCCAATGCAACTGGCAGCTCGGGGTATTTCATTGCGGCCAACATATTGTGGAGTGTGGTATCGGCAGTGTATGCGTCGTGGGTCAACACGTCATCCAGAGTGTAGCCATCCTCGCCCACAGTGACTGCCTTGAGGCGCATATTCTCGAAGACAAGACCTCTGTTTTTGTCGGCTCCGAACAACATCTTCTCGCCATGCTCCAAGGTGATGGTGTGCTCGGCACGCTTAGCTTTGTCGCCGGCGAACTCCATATAGGTGGTTGTGTTGAAGATAACACAATTTTGGAGGATCTCCACTACCGACAATCCTCGGTGAACGCCACCCTCCACCAAGCACTTCTCGGTGAGCTTAAGCTCGACGTCGATCGAGCGTGCGAAGAAGGTTCCCTTAGCGCCAATGACCAACTCACCGGGGTTGAATGGGTGCTCCACGGTGCCGTAGGGCGAGGTTTTGGTAATTCGTCCGATGGGCGATGTAGGTGAGTATTGACCCTTGGTGAGGCCGTATATCTCGTTGTTGAACAACATCAAGTTAAGGTCGATATTGCGACGAATGGCGTGGATAAAGTGATTACCTCCGATGGCCAATGAGTCACCATCGCCGGTTGCGACCCAGACGCTGAGGTCGGGGTTAGCCACCTTGACTCCTGTTGCGATAGCTGCGGCGCGGCCGTGGATCGTGTGGAATCCGAAGGTGCGCATATAATATATAAAGCGTGACGAACAGCCGATACCCGAGATAAAGGTGAAGCGGTTGTGAGGGATTGAGCGCTGCTCGGCGATATCGACGCAGGCACGTTGCACGGCGTTAAGGATGGCGTGGTCTCCGCAACCGGGGCACCAGCGCACCTCTTGGTCACTCTTGAAATCGGCAGGGGTATATATGCAGTTTTGTTTCATGGCTTTACTCTTCGATTAGGTTAATAAACTTTTCACTTAGCTCCTCGTAGGTGAAGGGAAGTCCCTCGCACTTATTTACTTGACGGAAGTTGATGTGGGGAAATTGCTGACGCAAGTAGCCGGCAAATTGACCCATATTGAGCTCGCACACCACGATGGTTTTGAAGCGCGAGAAGATCTCCTCGACCCCGTGTTGAAGTGGCATGATGTAGTTGAAGTGACATAGCGAGATGCTCTTGCCTTGCTCCACGAGTGTCTCGACCGCTGTGGTGAGGTTTCCGCGTGTGCCACCCCAGCCTACTACAAGTAGATCGCCACTATCCTCGCCCACGTCGATTGTCTTGGCGGGGATATAGTCGGCAACTTTTGCAACCTTCGCTGCGCGGGTGTCGACCATAGCTTGGTGGTTGGCGGGAACTGTCGAGATAGAGCCGCGAAGCTGATCCTTTTCCAGACCTCCGATACGGTGCTGGAGTCCATCGACTCCCGGGAATGCCCACCCACGTGCCAAGCGCTCATTGCGCGCATAGGGCATAAAGGGCGATCCATCGGCCGCGGGCGAAGCTACGGGAGCGGTGATCGAGGGGTAGTCGTTCATCGAGGGAATACACCACGCCTGCGAGCCATTGGCGATGAAGCCATCGGTAAGGAGGATCGTGGGGGTCATATGCTCGAGCGAAAGGCGACTGGCCTCGAATGCGTAGTGGAAACAGTCGCTCGGGGTGGATCCAGCAACCACGATAAGTGGCGCCTCGCCGTTGCGGCCGTAGAGTGCTTGCGAAAGGTCGCTCTGCTCGGTTTTGGTCGGAAGACCTGTCGAGGGCCCTCCACGCTGCACGTCGACAATAACCAACGGGAGCTCCGCCATAACGGCCAAGCCGATAGCCTCGCTCTTGAGCGAGAGGCCGGGGCCCGAAGTGGTTGTAACAGCGAAGTTGCCTGCGTAGGCTGCTCCGATCGAGGTGCAGATACCTGCGATCTCGTCCTCCGCCTGAACTGTCTTAACTCCCAAATCCTTGCGCTTAGCAAGCTCCTCGAGGATCACCGTAGCGGGGGTGATTGGGTAGGAGCCACAGAATAGTGGAAGTCCACTCTTCTCGGCCGCTGCGCACAAGCCCCATGCCGTAGCGACATTACCGCTGATCGAGCGGTAGCGCCCTGCTTTGAGGGGTGCTGCGGGGGTGCGATAGGTATTGGCGAAGGCGTGAGTTGCTGCGCCGTAGTTGAAACCCGCCTTGATCGCTGAGATATTAGCCTCGGCGATAAGTGGGTTTTTCTTAGCAAATTTGGTCTCGAGGAAGCTCTTGGCACGATCCTCCGACAAGTTGAAAAGGTAGAAGCAGAGACCCAAAGCAAACATGTTTTTGCACTTGACGATCGACTTGTGATCCAAGCCGCTATCGGCCAACGCCTCTTTGGTCATCGAGGTGATCGGAGCGATTACCACATTGTAGCCTTCGAGGCCCAATTCGGCGATCGGGTCGAGGGTGGTGAAGCCAGCCTTGGTGAGTAGAGGTTCGGTGATGGTGTCACCATCTATAATAATAGTCGCGTCGCGCTTGGCCCAAACTCGGTTGGCTTTGAGCGCTGCGGGATTCATCGCTACCAATACGTCGCTATAATCTCCGGGGTTGTCTAAGGGTTTTGCACCGAAGTGAACTTGGAAGCCAGAGACTCCTGCTACGGTTCCGTGGGGTGCTCTAATTTCTGAGGGGTAGTCCGGAAAGGTACAGATACCATTTCCTTGCAGCGCCGAGGTCTCCGAAAAGAGGGTACCGGTAAGTTGCATTCCATCGCCCGAGTCACCCGAGAAACGGATAACTACGTCGTGTAACTCTTCAATCTTGGTCTCTTTCATAAATTCAAATTCTAAAATAATTACTCAGTGAATTGGGCAAAAATAATTATTTATAGCCGAAAAAGCTAATTTTAAGTTAAAAAATTTTCAAAATGCAACTATTTGGTAATCAACACCATCATTAAATAATTTAACTTTTACATTAAAATATTTATTAAATTACTTGACTTTTGCAATTTTGTATTGTATATTTGCACCGTCAACAACAACAAAGGACTCTAAATTCTAAACTTTCTTTTTTATCGTAAGTGTGATAATGTGGAGTTTCTTTTTGCGAACATTTTACAAACAACTTTTTAACACAGTTATCAACATGGATATTGCACAAATCGAACTGCTGCTCGCCAAAGAGTCGGCAAAGAAAGGATACGACCCGTTGGTCATCTCCGAGGAGGGGATAGATGGGGCAATAAGGGGCTTCCCCGCGGCATGGATTCAACTACCTAAAGTGCTCTATGTAGAGGGGCGTGAACAGGGGATGATATGCCACAAGATAGTAGTCACACTACTCGACGATTACAACAATTATAGCATTGAACAAAAGGGAGTTAGATTAAAACAAATGCAGGACGATGCACTCGAGATAATGCAGGGAGTAAGTCTCGACGATTCGGTAGTCGAGATCAGCTCATTGACCATCACTCCACGCATCGTTACGACAACCGCCCATGGCGACATTGCTCAGCTGTGCGAAGCGTCGATTGTCAGCTATTTTTAAGATCACAAACACCAAATTTATCAACAATTTTACCATAATATTTCTATGTTTATTAACATTCCTAACAACTACGCCTCGATGTGGGAAGAGCTCACTTTTGAGTATAGCTCAACCACAGACTCGGATGTCGTAATCAACATCTATGAGACACTTAGTGACACACTTTTAGGGGTTAAAAAATTTTACTCTACAAGTTCTGCTAAAATAAATATTGCACCAATGCTATTCGACACCTACTTCCCCGCGCCGCAAAGCGACCTAACAAGTGGGCTCAAAGTGCCAACCAATGGCTTCGTATACTTGCGATTAGATGCCGGAGATGAGAGTAGCGAGGAGCGAACTTTCACCTACGCCAAATCGCAAATCGAAGCGCCGCAGATACTCACAACGCTGCCCACCGAGCGTATACTATACAAGGGTGAGAGTGACACGGTTACGATCGTTGCACCCGCCGATACATATATCAAATACACGCTCTACGGTGTGCCTAACGAGGGCGAGGAGTATATGTTGCTTGGAAGTGGCTCAACGCCATCGAACCGAGGTGTGCGCGAATTTGTGACTGTTGCCGACGATTACTGCCAGAGTTACAGCGCTTTGAAAGTTACGCTATGGTGTGATCAAACAGAGTTGGGTAGCGTAGAGTATTCGCTTATCAACGAAGCGGCGGATGGATACCGTGTGGCGTGGGTATCGTCGCTGGGTGCCATCGAGCACTACACATTCCCAATTGTTGTTGATAAAATCCGGTTGAATTCGTCGGCGACTCTGAAGAACCTGCGGTCGGCCTATGGCACCGAGGAGGAGATCGAGGCGCTGAGCGAGATCGTCAGTTCGTCGAAGGTGTGGCGTGCAGACACATACGAGCAGATCGAGGTGACCACCGAGGAGCAGTATGTGCGTTGCGAAGGGGTTTTAATGATTGCAAACATTCAAATTAAGGAGTATGATTAAGGTTATAATTGGGGGCGTGGAGTGCGAGGTGGACTCCTCAACGGCGATCTCATTGAGCTACGATGCAGACCAGATGATCGATTTAGAGAGCTGCCGCACGGCAAAGAGCATCACCGTAAAGCTGCCGCTAAGTATCACAAACGAGGCGCTATTTGGCATCGAGGGCGATGTGCATGTAGAGTCTAAGTTCAACTCGAAAGGCTACCAGATGGCGCTCGAGGTAGATGGCATCGAGATATTCGATGGGGTTGCCTACCTGAATCAAATTGTATGGGGCACCGACGAGAGATATGCGGTGGTAGAGTGTCGCGGAGGGGTTCCGCTATGGGTTACACTATCTGCCGAGACGCTCTTTAGTCAATTGGGGTTGGAGTATGAGGAGCGGCTCACGCTCACCACAATCGAGGAGAGTTGGAGCGACGATTCATCCATCAAGTTCTTCCCGATCCTGCGCGACTCGTACGACATCACCACCACCACGGGCGACAGCACTGGGGCTCGCCTACTGCGCTCGATCGACGACTATCACCCATTTATCAACCTCTCGACACTCTTAGAGACGATATTTGGGAATGCCGGCTACACGATGGAGAGCACCACGGCCACCGAGGAGTCGTTCGACAAGATCTACATCAGCGGCAACTATTCGTCGGCCGAGAACGAGGCGGCACGTGCAGCATTGGGCTTCTACGCCAAGCGACTGAGCGACACCACTACCACCACCGACTCGTTGGGGAGGGTCAATGTCTCGCCCTACGAGATCTACTCGACGGTGGGTAATATCGTCGATATCGAGAGTGTGGAGAGCGATAGCGAGTGCTATAATTATAGTAGTGTATTGCAGTATAATGGTGACGCTGTGGTATTTAGGCCAACTGTGCAGATTAGCGCAGGATTTGAATATTTCTTGCACTACACCTGCACCTGCGAGATCGAATCGCGAACCAAGCTCAAGGGGATCGACACCATCAACTTGATCGACGATGGGTATATCGAGTGGGAGATCACAAACCGCTATGAGGATCATCGCGACTCACCAAGCGGCTCTATCAACTACACGCTATGCATCTTCGACTTCGCCGAGGGGGACTCCTTTAGGCTCTATGGCACCAATGCAGCAGGTGCGTATGTGTGGGTATGCGACATTGATTCGCGGCTAACCACTGTAAAGTTAGACTCTGACTTTCAGTCGCTTTCGCTATACAAGGTGGTCGGCACAAATACCATCACGCGCTACACCGATGATTGGGCATTATATTATGGCTACGTCACCGGAACTGCCGAGACCGAGGTGGAGATCACCGTGCGCAGCGCTCCCAAAGATTATTCGCCAACTTCGCCCATGGAGTTTGAGTTTATTTTGTTCACCGGCGCGGTGAGTGGCGCGCAGTTCACGCTGCACAAGGATAGCTCCGTGAGGCCATATTTCGCTGAGTATCCCGGCTATAACTCGGTTATAACCTACGAGGATGTCGCCCAGCAATCATTCGATGCGCTCGACCTTTTGGGCGCCTTGCAGCACCTTTTCAACTTGCGATTCGTAACCGATGAGCAGGCCAAAACGGTAAGAGTGGAGAGCTTCGATAACTTCTACAACGATAGTCAGTATGATTGGAGCGACAAGATAGTCGAGGATCAGCAGATCGAATTTAGCGACATCGCGCTATCGAAATATCGCACCAACACATTGGGTTATCAACAGACCGATGGCGTGGTGCAACGCATGGGCGAGAGCGACAACAAATATTTCGGAGAGTGGAGCTTCGAGGTCGACTCGCAGGCCGCCTCCACCACCGATCACACCGACCTCAACCCGATCTTCTGCGCCTCGGTCAACGACGATGATGGGTCGATAAAGGTGGGTGATCGCGACGACTTGGAGACGGTAGATTCGTTGAGTTTCTCGCCGCGCATCGTGCGATATTTTCGCCTTGCGGATGTCGAGGGAGAGACCTTCCAGCTGCCCTACGCCGCATTCCACGCTGTGGATGACGACTTTACGCTCTGCTTCGAGGATCGCGATGGGGTGACGGGGCTCAATAGGTTCTACCTCAATGAAGTGGCTCTATATGCTCGCTCGCAGGTGGTGACGCTATCGCTAAAGCTCAGCGCATTAGACTACTCCAACCTCTTTGCCCCAAACACGGGATCGGCATCGCAACGAAGCATTTTCATCTTTACGCTACGCGGCGAGAGCTTCAGAGTGATACTCCAAAGCATCGAGAGCTACGACCCTTCAAGCGGAGTGGCACGATGCACATTTTTAACAATTGACTAAAAACTTATGCAAAACATTAAAATTTTCAACACCCTCGAAAGCTGCGTTATAGATATCGAGGGAGCTATAGGCGTGGCCGAAGAGTGGCAATTCGAGAACGCTGGCGATAGAGTTGCCACATACGAAAAGTTCCGCGAATCGCTCGCCGCAATCGAGGCTCTCGAGGCACAGAGAGTTATCGTCAATATCCGCTCGACGGGTGGCGATGTGAACGACGCGTTGCTGATCTATGAGGCGCTTACCTCGCTCGAGATTCCGATCACCACACGCTGCTACGGCTATGTTGCATCGGCAGCGACAGTCATTGCTCAGGCCGCAAGTGAGGGCGAACGACAGATCTCGGCAAATGCACTATACTTGGTTCACAACTCGACGTGTGCCGCAGAGGGCAATGCCTCCGACCTAAAGCAACGAATGGAGCTGCTACAAAAGACTGACGAGCGACTTGCCGAGCTCTATGCCCGTCGCAGTGGGCGCGAGGTCGAGGAGTTCACCTGTCTGATGGCCGAGGAGGGTGGCAATGGCCGCTGGCTCAATGCTCAGGAGGCGATCGAGAGTGGGCTTGCCGACTCGGTAATCGAGACCACAACCCAGACCGAGGATCAGGCAATCAAGAACTTCTGGCAGAAGTTAGCCGATAAATTAGGTATTTCGGACAATACATCGCCCGAGCAGACACCGTTGGAGATCCCCCACACCGATCACACGGTTTTGCACACGCTTCACAGCCAAGAGCTTAGCGCTCAACGCGTCAACACATTTGTAGAGCACCAAGCCTTTGCGGCACCGACCACACTCAAAAAGGTCGAGGATCCATCGTTTGGCGAGGTGCAGCAGAGCAAAAACCAAAAGGCCTATCACGACGATGTGCAGGCTTTAAAACGATAATTCGCCATTCAAAAAAAGGGCGATTATCACTTTTCAAAAATCAAAATTAAAACAAAAACAAAACATTATGAGCTACATTGAATCAGCAAAAAGTTACACTGGTAACGATCTTGAAACTATCTTCTTCCGCCCTATGCTCTCGGGTCCTTCGGCTACAGACTTGGGTGTAAAGATCATCTACAACATGCCTCTACCCACCACAATTCAGTTGTGGAAAGGCAATTCGAACGTTCTTCAATCCTACGTCACCAATGGTTGGTCGGGTGGCAATAGCGCCACAAAACAGCAGAAAACATTGAACCTTAGTCGAGTGAAGGCCGAAATGGGATTCTCGGCTGCCGACTACTTCTCGCTTGTTTTCGAGCAGATTGCTTCGCGTAGCGATATCAATATGGACGACCTCTCGGGTACCGAGTTGGAGGCTGCCGAGACTGAGTTGTTCCGCCGCTCAATCGCCGAGTCAATCCGCGCTACGATGTGGATCGGTGACACTACAAATGCGGTTTACAACACCTTCAACGGCTTCCTCAAGCCTATTTACGAATATGTGGACGACGATTCAATCCCTGTGGTTAACTACACCCAGAGCGATTTGGCATCTGCCGACTACTCCGTGGAGTGCTTCGATAAACTATGGGATGCATCCAACCAAAAGCTCAAGGATTTGAAGGCGGATGGTCAATTGGCATTCTTCGTCACCTCGGATATCTACAACCTCTACGAGAAGTATCTCGACTCGAAGGGTGTTGATTCGGCTTATGTCGATGCGATCAATGGTCGTCCATCGCTTATGTATCATGGTATTCCGGTTATTGATATCCACATCGGTAGCTACTTGACAACCAGCGGATTTGACACTTCGTTCTGCATCCTTACTGATCGCCGCAACATGGTGATGGCAGTAAACACTGCTGACTTCCCCGGTGCCGAGATCCGCATGTGGTACAACCCCGACGAGATGGAAAATCGCCAACGTGCTGTATTTATGGCGGGTTGCGATATCGTCGATGAGGATCTTATCACGTTTGCTTATATCGTCAACGAGAATTAACCTATGGGGAGCACAAGTAAACCATTAGGTGGTATTGCTGCCCTTATGTTGGATGTCGCCTCCCCTTTGGGGGCGGCACCAACGCTCCCCGAGGGAGGAGTGACAATACCTCTATTAGAGGATCGGTCGACCTACTCCGAAGTGGCGGAATGGATCGAGGGCTTTAAGAGCGTTACTCACTCGCTCAAGGCTGTAACCTCGATCGACTACAATCTGCCCGAGGGGCTTACGGAGGCTCTTAAGCAAGGTTTCGTAGCACTTATCGAGCTCAACTCTTCAGATCAAATCACCGTCGGATGGAGCACATCGGCCACCTCGCACAGAGCACTACGGCTCGTTAGTTGCACTACGCAGAGTGAAGAGAAACCCTCCTCGCGAGGCTATAAAGAGTGGCTTTTTGAGTCAATCGACGCACAGACAAATATTTAAATTCATTAAACTTAGTTATTATGACCAAAACAAAAATAGGGGTCAGTAACTCCTGCGACTCCTTTACGATGGTGGGTAATAGAGCTCCCATCAGCGATAAATATTGGCATTGGGGCGATGACAACCTCTTTCCGTTGGCTCTGGCGCAGATGTCGCGCCGCTCGACGATCCACCGCCGAATAATCAACGACAAGGCCGATTACATCGCCGGCAAGGGTATTGTGGTCGACAAGGAGATGACCCTCACCTCGAAGTTTGTCGACTCGGTAAATAGCCGTGGCGAGACCCTGCGTCAGCTACTATACAAGCTTGCATTCGACAAATCGCTATTCGGCAACGCCTTTGTGGAGATCGTCACCGATAGCATGCACAGCTTTTTGAGCCTCTTCCACCACGATGCTTCGCATTGTAGAGTCTCTAAGAATGAGGGGCATATCCTGCTCCACCCCACTTGGGTGGGCTTCACGCCCAAAGATGCTGTGGAGCTTCCTCTCTATCCGCTTTTCGAAGAGGCAGAGGATGGAACACTACGCTCGATGATCCACTTCAAGGATTATGAGCCTACCTTCGAGCACTATGGCGTGCCACCCTATATTGCAGGTATGAACGTCTCGGCGATTGTCTACAAGACCGATATGTGGAATATTTCGCGCTTGGAGAACTCGTTCCAGATGTCGGGTGTGATGCTGCTCGACGATGCTGTTGAGTCGGAGAGCGAGGCCGAAAGAGTAGTTCGCTCGGCTCAGGAGAAGTTTGGCGGCAAACCCGGTCAAGTGTTGTTTGTGGTTAAGGATGGTAGCGACACCGACAACTCGCGCTTTATTCCGCTATCGTCGTCGAGCGATGGCGACTGGACCGATCTGCACGATCAAGCGGTATCGGATATCGTCATAGCGCACTCGTGGTTCCGTGCATTGAGTGGTTTGGATTACACCTCGTCGTATAGCTCCGAGAGGATCATCAACGAATATGAGATTGCTCTAAACACCATTATCCTCTCCGAACAAGAGGAGCTGATGGAGCCCATCAGGATGCTGATCGAGCACTTCTTCGGTGAATCGACCGACTCGTTAATGATCATCAACCGACCCCCATCGAGCTCGCGACCCGACTATATGAAGGTGTGGGAGGCACGCAAAGCCGAGGGTCTCGACTACGACGCCGAGGATCCAGCACAACAAATTTTCTTAGCTCAACTATAATGGGACTAATCAACTTTAAATCAATCGTATATGGCAAATAGACTACTGATGTCACCCTCTGAGGTGATCGACTACGCCTTTGCTACGGGCGAATATATTGCTCAGGGCTCTATCACCGAGAGTGTGATCCTGAGCTCGCAGCTGCGATTTATCGCTCCTGTATTGGGCGAAAAACTTATGGCGAGGCTCTTGGAGGGAGACTATGAGAGCCTGCGCGAGGAGTATATCGCACCCACATTGGGTATCTTGGCGCGCATCGAGGCCAACTTATCGGCCTACCCTCCAACCGAGGTGGAGCGCCAACGCGCTAAGCTATTCCTAAGTAACTTGACCGACTACCTCAACTCAAACGCCGACCTCTATGCGGAGTACAACCACGAGGATAACGTCATGAACCGCTGCGCGATAGTGGCAGGATTTGTATTGTGATGGGGGCGAGCATAAGCAGAGGGCTGCGCAACCGCAACCCGGGAAACATCCGACACTCCTCGTCGCGATTCAAGGGCGAGGTGGAGAGTTGTAGCGATGCTTCGTTCAAACAATTTCGCGAAACGGCGTGGGGCTATCGTGCGATGTTTGTGATCCTCAACACCTACAGCTCGAAATATGGACTCACCACCATTCGCCAAATGATAGAGCGATGGGCACCCCCCTCGGAGAACCACACCGAGACGTATATCAAGCAGGTGAGTCGCCTTGCGATGCTCGACGCCGACACTCCGATCGACACTCGCCAACGCGTAGCGATGATCCCGATGGTTGCCGCCATGTCGAAGGTCGAGAATGGCGAGGCAGCCCACTGGGCAACTGTCGAGCGCGGCTGGGAGCTCTTTGTGGGAGACCAGATTGACCTGTTAGCGACCCATTAGAGCAAAGATCGCGCGGCTACGTTGCTCCACATCCTGACAGAGAGCCTCCACATCGCAATCCAAAAGTTGGGAATCGGCAACACGCACCACTCCATCGACCATAACCCACTCAACATCCGAGGCCTTGCCGCAGTAGACAAGCGACGAAATCGGATCGTGTAGCGGACGGTGGTGAATGCGCGTTGTGTCGACTACGATTATATCGGCCAAGGCACCCTCGGCGATCACTCCCAATTCACCGCCAAGGCCTATGGCCTCAGCACCACACACGGTGGCCATGCGCAACATCTCGTAGGCGGGCAAAGTGGTGGGTGACTCAGAGGTGAGCTTGTGGACAAAAGCGGCTGTGCGCATCTCGTCCCACATATCCAAGTCATTATTTGAGCAGACTCCATCGGTGCCCAACGCGCAATTCACTCCACCCTTGATCAGAGCGGGGATAGGCGCCACACCACTCGAGAGTTTCATGTTGCATTGGGGATTATGCGCTACGTGGGCTGAACGCTCGGCGAGAATTTTGATATCACTTTCACTTAGATAAACTCCGTGAGCCACAATAGTTGAGGGCTTTATGATTGAGTGCTTGTCGAGATATTCGGTTGGCGTGAGATCGTAAAGCTCTCGTATTGTTTTGGCTTCGTCCCGAGTCTCAGCTAAGTGGATCATAAGCGGCAAGGAGTGCTCCTCGGCCACCTCGACGCAGCGATCTAACACCTCGGGAGGACAAGTGTAGGGGGCATGAGGTGCCACAGAGGCCATCACCCTATCACACGCCGCCGCACGCTCCATGAGGAGTGGCAGGTTGCGCTCCATTGTCTCCATCTTCTCGCCCACCAAACAGGCCTCGCCCAAAAGTGCGCGGATACCCATCTGCTCGACCGCTCGGGCGATACGAAACTCCGACCAGTACATATCAACAAAGGTAGTAGTGCCGCCAAGCAACATCTCGGCGATTCCCAAGCGGGCACCCGCCTCGATATCGTCGTCGCTCTGCATAGCCTCGAAAGGCCAAACGATATTGTGGAGCCACGGCATAAGCTCCGTATCGTCGCCCGCGCCACGCTGAAGGGTCATCGCAACGTGGGTATGGGTGTTGATAAGACCCGGCATCAAGACTTTGCCTCCACAATCTATCTTCTGCGCCTCGGGATATTGCGCCTCGAATGAGGCTACCGCCTCGGCATTGTCGCTCACCAAGGCGATACGCTTATCTACCACGCCCACTGCGCCCAACATCATGTGGGGCGAAGATGAGGTCATGGTGAGAATCTGTGCATTAAAAAAAAGAGTTGCCATAATATATAGGTATATTAGTTCATCTTAAAAATATAGGTTATCGTACCTCCTTGGATAAATTCGTCCGAGGGGGTGAAACGCGCCTTGAGTGCTGCCGCTTGTGCTGCCTCGACCAACTGCGAATTGTTGGTCGTAGAGCCTTGGGCACGATATGTAGCGCTCTTCACGCGGCCGGTCTGGTCGACTGTGATGTCGATAATAACGCGTCCCGAGACATTGGCACCATAGTCGGGTTTGGGGAGTTGACCCACCACCGAGCGGTTCTTCAGCTCGAATGTGGGCTCATTGCCATCGCCTCCACCCACCGCAGCACCGCTCTCGCCGCCACTCGCCGCGCCTTGGTTACCAGCGCCTTGAGTCGAGCCCTGCGAGGTAGCCGTACTCTGCTCCTTGCGACCCGGGAAGAGGGCGTTTTGATTGACCACTCGCTCCTCAAGTACAACCGTATCGGGCTGCTCGACGACCTGCTCCTTTTGAGGGGTCTGGGGGGTAGTCTTGGAGATCACCTCCTGCTGCTCCACTGCTATATCTTGGCGCTCATCGACCTCGATGGGCTCCTCGCGCTGTGGCTCTTGGGGGGCGGGGGGTGTCGCCGCGACGTCGGTGGCCAATAACTCCTCCTCGCCCACTCCATCTTCGCTCTCGCCGAATTCGACCATGATACCCGCAGTGGTGGGGTCGCTCGACTCGACCGAGAAGCCGATGGTAAGCATAAGCACCCCAAGCGTGACGAAATAGATCGCCACGGCGATCAATCCCCAGCGTACGGGTGCTCTATCTTCTGAGTTATAGTACTCCATTTATTCTTGTTGAAAGGGTCGTTTATTAGTTGGGCGATGTCGCCAAAATCAGCGCGTAGTCGTGTTTCTTGGCGACATTCATCACCTTTACCACCTCGTCCACCGCAACGCTCTTGTCGCAGTGCAGCGAGACTGTTGGCTTCTCCTCGCCCGCCAAAAGTGCAGTGAGCGCCTGCTCCACTCCGCCGATGCCATCGACCTGCACCAACTCCACATAGTAGCGGTAGCCGGTCGAGGTTGGCTCGATCGAAACGGTGGTTATTGCCTTGTCCTTGAGTGCATTGCTACTCTTAGGGAGCATCAACTTAAGGGCGTTGGGATTGATCAGCGTTGTAGCGATCAAAAGAAAGAGCAACAGCAGGAACATCAAATCGGTCATCGAAGATGACGCAAAGGATTTATCGACCTTTGAACCTCGTTTAATTGCCATAACTATTGATTGCTTTGAGCCTTAGCAGGGCGGTTGAGAATATCCATAAAGGCGATTGAGTTAGCCTCCATGCGAAAAACCAACTTCTCGATGCGTGCCACCAAGTAGTTGTAGCCAAAGAATGCGGGGATACCCACCACAAGACCTGCCACGGTGGTAACCATCGCCACATACATACCGCCGGCCAACAGAGACATATCGATCGTGCCACCTGCCGCCGAGAGATCCATAAAGGTGCGAACCATTCCCAAGACAGTTCCCAAGAAACCGATCATAGGGGCTCCACCCGCGATAGAGGCCAACGCAGGTAGATTCTCCTCCAACTTCGACACCTCGAGGTTAGCCACATTCTCGATCGCATTCTGAACATCGGCCATAGGACGACCAATACGCTCGATACCCTTCTCGATCATGCGTGCAACGGGGGTGTCGGTAGCGCGACACAACTCGACTGCCGAACGCATCTTACCATCGAGGATAAAATCGCGGATACGGTTCATAAAGTTGATATCGAGCGACGAAGCCTTGCGGATAGCCAAGTAGCGCTCCACGAAGATAAAGATTGTCACACCGCCCAAGGCGAGAAGTGGCCACATAAGCCATCCTCCTTTGGCGAAGAGCTCCCAAAGCCCCATGTGTGATTGAGTGTTGGTTACAGCGACTTCGGCTGTTGATGTTAATAGATTGAACATTGTTGTTGGGTTTTAAATTATTTATACTTCTTCTCTCTTTTTATTTTTCTTGCGCCTAAACCTATCGAAGATCTTGCGCTTTAGGTCGCTGAATGTGTCGAAACTCTCGCTAAAGTAGATTCCTACACCCGTCTCCTGCAAACCTTGGTTCTCGTCATATCGATCGATGGTCTGTGTGAAGCCCTTGAGGCGCAACGAGCCCGCCTTGTCGATAAGCCACGTCACGTATGCCTCGCCCATAAAGGTCTGGGTGCTATCTTCGTCTACCGAGGCTTTGTTGTCGGCCTGATAGTTACCCTCCACCTCGATCAGTAGGCGGTTGTCGATCAGCCCTCGCGAGAAGCCTAAGTCGACCTCATCGCCAGTGTAATCCTCGTCAGAGCCCATCCTATAGCGGATCGTGACGTCGTAGTTGGTCGACGAGAGCCAGTTGCTGAGCTGGTTGGTGAGCAGCTCGATACCGGTCGAAGCGGTGGTCGACGAGGTGAGCACATTGGTGGTACCCGAGGCCACCGGCACGAAGCTATTGGCCAACATAAGGTAGAAGAATTGTTGCGAGATCGTCTCTTGGTCGATCAGCGTATTGGCGATCACCGCCTGCTGCTCGGTGTCGGCCGTAGGTACCTCGATGCTAAAGTCGACCGATGGTTGGCTGAGTCGGTCGCCAAGGTGGATGATACAATCTACGGGCAGGGCTCGCGAAGAGCTATCCGAGGAGTATTCGCTGGTGCTGTTGATAAGTGGATCGAGCGAGGTTTTGACCATATAGACGGCATTGATATCGAGCTGTGGGTCGAGCGGATCGCCCGTCCATTGGATCGAAGAGTCGCTGCCGATGGTGAATCGCTTGGAGATCGGGTTGAGCAGTGTGAAGAGGTAGTTTCCCTCGGTGATGCCGTAGTCGCCATACATCTCGAAGATGTTTTGTTGGGGGGCGATATTGAGGTTTAGGCGCCCCTCTCCGCGAGCTCTAATCACGTCACCCAGAACCGGGTCGATCACCAATTGGAAATCGAGGTCGGGGGTTGCATGCAGCGCCATCGAGACATTTACCCTCTGTGCGGCGGCAGCTTCGAGGCGCTCATTTCGCTGCTCAACAAATTGGTGTCGATAACTTTTGACGGTTACACTCTCCTGCTCCACCTCTGGTTGGACAAAGGTAATAAAGTCGGTTTTTGTCACCGAGGACTTGGTGGTAAGGGGCATGTAAAAGACCGAATTAGGCTGCGATGTGGCCGTAATATCCATATCCACGCCATGCTTGTCGCCGCTAATCACCACCACACCAGTGGCGAAAAGGGTGCCATAGAAGAGCTCATTATCCTGCTGGGTAGTATTGAGCATCAACATATTATCGGGGGTCATGCGCAACATATACGAGACGTTCGACAACCTATCGAGGCTCAAATTGAGGGTCAGCAGACCCTTATTGCCATGCCCATCGTAGATCTCTTGCGCCCTGCTCCACAGCGCATTATCATCGATCTCGATGCGTGCCGAGGGCACCGAATACTCAACTTGTGTAAAGAGTACCCGTGTCGAGAGATCGTAGAGGTCGATACCACCTTGAACCGATGAGGCGTGCCCCTCGCCAGTGATTGTCACGTCAACATTGGCATAGCCATGGGTGTCGGTGATGGTGGTCGAAAGCAGTGGATCTAACAGTCGCATATCGAGGCTATCTACCCGCAGGTGAGCATCGTAGCTGTTGTTAGCGGGGGTGTAGTAGCCGGTCATCACCGTGTCGCGATCATGGCGATTGGTGACGAACACCTGTGCCGAATTATCGTTGGAGTTCCATCCGGCACTCAATTTAAGCGGAGGCGAAGGGATCTCGTTGACCGAAACATCGTCGATATCCACATCGGCCACCACACGCGGCGCGCTAAGCAGCTGTGAGATATGCACATAACCATTGCTGCGACCCGCGACCAGATAGCCCAAATCGTTGACCACCGAGGTGATAACCCCAATATCGTAGTTGTCCAGACGCAGGGTGAGCGAATCGCTCGCGATCTTGGAGATTGCTCCATCCAACACCAAACTCTGATCGCCATTGACCATTCTGAAGTCGTCTACCAGTAACTTATCGTCATGCCCCTCGATCTGGCGCGCCGAGATCATCCACATATTATCGCCTAACGACACCTGCGAGGGCAGCAGCGAGAGGGTAACATCCCGAGCACTTTCGAATTCGCCCCTCACACCCAAAGTCGCCGAGCGCATAGTAAGCGAATCGCGGAAGCCCGCCGAGAACTCGACAACATTGTTGCGCGCACCGGCCATAATGGTACAATCGGGGAAGACCGCACGATCGACGAAGAGGTCAGCCGCCACGGCATAGAGCGAGAGTGAGTCCTTGTCGTTGGAGGCGTTGACATTAACGCCAGTCACCGCGAAGCGACCATGCTCGATATATTCGCTCTGGAAGCGCAGCGTAAAGCGCTCACTATAAGGGTTCACCATAAGGTTAAACGACGAATTGTTGGCCACCTCCAACCCGCTGAAAATTGCATCAGAGATCTCCGAGACACTCTTAAAATCGATATTGAGCGTCGAATAGTTGTCGGCGATTGTGACCCGTCGACCCTCCTTGCGCTCGGTACGCTCGGTGTAGAGCATGGGGATATATTTACTGACCCCATCTCTCAGGTAGTTGTAGAGCCCCTCGAACGAACTCTTGGAGCTGAAGTGCACATCGAGGTAGTCTGACTCCAAGGTCATTGACTTGCTCTCGGCGCTATTACGCGCATTGACTGCAACCATCGGCGCGTAGATCGACTTGTCGTTATAGGTGTAGTTAATATTGCGCAGCGTCACCATTCCGCTCAAATCGTCGAGCGTCGTGTAGCCCATATTCACCCTCATCGAGCCCGATATCATTGCGACGGAGTCACGATGGTTGAGTGCCAAGGCCACCAAGTCGGCATTATTGATGCGCATTGTAAGGTCGCAGTGGCGCTCCTCGTCCAATCTCACTACTGCATCGAGGTCGAAATCCAACTTCGGATCGAGCGAGTCGATGGTGCTCTCTAACTCCACACCATCGAAAGCAGCATCGAAGAACAGGTCGGAGTAGAGGCAGGAGTTATATCCCACGGAGCTCACATAACCGTTTATATGGCTGTCAACTCCCTTGTCGAGCTTTTTGTAGCGCACATTGGCATTCATGTCGAGCGCGCCGATCATCTTGTTGTCTATTATGTGACCCACCTCCAAGCCCGATAGAGCGACCTCGCCCTCGATCGAGGGGTCGCTCAATAGGTTGCCAACCTTGCCATTGTATGCCACACGGCCTTGGGCGGAGCTCAGCGAGAGGTCGAGTGCCGCAGAGGCCATATCGCCCTTAGCTACAACTAAGAATTCCATCAATCCCATAGCTGTGACAGCATCACGAATTGTTCCCTCCAATGGTTTTGCCCCGAATCCTGCGAGCATCGCCTCAAGATCAGAGGGCGAAATTTGCGCCTTAGGGATATCTACTTCGAACTGCACCTCGCTGAATCGCGTAACATTGTGCACAGCGAACTGGGTCGATAGTGAGCTCTGCTCACCAAACTTGAGTTGCGAGACTTGCGCCTCGAGGTTGTCGATGGTGCCATTGGCCACAAACGACAATGCGCGTGCCTCGAATGACTTCCCGCCTAACTCAGGGGCGAAATAGGCCACGTCGCTTAGTGCGAGGCGGCTATCGTTGGATTGAAGCTCGATGCTGACGTTGGCGTTGAAATCTTTGTAGTCCTGCCACTCGTCGCTCTCCAAGCGTAGGCGTGGCAGATCGAGGAATGAAGAGTCGGTGGTGATGGTCATATTGCTCAAATCGACCACTCCCTCGTAGGTAACAAAGTCGCCCTTAAATGCCGAGATCCTAAGCCCACTGCGCTCAACGCCCGAGAAGCGATCCACCGAAAGCTCGGTGATGCGGCTATGCGAGACAAAGTTAGAGAGCGTGGCATCAATGCCATGAAGCTCTATATTGGTGAGATCTACCCCCGCCTCGCCACGGCTCTCGGCCATGCGACGAAGGCTGAAGTCGAGGTTTTCGATGTAGATCCTATCGATCTGGGTGCGGAACATTCCTTGGGTCTCGGGGTTAACCAACTTCTCTTGGATCTGCTTGATGTTCATCACCCCCGAATCCACCTCGCGCAATCGCAGCTCGCCATTGCTCATCGTGGCGCTGCTGATCCGAAGCTCCTTAGAGAGCAAAGAGAAGGCCGAGACGCGTGCCTTGGCACTCTTGGCTACAACCATCGTGTCGCCACCTAAATCCTCGACCAAAATATCGCGCATAGTGACATCGGTAAGCATCGAGAAGCTAACGCGCCCCACCGACACCCGTGCCCCAAGAGCTGAGGATGCGACATCGGCCACGCGGTGCACCACATAGTTCTGGACTGTGGCGAGCGAGAGCAGCAATGAGATGGCCAATGGCAAAATTATCAACAACAAAATGGTTGCCGATAGTAGCTTTGCTAATATTTTTGTAACTTTGCGCATTGGTTATTCGGTTCACTTAACTTAGCCGCCACTCTCTCTAAAGAGAGAAAGGCGATTTTAAACTACAAAAATAGCCATAATTTAATGAAAAAACGAAAAAACTAAAATAACTTTTTACACCAACTATGGATATTACAATTTTAGGCATCGAATCATCGTGTGACGACACCTCGGCTGCCGTTATTCGAAACTCCACACTCCTGTCGAATGTTATTGCTTCTCAGGCAGTTCACGTCAAATATGGCGGCGTGATCCCCGAATTGGCATCGCGCGCCCATCAGCAGAATATTATCCCCGTGGTCGACACCGCTCTCAAGGAGGCTGGTGTGAGTATCGACAAAATAGATGCCATAGCCTTCACAAGGGGGCCCGGGTTGGTCGGTTCGCTGTTGGTTGGAGTCTCTTTTGCTAAGGGGCTCTCGCTGGCGCACAATATCCCACTTGTCGAGGTGAACCACCTCCAAGGGCATATCCTCTCGCACTTTATCGACCTGCCCGACCAGCAGATCCCACACCCATCGTTCCCATTTTTGACCCTCTTGGTGAGTGGCGGACATAGCCAAATCGTTAGGGTCGATTCGCCTCTTGAGTTCGAAATTATCGGCTCGACGATCGACGACGCCGCAGGTGAGGCTTTCGACAAGTGTGCCAAGGTGATGGGGCTACCCTACCCCGGCGGCCCTGTAATCGACGCGTTGGCCAAGGAGGGAAACCCCACAGCGTTTAAATTTGCCAAGCCTCAGGTAGGCGAATTGAACTACTCATTTTCGGGACTTAAAACCTCGTTCCTATACACCCTACGCGACGCTATGGCCACCAATCCAAATTTTATCGAGGAGAACAAGGCCGACCTCTGCGCCTCGCTCCAACACACCATAATCGAGATCTTACTCAAGCAGTTAGTCAAGGCAGTCAAGACAACCGGCATCCGCGACATAGCCATCGCAGGAGGCGTCTCGGCGAACTCTGGATTGCGCGACGCAATAGCCACCGAGGGCATTAAGCGTGGCTGGCGCACCTTTATCCCCGAGCGAAAGTTCACCACCGACAACGCCGCCATGATCGCCATTTCGGGGCTGTTCCGATATCAAGAGGGGCTATTCTCGTCGCTCGACGTGGCGCCCTTGGCTCGCATTCGGTAGGTGGTTTTATTGCATCTTTTTTGCGCTTATGGGATCACGTGAAATTTCCGGTGGAGAAACAAACTCTTAAAACCACTACGTCATCCTCGCCAATGCGGGGATCTTATACAAACGCAATGTTATCAATGAATTAAGATTCCCGTTTTCACGGGAATGACGTATAGTATGGTTAGAGGCATACAAGCAGGTAGGTAGGCAGACAGACAGACAGACAGATAAGTAAAAAAGAAAGATCGAAAACAAGCGCTTCGCTCAAAGCCCATAAGTGCAAAAACAAAACGACAACTCCCTTAGAAGTTGTCGTTTGTGCGGATGAAGGGACTCGAACCCCCACGCCTCTCAGCACTAGATCCTAAGTCTAGCGTGGCTACCAATTACACCACATCCGCTTAGCTGAACCAATTGTGAGTGCAAAGATACAAAAAAATTGTAATTCCAAAGATATTTTTAGAATAAATTTTACAAATAATCTGCATCCATTACATACCTCTCACATTATCAGCGACTTATAGTTACACTACTAAGCCTCAATAATTCGTGCTGCCACCCAATCGCCCACTTGGCTCGTGGAGTAACTCTTTGCACCTTGCGAGGCGATATCTTGGGTCACTATACCCTCTTCGAGCGAGGCATCGACCGCAGCGCGGATGGCACGACCCTCTTCCATCAATCCAAATGCATATTCGAACATTAAGGCTGCCGAGAGAATCGTAGCTACGGGGTTGGCGATATTAAGCCCTGCCGCCTGAGGGTACGATCCATGGATCGGCTCAAAGACCGAGGTGTGTAGACCAATCGAAGCGGATGGGAGCATGCCGAGTGAGCCGGTGATTACCGAAGCCTCGTCGGTGAGAATATCGCCAAACATATTCTCGGTCACCATCACATCGAAGCGCGAAGGCCACTGAATGAGCTGCATTGCGGCGTTGTCCACAAACATATACTCGGTCTGCACCTCGGGGTATTGCTTCTCGATCTCTTGAGCCACTTCGCGCCATAGGCGAGATGTGCAGAGCACATTTGCTTTGTCGACGATAGTCACCTTCTTGTTGCGTTTCATGGCGTACTCGTAGGCCAAATGCACTATGCGCTCGATCTCGTGGCGGGTGTAGACGCAGGTGTCGTAGGCAGTGTTGCTATCCTCGCTGCGACCCTGAGGGCGGCCGAAGTAGATACCTCCGGTGAGCTCGCGGATGCACATTAGGTCGGTTCCCTCGACCACATCGGCACGCAGGGGCGACTTGTAGATCAGCGGCTTGAAGGTGGTCACGGGGCGGATATTGGCATAAAGACCCAACTTGCGGCGCATGGCGAGCAGACCCTGCTCGGGGCGCACCTTAGCTGCGGGGTTATTGTCGAAACGAGGGTCGCCAATGGCGCCAAACAGCACTGCATCGGAGTCCATACATATCTGGTGCGTGGCGTCGGGATAGGGATCCCCCGAGGCATCAATGGCGCAAGCACCGACCAATGCGGAGGTTGTCGAGAGGGTGTGACCAAATTTCTGGCATACTGCCTCAACGCTTTTGAGCGCCTCAGCGACGATCTCGGGGCCGATGCCATCACCGGGCAGAAGTGCGATATTCAAATTCATAGTTATAGTGTTTTATAGTTCGATATTTTCGATTTGGTTAAGCATTTTTATTGTCGCCTTGATTGCCGCCTCGGTCTGGTCGGCATCCAATCCGCGTGTCTTAAAGGTACGGCCATTATGCTCCCATGTGATTATGGTCTGCACAAAGGCGTCGGTGCGGCCTCCCGGGGGGATATCGACCGTGTAGTTGGTGAGCATCGGGAACTTGAGATAGAGGCGTTCCTTGTAGATCTTGCGGATCGCCTTAACAAAGGCGTCGAACTGACCATCACCACGTGCAGCCGACTCATACTGCTCGCCACGGATCTCGAGCAGGATCACCGCTGTGGGGTGAAGCCCCTTACTTAGGTTGACCGTATAGTGCAGCAACTGAATCTCTTGGGTGGTGTCACCACTGCTCAACACATCGGCAATGATGTATGGCAGGTCGCTCTGCGTAACCCGCTCCTTTTTGTCGCCCAACTCAATTATGCGAGCGGTAACTTTGCGTGCCGACTCCTCGTCGAGCTCGATATTGAGCGCCTCTAAATTCTTGAGGATATTGGCCTTGCCCGAGGTTTTACCCAACGCATATTCGCGTGTGCGGCCGAAGCGCTCGGGGAGCAGGTCGTTGAAATAGAGGTTGTTTTTATTATCGCCATCGGCATGGATACCAGCACATTGCGTAAAGACCGACTCGCCAATGATTGGCTTGTTGGCCGGTATGCGCACCCCCGAGAATGACTCGACCATCTCGCTGATGTAGTTAAGTTTGGTCTCGTCGACATTGGTTGTCGCCTTAAGCTGATCGTGCAGCACCGCCAAGACGCTCGACAAGGGGGCATTGCCGGCTCTCTCGCCCAAACCATTTATGGTGCAGTGGATGCCCTTAACACCGGTTTTGGCCGCTGCAAAGGCGTTTGCCACAGCCAAATCGTAGTCGTTGTGGGCGTGGAAATCGAAGTGCAGCTGCGGATAGCGACGCACCATTTTATAACAAAACTCGAAGGTCTGGTAAGGGTTCAGAATTCCCAACGTGTCGGGCAGCATAAAGCGCTCGATGGGCTCGTCGAGGAGCGAATCGATCATCGAATAGAGGTATTCGGGCGAATTTATCATGCCGCTCGACCAATCCTCGAGGTAGATATTTACTTTGATTCCGCGCTGGTGCGCCATGGCGATATTGGCCTTGACATCTGCCCAATGCTGCTCGGGACTCTTACGAAGCTGACCCTCGCAGTGTTTGAGCGACCCTTTGGCCAAGAGGTTCATCACGCGACAGCCGGCCACCTCCAACCACTCCACCGAGAGGCCATCGTCGACAAAGCCCAACACCTCGACGCGATCTAAATAGCCATTCTTAGCTGCCCAATCGCAGATCGCTTTGGCCGCTTCGGCCTCGCCCGATGAGACGCGTGCCGAGGCAATCTCGATGCGATCCACCCCCAACTCCTCGAGCAGAAGGTGGGCGATGCTCAGCTTCTCTTGGGCAACAAACGATACGCCCGAGGTCTGCTCTCCATCGCGCAGCGTGGTGTCCATTATCTCTAAAAACATAGGCTCACGTTATTTTTTCTGCTCCCACTCTTCGATCTTCGAGCGGTTGCTCAGTAGGTAGTCGATATCGTCGTAACCACTCAAAAGGCAACTCTTTTTGTAGGGGTTGATAGCGAACTCTTCGCTGCTCCCCGTGGCGTTGTTGGTGATCGTCTGCTGCTCCAAGTTGACTGTGACGCTCGAGGTGGCATCGCTCTGGATCGCTGCGAATAGCTCCGCTAAGAACTGCTCGCTGACCACCACCGGAAGCACCCCGTTGTTGAGAGCATTATTTTTGAAGATATCGGCAAAAAAGCTCGATACAACCACCCTAAAGCCATATCCGCCCACTGCCCATGCAGCATGCTCGCGGCTCGACCCACTTCCGAAGTTCTTGCCTGCAACGAGCACTGCACCACTATAGCGGGGGTCGTTCAAGACGAAATCGGGATTGTCGTTGCCCTCGCTATCCTTGCGCCAATCGTAAAAAAGGTTGTCGCCAAAGCCTTCGCGCGTGGTGGCTTTGAGGAAGCGTGCGGGGATTATCTGGTCGGTGTCGACATTCTCGATTGGAAGCGGCACGCAGGTCGATGTGAGGGTTTTAAATTTCTCTATCATAATTTTTCGTTTTACTAAGAAACTGTTTAAGTTTTCCATTTATAATTGTTTAAGCATCAGTGCAATGAATGCGAGATAAATCATACTTTCAGAAGCAGAACAGGTACGCTCATAATCCTTAGCCAACCGTCGAAA
>JBCQVM010000051.1:0-12024 GCA_047173105.1 Rikenellaceae bacterium
TTGAAAACAAGCTAAATAATCGTCCTCGTAAAAGACTCGGATACCTCACACCAAATGAAAAATTTAAACAAATTATTAATATGAATTCAGTTGCATTTGCAGGTTGAATTCAGCTATTATTATTGCGCCTGAGAGATTAATTTAATAGTTTATTATTTTGCCATAGGCTTTGTCTTTAGCGATTGTCCCACAAAGATATATAGATATTTCTGAAATTGCAAATTTTGTAGGCTCTATTAGCTCTCTTTGGTTCACTCCTCCGAGGCGCGGCGGAGGGTTCGGCGATACTTAGCAGTTTCGAACGAAAAGTAACCGCCACCGGTGGCCACGAAGAGCAGGTAGATCAGGATATAGATGGCATTGAGCTCGACCCCTTGGGGCGATGAGGCGCCAAAGTAGATCATCATACCCGCCACGGTGCCCGTAATTAGCACCACGGCAGCTGTGCGCACCCAGATCCCGATTATGAGCAGAAAGGCGCACAGCACCTCTATAAATGAGAATGTGACGTACCACGTGGCACCGGCGACACCCCACATCTGGTGGTAGTTCTGGATGATCATATTATAATCCTGCATCTTGGCAACATTGTGTAGTAGTAGCGCTCCGCCCACGATGATTCGCAGGTAGAGAATTGCCCAATCATTGGTGTAGGGTTTTGGTGCCGAGGCACTGTTCTGTAGGTTTTCCATAGTTTATTTTATTTGCATTTTTACTAATGTGCAAACCTCATGCCAATTTTTGGATCAGATGAAATAGTGGTGGGGAGACAAAGCCATTAAGACCTTGCACGTCATCCTCGCGAAAGCGGGGATTTTAAAAGGAAAGCTATTACAGTTGTTTTTAAGATTCCCGCTTTCGCGGGAATGACGAGAGGTGGCGGGAATGACGAGTTGACAGGACGAGTTGACATGAATGATATATTATTTTCTACTAACAGGTTTGGTGTGCCCAATTTTTATTGGGCAGTAGGGTGTTAGCCCATCTGTGTATTGTCCTAAAGTCGCCTCTTGCCCCTTTTGGTGCACTGATTTTTCGAAAAAACTTATTGATATATTTGCAAATTCGAAAATCTTGCCTTACCTTTGCATCGCTTTCGAGCATCGGATTGAGCTATGGTGTAACGGTAACACAGCTGATTTTGGTTCAGTCGTTCCAGGTTCGAATCCTGGTAGCTCAACACCAAGTGGGGAGATGTCGTTTTCCTCGAGAAATGGGTGTTCATATTGTTGAACACCCATTTTCTTTTAAATAACGCAAGGATGATTAATAAATAACGCGATTTTGTGTCGCACCAGTTCTGATTATGTTAAGTAGAAGATTGCTTCGCATCAAGGCCTTGAAGGCTCTTTACGCTCACCTCCAGACGGAGAGCGACAATTTGATAGCATCGGAGAAGAGTATGTTAGGCTCGATTGACAAGGCCTACGACCTCTATTTCCAAATGCTCCTCCTCCCTGTCGAGGTGGCACGTTATGCCGAAGCACGCCAAGAGTTGGCTAAGGAGAAGAAACTCCCTACTTACGAGGATCTAAACCCCAACCGCCGTTTTGTCGAGAATGCTGCTATCCGTCTTATTGCCGATAGTGATTCTGTGAATGACTTCGCAGCAAAGCGTAAACTATCGTGGACAAAGGAGAGCGATCTAATCAAAACAGTCTACAACTCAATGTTAGAGAGCGAGAGCTACAAAAGTTATATGACAGCTCCCGAGAGTTCGCTAAAGGCCGATATAGCCTTTCTTGAGACCTTCTTCCTCAAAGATATGCAGGAGTGTGAGGCGCTCGACGAGGCGCTCGAAAACCTCTCTATTATGTGGGATAACGACCTTAGCTTTGTGATGCCCCTTATAGCGCGCACTCTCTCGTCGATCCGCCCATCGCACACCGAGCTCAAGGTGATGTCGAAGTATAAGAGTGAGGAGGAGATCGAATTTGTCCGCACACTCTTCCAGAAGTCGATCATCAACTACAACGAGAACCAAGCATACATCGAGCGCTTTACCAGCAACTGGGATCTCGAGCGTATCGTGTTTATGGATAATATGATTATGAATATGGCCATGACCGAGCTTATCTCGTTCCCATCGGTGCCCATCAAGGTGACAATGGACGAATATATCGAGATCGCTAAGGCATACTCCACACCGGGCAGTAGCACCTTTATCAATGGCGTTCTCGACCGCGTAGTGACCAACCTCACAGCTGAGGAGCGTATCAATAAGAGTGGCCGCGGATTGATGTAGTCCTTGCGGGTTTATATGACTTAAAATTTATATAATGATCTTATCTCTTGATAGGATCATTTTTTTATTTGGATCGACTAACAGCGGATCAGGTGTAATTCCGGATCAATCCCAAATTTCCGGTGGAGAAACGAAACCTATAAAAGCCCACTACGTCTAATGGTATTTATAAAGGGAATGGAGCCATAATCAGATGGTTCTATATTTGTTTACTCCAAATAAATTATATATATTTGTATCAATATTTATGGCAGTGCAGTGCGAGCGATCACTCGTTCGTTCGTTGTACGATGGTAGCAAGTCGATCTGGTTGGTAGGTAGTGCCATTATCGACGATAAAATTCACACTATTTGGAATGTAAAATAGGCGGCGTCACGCATTGACTTCCGCCACAAAATACAATAGAATGAGAAAGGTCACAATTAGATTTATTTTACTTTTTGTGTTTGCGCTTTTATCAGTGATATCGGTGTCGGCGCAGACATACGAGGAGTATTTACATGCCGAGCGAGAGCGTTATACCGAGTATGTTGACAAGCATGATTCTGAGTTTAAGGCATTTCGCGACAAGGTGAATGCTGCCTATGCTGAGCAAATGGGCAAGGCATGGGAGAGTGTCAATGCCGCAGAGCCCATTATCCCCGAGCTTATTCCCGAGCCAATTGATCCTATTGTAGCGGCTCCCGATGCGACGGTTACAAGCGACCCTCTAATGGTCGACAAGATTGTGATCCCATCGACGGTGCAGGCTCCTGCACCGCCTAAGCCGATGGTTGAGCGCCCAGTAAAGAGCCCCGAGGCGGTTACTATACCTGAGGCAAGAGTGGCTGTGGAGTCCCCCATAATTGACCACCTTAAACCGCAGGAGTACGACCCCGCTCAGGTACCTTCGGTCGAGATGAACTTCGAGTCGATAACCGATGCTGCTCCCTCCAAAATTGAGGTGGCGGCACAAGCCTCCCAGACTGATTGCCAGCCGGTTAATAGCGGCTTTGAATTTGCCTACTACGGTACAAAGTGCTATATCACCATTGATGAATCGCATCGTTTCAGTCTCTCGAAGGTCAGCGAGAGTGCTGTCGCTAATAGTTGGAAAACCCTTTCAGAGGATCGCTACACTCAAATTATACTTGATGCACTCGATTGGCGTGACTATCTTCAGCTAAGCGACTGGGGGTACGTACGTTTTGTGGAGGCATTCGCCCAATCGTTCTTTGGTGCATCGGGGCTCAACGAGGCTCGTGTGATGCAGATGTTTATCTTGGTTCAATCGGGATATGAGGCGCGTATCGCTCGTGCCGATTCGAATTTAGTGCTGCTGCTCCCATTCTCGGCAGATGTTTATAGCTATGTCTATCTCGAGATCGAGGGCGAGAAGTACTATGTGATGGATCGCAACATTCAAGGGGGCTCCTTAGCAATCTTCAACCATAAATTCCCCAACGAGCAGCGACTATCGTTGAGCCAAGTGGCCGCACCCAAGTTGGATATTGTTCTCACCCCTAAGCGCCGACTTAGCTCTAACCGTTACGATTCACTCTCGGTTGAGGTTTCCACTAATGAGAATCTAATTAAATTTTACAACGATGTGCCGCACAATAGCAGTTGGAGTGGCTATTCGCGCGCTTCGCTAAGTAGCGAAGTCAAGGGAGATCTCTATCCAACCTTCACCGAACAGTTGGCAGGAAAGAGCCAGAGCGAGGCGGCCAATATGCTGCTTAACTTTGTGCAGACAGCCTTCGAATATAAGACCGATGGCGAGCAGTTCGGAGTGGAACGCCCACTCTTCGGCGATGAGTCTATCTATTATCCCTACAGTGACTGCGAGGATCGGTCGATTCTCTACTCTATTTTGGTGCGCGACTTGCTCGGTTTGGAGGTAGTGCTATTGGATTATCCCGAGCATATCGCCACGGCAGTGCACTTCGAACAGCAGGTCGAAGGGGATTATCTTATGATTGACGGCAAGAAGTTTCTGGTTTGTGACCCTACCTACATCGGTGCGCAAATTGGCCTAACGATGCCACAATACAAGAGTGTAAGTGCCACTGTAATAGCTCTTTAGAAGCTGCCAAATATTATTAGATTGAGTTTTGTATTAACGCTTTTGGGGATCAAGTATAATTTCCAGTGGAGAATAATATAATCGTCATTCCCGCGCAGGCGGGAATCTTAAAATTCAAATGTATAAATCTCTCCTTTAAGATCCCCGCATTTGCGAGGATGATGTAATGGTTCTTGAACCCTTTGAGTATTAGAGCGTTACGATCGTGTATAAATAAAAATGAGGTAGTTGCAAAAACTACCTCATTTGTGCAGCTTCCTATCTGTGAGCCACTTGGCGGAAGAAGGGGTTAGTGAACCTCCCCTGCAAAGTGTCATCTATCAATATTATTGTAGCTCTTGCCTCTTCAAATGTAATGAATTTGTAATGATACAAATTCGACAACTTATGTCACATTATCGACAAAATTGCTTAAATAGCTTTCTGGGTTCAAATATAAATACTTTTCTCCGAAGTTCCAAATCTTTCAGTGGCAAACATTTACAGGGTGCTTACCTTGCACGGCTATATATATAATAGCCGTGCAAGGTAAGTACTCTGTAAATATGAGTGTTGCAACTTCTATAACGAAGAGAATATGTGGTTAGTTTCTACGAACTACTTTCAGTAATGTTAGTAGGCTGCATACTTTACTTGCACATGGTGATTAATTTTGCTCAACACATTGAATAGAATATTTCAACGCTATAGAAAGAGCTTATTGAGGAGAGTAAAAGACCTGCCTAAATAGTTTGACGGTTATTGATGGTTTAGTTCGCACAGTATGCCCTCAGCCTAATGGTTAAATTTAGCATACATATAGCCTATTGCTACTGCCTCTTTGAGTGCGATTCAATATTCATGGCTACTATTAGAAGATTCAACCCCCTTATTAATCTATCAGCAGATTACTTTTGTGTAACTAAACCAAAACTTAAATAGCTGCTGAATGAGTAAAACTTTCCCCTTTCTGTTTTCAACATCAATATTGTCTGCAATAGGTGCTGTGGCACACCATGAGGTTGTGGCTGCGGAGCGCCCCAATATTTTGCTGATAATGGCAGATGATCTTGGCTGGAGTGATATCGGATGTTATGGTGCAACCGATATAAAGACTCCGCATATAGATGAGCTTGCCGAGCAGGGGTGTCGACTAACAAGTTTCTATTCTAATTCTAATGTGTCATCACCATCGCGTGCTGCACTCCTCACTGGATGCTTTCCCGACCTTGTTGGTGTTCCGGGTGTAGTACGCGATGGGGAACGTTGGAATTATGGCAATTTGACAACTTATGCGCCTACTTTGGCCGAGCAATTACAAGAGGGTGGATATAAAAGTGTACTTATCGGAAAGTGGCATTTGGGCATAACCTCGCCAAATCATCCCAACGATAGGGGTTTTGAGACATTCAATGGATGGTTGGAGGGAATGATAGATAGCTACACTACGCACACGCGTTCGAAGAAGAATTATATGCGAAACAATGAGTGTGTGGTCGAGACTTCTGGCGAGCATGCGACCGACCTATTTACGCGCTGGGCTGTTGAGCATATAGATAATATGGCGGGCGATCAGTCGCCTCTATTTATGTTTTTGAGTTATACGGCGCCCCATGATCCAATCGACCCTACGGCAGAATCGCTTGAACGGATTCTTGAACGCGAGGATGGTATCTCCCTCGAGAGGGCTAAGTATGGAGCACTTGTGGAGCATATGGATTGCGGTATTGGCAAGGTCGTCGATGCTTTGAGGCGCACAGGCCGGTTGGATAATACGGTAATTATTTTTCTTTCGGACAATGGTGGTGTATTGCGCCATGGAGCAACAAATGGCGAGCTGCGTGGAGGTAAAGGCGACATGTGGGAAGGCGGTATTAGAGTCCCCTTTATAGTCTGGTCACCTGAAAGAGTTGAGCGACAACTCTCGCAGAATAAGATGATGATAATGGACGTATACCCAACGCTTCTCGAATTGGTTGGTTTGGAGAGCTTGATCCCACAATCAATTGATGGTGTTAGCTATGCTAAGATGTTGAGTGGTGAGGAGCAGAAAGATCCCAAGCGGGTGCTATATTTCGTTCGTCGCGAAGGAGGTAGCTCAATGGGGTTGTCCTACTATGCGGTAAGATATGGCGAGTGGAAGATGTTGCAAAACAATCCAACTCAACCATTCTTCTTTGTGAATATCGAGAAAGATCCTTTCGAAACGAGCCCAATCGCAGCCAAAGAGATGCCAAACGAGATGGTAGAGAAATTCCAGAATCGCATGCAGAATCATCAGGCAAAGGTGGGGCGTGTAGCGTGGCAGAGAGATAATAATAACAAACAAACTGATAACTAAATGAAACAACTCTACAAAATTTTATTAATTGCATTTTCGCTTATTACTTCGGTGAGCTTTGCGTTTGCGGAGAGTTACCAAGTGCAGGGAGTGGTGCTCTCTGACGATGGCGAGCCATTGACCGGAGCTGTGATTACTACAGATGGCCACTTGCCAACAGCTGTTGTAACGGGCATTGATGGTCGATTTACTATAGTTGTCGACGATAGCTGTACCTCTCTCGAGGTGACTTATCTTGGATTCGAAGGTAAGGTGGTTCAACTTACGGCCCTAACCGAGTATTCTATTACACTCACCGAAGACAGCGTAGGACTTAGTGAGGTCGTTGTGGTGGGCTATGCCGTTCAACGCAGAGAGAGTGTGGTAGGAGCAATTGGCTCCATCTCGGGCGATGATATCCTTGGCAATAAGGGTGACACGAGCCTGACCAACGCACTTGATGGATTGATCCCCGGAGTGACTCTAATTCAGAGTTCGGGAGAGCCCGGAAGCTCGACATCGGAGATCTTGATCCGCGGAAAATCGTCGTGGGTTAATAACGATCCATTGGTATTGGTGGATGGTATTGAGCGCGATTTCGACGATATTGACCCTAACGATGTGCAGAGCATCTCGGTGCTTAAGGATGCTTCGGCAACAGCGGTATTTGGCGTAAAGGGCGCAAATGGTGTAATCTTGGTAACACTCAAGGAGGGTGAGAAGGGTAGTGCTAAGATCAAATTCTCGTCGAGCGTATCGTTGCGTCAACCTATCTCGACCTATGATTTGCTCTCTACGGCCGAGACCCTTAGTTTGTATAACGAGGCTTTAGCGAATCAGGGGGTCTACGATCCGTCGCTATACTATTCACAGGAGGTGATTGACAAATATGCTACCCAAAGCGACCCATACCTATATCCAGATGTCGATTGGGCGGATGAGTTATTGCGTGACGTGGCCGTAACGCAAAAATATAATGTTAGTGTTTCTGGCGGAAAAGATAAAGTGAAATATTATAACTCACTATCGTACTCTCGCGAGGGCGATATTTTTAATAGCGAAGAGCAGGAGTATTACGACCCACGATATACCTACAAAAGGTTTAACTACGTTTCGAACCTTGTGTTTGATCTTACTCAAACTACCAAAGTTAAGTTGGCACTTACGGGAAGTTCCGCGACTAAAACAGCGTCAAGCTATAGCTCGAGCGACCTAATGAACGATATCACAAATCGCTCGCCAAGCTATATCTTCCCTGCATACTACGAGGATGGAACAATGGGCGACTATCTCACGTCGGGAACAAGTAATAATCCTATAGCACTACTTAACTATTTGGGAGCTACTCGTACTCGCACGAATAAAGCATATATCGACCTTATTATTGATCAAGATTTAGGTATGATCACACAAGGTCTTTCGGCAGGTGCTAAGGTTTCATACAATAATGTTGCGGTATACAAGCAGACAGTATCGAATAAGTTCGATGGTTCGCTCAATGTTATACGCTACTACTATTACGAAGCAGATGATGGCACAATTCAGCGCGAAGTCTATCCAGATGAAAATTACCAGCTTTTAGTTCCTACATTCGAAAGTGAGAGTCTGAATAGCTATCAAAGAGACTTCTACTACGAGGCATCACTCAAATATAATCGAGGTTTTAATCGCCATCGTGTGGGCGCTTTGGCTCTATTTCAGCGCCGAGTAGATTACTCCAATGCTGATTTCAGATTGCCAACCGAGGATTGGGTGGCACGTGTTGAATATGCTTACGATGGTCGTTATATGTTGGAGGCAAGTGGCTCGTATAATGGTTCGGATAAGTTTGCCGAAGGAAACCGCTTTGGGTTCTTTCCTGCGATTGCTGTAGGATGGATGATATCCCGTGAGCGCTTTGTAACGGAACATCTGCCATTTATCGATGAGTTTAAGATTCGATATAGCTATGGAAAAGTAGGAAGCGACTTAGGAGCCTCGAGCTCATCGGATTATGCATATCAGCAGAATTGGATGTATATGCGTATTGCTACACTAATGCTCGACTACGCTGAGGCTGTGAACGAGGTTTATGGTGTCGATGTGAAACCCACAGAGGGCGACTATACCGCTCTTGAGTTGGTAAATATGATACGTTCGTGGTCGGGACATGTCGACGTGCACTCAAATTATACGACCGATGCAACCACATTTGGTGAGAAAATCCGAAACGAGCGCTTCGTGGAGCTCTGTTTTGAGCATGTACGCTGGTTCGATCTTCGTCGTTGGGGTGTTGCTCACGAGGATACTCACCGCAAGATAAGCAGAATGACATTGGATTCAAATGGAGATTACGAGGTTCAAGAGATGAGCGCGTGGGAGCGAATATTCCAGAGTAAACACTATTGGTATCCTATCTCACTCAACGATGTAAATATGCTTGAAAATATGGAACAAAATCCCGGATGGTAGAGGTTGTTGAATATAATAAAGTGAATTAAATATGAAACATATATTAAAATATTATTCTCTTGTAGCACTTTTGTTCGTGTCGCACACGACAGCTACATCTCAGATAGTAGAGACTGCAAATAATACACGTTCGCATGTGTTAAGCTATGATTCGATGTATAGCGGATCGGCAACCGTTATTACAGGCGATCAACTTGCTGCGATGCCAACAAGCTCGCTTAGTAATGCTCTCGCAGGGCTCGCCGCTGGACTCTCGGTCACCGAGCAGAGTGGAGATCTTGGAAGTGCTTCGGCGCAATTTTCAATCCGTGGATTTGGGAGCGCAAACGGTAACGCTGTTGTTACATATGTAGATGGCGTAAAACGTAGCCTCGATGATCTTCAGCCCGAGCAAATTGATCGTATATATATCATTAAAGATGCTGCCGACAAGATATTATTAGGTCTTGATGCAATCAATGGTGCAATCTGGGTCGTAACTAAGCGTGGAATACCATCAGGGCAAGATCTAACGGTGACAGCCGAATCGGGAGTTAAGATGGTCGGCACTATGCCCAATTACCTCAACTCATACGATTATGCAACTCTATATAATGAGGCACGTGCAAATGATGGACTTTCGGCATTTTACTCTGCGCAAGATCTCGAAGGATATCGTAGTGGTAGTGATATTCAGCGCTATCCAGACAACGATTACTGGAATGATTACTTCAACAACTACTCAAACTATAACCGAATCTCGGTAGAGGCCAGAGGTGGGAATAATGGACTTCGCTATTATGTTAATTTGGGCTATTTAGGAGAAGGTGGATATGAGCGCGTGGGTGAAGAGTCTGCCTTTCATAGACTTAATGTTAGATCAAACCTTGATGTTAAACTAAATTCTATGATCACATTCCGTGGTGATATTGCCTCGTCATTTGAATTTTATCGCGGCGGCGGAACTTCTTACACTAAAATATTCTCAGCAATTAGTACTCATCGCCCCAATGAATATCCCATATACCTAAGCGATCTAAGAGGTGATGATGCCGAGTATGGAGCGTCGATACTCTACAATAACAACCTTGTGGGACTGCTTTCACAGACAGGCTATGTGCGTGATAATAGTCGTAGCACACAGATGAATTTTGGTGTTGACTTCAACTTAAACTCTTTATTGGAAGGATTGTCGGCATCAGCATTCTACGGCTTTGAGCGATATAGTTGGGTGAGTTACGGCAAAAGCGAGAACTTTTCAGCCTACCTTCCAAGTTACTCATATGATGAGGAGAGCGAAGTGTGGACAACATCGACAGGATACAAACAACGTACCGCATCGGTCGAGGGCGATCAATCTCGATTAGGCAACTCGATGAGTGGAGAGGTTACAGCCCGAGCTGCGATTAATTATGATCGTATCTTTGGATACAAACACCATCTTGTAACAAATATCTATGGAGTCTATTATGAGAGTACATTCAAAGAGTCAGCCTACGATCTTGGAACGATGAATATGAACTATGCGCTCAACCTATCGTATAGCTTCGATAATCGTTACTCGGCAACAATCAACGCAGGATACTTTGGCTCTCCAGTATTCGAGAAGGGGGAGCGATTCGAATTATTCCCAAGCATTAGCCTTGGATGGCGCCTAAGCAGAGAGGATTTCCTTGCCGGAGCCTCGTTTATCGACGATTTGTACCTTACGGCAAGTGCAGCAGAGACAGGAACCGATAGCAACTTCGTTAATTACTACCTCTATCGCGCCGCATATCAAAGTGGAGATGATGTAAGTTTTGGTGAGAATCTTTCGACATCGATAGAGAGCTATAATCAGTCACAGGTGGCGAGCGAGGATCTGCGTTATGAGCGATCGCGAGAGTATAATGTAGGGCTTGCTGGAGTTCTTCTTGGAGGTAAATTGACTTTTGATGTGGATCTCTTCCAAGCACTCAGATCCGATATCCTTACTCAGCGATATTCACTCTATTCGGATGGCGCGATTGTGCCATACGTAAACTATGGCACGATAGAGAGTTATGGTGTAGATTTTGCAATATCGCACACTCATAGTATTGGTGCAGTGGGTTATAGCGTAGGCGTTAATGGGTCTTTTGCAAGGTCGCAATATTTAGAGTTGGAGGAGCCTAACTATCCCGATGGGGTGAATCTTTCGATGGTTGGACGCTCAACAGATGCCATTATGGGCTACAATGCGCTTGGCTTGTTTTACGATGCAACGCAAGCGGCACTCAGCCCAACTCAAACGTTTGGTTATTACACCGCAGGTGATATAATGTACCAAGATACAAATGGCGATGGTGTTGTCGACCAGCAGGATATTGTCGAAATAGGTAATTCTACACCTAAGTTCACCTTTGGATTTAATACCTCGATCAACTACAAAGGGTTTGAACTTTATGCGCGATTTACGGGAGCTCTTGGCTACGATATTATGCTCGATAATGACCTATATCAGAACTATGGCGAGGGTAAGTACTCCGAGGTGGTGTTAGGGCGTTGGACTGAGGCTACTCGAGATACGGCAACCTATCCACGTTTAACGACACAGTCGGGAGGTAATAACTTTGATCAGCTCTCATCTTATTGGTTAGTCTCGGGTGACTACCTTAAACTTAAGTGTTTGGAACTCTCGTACAGTTTTTCTACACAAGTCGTGAAGAAAATAGGTTTAGATCGACTTAAGGTGTTTCTCCGAGGAACAAATATCTTCACACTCTCTCACCTCACCCAGAGTGATCCAGAGGATCTCACAGCAGGATACACGTCGTATCCGCTGTACTCAACATATACATGTGGATTGGATATTAGATTTTAAAAATTATGAATACTTCTTTTAAAATAAGTAGCGCAAAATAATTATTGCGATATTTTTCGTATTTTCTTTGGATAATTGGCAAATATTTCGTATATTTACATCATAATCAGAAGTTTATATGAGATACGTACTACTTTCGGAA
>JBCQVM010000052.1:0-11931 GCA_047173105.1 Rikenellaceae bacterium
CGTGAAAACCCCTCCCGTCATCCCCGTGAAAACCCCTCCCGTCATCCCCGTGAAAACGGGGATCTTAAATTTCCGTAATGCTATCAATTAATTAAGATCCCCGTTTTCACGGGGATGACGCGCTGGGTTAGGTCGACCTTTGACCTTTTTCCTTCGACCTTCGACTCAAACCCGCATCTTAACCCCCTGAGAATAAAGTTGCTAAAAAGATTGTGTAAGTCAAATAAAAAATATAACTTTGTACCCTAATATCACAATGTGAGCAACTAATACTAAAAAAAAGATAAATATGGTAAAGAAACTACTTCTGCTGTTAGTCATATTTCTATACGGCTGTACAACGATTGATGAATGCTATGATACCAATCCAGACTTGGATCCAACACAAGAGATTGTGGTCTCAGTTAGCACACTGGGCGGGGATGAGTCCACGCGAATTTCAATTGATAAAGATGATGACTCTGGCGCTCTGAACCTATCGTGGAGCAGCGAGGAGATCCTTGGTGGCTGGACAAGCGGCGCGACCACATTCTCAGAGTTTGCGATGGTTGATGACTCGGCGAGTGACGATGCGTCGACGGCGCTCTTCAAGGGCGAGATCAGCAGCGATCAAAGCTACTATCGACTCTTTCACCCATACACGGCCAATGCTGAGATTAGTAGTAACATCTACAACATAGATTTCTCGGCTCAAAGTCACGATATGAACGACGGCGAGTATGCCTCTATCGCGAAAACACTCTATATGATCAGCCCGATGATCAGCACATCATCAGGCGACTCGGCATTACTGCGCCATATTGGCTCAATGATAGAGCTAAACCTTTGTTTTGAGAATCTTGCAAGTGATGCGCTCTTAATTTCGAGTGTAGAGATTGAGGGTGCCGAGGGGGTCGAGTTGTCGCAATCAGCCGAGGTTAATCTCTTGCAAGATGTCACCGACGATGATTTTATCAGCTCACAGACAAACGGAGCTATTAAGGTTAATATCGTCAACTCGCCCGAGTTAGTCGAGGGTACCACCTACTCGGTAAAGATTGGCCTATTGCCATTTGTAATGGCTGTAGACCACGAGCTCACGATCACCGTAAAGTTGGGGGGTAGTAATGAGCCAGCAACATACACAAAGAGCTTTACGGTGGCAAACACCACCGAGCAGGAGATAAATATAGCTCGTGCAAGTTACCTCACCATCAACAAGATCTGCGATATGAGTGGTGTTGATATGGTCTCTGAGAATTGGACAGACTTTGCCGCCGAGAGCTATGCCGCAGGTGATGGTAGCGCGGATAATCCATACCAAATCGCTACTGCCGAGCAGTTTGCACTGTTAGCAAATAGAGTCGACCAGATGCATGATGACAAAGCATGCAGCTTTGTATTAACCGCAGATATTAACCTTGGTGGAAAGTACTGGAATCCTATCGGATATGACTCTGAAACACAGCACTTTAATGGCATATTTGATGGTGGTGGCTACAAAATCTCTAATATGTATATTAGTGATACCAGTAGCTCTTGTCAAGGACTATTCTCATACACAGATGGTGCAACAATTAGAAATGTAAACCTTAGCGGTACCGCCATCGTTCCATCATATTCGGGTGGTTTGGTTGGTTACTGCACCATGAGTAGCATTATCAACTGCTCGATTGATGTAGATGTTACAGGTAGTGGCAAATATGTCGGAGGTGTTGCTGGTCGTGTATATCAATCATCTGGAAGCTCGCTAATAGAATTAACTATCAGCACAGGTACCGTAGTTAGCGCTGGTGATGCAGCCTCTACCGTTGGTGCTATAGCAGGTAATGTCGGTGGTAGCGGTACAACCACTGTAACCTCGTGCTACTACTTAGAGCAGTGCGCTACCGACACCAACGGCTACACCCTCTCCTCGCACGGCACATCAATGAGCAGTGCTGCGTTGATGAGTGATGATTTAGTATCGACACTAAATAACATTATTGCTTTAAGCAATATCAATAATAGTGGTAGTATGCTCCAATATTGGGAGAGAGAAAGTGGTGGTTACCCTACACTTTCAAGCGAAGAGGTGACGAATGATGCTTTTAGTGCCTTCTTCGAAGGCGGTAGTGGTTGGGAAAGCGACCCATACCTTATAGGTAGCAGCTCTCAACTCACCTTCTTTGGAGAGCTCGTTGATGAAGGTGCAGAATCCATTTGTGCTAAATTAGTTGATGATATAATCCTTAGCGAGGCGTGGACGCCAATAGGTACCGCTGAGATTTACGGCGGTGTGTTTGATGGCGATGGATACTCCATAACAGGATTGAGTGTAACGGGCTCGGAGTCGGGTCTGGGTCTATTTGGATCAATCACCGATGCTACAATTAAAAACCTCAAAGTGGGTGGCTCTGTGAGCTCAAGCACGTCGTATGCCGCCATTCTTGTGGGTAAAGCGTGGACCTCCACCATCGAGAATTGCGAAACGTTGGATGGTTCGAGCCTTACGGCAACCTCGGGTGATAGCCATGCAGGTATCGTAGGTTACGCTTACTCGTGCCAAATCACATCATGCGTCAACCGTGCAGATGTGGTTGGAGTGTCGTGCGTGGGTGGTATCTTGGGCTATGGCAACGACAATACCGACAATACCCCCATCATCTCGTGCCAAAACTACGGTGATATTGAGGGAAGTACCATTGTCGGAGGTATTGTAGGTACAACCAACTCGAGTGCATCGCTGCTAATAAACGCTTGCGAAAACTACGGCTCAGTAGCGGCAACAACCAGTGATTACGCAGGAGGTATCGCAGCAAGAGTCTACGGCCAGTCAGGTGCTCTGTCAACGATTGCGACCTGTTTAAATAGTGGCGCCATCAGCGCTAAAAGCAGCTACTGCGGTGGTTTGGTGGGAGGCAACCAAGGTGGTGCCATCGTCAACTGCTACAATAATGGTGATGTTTCGGGTGAGCAATATATTGGAGGCCTTGTTGGAATCAACGAGGCGTACAACAGCTACGCAGCAACGATAGATATCGCCTACACCACTGGTGCTGTAAGCGCAACAAGCTACGGAGGCGCCGCAGTTGGTAAAAACAACTCCTCATCACTCACATCTTGCTACTGGCTCGACGAGGCTTATAGCGTGGGTGTCGGTGATGGCGACGACACTACAACAGAGTTTAGTAGCGAGCAGATGATGCAGGATAGTTTTGTTGTTACCCTCAACAGCCTAACATATTATCTCGTTATGAAATATAGCTCACTTGACATCAGCGGTTGGGCTACATCGAGTAAGTATCCTGTTTTTGACAGAGAGGTGGTGTTGAGTGGAGTGGATATCACATACAACAACGGAGTGTATGAGATTGCCACAGATAATGGTCTCAGAGCATTTTCAGACCTTATAAATGGTTATGAGAATAGTTGCGGAGCGCTATGCAGTGGTGATGCAAGCAACTTTGAGTTTGGAGTGGTACACACATCTCTCAATGCGATATTGCTCAGTGACATCTATCTAAACGGCTCGGAGGAGAGCCAGTGGAGTCCAATTGGAGTGGATTCCACAAACTGCTATTCGGGAGAGTTTGATGGTAAAAATTACACCATATATGATATCTATGTTAATGGTGACACCACTCGCAGTGGTCTGTTTGGCTATGCAAAGAATGCGACCATTCAAAATGTTACTGTTACAGGTAGTATAACATCTTCAGCGGCGTACTGCGGTGGTATTGTTGGCTTTGCTACTTATGAAACGCATATTATCTCTTGCCACAATGAGGCGAAAGTCACCTCTACATATAGCTCAACTGGCTATGTTGGCGGTATCGTTGGCGGTCTATACGCTGACTCATCCACCCCTGGAAGTGTCATCGGTTGTACAAACAGTGGAAAGGTTACAGGTTATAGCTATCTTGGTGGTATAGCAGGTTCTGCATTAAGTTTCCATATTGTTAGTTGCTGTAACTTTGGTTCAATCTCTTATGGAGCTAAAATTGCGGGAGGTATATGTGGCATTATATCTAACCCATCTGCCAGAATTTCTAACTGCTACAACGCAGGTTCAATCACCACAGATGAGGAGAAAAATGCTGGTGCGATAGTGGGTCTGATTAGCTACTCTACAGTTCAAGTTGCCTCATGCTACTACGACAACGCTATCTCGGGAGTGGCTTGGAATTTGTCTGGCAATTTAAGTAGTACACCAACTGTACTTGAGGCCATGGCTGTTCCTTCGACACTATTTACTGATGCCTACTTCGTTAAGATGTTAAATAATGACGCCTACGAATATAACGAAACGTCGCCATCATACGCAGCCTACGGCTGGGAGACAGGCAGCAGCAGCTACCCAGAATCGAGTAGCAGCATCGCGCCAACCTACACAGATATCTCGACTCAGTGGGCAGGTGCGGGAACAAGTAGCAATCCATACCTTGTTATGTATGCTTCACATCTCCACCTAATGGCCTCTACGGTTAACGGCGGAAATCGCTACGATAGAAAATACTTCACCCAAATTTGCGATATCGACCTCAATAATGAGTCATTCGCTGGCATTGGTAATTACAGTAATGATTTTGTAGGCTACTACAACGGCGGTAACTACACCGTCTCAGGGCTCAATGTCAATAGTGGTGGGGAAACATGTAAGGGACTATTTGGTCATATCTACTACGGCTGGGTTAAGAACCTAACAGTAAAGGGCTCGGTGACTGGAAGTAACTACACGGGAGGTGTCGTTGGACGATGCTACAACGCCTCAATTAGCAACTGCCACAGTGAGGTTACAGTAAAGGGCACTGGAAAAGGCGTCGGCGGAGTCTTGGGTTATATGCACGGAACTTCAAGTACAAACAGCACGTGTTATCTTAGCAACTGCTCGAACTCGGGCTCTGTTACCTCTACCTCGTCAGATGGTTGTGTGGGTGGTATCGTTGGTCTGGCATACGAACAGGGTTGTAATATAAACACCTCGTACAACAGCGGTAAGGTGACGGGTACTACAAGCGTCGGCGGAGTTGTCGGAAAGACATACGCCGACACTAACTATGTGTTAGAATCATATATGACTCAAATTGGCAACTGTTATAACACAGGCACCGTCTCGGGAACTTCCAACGTCGGAGGTATTATCGGAGAGGCTTATTGGACAGGTCTGATGCAATATTGCTATAATAGTGGTTCGGTAAGTGGTACGACCTATGTGGGTGGTATCGGAGGATACTACTACTCCGCCATAGGGCGCTACTGCTACTACCTAAGTGGCACCGCTAATGATGCTTTCGGATATTCAAATATGGCTATGACAGATGTGACATCAAAGAGCTCATCCGAGATGCAGAGCTCGAGCTTCACCCTGTTCGACTCATCAAGCTGGGTTTATAATAGCGGAGGCTACCCAACACTGTCATGGCAGTAAGGTAGCACCTCCGCCTCCGCCATAAATCGAGTAGGAGGAAACTACTTACTTTCGTTTCCTCCTACTCGATTTTAAGGGTTGACTATTTATGCTCGTAATACTCCAACAGTTCAGTAGGGAGTGGCGAGAGATTATGACGCTCACGATAATCGATTGTCCACACCTCGACGGTTGATTTTTTGTGGTTTTGAACAGCGTTTTGATAGCGGTCACTCTCTGTTTGTTGCTCCTCGTAGCTAAGCTCTGAATAGTTTTCTGCGAGCATTGGGGCTGGGATATTTCGTAGCGAGTCAGCTAATAGGTCGGTTGCTGAGCGGTAGAGATTCTCGCTATTTAATCGCTTTAAGTTCTCTACTGCTGACAACCCAGCACTTGGTAGCTATTGATATTTCGTGAGTCGTTTGTTTTGTTATTGTACAGTTATCGAGTTGAACGCCCCGAAGGTGTTGCTGCCCACTGTCCAGTAGTTAGTCTCAGTATCCACCGTTGAGCCGTTGTTGGCTCCTGTTGTTAGGTCGATGTTTGAGAGGGTGCAGCTGTTAAATGCAGATGAACTTACTGATAGTGATGTTGATTCTGTCGCCAGCGACATTGTCTCTAAACTGCTGCATCCGCTAAAAGCAGAAGTATCAATATAAGTCGCCTTAGGAATGGAGATTGTCTTTAAGTTGCTACAATTGAGAAAAGACAAAACTCCAATAGAAGTCGCCTCGGGGAGGAAGATTGTCTCTAAGCTACTGCACCCGCTAAAAGCAGTCCTGCCAATAGAAGTCGCCTCGGGGAGGAAGACAGTCTCTAAGCTACTGCAAGATTGAAAAGTAGATTCACCAATAGAAGTCGCCTCAGGGAGGGAGATTGTTTCTAAGCTTCTGCAATAGTAAAAAGCAGATTCACCAATAGAAGTAACCTCGGGGAGTGAGAGTGCCTCTAAATAAATACAGGAATAAAATACTTCTTTGCCAATAGAAGTCACTTCTGGGAGGGAGATTGTCTTTAAGATGGTACATGCTCTAAAAGCACAATCACTAATGGATACTGCCGATGCACAGTTTACACTTATTAATACAGAGCTGCTTCTAAATGCGCTATACCCAATTGACGTAACCTTAGGAAAGTCTACACTTAATAAAGCGTCGCAATAAGCAATAGCGTTGGTTCCTATAGATACAGCATTCGATCCTGATATATAACTAATATTATCTATATTATAGAAAACTTCATCTGGGAAGCTTTCCAGATTGGGGAACTTTAATAATATTTCACGGTTTGAATCATTAGTAGATATGTCTGATAGTGCAGCCTTAAGACCTGCAAAGTCGTCAGCTGAAGCAGTCTCGTCCGTTATCGTCCAAGTATCTGTATCGGTCGGATAACTTGTCTCCGAATAGTCACTCAAGGATAAAGAGGATTCAACACCAGCATTTACGTCAGTGTCAATATTTCCCTCTGCATCAACTACTATTATTTCTTTAAATGTTTTGCGGAAATCGCCAACAGTTAACATATTGCCACTTACATACTCTTTATTTGCAGAGCCTATTATAAATGTAACATCTGTAGTTATTGTTCTGTAGAAAATGTCCTTATAAAAAGAGTTTGTACTTATGTAGATACTTGTTAGTTTCGCATCCTCAGCTGTTGCAATTTCTATGCTTTCAAGAGACGTACAGCTACTAAATGCAGCGTCTCCGCTTATGGAGGTTACAGACGGGAGGACTAAATTTGTTAGAGCAGTACATCCTGAAAATGTTTGACCATCAATAGATGTAACCAATGGTATCTCTACATTTGTTAGGGCTTTGCAATTGCAAAATGCAGCATAACCTATAGAGGTAATATTAGAAAGAGAGATAGATTTTAAGGAGGTACAATCATAAAATGCATTAATACCTATTGATGTAATCACAGTTGGTATATCAATCAGTTCTAAGGCAGAGCAGCCATAGAATACAGCAGCATTAATAGAGGTCGCCTTAGGGATAGAGATTGTCGACAAGCTGCTGCAATAGTAAAAAGCAGAACTCCCAATAGAGGTTGCCTCGGGTAGGGAGATTGTCTCTAAACTGCTGCAAGATTCAAAAGCAGAACTACTAATTGAGGTAACCTCGGGGAGGGAGACTGTCTCTAAACTGCTGCAAGATTCAAAAGCAGAAGAGCCAATAGAAGTCGCTTCGGGTAAGTTCAGAGAGGATATTGCATCACAATCATAAAATGCATACTTATTAATAGATATAGCTTCAGGTAAAGACAAGGATGCGAGTGCGTCACAATTACGGAATGCATAAGAGCCAATCGATGTAGCTACGGGCATGCTAATGGACACTATTGCTTGACAATTATATAGTGCTCCATTAGCATACGATGTAGCACTTGGTACCTCCAATAGATTAGGAAATACAAGCGAAATCTCACGAGACTCGGAGTTGGCGCTACTGAGGGCAGATTGGAGGCCGTCGAAGTCGCTTACCGAGCTTGCCGTTTCATCGTAGATTATCCATGTGTCGGTGTCGGTTGGGTAGCTTGTCGATGAGTAGTCGGCCAAGTATGGGTGGGTGCTTGCTAAGTGCTCCTTGACGTCATCTATACCAAACGAGGCGGTGAGGTAGTTGTGAGTACCTGCTGCAAAGGGGACTCCATCTTCGGTACCGACCTTATCAATGGTGACATAGCTGCCATTGACGAAGTTAATTGTGATGCTAAACGAAGTTTCAGCTGTGGCGGTGAATGGGAGTGCTGAGAATGGGATTAATAGGTCACTTCCGCTGTCAAGTCCCGGGGCATTTTCGACGGCAACTGTGATTTTTTGGTCGTTGTCAACAGTGGTTAACTCGCCACTATCGAAGTCGATTGAAGCACAGCTCTCCAAGCCATCAATCTCGAATGAGCTAACCACAAAATCATCGCCATTTGATATGTCGGTAACCGAAATCTGCAGCTCCATGATTGCTACGAGGTGCAACATGGTGGGGGTTGAAGTAACTGAACCGCCCACCTCTACGGTGAATGAGTCGCTGAGCATATACATGTAGTTGTCGGCGTAGGTGCTGTATGCGCTCGAGAGGTTGGCGCTCTGCTCCGCGAGGTCGAGCAGGTAGTTGCCGCTCTCGTCGGTCGCAGCATCGGCATCGTAGGGGTAGATAAAACGTGCTGAGCCCACGGTTGCCTCACCGGTGAATGTGGCGCTCTTCGAGCTTGCGGTGTTGATCTCGCTAAGGGCAAAGGCATTTAGCGTGGTTGTGCCCTGCCAACCAGTAACTGCGTCGTCCGACTCCCAATTTAGGCTCCATGTATCGTCGGAGGTGTTTATCGAGATGCGTGTGTCGTCGCTCTCGTCGCTCGCCGAGCTATTTGCTGTTACGCTGATCGTGTATATTTGCGATGGGTCGTAGGCCTCGGTTGTGAGCTCGCCGTCGAATTGTGAGCAGCCGCACAGTGCGACAAATAGTGTCGATAATAATAAAATATCTCTTTTCATAATCTTCTCTTTTGCTTATTCTACAATGTGCTACCTAATTCTATATCTTGAAGATCCCCCGTCTCGTTCGAGACTTCGTTGCCATCGCCATCCATAATGATGATCTCCCCGAATGTATATGAATAGCTGCCTATGGTCAAGGTGTTGTTTGCTACGTTCGAGATGTTCGACTCGCCTATGGTTAGGGTGATATCGGAGGTCGTCGTACTGTAGAATATATTTGACGCTAAGCTACTGAGGGTCGTTTCGCTATCTGTTGCCCACTCGAGCGATGTTAGGCTGCTGCACGAGTGGAAAGCATAAGAGCTAATCGATGTCACCTTGGGCAGGTAGGCTGACACTAAGTCTGAGCAACCTTGGAAAACATAACTACTGATGGTTGTTGCCTCGGGCAGTGAGATTGCTTTAAGGGCTGTGTACTCAAATGCCCACGAGCCAATAGTTTTCACCTTGGGGAAGTCGATTGTTTCGAGGCTGGAGCAGTATTGGAACGCACGGGTGTCGATAGATGTTACCAATGGGCAGGAGATTGATGTTAGCTTTTTGCAGCTTCCAAAAGCAGCATATCCAATAGATGTTGCGCATGACAATGTCGCAGATATTATCTCATTACACTCCGCAAAAGCATAATCATCAATCGTAATAACTTTAGATATGGAAGGGTTCGACAGATTTGTGCAATACCAACAGGCACCATAACCAATTGAAGTAGCCTCGGGAAGCAGTATTGTTTCTAAAGCAGAGCAGCCATAAAAAGCATAACTGCCAAGAGTAGTTGCCAACGGTGCTTCGATAGTCGCAACATTAACCGCCTCATAAAGCGCATTTTCGGGGAAGCCATCCAAATTAGGGAATGTGAGCGAAATCTCACGGCTCGAATCTTTGCTATATATTGTTGAGAGTGCCGCCTTGAGACCCTCAAAGTCGTCGGTTGTGGCACTTGAGTCGATTATTCTCCACGAGTTGCCTGTTGGGTATATATTTGCCTCAATGTCTGCGAGTGTAACATCGCCCGACAATAGTTCAATCGAGAAGTCTGAGGAGAGGCTAATAGCGCCACTCAGATTGTAGATAAAGCTATTTTGTGCGAAGTTCACGCCCGAGTCGAATACCTTGGAGTAGGATTTTGAATTGCCGTCACTTTCGGTTTTAATGGACAATGTGACAGCCACATCGCTTAGATCTACTGGAAGAAGTGCGAAATTTATGGTTGCCTCGCTTCCCTCTACGCCGCTAACTGCTGCGCTGACCGTCGTACTTTGGGTGAGTGCTGTGACTGTTGCCGTAGGGAGGTCTACAGTTGCCGAAGTTGTAAAGAGTTCGCTGTCGCATTGAAGCGAAATCTCGGTGATATCCTCCGAATCGGGGATGTCGCACAACTCCAACTGGTAGAACGACATAACTTGGCTGAACACAAGGTCGGGGATATTATAGCTGCCTGTTGAGGTGGTGGTTGCTCCGCTTACATAGGCTACCATCAAGCCATTCTCGAAGTTGTAGCTGCTCGATGCATCGATCGCTTGGTCTGTTATCGAGTAGGAGATTGCATCGTTTGAGACCGTGTAGCCGCTGCTTGTGTAGGGATATATTGCATAGACCGCAGCTTCGTCGTCCCACGTGATGATTTGACCAGTGAGGGTCGAGGTTGCTGCCTGGTTATCAATAGTGAATTTTCCGTTGCTATTACCCGTAGTGGATGGAATAGTCACAGATATTGCATCACCCTCGTGCCAACTAAAGGCGAATATCGACTTGTCGGTATTGGCTGTATAAGAGACTTTTGTAGATACAGAGGCTTGGGTGTTGAGTGTTACATCTATTACTACGCCAGCCTCGCTGTAGTTAGTGCTGACAGTGTCATTTTGCGAGCAGCTGCCTAATAGAGAGGATAGTAATAGCGCTGCCGATATATGGATTGCTTTCATTGTTTTGCCTTGATTAATTTATTCCCTATATTATATTTGAATCTCTACCAACCTGTTCCCGTTGCGTCGTTGCCTGTTGCTCCCGAACTGCTAATAATATTACCATTGCCATCTACTACGATGATCTCCTTGAAGGTTGCGCTGAACGAGCCAACGGTGAGAGTGTTGCCATTAATATAACCTCTATTCGATACACCTATGGTTAGGGAGATATTGGTTGTGGCGACGCCGCTAAATGCATCGGTAGCCACTGAGGTGAGCATTATATTACTTGATGTGGCAAGTGAAAGAGAGGTTAGCTTAGAGCAATTTTTAAAGGCTGTAGAGCCCACACTTGTCGCTACGGGTAGTGAAAGGGTCGAAAGAGAGGTGCAACCACTAAAGAGAAGATTAGCCACTGCCTTTAGGGCTGGCAGGTCGACTGTGGTGAATGAGGTGCAATTTAAGAATGTTCCCTCGCCAATCGAATAACAGAGAGGTAGGTATAGGCTTGGTAGTACATAACAGTTGCCAAAGGCGTAGATTCCTATTATCTCGACCTTTGGCATCTCACCAGTTGAGAATGATGTGCAGTTGTAGAATGCGTAATCACCGATATAGGTTGCTTCGTATGCTGTAATAGATGTAATGTCGCTACCACTATACTGACTGCTGCTTATCGTTGAGCCGCTGTGGGAAACGCTCGAGCCTGTTTTGACAATTGCTAATGCACCGCAATTGTCAAATGCTGTATCTCTTACCCCGCCTGATGATGATGATGATGCCGATCCAAGTATTACCGTAGTCAAAGAGGTGCAGCCGTAGAAAGCGTAGTCACCTACCGTATGTGCAGATGGGAGATTCACTGTAACTAACGATGTGCAGGTGTAAAATGCGTAAGCTCCCACCGAGGTTATGCTTGTAGAGTATAGAGTCTCGATAACGCTCGTCTCGGAGGTGCTACTACGAGCTATTACTGCAGCAGATATGGCATATTCGGGTAGAGATTCAAGATAGAGGAACTCAAGACTAACTCTTCGGGATATAACATACCCCATCCCAGAGACCACAAATTCAGCAAATTAAGTCAAGATACTATTTTATGCAGCTGATACATATTTGTTTTGTTTCTTTCTTTTTTTCACTGTTGGTTTGCTCTTTCC
>JBCQVM010000012.1:0-48619 GCA_047173105.1 Rikenellaceae bacterium
GTCAAAAGTTGTCGAAATGGTGTCGTTACAGAGACATTACAGAGGTAAAATTTGAACGTCATAAATAATTGATTATAAAACACTTGGAGAGTTAGGTTCACCGTCCTCTCTCTCCGCCAAGAATGCTGATAATCAGCATATTAGCGGAGCAACACCCGACTTCACACCTAATTTTGTGAAGTTGGGTGTTTCCTTTTTTTCGGGCGTGATTAAAATTTTAGCTCCAAAAATATGATTAATTAAAAATTATCAGTAACTTGCAGCGATTTTGTTCACTAAAAAATTTGCGTTATGAACATAAAATGTATCGGTGTGCTCACCTCGGGAGGTGATGCCCCAGCTATGAATGCAGCCGTTAGAGCTGTCACCCGCACCGCAATCTGCAATGGATTTACGGTCAAGGGAATTATGAGAGGCTACAAAGGCCTTGTAACCAATGAGATCAAAGATTTCACCAACCGCAGCGTGAGTAACATCATCCAGCAGGGAGGTACGATCCTCAAAACAGCTCGCTGTAAGGAGTTCCAAACTCCGGAGGGTCGTAAGATTGCGTATGATAATATGATCGCAGCAGGCATCGATGCCTTGGTTGTGATCGGTGGCGATGGTTCCCTCACGGGTGCTAAGATCTTCGCCGAGGAGTTTAATGTACCTATCGTGGGTCTTCCCGGTACCATTGACAATGATTTGGGTGGCTCCGATTTGACAATCGGTTATGACACAGCACTTAACACTATTATGGAGTGCGTCGATAAGTTGCGCGACACCGCTTCGAGTCACGAGCGTCTCTTCTTCGTGGAGGTGATGGGACGTGCCGCAGGACACTTGGCACTAAATGGCGCAATCGCTTCGGGAGCCGAGGCAGCGATCATCCCCGAGATGGAGACCGAGGTTGACCAACTCGCCGAGCTTATCGAGAAGGGATTCCGCAAGAGTAAGAATTCGGCTATCGTTTTGGTTGCCGAGAGTCCCAAAACGGGCGGTGCCTTCGGTTTGGCAGAGCGTGTCAAGAAGGAGTATCCTCAATACGACGCTCGTGTAACGATCTTGGGACACATCCAGCGTGGTGGTTCTCCGACCGCTACCGACCGCATTTTGGCTTCACGCATGGGCGAGAAGGCTATCGAGGCACTTATGGAGGGTCAGCGCAATGTGATGATCGGAACCAAGAACGGCGATTTCGTCTTCGTTCCATTCTCAAGAGCTATCGACCACTCGAACAATATTCCGATCAACCGCCGTGATCTCGACCTCGTGCGCATACTATCAATGTAATTAAAAACCCAAACCACTAATAATGAAGCGTGTAATCGGCATCGGTAATGCCTTGACGGATATGCTCGTCAACCTCAAGAGCGATACAGTGCTCGGAAAATACAAATTGCACAAGGGCTCAATGACCCTTGTTAGCTCCGAATTTCAGGGAGATATCGCTAAGAGCGTGGCAGGAATGCCATACTCACTCTCGCTCGGCGGCTCGGCAGGCAACACCATCCGCGCGATGGCTCAATTGGGCTGTAAGGTAGGTTTTATCGGCAAGGTAGGTCGCGACAAAACAGGCGACTTCTTCGAGCAGGCGCTTATTAACTTAGGTATCGAGCCGATGATCTTCCGTGGCACCGATCGCTCGGGTCGCTGCATGTCGTTGGTATCTCAGGATGGCGAGCGCACCATGGCCACAAGCCTTGGCGCAGCGATCGAGATGAGCCACACCGAGATCATGCCAACACTCTTCGATGGCTACGACTGCCTCTACGTCGAGGGATATTTGGTGCAGGATCACTCTCTAATCGAGAACGTTGTGAAGATGGCCAAGGCGGCCGGACTCAAAATTGCCATTGACTTGGCGAGCTTCAACGTCGTGGAGGAGAATGTCGATTTCTTGCGCTCGCTGGTCACCGACTACGTCGATATCGTCTTTGCAAACGAGGACGAGGCACGCGTATTCTCGGGCGAGGAGGAGCCACTCAACGCACTGCAATACATCTCGCAATACTGTGAGCTCTCGATAGTTAAGATCGGAACCAAGGGCGCCCTGATCAAGCAAGGCACCCAGACCGTACACGTGGGAATCATGGCAGCAGCCAAGCGCGTCGACACCACAGGTGCGGGCGACTTCTACGCCGCAGGCTTCCTCGCAGGCCTCTGCTCGGGTCTCTCCTTGCGCCAATGTGGCACAATCGGAGCAATCACCGCAGGCAAAGTCATCGAGGTTGTCGGAACAACTTTCGGCGAGGAGGTTTGGGCTGATATCCACAAACTTACAAACAAGGTTAAGAGCGATAAGTATCTCTTTTAATCCTTCGTTGTTTATTACTGCCTCCGGCGGGCTTCCACCTTTTTCAGTTGGGGTCTGCCTCCGGCGGGCGGGGATTGCACCCCCGCGGGTGCGTACTTTTTCTTGCGGCTTATATTGCGATTTATATTGCGGCTTTGGGCTTTTCGCTTTGCTCAAAGTTTAAATAGTGGTTATTTCTATGCTTTCAAGCAAGCTTGAGCATAAAAATAACCACTATTTAAATTATCAAACACCTGTGGTGTTTGACCCAAAACCGAGGTTGAACCCCTCCTCCTCATTCCACCACTCAGGTCATCTACACCCTACACGTCATTCCTCTCTCTCTTAGCTACACCCACCACGTCATTCCTGCGAAGGCAGGAATCTCTTCGAAACATTGCATTTAACGTCGCGGTGAGATTCCTGCCTTCGCAGGAATGACGTGATGGGGAGACGGGAATGACGTAAAGGGGGCGGGAATGACGTAAAGGAGAGAGTTAGATGACACCATGAATCTCCACCGAAAATTCGGATTGAGCCAAAAAAAATAGTCCGCCTCCAAATAAACGTCAATATATATCACTACCTTTGCTACCAATTCGAATTTAAAGAGATGCGCAAAATACACTTTTTAGCAATAGTAGTTGTGGCGATTTGGGGCTACACCTTTGTTACAACTAAGCTGCTTATAAATCAGGGGCTTACGCCATCGCAAATTATGTTCTTCCGATTTGCGATCGCCTACCTCTGCATGCTTCCATTGGCACGCAAACCTCTCTTTGCGCGAAACCTACGCGATGAGTTGCTGACCGTTGGGGCTGGTATGGCGGGAGGATCGCTCTACTTTGTGGCCGAGAATAGCGCGATTGCAATCTCGTTCACTTCGAATGTCGCAATCATCATCGCCTCGGCGCCAATCCTCACACAAGTAGCCTCGCACTTTATGCTGAGCGACGAGCGAATGACGCGCCGCATGGTGAGCAACTCGATGTTAGCCTTGGCGGGGGTCGTATTGGTGATCTTCAATGGGCAGATGGTCTTGCAGCTCAACCCCTTAGGCGATCTCTTGGCGCTCGCCGCCTCGATCCTCTGGGCGCTCTACACCGTACTTATCCGCAAGCTCGATAGCCGTGGCTACTCCACATCGTTTGTGACACGCAAGATATTTTTCTATGGCACAGCCTCGATGCTCCCCGCATTTTTGTTTATACCGATAACCCCCTCGCCCCCCTCGATGCTCCTCGAAGCTTCGGTCTACGTGCCACTGCTCTTCTTGGCTGTTGCCGCATCGTTCTTCTGCTTCTTTGCGTGGGGTTACGTCGTCGAAAAGATAGGCGCCACAAAATCGGCACCTTACATCTACTTAGTCCCGGTAATATCGCTAATCAGCGCTGCGATATTCCTCGACGAACAGACCACCCCCTTAGCCCTCGCCGGAATGGGACTTATCCTCTTCGGCCTGCTGCGCGGCGAGCGACATACGCCATTCTCGCGAATGCGGAAATCTTAATCCGTTGATTACATTGCGTTTGTATAAGATTCCCGATCAAGTCGGGAATGACGTGGTGGGGAGTCGGGGGCGACGTGGTGGGGAGTCGGGGACGACGTGGTGGGGAGATGGGGACGACGTTGTAAATCAAGTCTGGAATGACGTTGTAAATCAAGTCGGGAATGACGTTATAAATAGATAAAGGGTGACACTACGGCCACCCTCACAAGGTAAGAGTGGCTAACAAGGATGATTTTGGGGCTTGAAGGAAGCGCCTAAATCGCCTTGTTAGCCACTCAGTTTAGAGTACTCCCTGCTCGACCATGCTCTTAGCGACCTTGATAAAGCCTGCTACGTTGGCGCCTTTCATGTAGTTGATGTAATCGCCCTCGGTGCCATACTCGACGCATGCTTCGTGGATCGAGCTCATGATGTTGTGAAGTTTCTCGTCGACCTCCTCGGCGCTCCAATTGAGCTTCATTGAGTTTTGGGTCATCTCGAGGCCTGAGGTCGCTACGCCACCTGCGTTAACAGCCTTTCCGGGGCCATATAATACTTTGGCTTTGAGCAGCTCTTCGATGGCTTCGGGGGTGCAGCCCATGTTCGAAACCTCGGCTACGATCTGCACGCCGTTGGCAATTAGAGCGCGAGCATCCTCGCCATTAAGTTCATTCTGTGTTGCGCAAGGCATTGCTATGTCGACCTTTACGTCCCATGGCTTCTGTCCAGCGTAGAATGTCGAGCCGGGGAACTCGGTTGCGTATGGCTCCACCACATCGTTGTTTGTTGCGCGTAGATCGAGCAGGTAGTCGATCTTCTCCTCATCGAGCCCTGCGGGATCGTAGATATATCCATCGGGACCTGAGATCGTAACGACCTTAGCGCCCAACTCGGTAGCCTTCTTTGCGGCACCCCAAGCTACATTTCCAAATCCCGAAACCGAGATCACCTTGCCCGCAAGCACTCCGCCGCACTTAGCGAGCATATTCTCGAGGAAGTAGACAGCGCCAAATCCGGTTGCCTCGGGGCGAATTAGCGAGCCTCCGTAGGTCATTCCTTTGCCGGTGAGCACGCCTGTGTTCTCGCGCGCCAACTTGCGATACATACCATATAGGTAGCCAATCTCGCGACCTCCCACGCCGATATCTCCCGCAGGAACATCGGTCTGGGCACCAATATGGCGCCATAGCTCGACCATAAAGGCTTGGCAGAAGCGCATAACCTCGCCATCGGATTTGCCCTTAGGATTGAAGTCCGAGCCTCCCTTGGCGCCACCCATAGGCAGCGTGGTGAGAGCATTCTTGAAAGTCTGCTCAAAACCGAGGAATTTGAGAATCGAGAGGTTCACTGAGGGGTGGAAACGCAAACCGCCCTTGTAGGGGCCTATGGCGTTGTTGAACTGCACACGGTAACCCAAGTTCACTTGTGGCACACCATTGTCGTCGACCCACACCACCTTGAATGTGAAGATACGATCGGGTTCCACTATGCGCTCGGCAATGCGCAGCGCCTTAAATTCGGGATGAAGGTTGTAGACCTGCTCAACTGTTGTAAGTACTTCGTGTACCGCTTGTAGGTACTCGCTCTCGGCAGGGTGTTTGCGCTCGAGCTCAGCCATTAAATTTTGAACGTTCATAGCTTTGAATGTTATGTTAGTATGTTGGTTTTTTGTTATCTACTTATAGTTTATAACAAATATAAACATTTTTTTAATATATCGTAACTTTTTTTATCTTTTTTTTATTTTATATGGCTACTTTAGCTTTCTATTATTTTTTCGAATCCGAAATGGCAAATTTGGAGAGCATCCCTCAACCCTATTTAGCAGCCTCCATTCCGCGCAACATCTCGATTTCGGCCGGCCAACGTTCGGGGTCGGGTGTTTCGAGGATCAGTGGGATGTTGTCGAAGCGTTTATCGCCCATGATATATTCGAAGCATGTGATGCCGATGTGACCATCGCCAAGGGGTGCGTGACGATCTACGCGGCTGCCCAATGGCTTTAGAGCGTCGTTGAGGTGCATTCCGCGCAGGTATTCAAATCCTACCACCTCGTCGAATTCGGCGAAGGTGGCCTCGCATGCCTTAAGTGTACGCAGGTCATACCCTGCGGCAAATGTGTGGCAGGTGTCAAGGCAGACTCCGACGCGCGATTTATCCTCCACTCCTGCGATGATGCGTGCGAGATGATGAAAGCTAAAGCCCAAGTTTGAGCCCTGACCAGCGGTATTCTCGATCACGGCGACAACCCCCTTTGACTGCTCCAGAGCGATATTAATCGACTCTGCAACGCGATCTAACGACTCCTCGATAGAGATCTTTTTGAGGTGCGACCCGGGGTGGAAGTTCAGGCGATCGAGCCCCAACTGCTCGCAGCGCTGCATCTCGAGGATAAAGGCTGTGCGCGACTTCTCGAGCCCCTCCTGCTCGGGGTGTCCGAGATTGATGAGGTAGCTATCGTGGGGCAAGATCTGTGCGGGACTTAGCGAGGCTTCGGCACAGGCTGCTTTGAAGTTGGCGACGTCGGCCTCGGTGAGGGGTGGCGCGCTCCATTGGCGTTGATTTTTGGTGAATATTGCGATGGCTGTGGCACCTATTGCCGAGCCATTCTTGGGGCCATTTGTCAGCCCTCCCGATACACTTACGTGTGCTCCTATGTATTTCATCGTGATGTTTTTATGGTCGTTATTAATCTTATTGTCAAAAAAATGGTTGTTATATTGTACAAAGGTAATAATTTTATTAAATTTGCAGATTAAAATACAACATATGTATAACATGAAACAATATATCAAATTATTTGCCGCCTCTTTGGCGATGGTTATGTTGCCCACCTTTGCGTCGGCACAGATGACCCTCGACGAGATGGAACCAGCTAATCAACAACAAGTTCGCTTCCGCGACTCGATCCGCAGTTCATCGCTCACCAACGACTATTTTTCGATGGCACGCTACCGTGCCGAGCGTGCCGAGATTCGCAAGGAGCGCAACACGCTCGAGATAATCGCCTCGCTCCAAGGTTCGCTCACCGCATATAACGATCCATGGGTGGAGACATCGGGTGGAGACAACACCACGGCGCTGGTGGGTAGTTTCAATGTGAACCACGTCTATAAGAAGGACAAATTCACGCTCACCTCCAAACTCTCGACAGTCTTGGGATACAACCGAGTGAAGATCGACACCGGCACCGCTGACGATGGCACCACGATCTCGGAGGGTGTGTGGTACAAGAACCAAGATGAGATCTCGTTGTCGGTTGCCCCTACAATTGCGCTATCGTCGATCTGGTCGTGTGGACCTACCTTTGCGTTCCGTACACAGTTTGCCAATGGTTATGTGTCGCGCTCTCAGCAGAATAGCTACGAGCTTAAGAGTGGCTTTATGTCTCCCGGATACCTCGATGTCTCGGGAGGTATGACCTATACCAGCCCCAATTCGAGATTCCCATTCACGGTCAATATAGCACCTGCGGCACTTAGTGCTATCTATGTGAGCGACGAGGTTGTTCGCCTCAATGCCCTCTACCAATACCTTGAGCATGAGGATGATAACTGGACATACTCCGAGCCTTATGGTGTTAGCCCCTACGAATCGTCGAAGTACGAGGGTGGATCCTCAATCCAGATCGACTACGACAAGACCTTCGAGCAGTTGGGCAAAATTCGCTATACTACCTCTCTCTTCTCGTTCTACGGTTGGATGACGCAAGTCTCGTCGAGCAATATTGTCGATAACTACGATGATTATGTTGTGGCATTGGAGGCGTGGGGCGATGGCGAGGATGGCACCAAGCCCATTTTGGGCATTCGACCCACCATGCGTTGGGAGAACACCATCTCAATCCCTGCTACCGATGTGCTCTCTACGACCATCAAATTTCAGTTATACTACAACCGTGCCCAAGCGCGCGAACTTCAGACACAGACATACCTTAGCGTAGGTCTCTCGTACACATTCAAGAATAAGTAATACCGTACCGCAATATGCCCTCACGTCCCACACATCGTTGGAATATACTTCTGTCACTACTCTTCATCGCCGTCGCAATCTGTGGCGTAGTTGGCGGGCGCATTATCGAACAACGCCGATATAGCTACAAACTCGAGCAGATCTCGGCGATCCTCAGCGCAGTGCCCAACGATAAGATCTCCTCGACGCTCTCGCTCATCGAGCAGCAGTATGTCGACCACATCTCGATCGACTCCCTCACCGAAGCACTTATGCCCCATATTTTCGAGGAGTTAGATCCCCACTCGGTCTATATACCCGCCGAGGATATGGGCGATATGAACGAGAGCTTGGAGGGTGAGTTCGATGGCATCGGCGTGGTCTTTAATATGGCCACCGACACAGTTATCGTGATCAATGTAATCCCCTCGGGCCCCAGCGACAAGGCGGGCATGCGAGGTGGCGATAGGATCGTTCAGATCGATGACTCGCTTGTGGCAGGGCAGAAAGTCCCACAGTCGCAAATCATGAAGATGTTGCGCGGTGTGCGAGACACGAAAGTTAAATTGGGCGTCGAGCGCCAAGGTGCCGACGAGCTTTTGGAGGTGGAGGTGACCCGCGCGGCAATCCCCATCAAGAGTATCCAGTCGTCGATTATCCTACGCGACTCGGTGGGCTATATCAAGATGTTGCAATTCGCTCGCACCACCCATGCCGAGGTTGTCGAGGCGATTAATAAATTAAAGGCTCAGGGGCTCTCGAAGCTTATTATCGACCTGCGTGGCAACTCGGGTGGATATCTCGACCAAGCTATTATGATCTCCAACGAGCTGCTGCCCGCTGGCAATTTGATCGTCTACACCGAGGATCGCGATGGTCGCCAGCAGCGCGAATATAGCAATGGCCGTGGCCGCATCACCGACTTAGATATCGCAATCTTGATCGACGAGAGCAGCGCTTCGTCGAGCGAGATCTTGGCGGGTGCCATTCAGGACAACGACCGCGGAGTGATCATCGGACGCCGCTCATTTGGCAAGGGTCTGGTGCAGCAGCAGGTGGCATTCACCGATGGGTCGGCTATGCGACTTACCATCGCTCGCTACTACACCCCCACAGGTCGCTCGATCCAGAAAAGCTACACGCGGGGCGACAAAGAGCACTACTACGACGATTTGGTGGAGCGCTATATGATGGGGGAATTGTTCGTTGCCGACAGCCTCCACTTGGTCGACTCGCTCAAGAAGATCACTCCCAAAGGTAAGGTGGTTTATGGCGGCGGTGGCATTATGCCCGACATCTTTGTGCCGGCCGATACGACCGACGTAACACGCTACTACATCGAGGTTTCGGCGCGTAATATCCTCTATAACTACACCACTAAGTATGCCGATAAACACCGCGAGGCGATCAACTCAATTAGCTCGCTCGAGCAGTTAGACTCTCTTTTTGCGGCCGACAAAAATTTGCTGAGCGACTTTGTGAGCTACGCTGCGCGCAATGGTGTCAAGGAGAATAAGGCGGAGATCAAACGCTCGCGAGCACTCTTGGAGGCGCAACTGCGAGCATATATTGGCCGCAACACTCCACTCGACGACGATGCTTTCTACCACAGTATTTACCCCATTGATGTGGTGATACTCAAGGCGATAGAGACCCTTAACGAGAACAAAACAACAGAGAATAAATAGAGAATATGGTAGGCAAAATATTTAGATATATCTTTATTGTGGCAGCCATAGCAGTTGCCGTAAGCGTCGTGCTCGAGCGTCGTGCATTCCGCTCGATGCTGCCCCAAGAGTATAATTTCTTGGAGCGATTGGGCGAGCTCGAGATCTTTAGCAATGAGTCAAAACCAGTGTCTCATATCGCCGTAGAGCAGTATGAGCCTATGCAAGAGGCGGTTGAGAGCACCACCCCCGAAGTTGAACAAAACGAAGAATAAACAAAATAACACAATGGCAAAAGAATTAAAAGACCTCACCAAGATTGAGGATAACTACTCACAGTGGTATAACGAATTGGTAGTCAAAGCGGGATTGGCCGAGAACTCGGCTGTACGCGGATGTATGGTTATCAAACCCTACGGCTACGCAATTTGGGAGAAGATGCAGGCGGCACTCGACAAGATGTTTAAGGATACAGGCCACCAGAACGCATACTTCCCACTCTTTATCCCCAAGTCGTTCTTCTCGCGTGAGGCCTCACACGTCGAGGGATTCGCCAAGGAGTGCGCCGTAGTTACCCACTATCGCCTCAAGAACGACCCCAATGGCAAGGGCGTAGTGGTGGATGAGGATGCTAAATTGGAGGAGGAGCTTATCGTGCGTCCAACCTCCGAGACCATTATCTGGAACACATACAAAAACTGGATCCAATCATATCGTGACCTACCTATCCTCTGCAACCAGTGGGCAAATGTAGTGCGTTGGGAGATGCGCACACGCTTGTTCCTTCGCACCGCAGAGTTCTTGTGGCAGGAGGGTCACACCGCACACGCTACGCGCGAGGAGGCTATCGAGGAGACTGAGCGCATGATCCACGTATACCAAAAATTTGCGCAGGAGTGGATGGCGCTCCCCGTTATCGTAGGCCACAAATCGCCCAACGAGCGCTTCGCAGGTGCCGAGGATACCCTCACCATCGAGGCATTGATGCAGGATGGAAAGGCTCTCCAGAGCGGTACATCGCACTTCTTGGCGCAGAACTTCGCCAAGGCTTTCGACGTGCAGTTCACCAACAAGGAGGGTAAGAGCGAATATGTGTGGGCAACCTCGTGGGGTGTTTCGACCCGCTTGATGGGTGCTCTTATCATGGCTCACTCCGACAACAATGGTTTGGTATTGCCTCCAAAGTTGGCTCCGATCCACGTTGTGATGGTGCCAATCTTCAAGGGTGAGGAGCAGTTGGAGGTGATGCGCACCAAGATGGAGGCTATCGCAGCACCACTTCGCGCGGCTGGTCTCACTGTCAAGATCGACGATCGCGACAACATCCGCTCGGGCTTCAAATTCGCCGAATACGAGCTCAAGGGAGTCCCCGTGCGCCTCGCTATCGGCCCACGCGACTTGGAGAACAACACCATCGAACTCGCTCGTCGTGACACACTCTCCAAAGAAAATGTATCGCAAGATGGACTCACCGAGCGCATTGTAGCTCTTATGGATGAGATCCAGAATAACATCTACTCCAAGTCGCTTAACTTCCGCAACAACATGATCACCAAGGTTGACTCATGGGAGGAGTTTATCGAGACTCTCGACAACAAGGGCGGTTTCGTCGCAGCTCACTGGGATGGCACACCCGAGACCGAGGTGGCGATCAAGGATGCTACCAAAGCAACAATCCGCTGCATCCCTATGGAGGTCGAGCAGGAGGAGGGCAAGTGTATCTTCTCGGGCAAGCCGTCGAAGTTCCGCGTACTATTCGCTCGCAGCTACTAATAGAAACCTTAGTGAAGCCAACTCTCGCAGCCATTTTTGGCACTTCACTGAGCTTTTTAATCCTCCCGTCATTCCCGTGAAAACGGGAATCTTATACAAGCGAAATGCGTAAGATTTAAGATTCCCGATCGAGTCGGGAATGACGGGAAAAGATGTCGGGAATGACAGAAAAGATGTCGGGAATGACGGGGAAAGAAAAGCCGAGGAAATAAAAAACAAAAAAATGGATACAGCACAATCATTACGTAAGCAGAATATTGCCGAATATATCCTATATCTATGGCAATTGGAGGATATGTTTAGGGCATTGCAGTTTAGCCCCGAGGCGATCTACTCGCAATTTGTGGCGCCACGCACCTCTCAGATAGATGAGCGGAGTTGCTCAATGCTGCTCACGTGGTATATGGAGCTTGTCGACCTCTTGCAGCGCGAGGGCAAGGAGGAGAAGGGTCACCTCGACCACACGCTCCACCTTATTGCCGACCTGCACAACCTCCACCTCCAACTTATGGAGCTACCCGTGGGAGCCCGCTACCGCACTTTGGTGGCACGCCTCGACGAGGTTCTACCCGACCTAAGAGGCATATATGGTAAGGAGATCTCCGACACCGAGATAGCCTTCAGAGCGCTCTACGCAGCGATGTTATATAGGATCAAGGGCGAAGGCTCCAAAGGTGCCGTAGCCGACACAATCGAATATATCTCTCCAGTAATAGCCGAGCTCTCAGCAATGTATGGCAAGGCCGAACGTGGCGAAGTGGATCTTTTCGAGACTAAGGAGTAAGGCTGCGTGCTGCGATTTCCACTCACGCCATTTACAATTCTACCTACACTTATACATCATTCCCGTGAAAACGGGAATCTTATACAAATGCATTGTGATATGTAAATTAAGATTCCCGTTTTCACGGGAATGACGATATATGTAGGTGTCGGGAATGACGTGTATATGTAGGTGTCAGGAATGACGTGTATGTGTAGATATCGGGATTGATGAGATGAGATGAGATGAGATAATTACAAACCAAACATCCGCAGTGCATTAGCGGTGGTCGTCTCGGCCACGGTGTCGATCGACACGGCGTGCAGCTCGGCGATGCAGGCGGCGATCAGCGGAATATATGCCGATTCATTTCTCTTGCCGCGGTGGGGCGTTGGGGTGAGGTAGGGGGCGTCAGTTTCGGTCACAATTCTTTCGAGCGCCATCTCTGCCGCTACGGGCGCCAAAGCCGACTTCTTGAAGGTCACTACGCCACCTATTCCAAATAGGAAATCGCCCAATGTGAGCAACTTATGGTAGTGATCGAGGGTGCCCGTGAATGCGTGAATCACCCCTCTTACGCCACGCTCGGCGTAGGGCGAAAGCTCTTCGATAAGAGCTTCCCACGCATCGCGGCAGTGGATCGCCACGGGTAGGTTATACCGCAGCGCCAACTCTATTTGGAGGCGAAAGGCCTCGCGCTGCTGCTGTTCATAATCGCGACTCCAGTAGAGATCGAGGCCAATTTCGCCCACGGCACAGAAGCGTGCGGGAGACTCTTCTAAGAGCCTTGCAATAGCATCGATCTCCTCCTCCCATGCGGGGTTTTCGTTGACCGAAGTGGGGTGCAGCCCGACCATTGGGATGCAACAAGAATACTTCGCGGCCATAGCAAGCATCGACGAGCGCGACGAGGCGTCGACGTCGGGCAGGAGCATGTGGCACACTCCCGCCTCTAAAGCACGGCGGATCACCTCGTCACGGTCGCCATCAAACTCCTCGGAGTAGAGATGTGCGTGTGTATCTACAAATCTCACGTTATTGAGAGAGCAGGAAGCGTTCGCAATCGAGGGCTGCCATACATCCCGAACCTGCGGCGGTGACAGCTTGGCGATAGTGTGGATCCTTAACGTCGCCCGCGGCGAAGACTCCCTCGACAGAACATTTCGAGGTGTTAGGCTCGGTTACGATATATCCCTCCTCATCGAGAGTGATCTGACCAGCAAAGAGTTCGGTGTTGGGATGGTGGCCAATTGCCAAGAAGAATCCCATGATGTCGATTTGCGTTTCGGTACCATCAGTGTGGCGAAGCAGAGCTCCCGTAACGCCGCTATCGTCGCCCAAAACCTCGGCTGTAGTGTGCTCGAAAAGCACCTTGATGTTTGGCGTGTTAAAGACTCTATCCTGCATCGCTTTGGAGGCGCGCAGGTGATCCTTGCGCACGATAAGATATACTTGGCGACAGATCGACGCAAGGTAGGTAGCCTCCTCGCACGCAGTGTCGCCACCGCCCACAACTGCAACATCCTTCTTGCGATAGAAGAAGCCGTCGCAGGTAGCGCAAGCGCTAACGCCCTGACCGCGAAACTTAGTCTCGGAGGGTAGCCCAAGATACTTCGCCGTAGCGCCAGTCGAGATAATTACGGTCTCGGCCGAGATCTGGTGAGTGGAGTCAACCACCACGTGGAATGGGCGAGAACTAAGGTCGATGCTTGTGATAATTCCGGTGCGCACCTCGGCTCCGAAGCGCTCCGCTTGGCGGCGTAAATCCTCCATCATTGCCGAGCCGTCGATGCCCTCGGGATATCCGGGGAAGTTCTCGATCTCGGTGGTGGTGGTGAGCTGACCACCGGGCTCTAATCCTTGGTATAGCACTGGCGAGAGGTTTGCTCGCGAGGTGTAAATAGCTGAGGTATAGCCTGCGGGGCCACTACCGATAATCAAACATTTTAATGATTCCATTGCTTTATTTTTTATAGTTCTAAATTCAAATTTATCGCCGCCCCACCCCATGCGTTGACATCGTGCTCGGCCGAGTAGATCTGCTTGGTGCCATCTAAGACTGCGATTTCAATTTCGAATGGCGGATGGTCGACGATAGCCTCGTGGCGTCCTGCGGGCAGGGACTTGGGCACTACATATATAATTAGCTCTATACGATGAGCGGCGGGTGCCTCCAACCAGAGTCGATTCTGTCCCTCTTGTTTCTGCTCCGAGACTACGTAGAGCTGCGAATTGGCAGCGTCGAAGCCTCCGCACATCGCCACTAAATCGTAGCGCGAAAAGAGGGCAAAAGAGCTGCTAACCGATATCGAAATCATAACTTATCCTGCTCGAAATGTTGATGTCCAAAGAGCAAGAAGAGTACCACGCCCACCGAGATATAGCTATCGGCAAGGTTAAAGATCGCACCAAAGAAGTAGTTGCTACCATCGACCAAGAACGAGAGGCAGTTGGGCACGCTATTCCACTGGAAGAGTGGAAAGTAGAACATATCGACAACCTTACCCATCAGCGGTGCGGCATAGCTACCGCCGAAATGCGCCACGGTAGTTGCTGTAGACTCCGAGAAGATCAGACCATAGCAGAGGCTATCGATCAAGTTTCCGATCGCTCCGGCCATAATCATTGCAAAGGGGATCAGAACCATCTTATGAACGCCATTGCGCGTAGCACGGCGCAACATAACTACCAATCCACCAATAAGCCCTATGCGGAAGAGTGTCAAGATCAATTTACCCCAATCAAAGGCGCTGCTGCCACTGATCTGCATTCCAAAGGCTGCACCATTATTCTCGATAAAACGGATCTGGAACCAATCGGGAAAGATGATTATAGCCTCTCCGATCGACATATTTGTCTTGACCCAGATTTTTAGAATCTGGTCTAATAGTACCAATATAACGATAAAAATCGTAACGTGCTTCAATTTCATACAAGTAAATTAAAATATTTCAGCACAAAGATAATATTTTTTTTATACCTTTGTTGTCATAGAGTGCAAATTAATAATAAGCTTTAAAAGATATGAAAGAGAATCAACTCACTTCGCTCCCCGAGAATGCCTACCGCGAGTTACGCGAAGGCGAAGAGTACACACCGATGATGCCCGCATCGAGTTCACCTTTGGAGGTTACCCCCTATTCGGTCTCGATGGGTATTATTATGACTATCATCTTCTCCGCAGCGGCGGCCTACCTCGGACTCAAAGTAGGACAGGTGTTCGAAGCGGCAATCCCCATCGCTATTATCGCTGTGGGTATGGGCAATATGTTTGGCAAGAAAGGAATGTTGGGACAGAATGTTATCATTCAGTCGATTGGCGCCTGTTCGGGTGTGGTCGTAGCAGGTGCTATCTTTACTCTGCCAGCTCTTTATATTTTGGGGCTCGAGGCTCAATTCTACCAGATTTTCCTTTCGTCGCTCTTTGGCGGCTTCCTTGGAATTCTGCTTCTGATACCTTTCCGCAAATACTTCGTCAAGGAGATGCACGGCAAATATCCATTCCCCGAGGCTACAGCCACAACCGAGGTGTTGGTGTCGGGCGAGAAGGGTGGCACACAGGCCATAACTCTGGCTATTTCGGGCTTGGTAGGAGGTCTCTACGACTTTATTGTAGGAACCTTTGGCGCATGGAGCGAGAGCATCTCGACCACGATGACCACGTGGGGCACTGCGGTGGCCGACAAATATAAGGTTGTCTTTGGACTCAATACCAGCGCTGCGGTGTTGGGTATGGGCTATATCGTTGGACTTAAATATGCTATGATCATCACTGCTGGTTCCTGCTTGGTGTGGTTCTTGGTGGTTCCGGTGATCGGCTACGTTTCGCCCGATATGGCGGCGCTTTCGGCGGGCGAGATCTTCACCCAATTTGGTAAACCTCTGGGCATTGGCGGCATCGCCATGGCGGGACTTATCGGCATCGTGCGACAAGCGGGCATCATCAAAGAGGCGGCAGGTTTGGCCGTGAGCGAGCTCAAGGGCAAAAAGGATGACGGCAAGGCGCAGGAGCGTACTCAACGCGACCTAAATATGAAACTTATCATGACTATTTTGGTGGCTACTTTGCTCTCGATATTCGTTTTCTTCCACTTCGGATTGTTGGCGGGCAACCTCTTGCAGTCGATCACCGCCCTGCTTATCGTCTTTGTGATCTCGTTCCTCTTCACCACCGTGGCGGCTAATGCTATCGCTATCGTTGGCTCAAACCCTGTGTCGGGAATGACCCTTATGACCCTTATTCTTAGCTCACTTATATTGGTATCGGTAGGCCTCAAGGGTAGTGCCGGAATGACCGCAGCGCTGATCATCGGTGGCGTAGTCTGCACAGCACTCTCGATGGCGGGTGGTTTTGTGACCGACCTTAAGATTGGCTACTGGCTCGGCACAACGCCACGCAAGCAGGAGGCATGGAAGTTCCTCGGAACGTTAGTCTCGGCGGCAACCGTGGGAGGTGTTATCATGATCCTCAATAAGACCTACGGATTTACCGATGGAGCCCTCGCAGCACCACAAGCTAACGCGATGGCCGAGGTGATCCGCCCACTCATGTCGGGAGGTCAAACCCCTTGGGTGTTATACTTCTGCGGGGCTATGCTCTCGTTGATCCTTACTTTGATTGGGGTTCCTGCATTGGCCTTTGCTTTGGGAATGTTTATCCCCATGGAGCTCAATGCGCCGCTTGTAATTGGTGGACTTATTGCGTGGTATGTCTCGACACGCTCCAAGGATGAGTCGCTCAACAAGTCGCGTCTGGATCGCGGTACGCTTATCGCCTCGGGCTTTATTGCCGGTGGTGCGTTGATGGGCGTTGTGAGCGCGGTGATTAAGTTTGCCGGCGCTGATTGGAGCCTTGGCGCTTGGGTCGACTCCAACGGAGCACAGCTATTGGCACTTGTTATGTACATCGCCGTTATCGTCTACTTCACCCTCCACACCTTGATGGCCAAGAGTGAGGAGTAACAACCTAAAAAAACATTAAAAAAATATAGATCATGGAGTTAAAAGAGAGATTTTTGAAATATGTGTCGTTCGACACTCAGAGCTGCGAGGAGAGTGAATCTTTCCCATCGACCGACAAGCAGTTGGTGCTACTAAACTACCTCAACGAGGAGATGAAAGCGTTGGGTTTAGTCGATGTCGTAACCGATAAATATGGCTACACAATGGGTACCATTCCCGCATCCGAGGGGTGTGAGACAGCTCCCACCATCGGCTTTATAGCCCACGTCGACACAGCCCCCGATATGAGTGGCAAGGATATCAAACCACGCATCATCGAGAATTACCAAGGCGGTGATATTCAGCTCAATGCAGCCCTCACGATGAAAGTTAGCGACTTCCCCGAGCTCGCAGGCTTCGTGGGTCACACCTTGATCCACACCGATGGCACTACCCTCTTGGGAGCCGACGACAAGGCGGGCGTAGCGGAGATCATGACCGCAGCCGAGTACCTTATGGCGCACCCCGAGATCAAGCATGGCAAGATCCGCTTGGGCTTCACTCCCGACGAGGAGATTGGCCGTGGCGTCGACTTCTTCGATGTGGCAGCATTCGGAGCCGACTACGCCTACACGATGGATGGCAGCGTGGAGGGCGAGTTGGAGTATGAGAACTTCAACGCTGCGGGCGCTAAGATCTCGATTCAGGGTCGCAACGTCCACCCCGGATATGCTAAAAATAAGATGATCAACGCGATCCAAGTGGCATGCGAGCTCAATGCGATGCTCCCCACTACCGAGCGCCCCGAGCACACCACTGGCTACGAGGGATTCTTCCACTGCGTGGGGATCAACGGCACGGTCGAGGAGGCTACGATCAGCTACATCATTCGCGACCACGATGCCGATAAATTCGAGGCTAAAAAGGTGTGGATGTGGAGCTGTGTGGATTTGCTTCAAAAGCGCTACGGCACTGAGGCTCTTACACTTACACTCAAAGACCAATACTTCAATATGCGCAAGATGGTCGAGCCACACCCCCAGATGATCGACAAGGCAGTGGAGGCAATGGAGATGGCCGGAGTGAAGCCAATCATCAAGCCAATCCGTGGCGGCACCGATGGCGCACGCCTCTCGTTTATGGGTCTGCCATGCCCCAATATCTTCGCCGGCGGCATGAATTTCCATGGTAAGTTTGAGTACTGCTCGCTTGACTCAATGCAGAAGGCTACTTCCGTGATCGTTAACCTCGCACAACTCTGGGCTAAATAGTTCGATAAACGTGGCGATTTTTGGCACTTCCCTTATCTCTAAAATTCTCACGTCACCCCTACACGTCATTCCCTCCTCGTCATTCCCGTGAAAACGGGAATCTTATACAAACTAAACGTGTAAGATTTAGGATTCCCGATCGAGTCGGGAATGACGAAAAATATTGTACAAAAAACAAACAAACATGCGTCAAGCAAACTACTTCAGAGTAGCGACCGCTGCTCCATTCGTAAAAATTGCCGATGTGCAACACAACACCGAGCAGGCCGAGGTGGCTATGTCGCGTGCCGATGCCCTTGGCGTGGAGGTGCTTCTGCTGCCCGAGCTTTCGACGACGGGCTACACTTGCGCCGACCTCTTTTTGCAGTCCGAGCTGATCGAAGCATCGCTCGAAGCGCTTGAGCAACTTGCACTTAAGAGCCACTCTCTGGAGCTCACCACCATCGTGGGAGTGCCCATTGTCTATCGCTCGGCGCTCTACAATTGCGCTGCGGTGATCTCCAAGGGGCGCATCTTGGGATTGGTGCCAAAGACGCATATACCTAACTATTCGGAGTTCTACGAGGCACGATGGTTCGCCTCGGGTGCTTCGCTACACGACGCTTCGGTGGAGATTTGCGGCGAGCGGGTGCCCCTCTCGTGCGACTTGATCTTCGAGATTAACGGCGCCAAGTGCGCTATCGAGCTCTGTGAGGATCTATGGGTGCCCTCGCCTCCATCATCGCGCCTTTGCGAGGTGGCCGAGGTGATCTTCAACCTCTCGGCATCACCCGAGGTGGTGGGCAAAAACGACTACCTGCTCAAACTTATCGAGCAGCAATCGGCTCGCTGCTTGGCGGGATATGTCTACTGCTCGGCGGGCTTCGGTGAGTCGTCGACCGATTTGGTTTTTGCAGGCAATGGTATCATCGCCGAGAATGGTCGCGTGATAGCCTCAGCACCTCGTTTCTCGTTAGAGGAGCAGATGACAGTGGCTGACGTCGACATCGAGCTTTTGCGCAACAAGCGCCTGCAAACTACCACGTTCCATCGTCATGCGCCAGCGCAGCTGACCACCGTTTCGATCTCCAACGCCGTGGCCGATCAGATCGACCTGCTGCGCCCCATCGACAAAATGCCATTCGTCCCATCATCCAAGGCAATGCGCTCGGAGCGATGCAACGAAATCTTCTCGATCCAGACCAATGGCTTGGCACAGCGCCTCAACCACATCGGCTCAGAAAAGGCGATAATTGGTATCTCGGGAGGGCTCGATTCGACCCTTGCGCTGCTTGTTACGGTCAAAACTTTCGACCGCTTAGGGCTTGATCGTAAAGGGATCATCGGCGTAACCATGCCGGGCTTCGGCACCACGGGGCGCACCTACAACAACGCAATAAACCTAATGAGTGAATTGGGCGTCACCATCCGCGAGATATCTATTCGCGAGGCATGCATGCAGCACTTCGCAGATATTGGACTCGACCCCGAGGATCGCAGCGTGGCATTCGAAAATAGTCAGGCACGTGAGCGCACGCAGATACTTATGGATCTCACCCACACCGAGGGCGGAATCGTCGTCGGCACGGGCGATCTGAGCGAGATAGCTTTGGGCTGGGCAACATACAATGGCGACCACATGTCGATGTATGGCGTCAATGCCTCGGTGCCTAAAACACTGATTCGCTACCTCGTAGAGTGGTTCGCAGATACGGTCGATGGCACCCCCACAGCCGATATCCTGCGCGACGTTGCCGACACCCCCATCAGCCCCGAGCTGCTTCCGGCCGACTCCAACGACCAGATCGCACAAAAGACCGAGGATTTGGTGGGCCCCTACGAGCTCCACGACTTCTTCCTCTACAACTTCGTGCGCATGAACTTCTCGGTGAGCAAGATCTACGACTTAGCGGCACGCGCCTTTGTGGGCGACTACGACACGCTGACCATCAAAAAGTGGCTCAAAGTATTCATCCGCCGCTTCTTTATGCAGCAATTCAAACGCTCGGCAACCCCCGATGCACCCAAAGTGGGTAGCGTATCCCTCTCGCCACGTGGCGATTGGCGCATGCCAAGCGACGCCACCGCCGCACTCTGGCTCTCACAAGTAGATCTGCTGTAAGGTATTAAGCCATCATTCCCATGCAAACGCATGAAAACTTACTCACTGCCTCCGGCGGGCGGGGTGCTCCCCGCGGAGCTAATCTTGCGCAGTAAGAAAGATTATTTTCGTGCGTTTGTCCTGCGTCATTCCCGTGAAAACGGGAATCTTAAAAATTTATACTACCTAATAGAATTCATACGAATACTCGCTTTGACAAGGGCAATAGCACGAATGCGACTCTGTGCGATCTCCTTATCGGCGTGGTGTGGATTTTGGCTCACTAATTTCACGTAGCCTTCGCGCTCGGACTTCTGAATATATTTCACTGTCACATACTCCTCCGAATCGATGTCGATAGAGAGCAAGTACATATCGCCCCAAAAGATATCGCTCATGTCGGATAACTGCTTGTAGAGCACAATATCGCCACTCTTGAGCAGCGGATACATCGAGTCACCTACTATATATATAGCACCATCGCACTTGGGCAGGTTGGGAATATGGATATAGTTAAGCGGTTCGCTCTGCACGTCGGAGGCAAAGAGTGGCACCAGACCGGCAGTCCCCTCGATCGAATATAGCGGCACGCTCTGTAGGGGCAGGGTGTTGTCGCTGCGCAGCATAAATTTGTTGACGTCGGGCAGCGCGTTAAAAATTTTACCTATTCCCTGCTCAAGCCACTCGGGATTGACGTTAAACTCTTGAATTAAAATGTTGCGGTTGCGTGACGAGAGACTCGCCTTACCTGTCTCAATCATCGAGAGGGCAGCTTTGCCCACTCCAAGACGTTGAGCCAACTGCTCCTGCGTCATCTTTAGCTCCTTGCGGAGCTCTCTTAATCGTCGATTTGCCATAGTGTATGATAAATATTTTAACTTTTATTTTGCAGTAATCAAATTCTTGAGCTATATTTGCATCTGCAAAGTTAATAATTTTATTTGCTAAATCAAATTTTTTCACACTAAATTATAGATATTATGTTAATTATAAGCCCAATCCTCTACGAGGAGTTAGCACACATGCTCATAGAGGCGCTAAACGGTAAAACTTTCTACTCCGACAAGCTCCTAATCGAGACCCCCGAGATCGACTACTGCCTCGAGGCCACACTACTTATCCACTACTGCGAGGAGCACTACCCCGATGGCAGCGAGGAGCAGATCGAGAAGATAATCCCCGTATGGTGGGAGTTCCACACCTCGGACGACGATGGGGAGCTGATCAACGATTTCGATTTCAACCTCTTAACGCGCCTTATATGTCGATAGCTGTGCCACCACCCTTTGCCGATTATTCGCAGCGAGTGATGCCCTTTATCGAGTTCGAACAGTTCCACATAGCCTACTACCGCATCTTGGAGGCATTCGCCCAAGGACGCATCAAGCGCCTGATAATCACCATGCCCCCGCAACATGGCAAGAGTCTGGGCGCCACGACCCTGCTCCCAGCATACCTCTTGGGGCTCAACCCCGACCTGCGAATTGCCATCGCCTCCTACAATTCGTCGCTCGCATGTAAATTCAATCGCCGCGTGCAGCGCATAATCGAATCCAAAGAGTATGCCGAGATCTTCCCCGAGACAACAATCAAGAAGGGCTCGAAGCCGCCGAACTACATCCGCACAACCGAGGAGGTCGAGATAATTAACCACGATGGATCGCTCCTTGCCGTAGGGCGCGGAGGCTCGCTCACTGGCAACCGCGTCGACTGCTTTATTCTCGACGACCTCTACAAAGATGCAATGGAGGCCAACTCGCCCGTGGTGCGCGAGAATTGTTTGGAGTGGTACACATCGGTGGTGCGCACCCGAACGCATAACGACTCCTCGGAGCTGATTGTATTCACCCGCTGGCACGAAGAGGATCTCATCGGCTCGATCTGCCAAAAGGAGCAGTGGGAGCCCCTCGAGCGGTGGGAGCAGTTGGATTCGACCGACCCGGCATGTTGGCTCTACCTCAACTTCGAGGCAATAAAGCGCTCGCCCCTCTCGCAAGTCGACCCACGCCCAAGCGACACCGCACTATGGCCAGCACGCCAAAGTAGCGAGCTGCTGCTTCAGAAACGCGCCCTCGACCCCTTGCGCTTCGAATGTATGTACCAAGGACACCCCTCCGCACGCGAAGGATTGCTCTACGCCGATAACTTCCGCACATACTCCTCCCTGCCCCACTCGATCCTGCGCCGCGCCAACTATACCGATACGGCCGACACCGGCGACGACTACCTCTGCTCGATCTGCTACGCCACGTCGACCGATGGGGCAATCTACATCACCGATGTGGTCTACACACGCGAACCAATGGAGGTCAGCGAACCCCTCGTGGCACAGATGCTCCGCGACACCTCCACCTCGCAGGCCGTGATCGAGAGCAACAACGGCGGCCGGGGATTTGCACGCGCCGTAGGCAAATTAGCCCCCGCAGTCAAGGTCGACTGGTTCCACCAAAGCGGGAACAAAGAGGCACGCATCATCTCCAACTCCGCCACCGTGATCCAGAATATCTACATGCCCGAGGAGTGGCCACGCCGCTGGCCTGAGCTATACGCCCACCTCACTACATACCGCCGCCAATATCGCTCCAACAGATGGCACGATGCCGCCGATGTGGTCACCGGAATCGTCGAGCGCGAAGTGAATAACGGCCGTGTGGGGCGGGGCTTGGCCAGCTTTATATAAGTTGATTACTGCCTCCGGCGGGCGGGGATTGCACCCCCGCGGGTGCGTACTTTTGCGCGTTTGGCTTAGAGATTTCATCTCTAAGATTTTAGGGTATAGTAAGTTGCCGCAACACGTCATTCCCGACTTCACCTCCACGTCATTCCCGACTCCACCTCCACGTCATTCCCGTGAAAACGGGAATCTTATACAAACGCAATGTTACGTATAAATTAAGATTCCCGTTTTCACGGGAATGACGTGGAGGGGTGAAACGTCGTGGAGAGACGAAACGACGTGGAGGTGTAAAACGACGAAAAAGAGGTGGAATCTTAAACCAGCTAACTATTTGATTTCTGCGGCATTTTTTGTACCTTTGCACCAATGTTATTAATAACTTCATAAATGAAGACCGACTATTTAGTTATTGGCTCTGGTATTGCGGGGCTCTCTTTTGCGCTTAAGGCTGCCAAGAGTGGAGAGGTGACGATCGTTACCAAGGGTAAAATTGATGAGTGTAATACCAATTACGCTCAGGGCGGAATCTGCTCGGTGACCTCCGATCCCGACACTTTCGAGAAACATATTGAGGATACGGAGATCTGCGGCGCGGACAAGTGCAAGCACGAGGCAGTGGAGTTAGTTGTGCGCCGTGCGCCGGAGCTTATTGCCGACCTCATAGAGTGGGGCACACGCTTCAATACCAACCCCGATGGCAGCTATGAGCTTCACCGCGAGGGTGGCCACTCGGAGCATAGAATACTTCACTACAAGGATCTTACGGGCGCCGAGATCGAGCGTGCGTTGGTGGAGAGTGTGCGTCGCCACCCCAAAATCACTGTGTTGGAGAACCACTTCGCTATCGACCTACTCACGCAGCACCACTTGGGCGAGATTGTCACACGTCACACGCGTGGATTAGCTTGCTTCGGGGCGTATGTGCTTAATTTAGAGACTAATGCTATCGAGACGCTATTGGCCAAATTCACAGTTGTGGCAGCCGGCGGCGTGGGCAGCATCTACAATACAACCACCAATCCAGTGGTAGCCACGGGCGACGGCATCGCGATGTGCCACCGTGCCAAGGCGCAGAGCTCGGCGATGGAATTTATCCAGTTTCACCCCACCTCGCTCTTCAATCCCAATGAGCGCCCATCGTTCCTAATCACCGAGGCTATGCGAGGCTATGGCGCAATCCTACGATTGCAAAATGGCAAGGAGTTTATGCAGAAGTATCACCCTATGCTCTCGCTCGCTCCGCGCGATGTGGTGGCACGCTCTATAGACCACGAGCTTAAGATCAGTGGCGAGGAGTTTGTATATCTCGACGTGACGCACAAGGATGCCGACGAGACACGCGAACACTTCCCCAACATCTACAAGAAGTGCATGTCGTTGGGTATCGACATCACACGCGATATGATCCCGGTGACCCCTGCGGCACACTACTGCTGTGGCGGTGTTAGTGTCGATAGCAATGGCGAAAGCTCTATCCGTCGCCTCTTTGTGTTGGGCGAGGCTTCGTGCACGGGGCTTCATGGCGCTAATCGTTTGGCTTCGAACTCGCTTATCGAGGCTGCGGTATATGCCGATCAAGCTGCTAAGTGCACTGCGGAGCGTATTGCTTCGGTCTCGATCCAAGAGGGGATTCCCGATTGGGACTTCGAGGGAACTTCATCGGCCGAGGAGATGATCTTGGTGACGCAGAACCGCAAGGAGTTGCAGCAGATTATGTCGAACTACGTGGGTATAGTCCGCTCGAACTTGCGCTTGGAGCGCGCACTAAAGCGCCTCACGGTGATCTGGCAGGAGACCGAGGGACTCTACAACAAGACCACCCCCAACCGTGAGCTGTGCGAGCTGCGCAATATGATTGCCGTGGCCTATCTCACTATCAAACAGGGCAGTGAGCGCCGCGAATCGGTAGGCCTACACTACACCATTGACTATCCACCAAAACAAGTGTAACAACTCTTGCACTATAAAAATTCACGAAAACATTAAGAACAAAATATGACACTACAAGAAGAGATCTTGCGCCGACGCACCTTTGCCGTTATTGCCCACCCCGATGCTGGTAAGACTACCCTAACCGAGAAATTACTACTATTTGGTGGAGCTATCCACGTGGCGGGAGCGGTAAAGAGCAACAAGATCAAGAAGGGGGCTACCTCCGACTTTATGGAGATCGAGCGCCAACGTGGTATCTCGGTTGCAACTTCGGTGATGGGATTTGAGTATAACGGAACCAAAATCAATATCCTCGACACCCCCGGTCACGAAGATTTTGCGGAGGACACCTACCGCACGCTCACAGCCGTTGACTCGGTGATCATCGTGATCGATGGCGCCAAGGGAGTTGAGGCTCAGACCCTTAAGCTGATGGACGTTTGCCGCATGCGCCAAACTCCGGTGATCGTTTTTGTCAATAAGATGGATCGCCCCTGCAAGGATCCATTCGAGCTTTTGGACGAGATCGAGAAGGAACTCAAGGTGCGTGTGCGCCCTCTGTCGTTCCCGATTTCGAGTGGCCCTACCTTTAAGGGGGTCTACAATATCTACGAACACAACCTCTCGCTATTCACCGACGAGGATCGCCAAACAGCTCAAGGCGAGACCGTTGAGGTAAGCGATATCTCCGATCCCGTGCTCGACACACTTATCGACGAGCGCTACGCAAATCAGTTGCGCGAGGATGTCGAGATCGTCGAGGGGGTCTACGACGCCTTCGACCGCGATGCATATTTGAGTGGCGAGGTGGCACCGGTATTCTTCGGCTCGGCCGTGAATAACTTTGGTGTGCGTGAGCTCTTGGATTGCTTCGTGCGTATCGCTCCATCGCCACGCCCTGCGACTACCGAGAGTCGCCAGATCGAGGCAAGCGAGGCGAAACTCACAGGCTTTATCTTCAAGATCCACGCAAATATGGATCCTAACCACCGCAACCGCTTGGCATTTATGAAGATCTGCTCGGGAACCTTCGAGCGCAACAAAAACTACCTGCATGTGCGTAGCGGTAAGCAACTTAAGTTCTCTTCGCCTACCGCCTTTATGGCCGAGAAGAAGTCGATCATCGACGAGGCTTTCCCGGGCGATATCGTCGGACTGCACGACACGGGCAACTTCGCTATTGGCGACACATTCACCGAGGGCGAGAAGCTCAAATTCACCGGTATCCCATCGTTTGCTCCCGAGCAATTCCGCTATATTGAGAATGCTGACCCTCTCAAATTCAAGCAGCTGGGCAAGGGTATCGACCAACTTATGGACGAGGGTGTGGCGCAGCTCTTCACCTCGTCGCTCAACGGTCGCAAGATCATCGGCACGGTGGGAGCGCTTCAGTTCGAGGTTATCCAATACCGCTTGGAGCATGAGTATGGCGCAGCATGTCGATGGGAGCCTATCTCGATCCACAAAGCGTGTTGGATCGAGAGCGACAACGCCGAGCAATTGGCTGATTTCAAGCGCCGTAAGCACACCAATATGGCTATCGACAAGCATGGTCGCGATGTATATTTGGCCGACACAAGCTATGGTTTAGCATTGGCTCAGGAGAACTTCAAGGAGATCCGATTCCACTTCACATCAGAGTTTTAGGGGTTATGGCAAGCTACCTACAGGTCGAAAACCTCACCAAGAGCTACGGCGATTTGGTGCTCTTCAATTCGCTGAGCTTCGGCATTGGCGAGGGGGAGCGCGTGGGACTTATTGCGCGCAATGGTGCGGGTAAGTCCACTCTGCTCAACATTATCGCGGCGGGCGAGGATTACGATGCCGGGGAGATCACTTTCCGCAACTCGATCAAGGTGGCATACTTGGTTCAGAGCCCCTCGTACGATCCCCGCATGACGGTCTTGGAGGCCTGTTTGACGGGTGAATCAGAGGCGCTCAGCGTGATTTCGGAGTACGAAAAAGCACTCACTTCGGGCGACGAGAAGCGCATAAACGAGGCGATCTCGCAGATGGACTTAGCCCAAACATGGGACTACGAGGCCAAGATCAAGCAGATCCTTTCGCAGCTCAAAATCAATGACTTCGACCAAAATATCGGCCAACTATCGGGTGGCCAACTCAAGCGTGTGGCATTGGCCAATGCACTAATTATCGAGCCCGACTTGTTGATCCTCGATGAGCCTACCAACCACCTCGACCTCGATGTCACTTTGTGGTTGGAGGGATACCTCTCCAAGAGCAAACTTTCGCTACTGATGGTGACTCACGACCGCTACTTCTTGGATCGTGTTTGCAACCGGATTTTGGAGATTGACGAGCGCAAAATATTCTCATACAAAGGCAATTACAGCTTCTATCTCGAGAAACGCGAGGAGCGAAAGGCAGCTGCCGCAGCGCAGCGCGAGAGCGACGAAAACCTATTTGTAAAGGAGTTAGATTGGATGCGTCGCCAACCACAGGCACGTGCCACAAAGGCCAAGTCGCGCATCGACAGCTTCTACGAATTAGAGGAGCGACTAAGTCGCGAACGTTCCGAGGGCGATGTGAAGATCGAGATGAAGGGCAGCTACATCGGCAAAAAAATATTCGAGGTGGAAAACCTCTCGAAGAGCTACGACAACAAAGTGATCCTCAAGGATTTCAGCTACCTCTTTGCTCGCTACGAGAAGATGGGTATAGTGGGCGAAAATGGTGTAGGCAAGTCGACACTGCTCAAAATGTTGATGGGCGAAGTGGCGCCCGATAGCGGCACAATCGACATCGGCACCACCGTGCGCTTCGGCTACTACTCGCAAGCGGGTATCGCATTCAACGACAGCGACAAGGTGATCGACGTGGTGTCGGCCATTGCCGAGTCGATCGACATGATGGATGGCCGCAAGCTAACTGCCTCGCAGCTTCTCCAGCACTTCCTCTTCTCGCCCAAGCGCCAATATGACTATGTGGCCAAGCTGAGCGGAGGCGAGCGACGACGACTATATCTATGCACAGTTTTGATGCACAACCCCAACTTCTTGATCCTCGATGAGCCGACCAACGACCTCGACATCATGACATTGCAGGTCTTGGAGGAGTATTTGCGCCACTTCTCGGGGTGCGTGATTGTGGTGTCGCACGACCGCTACTTTATGGATAAGGTCGCCGACCACCTTTTGATCTTCGAGGGCGAGGGGCGCATCAAGGATTTCCCATCATCATACAGCGACTACCTTGTGTGGCGCGATATGAAGGCGCAACACGAGGCGCAGCAGCGAGCAGCCAAGAGCGCTCAAAGCAAACCGACAGAGCAGCCAAAGCCAAAACCGAGCTCCAACAAGCTTAGCTTCAAGGAGAAAATGGAATTGGCGGAGATCGAAAAGTTCTTGGAAGCCTCCGAGGCGGAGAAGTCGCTCCTCGAGGAGGAGCTCGGCAGTGGTACCCTCACCGTAGATGCTCTCACCTCCAAGTCGCAGAGAATTGCCGAGCTCCTCGAGCTAATCGACGAGAAAACAATGCGCTGGTTGGAGCTCAGCGAGCGCGCATAATATATAGGTATCATGTTCTTACCAACAACAGCCAAAGAGGTCAAAGCCTTAGGATGGGACTACATCGATGTGATCCTCTTCACGGGCGATGCCTATATCGACCACCCCTCGTTTGGGGCGGCCGTAGTGGGTCGACTCCTCGAGGCTGAGGGCTATCGAGTGGCCATTGTGCCGCAGCCAAATTGGAAGGATGATCTACGCGACTTCAAGAAATTGGGGCAGCCACGTCTCTTCTTCGGGGTCACAGCCGGCTCGATGGATTCGATGGTCAACCACTACACAGCCAATATCCGCCTACGCAGCAACGACGCATATACCCCCGGCAACAAATCGGGCTTCCGCCCCGACTATGCCGCAACAACTTATGCCAAGATCCTCAAGGAGCTCTACCCCAACACCCCCGTAATTTTGGGCGGTATCGAGGCCTCGCTACGTCGCCTCACCCACTACGACTACTGGAGCGATGCACTTATGCCCTCGATCCTCGTGGGGAGCGGTGCCGATCTTCTGATGTATGGCATGGGCGAAGGGGTGGTGGAACGCGTAGCTAAAGCGCTATCCAATGGCTTCAATGCCCACCTCTTGCGCAAGATCCCACAGGTGGCATTCGTCGCCGACCGCACATTTGTCGACTCACTACCGACCGACAAAACCATTCGCCTCTCTTCGTTCGAGGAGTGTCGACGCGACAAGCGCAGCTTTGCCGAGAACTTCAAGGTGATCGAACTTCAGAGCAACTTGCGACGCCAAGAGAGCTACATCGTCGAGCAGGTTGCCGGCAACTATGTTGTTGTCAACCCGCCACTTGCGACCCTCTCCACGGCCGAGGTAGATCGCTCTTTCGACCTGCCATACCAGCGTGCACCCCACCCTCGCTACCGCGGCAAGGGCGACATCCCCGCATGGGAGATGATAAAACATTCGGTGAACCTGCACCGCGGCTGCTTTGGCGGCTGCTCCTTCTGCACGATCTCCGCCCATCAAGGCAAATTTATCGCCTCACGCTCCTCACGCTCGATCCTTGCCGAGGTGCAAAAGGTAGTCGAGATGGCCGACTTCAAGGGTTACCTCTCCGATATCGGAGGCCCTTCGGCAAATATGTATGGCATGGGTGGTCGCGATACGGCCATCTGCGACAAGTGCCGCCGCCCCTCCTGCCTCCATCCCAAGCTCTGCCCAAACCTCAATAACGACCACACCCCGCTGCTCAAGCTCTACCGCCAAATACGCGAGATAAAAGGTGTGAAAAAAGCATTTATAGGCAGCGGCATCCGCTACGACCTCTTCGACAAATCGCCATACCTCGAGACAGTCCTAAAGCACCACACCTCGGGGCGCCTCAAAGTGGCTCCCGAGCACACTGAGGATCGCGTGTTGCGCATCATGCGCAAGCCATCGTTCGAGCAGTTCGAGCGCCTAAATAGCGATTTCAAACTCATCTGCCGCCGCGAGGGATTGCCCTACCAGCTCATCCCATACTTTATCTCGTCGCACCCAGCATGCACCGAGCAGGATATGAAGAACCTTTCCGCCAAGGTCTTGGGTCGTCTGCATTTCAACTTGGAGCAGGTGCAAGACCTCACCCCGACCCCCATGACTCTCTCGTCGGTGATGTTCTACACGGGCATCGACCCCTACAGCGGCGAAAAAATATTTGTGGCCAAAAGCCAAGAGGACAAGCGCCGCCAAAAAAGCTACTTCTTCAATGGCAAACCAAAGAGCGAAAATCCCGCAAAGAAAAAAAGGAGATAGGAAAAATTGCAAAATCATTTTTTTTAACTATCTTTGCCACCAAATCAGGCGTTTATGGGGTTTGAGCAGTGTCGCATTTGTGGCCAAGACTCACAACTGAGTGGCGCCGGTGGTAACATAACAATTAAAAAAAGAGAAATGAAAAACATTCAGATTTCAGCAGTAGCACGTAACGAGTACGGTAAAAAGGCTACTAAAGCAGTTCGTCGCGAGGGTGCAATCCCATGCGTTTTGTACGGTGGTGGCGATGTAGTATCGTTCGCAATCGACGCTAAGGAGGTTAAGAAAATCATCTACACTCCAGCATCTTACATCGTTGAGCTTAACATCGAAGGCAAAATTGAGAAGGCAGTATTGCGCGACGTACAGTTCCACCCAGTTCGCGAGCAGATCCTTCACATCGACTTCTACCGCGTTCAAGAGGGCAAACCAGTTTCGATCGCAATTCCAGTAGTACTTACAGGTAACGCAGCAGGTGTTAAGGTCGGCGGTAAGTTGGCTCTTTCGGCTCGTAAGGTTATCGTTAGCGCTTTGGAGGCTAACCTTCCAGACGAGATCGTAGTTGACGTAACTGAGCTTGAGTTGGGTAAGACTATCTTCGTAGGCGACCTCAATGTTGAGAACGTTAAGTTTGTAACTCCTGCTACTACAGCTGTTTGTGCGGTTCGTGTGACACGTGCTTCGCGTTCACTCAAGGCTGAGCAATAGTCATAGCAAGTTTGTTTCCGAGGTGCGAATAGCAGAAGAGCGTAGCTCAAAACTCATCCTCGTAAAGCAAACTCATAATTTAGGAAACTTTTAAAAAGCGTACTATGAAATACCTCGTTGTAGGATTGGGAAATATCGGTGCTGAGTATGCCGAGACCCGCCACAACATCGGTTTTAAAGTGTTGGATGCCTTAGCTGAGGCATCCAACATCTCTTTTAACTCCGCTCGTTATGGCGATGTAGCGACCCTCAAACACAAGGGGCGCACACTAACTCTGCTCAAACCATCGACCTATATGAATCTTTCGGGCAAAGCTGTTCGCTACTGGCTCGAGGCCGAGAAGATCCCCCAAGAGAATCTCTTGGTGATCTCCGACGATATCGCTATCGACTTCGGAAAGCTCCGCATGCGCGGCAAGGGCAGTGCAGGAGGCCACAATGGACTCAAGAACATCACCGAGATCTTGGGCAACGACCTCTATGCGCGCATCCGCTTCGGTGTGGGTGGCGAGTTTGCTCGTGGCCACCAGATCGAATATGTCTTGGGCGAGTGGTCGGATGAGGAGCGCAAGGCACTCCCCGAGCGCTTGGAGACCTTCGGCAAGGCGATCCTCTCGTTTGCTACTGCCGGTTGCGCCTTGACGATGAATGCCTTTAACAACAAGTAAGTCAACCCACTACGACTTATGTTTCACTCTCTCTCGGACGATCTTATAGCGGGCATTGAGCACCCTAAGCTCTTCACAAATCCGTTCGATTACTCCCCGCACCCCTTGGTCGAGGTGGCGCGCAGGGAGCTCTGTGGCTACCTCCAAGAGCAGGAGCAGTGGCACGCCGAGATCGCCCAAGGCAAGATGTTTGGGGTGGCTGTGGTGGAGAATCAGCAGGGGGTAATTGGCTTCTTAGCGGCTTTTTCGGGCTACTTAGCCAAGCAGACTATCCATCCATATTTTGTGCCTCCGATCCTCGATCTGCTCGAGCCCAATGGCTTCTTCGCAACCGAGGAGGCTTCGATCTCGCAGATCAATGAGCTTGTTGCTCAGATAGATAGCTCGGAGGAGCTAAGCATTGCACGTTCAACTCACGCCAACCTCATCGAGTTGGAGCACAAAGAGATCGGCCGCCTGAAGGCCGAGTACGCCACAGCGCGCGAGCATCGTCGCACCCTGCGTGCAACGGGCGAAAGCATCGAGCAGCTCAATGCCGAGAGTCAACGCCAAAAGGGGGCTCTGCGCCGTCGCGAGCTTTACTTCCGCCAACAGCGCGCGTGTCACGAGCAGATTATAGAATCGCACCGGAGCCGTCGTGCAACCCTCGTCGAGCAGCGCCAACAACGCTCTGCAGCGCTCCAGAGCCTCACATTCAGCCGCTTTGCGCCACTCAATGCACGGGGCGAAAGCCGTGATCTAATCACAATTTTCAACCAATACAACGCCTCGATACCTCCCGCAGGGTCGGGCGAATGTGCCGCGCCAAAGCTACTTCACTATGCCTTTGCCAACGGCCTGCGTCCCATTGCAATGGGTGAATTTTGGTGGGGTGAGTCGACACGAGGCGAGGTTCGACAGCATCTACACTACTACCCGGCATGTCGTGGAAAGTGTCATCCGATACTTAGTTACATGCTTCAAGGACTCGATGTGGAGCCTGCTCGCACCCCTGCTCGCGACGAAACGACTCTCGAGAAGCAGCTCAAAGTGATCTACGAAGATGAGGCGATAGTGGCGTTCGACAAGCCCTCGGGGCTCCCTACGGTGCGCGGCCTCAACCACACTCTGTCGTTACAGAGCATTGCCGAGCAGCGCTATCCCGACCTCAACGCCAACAATATAATCGTGCATCGCCTCGATATGGACACCTCGGGCGTGGTGATAATAGCCAAAAGTGCAGCTGTGCAAGCCGCTCTCCAACAGCAGTTTGCCGACCACACTATCCGCAAGCGCTACATAGCTCTGCTCGCCGGTGCCATAGCGGAGCCCAAAGGTGCGATATCGCTCCCCTTGATTCTCGATCCGCTCGATAGGCCGCGCCAACGTGTTGACTTCGAGCAAGGTAAGCCCGCATATACATTCTACTCACTCATCGAATTCGATGGCACACACTCGCGCATAGCTCTCTACCCGCAAACTGGGCGCACACACCAACTGCGCGTGCACTGCGCACACCACCTTGGGCTCGGAATGCCTATCGTCGGTGACCGCCTCTATGGCACCCCCGCCTCGCGCCTAATGCTCCACGCCGAACAGATCACACTGCTCCACCCTCTCACCGGGCGCAAACTCACTTTGCGCTCTTCGGTTGGGTTTTAAGGGGTTGATTCGCAATCTCGACAGGTCGTTACGGCACCTATTTACACGTCGTTACTACACCTATTAACTCGTCATTACTACACCTATTTACACGTCATTCCCGTGAAAACGGGAATCTTAACTCTTTGATAACATTCCGTTTGTATAAGATTCCCGATCAAGTCGGGAATTACGTGCAAGGGATGTTGAGATTCCCGATCAAGTCGGGAATGACGTGCAAGGGATGTTGAGATTCCCGATCAAGTCGGGAATTACGTAAAATAACGTAAGTCGAACTTAATTCAAGCCGGCAGTTATCGAGACCCCATAATACAACGACCCCGCATACGACGCAGAGATAGTATTATGCGTTGCACGAGCGAACTCCACAGTGGAGTCGCTATCGTTGGTCACCGTAAGCCCCTTGGTGTAGCAAACTCTTTCGAACTCACCGTCCAGATTATAGCAATCAAAGTAGCATTTAAGGCAGATCTGCTCGGCAGAGGCGATAGAGATCGGCAGGGCGCTGAAAATCACAGAATAAACCTCACCGGGGGTGATCTGGGGGGAGTTGTCTACATCCACTGCGATCACACCGCCCGAGATATTGGAGTAGAAACTATCTTGGTCGAGGGTGGAGTTGAGATCAATTTCACACGAGGTGGGGATCGCGAGGTAGTTGCCATCCTCATCGTCGTCGGTGCCCATCTCAATGCGCGAAAGGCGGTAGGTGTAGCTCTCCCCATTAAGATATAGGCTCTCGATGCTGAGGTTAAGTGTTATGGCACAACCTATATGTTGCATCGAAATCGAGCTCGACTCGCTCGGCTCAAACCCATGGGCGCTAATGAGGTGGGTCGAGCTCATATTTGCCATTGGCGAGAGGATATCGAAGCGCTGCGAGCTTAGATCCACCTCGTAGAGACCATCCGCGATTAGGGCCTCGGCGCTATATGGGTAGACAAAGCGGAGGGGCAAATCGCTCGCCTCGCCCTTGAATGTAGAGCTATTTGGGTCGTAAGAGTCCATCTCGTAGAGGGCGAAAGAGCTCTCAGAGCCACCCATAGCGAATCCACCCAAGGCATCATTCTCAGCCCAGCTAAGTATCCAACTATTGCTCTGGGCATCCTCCGCAACAGATATACGTGTGGTTGTGCCAAGCGAAGCGGTGACCGAGATGGTATTATTCACGGCGGGCATTGAGCCGCTATCGACGCTACATGCTGTGGCTAACAAAAGTGCTGCCGCGCTAAAAATTACTTTTTTCATAATATTCATATTTATCCGCAAATTAGTAAAAAAAGTCGATTAGACAAATTGTTTCGGAATAAAATCGCCATTAATACAAAAAATAATTTTATAATTCGAAAAAAATATCTACCTTTGCCGAGATAAAATTTTTGAAAAATGCAATTTGGAATCGACATAAATATGAAGCACTGGACTCCCATTTGGACTCTTGATGGATCTCTATTTTTTGTTGTTTTTGGATTATTGTTTATTATATGGTAGCTTTTTAGCTACCTTTTTTTTGGCGTATACTATGAGTGAGATTATTAAAGGTGCAATGTGTTATGTGGGAGGCCGCTTCGAGAAGCGCGACGTAGCCTACAGCGAAGGTATTATCGTGGCCGTAGAGCCCTCGATCGAACCATCATCCGACGATACTATTATCGAGGGCGAGGGACGCTACCTATTGCCCGGCTTGGTCGACCCTCACGTCCATCTGCGCGAACCGGGATTCTCGCACAAAGAGACTATCGCTTCGGGCACAGCGGCAGCAGCTCGTGGAGGCGTGACCACGCTCTTCACGATGCCTAACCTTGCGCCAACTCCCGACAGCGTGGCTAATTTAGAGGAGCAGCTCACACTTATCGAGCGCGATGCAAGGGTCAATGTGATCCCCTACGCCTCGATCACACGCGGGCAGAAGGGGCAAGGCGAATTGGTCGACTTCGAGGAGTTGGCACCCTTGGTGGGAGGCTTCTCAGACGATGGCGTCGGGGTGCAATCCGATGATCTTATGGCAGCGGCAATGCGTGCAGCGGCGGCTATCGATCGCCCCATTGTCGCACACTGCGAGGTCAATGCGCTGCTCAACGGAGGATATATCCACCAAGGCGAATATTGCGCCGAGCATGGTCACCGCGGAATCTGCTCGGAGAGTGAGTGGGCTCAGGTGAAGCGCGATTTGGAGTTAGTGGAGCAAATCGGCTGTCAGTACCACATCTGCCACATCTCCACTATGCAGAGCGTGGAGCTATTGCGTGCAGCTAAGGCCAAGGGGCTGAGAGTGAGTGGCGAGACTGCGCCCCACTATCTACTACTCACCGACGAGGATCTACGCGAGGAGGGACGCTTCAAGATGAACCCACCGTTGCGCTCGCGCGAGGATCAGATGGAGCTTCTCAATGGCATCCTCGATGGCACCATAGAGTGTATCGCCACCGACCATGCGCCACACTCCGCCGAGGAGAAGTCGCGCGGATTGGAGAAGAGCGCCTTTGGAATTGTGGGTATTGAAAATTCGTTTGCACTGATCTATACTTATTTAGTGCGTCGAGGCGTTATCACATTGGAGCGCCTTGTGGAGCTGATGTCGCTTAATGCTCGTCGCATTTTTGGCGTGGGTGGCGGTCAGATCGCTGTGGGCGAGGTAGCCGACTTGGTGCTATTCGACCTTAAAGAGGAGCATACGATCGACCCCGCTCAGTTCCTCTCGATGGGCAAAGCAACTCCTTTTGAGGGGTGGAAGGTCTACGGCAAGTGTTGTATGACACTTGTGGCGGGGCGCAGAGCCTACGAGGCATAAAGAGAGAAAAAGAGAAAACAAAATATGACTATGAAACCATTTAACAAAAAAATCGTCCTTGAGAATGGCTGTGAGTTTTACGGCTATGGCTTTGGCGCAGACCGCGATGCAATCAACGAGATTGTATTTAACACCTCGATGGTAGGCTATCAGGAGATCCTTTCCGACCCTTCGTACACCGACCAGATGGTGGTTATGACCTATCCGCTAATCGGTAACTACGGTACCGCCGAGGAGGATTACGAGACTAAATTCCCAACTATCGGTGGTATGATCGTTCGCGAATACAACGACACCCCCAGCAACTTCCGCTACACCAAGACCCTCAACGAGGTCTTCGAGGAGCACAATATCCCCGCGATCGAGGGTATCGACACCCGTATGCTCACCCGCATCATCCGCGACGAGGGTTCGCAACGCGTCTTAATCACTTCGGCCGACACCCCCGTGGCCGAAGCTCTTGCGCGTATCGCTGCCGAGCCAATCCCTACAGATATGGTCGCACGCGTGAGTGCTCGCAAACGTTGGTTCTCGCGCACGGCTAACCACAAATACGACGTGGTGGCGATCGACTGTGGTATCAAATATAACATCATCCGCAAGTTCAACGAGAAGGGTTGCAACGTCACAGTGGTGCCGTTCGACACCCCCTCCGAAGAGATTATAGCACTCAAGCCCGACGGAATTTTCCTTTCGAACGGCCCGGGCGACCCCGAGTTCGTAACGCCAGTAATCTCGCTTGTAAAGGAGATGCGCGGCAAGTTGCCGATCTTCGGAATCTGCATGGGACACCAGATGGTTTGTTTGGCTTATGGCGCCAAGACCTTCAAACTCAAGTTTGGCCACCGCGGTGGTAACCACCCCGTGATGGATCTTTCGACCGGAAAGGTGGAAATCACTGCACAGAACCATAGCTATGCGGTCGATACAGAGTCGCTTAAGAGCACCAAGTTGGAGCTTACGCACATCAACCTATTAGACAAAACTGCCGAGGGTGTTGAGTCGAAGGAGGATATGATCTTCTCGGTTCAATACCACCCCGAGAGCGCACCGGGCCCACAAGATAGCGCATACCTATTCGATAAATTTATTAAAATGATGGAGGAGAATAAAAATGCCTAAGCGTAAAGATATAAAGAAAGTAATGGTAATCGGCTCAGGCCCAATCGTAATTGGTCAGGCAGCCGAATTTGACTATGCAGGAACTCAAGCCTGCTTAGCGCTAAAGGAGGAGGGCTACGAGGTAGTCTTGGTTAACTCCAACCCCGCAACAATTATGACCGACACCCATATCGCCGACAAGGTCTATATGGAGCCTCTAACGTTGGAGTATGTCGCAAAGATCATCCGCTTTGAGCGCCCCGATGCGATCGTGCCGGGCTTGGGCGGTCAGACTGGTTTGAACCTCGCCGTACAGCTCCACAAGAAGGGAGTCTTGGAGGAGTGTCAAGTGGAGATCTTGGGAACTTCGTTCGAGAGTATCGAGCGTGCCGAGGATCGCGAGCTCTTCAAGGATCTCTGCGAGAGCTTGGGCGAGCCTGTGTTGCAATCGGTTATCACCACCACTATCGAGGAGGCTGTTACAGCTGCCGACCAGATTGGCTATCCTGTGGTTTTGCGCCCCGCATTCACCTTGGGTGGTACGGGTGGCGGCTTTGCCGACGATGAGGAGCAGTTACGCGAGATGATGCGTGTGGCATTAGCTCTCTCGCCTGTTCATCAGGTGCTTATCGAGAAGAGTATCAAGGGATATAAGGAGATCGAGTACGAGGTAATGCGCGACGCTAACGACACCGCTATCGCGATCTGTAATATGGAGAATATCGACCCAGTAGGTGTGCACACCGGCGACTCGGTGGTAGTTGCGCCAAGTCAGACACTCACCAACCGTGAGTATCAGATGTTGCGCGATTCGGCTCTCAAGATCATCCGCGAGCTTAAGATCGAGGGTGGTTGCAATGTGCAGTTTGCCTTAGACCCACTTTCGTTCAAGTACTTCTTGATCGAGGTTAACCCCCGCGTTTCGCGCTCGTCGGCTTTGGCAAGTAAGGCAACGGGCTATCCTATTGCACGCGTGAGCGCTAAGATTGCCGTGGGTCTACACCTCGACGAGATCGAGATTGCCAACACCTGCGCAGCATTTGAGCCTACGCTCGACTATGTTGTAACCAAGATCGCACGCTTCCCATTCGATAAATTCACCGATGTATCGAACCAACTTGGCACGCAGATGAAGGCTACGGGCGAGGTGATGTCGGTAGGTCGCACCATGGAGGAGTCGCTACTCAAGGCGATCCGCTCGCTCGAGACTGGCGTATACCACCTCTACCACCGCAAATTCGATAGCTACTCGGTCGACGAATTATTGAAATATATCAAGGAGGGTACCGATGACCGCCTCTTTGCCGTGGCGCAACTCATTCGCCTCAAGTGCGATTTGGGTATGATCTACGACGCCTCGAAGATCGATATGTTCTTCCTCGAGAAGTTCTGCAATATCATCAAATTCGAGAAGAAGTTAGCCGAGAATGTCGGTTGCATCGAGACCCTTCGCGAGGCTAAGGTATTGGGCTTTAGCGACAAATACATCGGTCAGGTGTGGGACAAGAGCGAGAGCGAGATGTACCTACAGCGCAAGGAGGAGGGGATCTACCCCGTCTACAAGATGATCGACACTTGCGCCAGCGAGTTCAGCTCATACGTCCCCTACTTCTACTCAACCTACGAGCGCGAGAATGAGTCGATCGTAAGCGACAAGGAGAAGATCGTGGTGTTGGGTTCGGGCCCAATCCGCATCGGTCAGGGTGTCGAGTTTGACTACTCTACCGTGCATGCTATCTGGTCGATCCGCAAGGCGGGCTACGAGGCGATTATCATCAACAATAACCCCGAGACAGTATCGACTGATTATACCACCAGCGATAAATTATACTTCGAACCACTTATGGTCGAGGATGTTATGAATATTCTCGATATGGAGAAACCCAAGGGCGTTATCGTCGGCTTGGGTGGTCAAACCGCCATCAACCTCGCTGAGCCATTGGCTAAGTTGGGTGTGCCGATCATCGGAACAGGTGTCGAGGCGATCCGCAATGCCGAGGATCGTGGCTACTTCGAGCGCATCATGACCGAGCTTGGTATCCCTCAGCCACAAGCCGAGGCGGTAACCACCATCGAGGCGGGTGTCGAGGCTGCTGCACGCATTGGCTACCCCGTATTGGTTCGCCCAAGTTATGTGTTGGGAGGCCGCGCAATGCAGATCGTGAGCAACGAGGAGCGCTTGCGCCACTACATGGTCTCGGCCGTGGAGGTCAACGAGGATTCACCGGTGTTGGTCGACCGCTATATCATGGGTCGCGAGATGGAGGTCGATGCAATTTGCGACGGTACAGACGTATTTATCCCCGGCCTTATGGAGCACGTGGAGCGCACCGGAATCCACTCGGGCGACTCAATTAGTGTCTACCCTACCTTCTCGGCTACCGAGGAGGTCAAGGCGAAGATCATCGACTACACATGCCGCTTGGGACTTCGCATTGGCATCATTGGCCTCTACAACATCCAATTTATTGTCGACGAAAACAACGAGGTATATGTGATCGAGGTTAATCCCCGCTCATCGCGCACCGTGCCATTCCTTTCGAAGTCTACGGGGGTGCCAATGGCCGATATCGCAACTCAGGTTATCTTGGGTACCTCGCTCAAGGAGCAGGGTATAAACGAGGTCTTTGGCCCCGCAGCTAAGCGCTGGTTCGTCAAGGCTCCCGCCTTCTCATTCGCTAAGATCCGCGGAATGGAGTCTTACCTCTCGCCCGAGATGAAGTCAACGGGCGAGGCGATCGGATATGATGACAAACTTACTCGCGCATTCTACAAAGCGATGCAGGCCTCGGGTATGACTGTGGCTAACTACGGTACTATCTTGGTCACTATCGCCGATCAGGATAAGGAGCGTGCACTACCGCTCGTACGCCGCTTCTACGACCTCGGATTCAACATCGAAGCAACTAAGGGCACCGGCGAGTTCCTCCGCGATCATGGCATCCGCACCCGCGTTCGCCGCAAGCTCCGCGAGGGTAGCACCGAGATCATCGACTCATTGCGCCAAGGCCACGTGAGCTACATCCTCAATACCATTGCCATCGACCAGCACAACAACCGCCTCGATGGCTACGACATCCGCCGCACCGCAGTGGAGAACAACGTCACAGTCTTCACGGCGCTCGAAACGGCTGCCGTACTCTTAGACGTGTTGGAGGAGATCACCTTTGGCGTTTCGACAATTGATAATAAATAGACAGCAGACTATGTACAAGCGAGGCATATACACCGTGGAGTGCAACGAAGCGCTCACAGCGAGCATTTATAGGATGCGTCTAAGCGGGGATACTCAATATATCACCGCACCGGGGCAATTTGTGAATATCGCGCTCGAGGGGCGCTACTTGCGTCGCCCGATTTCGGTTTCGGACTTCGATGCGGAGTCGCTCACCATCATCTATAAGGTGGTGGGTGGCGGCACCGAGCAGATGAGCCGTATGAGTGTGGGCACACAGTTAGATCTGCTCACCGGTTTGGGCAATGGTTTCGACTCCAACGTCGACTCCAAACGACCACTCTTGGTGGGTGGTGGAGTGGGGGTGCCTCCGCTCTATAATTTATGCAAATCACTCTTAGCTATAGCTAAGGATCCTGTCGTGGTTTTGGGCTTTAATTCGGCCGATGAAGTCTTCTTAGTCGATGAGTTTAAAGCACTTGGTGTCGAGGTGGTGGTAACCACTGTCGATGGCTCGGTAGGGGTGAAGGGATATGTCACTGACGCCCTCCCAATCCTTAGTTATGACTATGTATTTAGCTGTGGGCCTCTTCCCATGCTACGCGCTTTGTACACCGCTACGGAGTCGATCAGCGGGCAGTACAGCTTCGAGGAGCGAATGGGTTGCGGCTTTGGCGCATGTGTAGGTTGCACCTGCAAAACCAAGTATGGAAATAAGAGAATTTGTAAAGATGGCCCCGTGCTACAAAAGGAGGAGATAATATGGTAGAGCAAAAATATGACCTTAGCGTAGAGCTTTGCGGCCTACAGATGGACAACCCGGTGGTTCCCGCAAGTGGAACCTTTGGCTTTGGCGAGGAATTTAACGACTACTACGATATCAACATCCTCGGTTCGTTCTCGTTCAAGGGCACCACGCGCGATGCCCGATTTGGCAACCCCACGCCCCGCATTGCCGAGTGCGAAAGGGGCATGATCAATGCCGTAGGGCTTCAGAACCCCGGTATCGACGTGGTGATCGAGACACTTATCCCCCGCATGAGTGAGTATTTCCACAAGCCAGTGGTGGCAAACATCAGCGGCTTCTCAATCGAGGAGTATGTGGAGTGCTGCGCCAAGATCGACAAGGTGCCACAAGTGGGCATCATCGAGGTCAATGTGAGCTGCCCCAACGTCAAGCATGGCGGAATGAGCTTCGGTACATCACCCGAGGCTGCGGCCGAAGTTACGCGTGCCGTTAAGGCGGTCACTACCAAACCTGTATTTATCAAATTAAGCCCCAACGTAACCGACATCGTGGCGATTGCCAAGGCATGCGAGGAGGCTGGTGCCGATGGTATCTGCCTTATAAACACAATGCTCGGCATGCGTATCGACACAGCTCGTCGTCGCCCCGTAATAGCCAATACTATGGGAGGCTTCTCGGGCCCTGCGATCTTCCCTATCGCGCTGCGCATGGTCTACCAAGTGGCCTCGGCTTGCTCCATTCCCGTGATGGGATGCGGTGGCGTATCCACAGCTTCCGACGTTATCGAGATGATGATGGCCGGAGCAACCGCAGTGCAGGTGGGTGCCGAGAATCTTGTGAACCCATATGCATGTAAGGAGATCATCGAAGCACTTCCCGCAGAGATGGAACGTCTTGGAATCAAGTCGCTTAAGGAGATTATCGGAATCGTAAAGTAAGCCTATGCAAGAGTGTAAATTCTTAGCGTCATTCCACTTCTGCCCCAAGTGCGGCGGTGAATTTCGCGACAATAACATCAAGAGCAAGTGTTGCGCTGCATGCGGCTTCGTCTACTACTTCAACCCCTCGGCTGCCGTAGCGGCGATAATCACCAATTCACGCGGCGAGATCCTTGTGGCAACACGTCGCAACGACCCCGCAAAGGGCACCTACGACCTACCCGGAGGATTTGTCGACAGCTTCGAAACAGCCGAACAAAGCGTGCGCCGCGAGGTCGAGGAGGAGTGCCACATTCACCTTAGCGAGGTGCGATACCTCTTCTCACGACCCAACCTCTACAATTATAGCAACTTCGAAGTGCACACCCTCGACCTATTCTTCGAGTGCCAAGCAGATGACTTGCAAACCATTACACCCGATGATGACGTCGCAGAGCTGCAATTCATTGCCCGCGACAAATTGGATATCTCCAAATTCGGGCTCCAATCCATCCGCGAGGGGCTCGCTGCCTACTTGCGCAGTTAAAGCTTTGGGCATAGACGTGGAGGTGAACTGCCCCACCACCACGTCATTCCCGACTTGATCGGGAATCTTGCCAAAGTTATCCGTCATTCCCGTGAAAACGGGTAAGGAGTGGGAATAACGGGTAAGGAGTGAGACGGGAATGGTAGAGGAGAATGGAGAAACTTAGATTGGGGTTCAACCTCGGTTTTGGGTCAAACACCATAGATGACTTTTTAAACTTTGAGCAAAGCGAAAAGCCCAAAACCGCAATATAAATCGCAATGTAAACCGCAAGTAAAAATACGCACCCGCGGGGGTGCAATCCCCGCCCGCCGGAGGCAGTCCCAAACCAAAGCGAGCAGAAAGAGCCCAAAGCAATCAGCCTACAGCCCAGTAATCTTCTTAATTTCGTTGAGTTTATTTAGTGCTTCGAGGGGTGTGATATTATTTAGGTCGACATCGCGTATTTGGTTGCGGATATCGAGCAGCACGGGGTCATCTAACTGAAACATCGAGAGTTGCATATTCTGTATAGCATTGGCTTGTGCTACGGCCTTTGTGACTTTCTCATCGCTTTTGAGGGGTGCAATCTCGCCATTTCCGTATACCGACTCGAGGTTGTGGAGGATCTCGGTGGCACGGGAGACGATACAGGAGGGCATGCCGGCCATGCGTGCGACATGAATTCCGAAGGAGTGCTCAGTGCCGCCGCGCTCCAATTTGCGCACGAAGATGATTTTGCCATCAATCTCCTTGACGCTAACGTTGTAGTTCTTAACCCTTTCGCACATCTTTTCCATCTCGTTTAGCTCGTGGTAGTGTGTCGCAAAGAGGGTTTTAGCGCGCGCCTTGGGGTGGTTGTGGAGGTACTCGACCATCGACCATGCGATCGAAATTCCATCGTAGGTGCTTGTGCCGCGACCGATTTCGTCGAGCAGGACGATGCTTCGCTCGGTGATGTTATTGAGGATGTTTGCCGACTCCAACATCTCGACCATAAAGGTCGACTCACCCTGCGAGATGTTGTCCGAGGCACCCACGCGCGTAAAGATCTTGTCGACAACACCAATCGTAGCAGCCGCTGCGGGGACATATGATCCCATCTGAGCCATCAGCACGATGAGTGCCGTTTGGCGCAAGAGAGCCGATTTACCCGACATATTGGGGCCTGTGATCATTATTATCTGCTGATCTTTGTCGTTGAGTAGTATATCATTAGGGATATATTTTTCGCCCACGGGCAGCAAAGTTTCGATCACCGGATGGCGCCCTTGGTGAATGTCAATTGTTGTTGATTCATTAAGCGTGGGGCGGGTATAGCGGCGCTCGATAGCCATACGTGCAAAGGATTGAAGGCAATCTATACGCGCTACAATCTGAGCATCTAACTGCAACTCTTTGAGGAAGTTGGCGATGTAGGCAAGCAGCTCGGCAAAGAGCCTCTGCTCGATTGCCAACATCTTCTGCTCGGCGCCCAAGATCTTCTCCTCGTACTCCTTGAGCTCGGCGGTGATATATCGCTCGGCGCTGGTCAGAGTCTGCTTGCGGATCCACTCCTCGGGAACCTTATCTTTGTGAGTGTTACGCACTTCGATGTAGTAGCCGAAGACGTTGTTGAAGCTAATTTTAAGCGACGAGATTCCGGTTGCTTCGATCTCGCGCTCTTGAATTTTGAGCAGTAAATCCTTGCCATGCAGCGCTACACGGCGCAAGTCGTCGAGCTCGGCATCGACCCCCGAGGCGATGATCCCACCCTTGACAATCTGGTTGTTCTTGGGGTCGGGGTATAGGTCGCGAGCCAAGCGATCGTGAAGCTGCGAGAGCGGGGCAATGCGCGAAGCTTCGGCATGCAGTGGGGCGCTATCGGTCGACTCGAAGAGTGCTTTAAGCAGAGCAATGGAGCTTAGTGAGGATTTAAGTTGCAGCAGCTCACGCGGCGTAACTCGCTGTGTAGCAACGCGCGAAGCTATGCGCTCGACGTCGCCAATAAGCGAAATCTGCTCCTCGACAGCTTCTGCCAAATCGCGATCCCCCACGAATGTCTCCACCATATCTTGGCGCGCCGTGATGCGCTCCACGCTGCGGATAGGTAGGGCAATCCAGCGCTTCAGCAGGCGGCTACCCATAGGGGTGCGCGTACGGTCGATCACCCCTGCGAAGCTACTCTTGGCCGAGGCGCCATTGGCTGCAAAGAGCTCGAGGTTGCGGATCGAGAAGCTATCGACCCAGACGTAGTTGTCGGAGTCGATGCGCGAGATCGTCGAGATATGTGCAGTATCCTTATGCTCAGTGAATTCGAGGTAGTAGAGGATGGCGCCCGCCGCCGAGATCGAGGCCTCCATCGTCTCGATGCCGAACCCCTTGAGCGAGGCAGTACCCAACTGACGAGAGAGGTTTTCGCGGGCTATGTCGAGCGAGAAAACCCACTCGTCTAACTTATATGTGAAGAGCTTTGTGCCAAAAAGCGTGCGGAAGCGATCATCCTCCGAGCGCTGGTAGATCACCTCCTTGGGTGCGAACGATGAGATCAGCTTCTCTATGTATTGCTCCGTGCCCTCGGCGCAGAAAAATTCGCCTGTCGAGATATCCAAAAAGGCGACTCCCACCCCCTTGCGCCCGAAGTAGACCGAGGCCAAGAAGGTATTCTCCGAGGAGGTCAAGGCATTGTCGCCCAACACCACGCCGGGGGTGACTAACTCCACCACGCCACGCTTGACCAATCCCTTGACCGACTTGGGATCCTCCAACTGCTCGCAGATCGCCACGCGTGCCCCCGCCCGAACTAACTTCGGTAGGTAGGTTTCGATAGAGTGATAGGGGAAGCCCGCTAACTCCACAAAGCTCGCCGCACCATTGGCACGTCGCGTGAGGGTGATGCCCAAAATAGAGCTGGCACGGATAGCATCTTCTCCAAAGGTCTCGTAGAAATCACCCACGCGAAAGAGTAATATCGCATCGGGATGGATCGCCTTAATGCTATAATATTGCTTCATGAGTGGGGTCTCCACATATTTTTTTTCCGCTGCCACTGCTCGTTCTTTGTTTGGTTATTTTGATAAACAAAGGTAGGAAAAAGTTGGCGGTTTTGCAAAATTTGTTTGGTTTCTTGATGATGTTTCTTGGTGCGTCATTCTTGACTCTTCTTGCGCATTATTCCCGACACTCCCTCCACGTCATTCCCGTGAAAACGGGAATATTATACAAACGTAATGTTATCAATGAATTAAGATTCCCGTTTTCACGGGAATGACGATATGGGTAGAATGAATGGTGACCGAACGACGAGCGAGGACAAGAACGACGCGTGAAAACAAGAACAACGAGCGAGGAGCAGAAATGACATAGAAAGAAAAGAGTACAAAAAAATCGGACTCATATTTTACACATCAAGTTACCTTGTATGTATAAAATATAAGTCCGAATTAATGAGCGACACTCGCAAAAACTATGCGCGCTTATTATAAAGGAATCGCTTAATTTTATGTGTTGGAGTCTTGACGAACTCCTCCTTTTGCTCCACTACCTCCGATAATTTCGAGAAGCGGTTTACTTTGGCGTTGACATATTCGCGGATATCCTTCATCATCGCCACTTTTTGCTCCTCCCACTCTTGAATGCGGCTCTCCCACTCCTCGCGGATCTCATCGCGCCACTCCTTGAAGAGTGAATCCATCTGCTCGGCGTCGAAGTGAACTAATGCCACCAAACGGCCATTCTTCTCCGTTACGACCGAGTCGGTGATATAGGCGTGCGAATTAAGTACTCCCTCGATCTCCTCGGGGTAGATATTCTCGCCACTGGGGCCCAAGATCATATTCTTTAGGCGTCCCTTGATATAGATGTAGCCATCCTTGTCGATCTCGCCCAAGTCACCCGTGCGGAACCAACCATCTTCGGTGAAAACCTCGCGTGTAGCCTCCTCATTCTTGTAGTAGCCCACCATCGCGCAGGGGGTCAATACAACCACCTCACCCTGCTGAGTCTCGGGGTTGATATTCTCCAAACGCACCTTAAGACCCTCTGCCATTGGCCCCGTAGAGCCTAAGCGAGTCTTGAACGGAATAGCACCCGCCAACACAGGAGCAGTCTCGGTGAGACCATAACCAATGGCGTAAGGGAATTTTCCGATCGAAAGGAACTCCTCGGTATTGCGGTCGAGCTTAGCGCCACCGATACCCAAGATTCTGATGCGGCCTCCAAAGACCTTCATAAGGGTTTTTCCAGCGATCTTATAGAATGCATTGCGAATAAATTTCGCTTTGCAGAGCGTGCGCAAAACGGCCGACTTATTCATCTTGCCCTGCACCTGCGAGCGGAAGATCTTCTCGATAAGTAGTGGCACGATAAGCATAATTGTTGGGCGAACCTGCTTAAGGGCAGGCATAAGCACAGCGGCGGTAGGTGGACGATCCAAATATATCGAGCGACCTCCAACCGAGAATGGATAGATCATACCCAAAGAGCACTCATAAGTATGCGAGAGCGGAAGAACCGAAAGGCAAACCTCATCCTCGTTCATCATAAAGAGCGAGCGACACACCCCAATTTGACTTACGAGGTTGTAGTGCGAAAGCATAACTCCCTTAGGTTTGGATGTGGTTCCCGAGGTGTAGATTATCGCTGCGATGCTCTGGGGGGTAGGATCAGAGAATGCTCCGACCTCCTTGACACTCTGTGCGATGACGCTAAGATTCTTAGTTCGGATAACAACATTAACCTTAGATAAAGCCTCCTTAGAGAGCTTCGTGTAGAGTTTATCCGATACCAAAAGAGCTTTAGCTTCGGAGTGCTCGATGATCATATCTAACTCGGGCCCAGAAAAATCTGGAAGAATGGGTACAACTGTAAGTCCAGCCGAGACTACGGCGAAATAACATACACTCCAGTTGGGCATGTTGCTACTCAAAAGGGCAACTTTGTCGCCACTCTTAAGTCCAGCATTTAAGAGAAGGTCTTGAACAGAAGCCATTCGCACACCAAACTCGGTGTAGCTAACCTCTTCGCCATTGAACATCGCAAAGGCAATTTTATCGCCATAAGTCGCGATGCTACGCTGCGCAAGATCCTTTAAGGTGTTAATAACCATAAAATAATTTTTAAATTTTATCCTCTTATTTAACGAAAAACAAGAGCAAATATTTGGCAAATATAATAATATTAATCTAATTATCACTATTTTTGGGCAAAATTATAATATGATCAAGAGTAGCGATATAAAAAAATATGCCGTGGAGCAAGGCTTTGACTTAGTGGGAATAACAGCACCTCGCCAATTCGATACCAATCGCCACGCCATAGAGCAGTGGATAGCCGCCGGCGCCGCCGACTCCGTGGAGTATATGCAACGCTACATGGATCTGCGCTTCAACCCCGCAAACCTAATGGAGGGAACGCGCAGCGTGGTGGTGTGCGCCATAAATTATAAAAGCACTTTGAGCCTACACCAAAACCACTCTACCCTACCCAAGATCGCCTCGTATGCCCTAAACCCCGACTACCACAAAGTCATCCGCCGCACACTTCGTGCCCTGCTGCGCTCGCTCCAACAACTCCACCCTTCGCTCCAAGGGCGCTGCTGTGTGGATAGCGCTCCCCTACTCGAGAAACAACTTGCAGTGGAGGCTGGCTTAGGGTGGATTGGTCGGCAATCGCTGCTGATAACGCCTCAATTTGGCTCCTATATCGTATTAGGGGTACTGCTGCTCAACGAGGTTGTCGATATCTACGACACCCCACTCCAAGGGCTCGAATGTGGCACATGCCGTCGCTGCATAGACCACTGCCCCACTGCCGCAATTCTCGACAATAGAATGGTCGACACCCGCCGCTGCATCTCCGCCCTTACCATCGAAGTTGATAATACAACATGCGAGAATCTCCACGGATGGATCTTCGGCTGCGACCAGTGCCAAAGCTGCTGCCCCCACAACCAAAAGACACCACTTGCCACCAACCCCCAAATAAAACCAATTTTCAACCCCATCACCAAACAGCAATGGCAAGAGATGACCCCCGAGGAGTTCTCCCTTCGCCTCGCCGCAACACCCCTCAAGCGAAGCGGATTGGAACGGATCCTTCGCAATTTGTAAGGGGTTCGGTGAGTTGAGGTTTAGCTTGGGACTGCCTCCGGGTGATTGCTTACTCAATCTCCTTCACAGCATCCTCTACTCGACCCTCTCCACGTAATCCTCGACCCCTCACGTCACCTCGACCCTCTCACGTCACCTCGACCCTCTCACGTCA
>JBCQVM010000053.1:0-11886 GCA_047173105.1 Rikenellaceae bacterium
TAACCTCGTTTGAACCATAGTGTTAGGCATATACGCACAAAGCCCAACGATAGATATCTTTTCTCTATCGCTGGGTTTACATAACGTGTTGATATATAAGTGTTTACGCTGGGGGGGGGTATTTGGGGCGTGCAGATTTGCCGACACAGAACCCCACTCAATCAATGACCCGATATACCCCTTCATTGGCTGAGCCTCAAAGCAAAGTATGTTTTTCAATACATTCATCTCCTTTAGGTTCAATGGCTTTTGCACTATTTAGAGTACAAAGATAATAAATTTTCGTCATACCATAACACTAAAAGTTGTTATTTAACAATATGATTCTTACGGCAATCGGGGTGCTATGCTTGATTATTTTGCAAATTAGCATAAATTTATTACCTTTGTATCTGAGCAAAAGAACAACACGAGAGGTGAAAAATGCTAAGCATTGTAACGCAATCCACCGACTCTACCACGTTGAAAATCCGTTACCTATTTTACTTTTTGAATTTATAAAACACTGATTTAAAGCGGTGTAAATTCAATTCTTAGACTCTTGGGCTTAAAGCAAATATTGCAGAGATTGCTGAGTGCTATCAAACAACATACCCTAACGCCAAAGTGTTGTATGCATACGCTAAGGATTTCTCACCCGAAAATCGGGTAAAATTCTTTAATAACATCAAGAATAACGACTGGGATTGCGTCATTATGTCGCACGATCAATTCGGTAAGATTCCCCAATCGTCAGAGCTGCAACAGCAGATTTTGCAAAAGGAGTTAGACTCGGTGGAGGAGAATTTGGAGGTGCTAAAACAGCGTGGTGCAGAGGTCTCAAAGGGTATGCTTAAGGGGCTTTTGAAGCGACAGAACAACCTCGAAGTGAAGCTAAAAACCTTAGCTCACACCATCAGCGAACGCACCGATGATGTAGTAGATTTCAAGCAGATGGGGATAGATCACCTCTTTGTCGATGAGTCACATCAATTCAAGAATCTTATGTTCAACACGAGACGCACAAAGCAGATTTACCACCTAACAATCAGCCACTTGCAAATAACAATACTGCAATGGGCAACTATTTGGAAACGAGCGAAAGCATCTGCTTTTCGTTAATTTGCTAACTCCTCAATGAACGACTTATATACGGTAAAAATATAACTCAATTTTTAATTTTAGTCTTTTCTTGTAGAGATTTGCGCATTTTAATATAACGTGAGTTCGATAATTATCGTATTAAGGAAGTTGCTTTAAGCGTAGGAGTGCATACCCCCAAGTATATAATTCACGCCAAAATAGGTCATTAACACTGCTAAAAAGGCAATGACTAAAAAGAGGTGGAATCGTTTGGGGTCTCTAAAGAGTTTAATCGAGCGAGAGTGGAGAGGCAGGGCGTAGAGCATCATTGTGATTAGTGCCCACACCTCTTTTGGATCCCACGCCCAGTAGCGACCCCAGCTTACGTTTGCCCACACCGCACCGATAAATATTCCCACCGACAGAAATGCTAAGCCGAGCATAAGAAATATACGGCTAAATAGCGTTAGCCGCTCGATCATCTCGTTATCCTTGCGCCCAACGGTGAGCGCCAAGATACCATTGATAAAGGTAAATGCAAGCAGCGTATATGATAGCATAATGAAACATACGTGGGTGGTGAGATATGGCGAGTTGAGCACAGGCATAAGAGGCGTAATCTGAGGATTCATTCCGCCTATTGTTGCCACGAGCATCGTGAAGCCCACAAGCAGGGTTCCCATTGCCGTAAAGAGCGATGAGTTGCGAGATATATAGAGCGTAAAGGCGGCAGTGCACCACCCCAAAAAGATCATTGTGTCGAAGCCATTTACAAGCGGTGCGCGCCCCGTAATATGCCACTTCAAAGCAATGTATAGCGCCAAGAGGCATACGGCATGGATCATGCTGCATTTTAATGTGCGCACTATAAATCGCTCAACCTTTGGTTTTTTGGAGTATAGAATCAGGGCAACGATCCCTAACATTCCAAGTAGCAGGTTAAAGCGATAGAGAATCTTGGTAATCGACAAAGCATAGTACCACTGCTCGGCACGAACCTTACGCTCCGAGAGCAGCGACCCTTCGCCATATTTTTGTTGATAACCGACGATCTTCGAGGCGATAAATTCAAAATCCGAAGGATCAGGCGAAACTGATGCCGAGAGCAACATATCGACACTATTCCTGATAAACAACGCCTGCCCCTCATCCATCTCTTCGGGCAATTCATCCACTGGCGAGTACCACGTGATATGCCCCTCAGTGTCACGATATGGGAAGATCTTTAGCAACGCCCCACTACGCACGGCCGCCACAAGTTGAATCTTTTCGTTGAGCTGCATCAGTGCCTTATAGCGGGCTGCTTGTGTTTTCTTATCCGTATTGCGAATGTAGTGATTTAGCTTATAGACCTTTTTATAGGTGAAGAAATCTTTATATGCAGAGGTGGCATCTAACTCTAAAAAGTCTGACTTCTCGCTTTGTGGCACCTCGAATATTTTTTCACTCTCCCACTCCGAAGGAAAGAGCGTCCAGCCCCAGAAAAATTGTTCCGATGATCCCCCTTTATACTTAGTGTCACCAACTTCCTTTAGGGTGAAATCGTGAGCCAAGGTTGTTAGTGGCATCACCCGCTCGTTGTGCACCACTTGAATTTTTTTCAATAGCTCTACTTGCTCTTCGCTAAGTGTGCGTGGTTGCTCGTTTGCATGGAGTTGCGAACCCACACAACTAAAGATAAGTACCATTGCCCCCTTGCGCAAAAGCGGAGAGCGGAGCAGGCGGCGAAACGCTCCTGCAGGCGAGAGCAGAATCCACAAAAAAGAGAGCGCCATAAGGAGGTAACCAGCATAGGTAATAGGAATTCCATAGATATCTCGGCTCACCGAGAGTTGACTCCCCCAAGCATCGTATTGCGATTGGTAGAAGCGATAGCCTTTGTAGGTGGCGATTTTATTCATCGAGGCAGTTGTCTCAATCTTCTCGTCCTCTTGGGTCTCGATGGTTAGATTGCTCGTGTAGTCGGCCGCAGCACGTGTACCAGTGTAATACTCCACCTCGAAATGGGTTAGAGTTATCGCAAAAGGCAGCTTAATATCCTGATTATCTTCTCCCGTATAACTACTTTTGGTTGCGCCCTGCTCGAGGTATATCGCCCCACTTTCGGCCGTAAGCGCAGTGGTGATCGCTCCAAGGAGCATCAAGATAAAGGAGCAGTGCAACATAAACGTTGAGGCCGAGCGATAGAGCTTAGAGCGCACAATATGCACAATGGCAAAGAGGGTCATCGCACCCCACAGCGTCCAAAACCACCAAGCGCCATAGATGGCTTGGTGGACAAAATCAGTACCCTCTATTTTCTCAACAACGGTGGCACTCGCAAGTGTCACCGTTATAAGAGAGTATAGATAAAAAGCTAACTTTTTAATCATTAGATTGATTGCAAGAATTTCACAACTGCAGCACGATCATCGGCCGAGAGCTCGCGGAACTGATCCGAAGAGTATTTACCCTGACCCTTGTGCCACATGATAGCCTCCTCGTAGTTGCGAGCACGCATATCGTGGAGGTGGCTACTCTCGCCATTAGCATTGAGGTTCATATAGCGACCCCAAAGTGGCGTGGTGCGACACCATCCTGTGCGGATGTTGTTAACCATACCCAAGTTGTGTTGCAAGAGGTCGGTGTAAGGCCAGATCTTTTGGTAAGGGTATGTTGGTAGTTTGCCTGCAACGTCGTCATCGCCCACATAGTCGTCGGCACCAGTTGTCCACGATGGGCGGTGGCAAGCGTCACAACTCATCTGCGAGAAGAGCTCCATACCGCGTGTAAACTCCTCTGAATCAGTATTGCGAGCAGCAGGGACTGCCAAGCCGCGGTGCCATACCATAAAGTCGATATAGTCACTTTGATCCAACTCTTGATCCATTTGATCTACGATCTCGCCCTCAGCGAAGAGACTCCAAGCACCCTCATAACGCTCACCGCCATAAGTGCTATTGTGCATCAAGTAGTTATAGATCTTGATGCTTGTCTCTTCGTCGCTCTCACCAACTAAGAATGAGTAGTAAGTGTCGGGAAGAGCATCAATGATCTCTTGATCGGTCGAAGCGGCATCGGCATAGAAGTGAGTCATATAGTTTGAGTGGTGCTCACGGTTGGTTCCCTCTTTGGTGACATTGGTGATGTTCCACACGGCATTCGAGCCTGCCCCATATTGAAGCGTACCACGAGTAAGGCCATAAGTATAGCGACCTTTACGTACCGAGCCATCGGGTTGTGTTTTGTCAGCTCCACGACGACCTCCCCACACCTCGCCAGATTGGCTTGCGTACTCAGCGTCGATATCATCCTCGGTGATTGCATCGAGAAGTCCTGTTCCGTAGATTCCGATTGTTGCCTCTAACTTCACCTTGTAGGCTCCATCCGAAAGGTTGTCGTTTTTGTATGCAAAGGCACTCTCGGGAATAACCACCTCGGGATAGATCAACTCGTAGGTTGTGCCATCGGCATAGGTATTGTTGTGCTCGTCGGTGAACAAGTGCCACTTAATCTCGATTAGATCCTCATTGATTGGCGCCTTAAAAGGTGCGATAGATTGTGTTTGGGGCATACCAGTAAGCTCTGAAACATATGAGTCATCCTCAGCATTTGGATTCTGCCAAGTCGAACCAGTGATGCCTGAGGTGATAACCTCATCGGCACCAAATGCGCCATCAGCTCCCGCTCCATAGACCACAAGTAGATAGCCATTACCAGTCTCGCGCGAGGTGGTGTTAAAACCTACAATATCATTTCCATAATCGCCCAGACGCTTTCCGTGACCATAACCCGGGTGACAATAGAGACACATCGAACGGATCGAGAGAGGCCCCTTGCCGCTCATAGGGTACCCCGAAGCTGCCTCCGAGACGAAATTACCCTCGAAAATTGCCTCTCCGTGGATAAACGAGTTTGAGAGTCCCGCCAATGATACAGACTCAGTTGGCTGCTCAAAACAACTCGCAGTCCAAGCTGTTGTTGTGCCAAGCTCGCCTCCTGTGTAGTAATAGTCGAGCTTCTCAGAGCTATCTGTTGACACTTGGCTTCCGTCGGAATCCTGTGTGCAACTTGCCATCGCTGCCATTAGCGCGATGAGCGAAAATTGCGATACTTTTGTGAATAAAATTTTCATTGCCTTAATGTTTGTATTATAGCCGAAAAGCCATAAGGTGTTTTACACCTTATGACTCAACGGTATGGGGTTGTGAGAGCTACTCTTCAATAATAGCATTTGCCGCCTCTAAAGCCTCAGCAGCTGCATTGATCGCATCTTGAGCAGTTTTATTAGCCTCATTCAACAAATTATCGCGGAATGGAGATGGCATATCTTTGATTGCCTCGAGCGCAGCATTGATAGTTGAAACAACCTCAGCACCAATAGTAGCATCTTTTGCTGCTACAAGAGCACCAAGCGAACCTGTAGCAGGAGTTGTAAGTGCATCAAACGAAGTCTCGTCTGTGCAAAGAGTACCCATGTAAGCCTCTTTCACACCACGCATATTGTTAGTGAAGTCCGAGATTGAGTTGTGGCTAAACCATGACTCTACCTCCAAAAGACCAGAACCTGCAGACTCAGTCTCAGCATCGATAGGGTCAGCGATCTTGGTGTTAGCAACCTCGTCGGTGATACCAATTGCACCATCGAATGCTGCGAAGAGACATACATTAAATGATGAGTAGTAAGCGTTGTCAAGACCCGGATTCTTGAAGATCTCAGCATAGTTACCCTCGGAGAACAACATTGTGATGTTAGAACCAAAAGCATTGTAATCAGTCAATTTAGATGAAGATAGGCCACTTAGATCCCACTCTGCCTCCAATTGAAGAACGCAACGGTATAGCTCAGTACACACAGCAACTGCATAGCTCTCTAACTTAGCCTCGAACTCCTCATCCGAAAGAGAACCTTGAGAGATCTCATACTCTGAGTCGAATGTTGCAATTGTAACCTCTTTTGCTGAACCATCGGCGAACAACATATACTCGATAGCATGGAAGCCTTTGAGGTCGCCTCCATCGGTTTTAAGCGAAAGGTAGCTATCAGTCTCAGTATCCCACGCTTGGATAGATGTCTGAAGGTCAGGCAACACCAATGGCCATGAGTCGATACCCGGATCAATGCCGGCCATATCTACTGGCCCAAAGAGGTAAGCCTCGGTGCGCTCCCAAGAGATACGAGCGGCAACCCACGCCTCAGCAGCAGTAGCAATAAGAGATGTTTTGTCTGACTCTGTCGAAGATTGAATCGCCTCAACAGCTGTAAGAAGAGTCTTACCAGCAGTAGCTAACTCTGAGTAGCGAGCCATAATTACATCGTCGACATAAACCGACATAAATGCATCTTGCTCAGTGGTTGTATATGTGTCAGTGACGTTAGAATCATCACCCGACTCACAAGATACTACTGCAAGAGCAGCAACAGATAGGGCTACAGCCCAAATTTTGTTTAATTTTCTCATTTTTATTAATTATTATAGTCAATTGTTTTATCGTTTTTTTGTAAAGAATCCTGCCCATGTCACACCAAAAGCGAGCGTATTCTCGTCGTTGTATGTTGGGTCAACCAAGTTGCGCATTTGGTACTCTGCTTTGAGCGTTATTTCGGGAATTGGCGAATAGTTTACACCAACCGAGATACACTCGCGCTCCCAATAAGCATAGTCTGGTATGCCGCTTACGGTCTTATACATAGAATCATAGTACTCGTAACGACCAAAAACATAGAGCTTTTCACCCTTAGCTGTTAGCATATCACAAAATGCGAAAACGTTGTATCCAGCCTCTACGCCAACCGAGATCGCAGCGCTACCGATCGCAGGTTTGCTGGGGGTTGGTGAACCATTGGTTGCACCTGAATTACCATACGATATTGCATAGGTATCGCCCATCGTGCCATAGATCACACCTCCACGTGCGATAAAATCCTTGGGCGTATACGTAAAGTCAAATGAGCCTATAAATATAGCACCTTGCGATGTTGTGCTATAGCCATACGAGTTAAGTGTATTATCCGCGCTGTGGCCATAATAACCACTAACTCCAATTACTAAATTATTAATCGAACGATTGTCAAGGCTAAATGCCCCAGCGTAGTTATTTGCAATTTTGAACTCATAGGGAGTGTTTGCCGAACCACCAATCCAATTCTCGGGCGAGAAGCGATCGGCATCCAATCCTGCGATAAACAACGCCTCGTAGCTCCAATCGCCCTTGCGACCCCATAGGCTCACACCTGTTTGGTGCCATGCAGTAGGCAAGATCTGTGAATCTCCCTCGGGGCGGAATACTCCGAAGTATTGATTTGGTAGGTGATATTTGTTGGTAAAGCCTACGGGAACCATGATGTGACCCATTTTGAGGTTCATCGCCTCAGACCAACTCTTATTGATCCAAAATTGCTCAAGAACTACCTCGCCACCTTGTTCGGTCTCAGTCTCATATTCACCAGTCTCCTCCTCTTCGATCTCGATTGTCGAGCCTACGCCACCGTGTTCGAACTCGATCTCTGAACCAAATGACCATCCACGACCAAAGTCGTAACCTACATAAAATACTGCGTGTGGGATGTCGAATCGACCATAGCTGCCATCGTCTGCATATTTCGATGGTAGAGCGTAACGCTGCCAAGCGTCGCTGTAAAAGTGGCGCGACATGGTCATCTCACCATAGCCGCCAATGGTCAGGCGTGACTCCTCCGTCTCGGCAGCTTTCTCGGCCTTGACCTCTGCCTCTAAGCTTTCTATTCTTTGCAAAAGAGCTTTATACTCATCATTTGTTTGCGCATACAGAGCATTTGCACTCATAAAGAGTAGCAATAGTAAATACTTCTTCATTTAGATTTATTTGTGAATTTTGTACGCCACAAAGGTATTGCTCATAGTCGACATGCGCAATAGCAATATGTAGGTAAAAAGCGGGTGGAAAGTGGCATATTTTAGGTAATAGATAGAAGTATTGCCTCGGCACACCCCCTATATATTGCTATTTTAAGGTGACAAATTACTAATATTTAGCTATTTTATTTCATTTATAATATCACTTACTTTGCAACAGTAAAATTTAAAACTAAAATAGAATTATGAAAAAAACAGTAGTAGTCTACGGATCAACAACAGGAACCTGCGATGGGATCGCACAAACAATTGCATCTAAATTAGGTGTAGAGGCAATCGAGGTGTCGGTTATGAGTGCAGATACAATTGCTGAGAATGAGGTATTGGTATTGGGTACATCGACTTGGGGAGCAGGTGAGCTTCAAGATGATTGGTATGATGGAGTTGAGACTCTCAAAGGTGCAGACCTCTCGGGTAAGACAGTTGCACTCTTTGGTTGTGGTGACTCATCGTCATACTGCGACACTTTCTGTGATGGAATAGGCATCATCTACGAGGCTGTAGTAGGTGCTGGCGCAACAGTAGTAGGCGCAGTTTCGACTGATGGTTACTCGTTTGATGAGTCAGTAGCTGTGGTTGACGGTCAATTTGTAGGCCTTGCACTCGATAACGACAACGAGGAGGATCAAACAGAGGGTCGTATCGACGCTTGGATTGAGTCAATCAAACCTGCTCTATAAGTCATGGTAGTCGAGCAGCTAATGTATTCACCCGAGATGAAAGTATTCTCGAACCACGTCTACGAGCTTAGCAAAGGCGTGCGACATCTTGTGCTCTATACTATTCCAAAGAAATTTGAGGCTATTACTACTCGTCGTCTTAAGAGTCAAAACATAGACTATTTTGTTCAAGAGGTTCACGGAGGCAAAATCAACCTCTTTTTTGGACGCAATGAGTGTGTTAAAGCGGCAAAATTATTAGCTACTCGACCACTAAACGAGCTCTCACCCGAGGAGGATTTTATACTTGGAACACTTTTAGGCTACGACCTCTGTGCACAATGCACTCGCTTTAGTAAGTTGAAAGAGAGTAACTAAATTTCATAGGCATTAAGTTAGTTAAGGAAGATTGCCCAACCTTGAGATATTCGAGGTTGGGCAATCGCTTTATAATTAACGTTAAACTAATAACTTTTGCAAACCTTTGTTATATCCATTGTAAAACCACCGATAGAGGGTTTAAACTTCCCCTTTGACTCTAAGAAATCGACCAATGCATCTATGCCTAATCCCTTAACCGAGCAAGATCGAAACGTCTGATCTGCTCCAAATTTAGCCTCGATGGCTTGCTTCAAGATCTCCTTCGATCCGTAATCATTTCCCTCCATCATATGGAGTACTTCGTGTGCGTGAATATCTTCCATTTTTATATTATTTAGTTACGTAAAGATCGGTATCTTTTTCAACGAGTGCAATAGCGTAAAATAGGGTTTATCAGCACTATAAATACCTAATAATAGTTATTGATCATAATATGTAAACGCTCTACCTTTGCACTATAATTAACGAACGATGTTCACTTTAGATGCAAACACAAAAATATATAGTAAGAGAGCAGATTTTATCTGTGGCTTGTAAGCTCTTTCTTCGCAAAGGGTTTAGTGGTGTATCTATGCGTGACATATCGAGGGAGTCGGGAGTTGGACTTAGCAATATCTACAACTAATTCAAGAATAAGAATGATATTTTTGGGGCGATTGTAAAACCTGCGTTGGATAAGTTATTCACTGCCAACTTTAAAGATAAGTATTGTGACGATATGATGAGAGATGGAAAAGAGTTTTTTGTGGAGCTAAAACGTCGATAACCCGATGTGAAGAAGAATCGTGCTTATGAGCTATTCAAGCCAAAGCTAAAAACTGCCGATAAGAAGGTGATTTTCTTGACGTGGGAGGAGATTATGCACATCAAGGAGTTCGAAATTCCATCGACAAAGCAGTATTTGGAGCGCGTGCGAGATACATTTTTATTTCAATGTTACACAGGTCTGCGCTACTCCGACCTCTTCAACTTGCGCAGGAGTAACATCAAGGAGAACCACATCGAGTTCACCACAATTAAAACTACCGACAGCCTCCGCATAGAGCTGAACAAGTACAGTCGTGAAGTGCTCGAAAAGTACAAAGATGTTGCTTTTCAAGGAGATAAGGCATTGCCAGTCATAACTAACCAGAAAAACAATGACTACATCAAGGAGCTTGCGAAGTTGGCAGGAATTGACGAGCCGATCCACGAAGTGCACTATATGGGCAACGAGCGAATAGAGACCGTATCGCCCAAACATGCACTGCTTGGAACGCACACGGGGCGCAGGTCGTTTATCTGTCACGCATTGTCGATTGGCATACCTGTCGATGTTGTGATGAAGTGGACTGGGCACAGCGACTACAAGGCGATGAAGCCGTATATTGATATTGCAGATAAGATCAAGGCTTCGCAGATGAGTAAGTTTGACCAGTTTTAAAAATAATGCTAATAACAGTGCAGATATAACTAAAAAATGATTATATTTGCACTATTATTAGCGACGTGTGGTTATGACAATAAGAGAATGGGTAAGAGAAATAGAGGTAAAAGGAGAGGTTTCATTTAGCGTTGATGCTGTTATAAAGAATTTTCCAAATATGACAGAGCAATCTATTCGAAATGATCTTTATCGTCTAAATACGCAGAAGATTATATCTACTGTGTATAATGGTTTTTATGTGATTATTCCTGTGCAATATGCCTCTAAGGGGATTGTTCCCTCTGTTTATTATATAGACCAATTAATGGAATTTATTGGCAAACCATATTACATATCGCTACTTAATGCGGCAGAGTTCTTTGGCGCAGCTCACCAACGACCTCAGAGTTTTTGCGTAACTACAATTCTTCCTAAGTCAACAGTTTCAAAAGATAAAAATAATGAGCTTAACTGGATCTATCGTAGTGAAATACCTGAAAAATTCTTGTGTGTTAAAAATTCAGAAACAGGAACTGTTAGGTACTCTAATGCAGAACTAACGGCTGTGGATTTAGTTCAATACTCCCAATATGTTGGCTCAATGTCAAGAGCCTCTACGATATTAGCAGAATTAGTAGAGCAGACAGATTTTTCTAACAAGGTAGATGAATTGTTGCAATTCACGACACTGTCAACAATCCAACGTTTAGGTTATATATTAGAGTTTGTATTAGAGGAGATAGATCAAGCGGAGGTTATATACACTCAGTTAATTGCAACAAAAAGGCGTTTAAACTATGTCTCTCTCAATCCTCAAGGGAAAAAGAAGAGTAATATGAAAGATAAAAAATGGAGAATAAATATTAACTCCCAAATAGAAATTGATGAAATATGATAAATAGACAAGCAATAGTGCAATGGCGAACGAATGCGCCTTGGAATAAAAGTGAACAGGTTGAGCAAGACCTAATAATCTGCCGAGCATTGGTGGCGATCTATAGCGATGAGTTCTTGGCAAGTGAGTTGGCGTTCCGTGGTGGTACAGCTTTACATAAGCTCTACATCTCGCCTCAGGCTAGATACAGTGAGGATATTGATCTTGTGCAGATCAACGAGGGGGCTATTGGTCCTATCATAGATAGACTAAAGGTTGTTCTTGATTTCTTACCTAACGTAAAAGTGATGCAGAAGAGACATAACAACACTTTAAAATATAGAATGGAGTCTGAAATACCTCCGACTGTTCCAATAAGATTGAAAGTAGAAATAAACTGCAAAGAACATTTCAATGAATTAGGCTTAGTTAAGATTCCATTTTCGGTTGATAACAAATGGTTTAAAGGAGAGTGTGAGATAACAACATATCAATTAGATGAGCTTTTGGGTTCAAAATTACGTGCATTATATCAGCGTAAAAAGGGGCGAGACTTATTTGATATGTATAAAGCAATGGAGCATAAGATAGATCCAGATAGGATTATACAGTGCTACAACCGCTATATGG
>JBCQVM010000001.1:0-138417 GCA_047173105.1 Rikenellaceae bacterium
GCAGCTTACGGATCCAGACCCTACCTGTTAATCTATCGTTTATGGTGAGAATCGCACCTTTGTGGTTCTTACCTATTATCGTATCTATCTCTAAATCACCGAATCTTTCCTTTAATTCAGCTGCAGTTACAATTTTCGTGGAGCGAAAGCACCGTGTGGGGCACTTTGCCGTGGGTTATTATCTTTATGGGGCAGTTGTAATCAAGCAGCTGCTCCTCGCTGATTATGTTCGATTCGTGGCGATGTACCGTGCCGTTGACGCAGACGATTTGCTTCACGAAGCTCGATACGGTGCCGATATCGTGCGAGACCATGATGATCGCCATTCGCTCGTTGAGTGAGCGCAGGATCGCGTACATCTCCCCTTCGAAGCGGCTGTCGACGTAGTTGGTCGGCTCGTCGAGGATCAGCAGCTTGGGCTCGGCGATGATGGCGCGACAGAGCAATGCGCGCTGGAGCTGACCACCCGAGACCTCGCCAATTTGGTGGTGGGCAACCTTGGTGATGCCGGTTTGTGCGAGTAGCTCGGCGCAGCGTTGTCGCTCCGCGGCGTTGTAGTGTGTGCGCCACCTGCGGCGATTGAGTAGTCCCGAGAGCACCACCTCCTCGATGGTGATTGGGAAGCCTTTGTCGAACTGGTTTATCTGGGGCATGTAGCCGATTAGCAGCTCTTTGCCGTGGCGCAGTGCGGGGGAGTACTCCTTCTGTCCGCGGGTCTCGATAAGTCCCAAGATCGCTTTGACAAGGGTTGTCTTGCCACCGCCGTTGGGACCGATGATCGCGATGAAGTCGTCGGAGTGGATTTCCAAATCGACATTGCGCAGCACCTGCTGTCCATCGTAGGAGGCTTCGAGCCCCTTGAGTGCGATTAGTCTCATTGCTTCGAGCTAATTAGTGTGACGAACTCCTCGACCTGCGCTACAACATCCTCGCGTAGCGGATTGACCTCGGTTGCTTGAGCTGCGGCATCGGAGGCGATCGTCGAGACGGTCGAGGCGGGGAACTCTCTCTGGTAGAGGATTCGTGCGATGCCTTGCTCGCGAGCACGGTCGATGATCTGACCTATGCGGCGTGCCGAGGGCTCCTTGCCCTCATCCTCGATTGCCACCTGCTCGATATTGTAGTCGCGTGCGAAGTAAGTGTAGGCGGGGTGGTAGATCACAAAGCAGTCGACATCGGATGCCAACAGCATGCCGGTGACCTTGTTGTCCAACTCCTCGAGGCGCGCTTGTAGATCGAGGTATGCGGTGCGATAGTGCAGCGAGTCGGGGTAGAGCTCGGCGAGCGAGGTGTAGAGGTTTTGCGCCATGATCTGGAGCTGCATGGGCGATGTCCAGATGTGGGGGTCGATGCCTCCATGTGCGTGGTGCTTGTTTGAGCAGCAGCCCGCGATTAGGTCGACTCCTGCGCTGAGGTTCACAAGGCGACTCTTGCCCTCGATGCGACTGAGGATATTGCTCTCGAAGTCGATCAAGCCCACTGCGACAACAGCCTCGGCCTCGCTCAAAGTGCTAAATTGTTTGGGCGTAGGGTCGAAGGTCTCGGGGCTCACGCCGGCGGGAACTAACACACTAACCTCGAAGTCATCGCCGACGATTTGATCGACTAAATATTTGACGGGTGCTATCGTGGCGATGATCTGTGGTTTGTCTGTAGCAGCTCTATTCTGGCAGCTTTGCAGCGCCACGCCAACCACCATTAGTGCCAAAAGGGTAATGTATATATTTTTTTTCATCTATTAACAAGTATAATATAGCTCAAAGGTAGTTATTTTTTCAGATTTATTGCCTATTTTTGTATAAAATTTTTGGGGTATGATTCACAACGAAAGAGAGTGCCGCCACGAGCATCTGCTCGCCGTGGTAAGGCAAATGATGACAGCAGCACGCACTGCGCCCAAGGGCAAAGGCGTTGATATAGTGGAGATTGTAGCGATCGAGGGTGAACATATCGAACAGCTCTCGCGCACGATGATCGAGATGGTCGAGGAGCATGGAATGCTCTTTTTCTTGCGCGATGCGGAGAATATCCTCTCGGCCGACTACCTTGTGCTCATTGGCACGCGCGATCAGCCGCAGGGGCTTAATTGCGGATATTGCGGCTTCACGACCTGTGCGGCACGCACTGCGGATGTTCCCTGTGCGCTCAATGCCGTTGACGTTGGTATCGCTTTGGGGTCGGCTTGTGCTACGGCTGCCGACCTGCGCGTGGATACTCGCGTGATGTTCTCGGCAGGTGCCGCAGCTGAGCGATTGGGATACCTCGAGGGGTGTCGCCAGATTTATGCTATCGCGGTTAGTGCCTCGAGCAAGAACCCATTTTTTGACCGTAAACCAAAGAAATAAACTTTAAACAATTATAATTATCATGACACAATTTGCAATTATCGAGACCGAAAAAGGTACGATGAAAGTGGAGCTCTACTCCAACGAAACTCCAATCACAGTTGAAAACTTTGTAAAGTTAGCTCAGAGCGGATTCTACGATTCACTCACATTCCACCGTGTGATTCCTGACTTTGTGATTCAAGGCGGTTGCCCTATCGGAAATGGCGCAGGTGGCCCCGGCTATCGCATCAAGTGTGAGACGTCTGCTCCCCGCCAATACCACGATCGCGGTGTGCTCTCGATGGCTCATGCAGGTCGCGACACAGGTGGCTCGCAGTTTTTTGTATGCCACTCACGCAATAATACTTCGCACTTGGATGGCGTTCACACCTGCTTCGGCGTGGTTGTCGAGGGTATCGAGGTTGTTGACGATATTCGCCAAGGGGATTTGATTATCTCGATTCGTATTGTGGAGGAGTAGTTTCGTTTCTCAATCGTAATCTGTTGTAACATCGCGTTTGTATAAGATCCCCGCTTTCGCGAGGATGACGAAGTGGGGGCGAGGATGACGTAGCGGAAATTACACCTGATCCTTGAATTCAACACGCATAAGAAAAAGAGTCGCTACAGCGACTCTTTTTCTTATGATATGAGTTCTACCTCACGTTATTTAAATATTTGCAAACCCTCGGTCGAGAGCCCTTCTTGGTTGTGATACAGGTCGTAGATCGAGATCTTCTTGTACTCCTCGCTAATCTGGTCTGTTATCATCTTAGAGGTTTTGAAGTGGATGCAGTCGTTGCAATCGGGTAGGGCACAGGTGGCTCCTTTGAGTGCTACGTTGCAGGTTTTCATATAGTTGACACCTTGGCTTGCAATGATTATGTCGTAGATCGAAATATCGTGAGGATCGCGCGTAAGGATATATCCACGGTCAACACCACCCACTTGACTTCGCAGAATTTTGGCACGTGTTAGCTTGTTTAGGGCTGGATTAAGCGTACGAATGTTAAGTTTAAATTTCTCAGCTAAGCTGGTCGCTGTCGTCTTTTGCCCTGCGTAGTAGCCCCTAATGAACTCGGAGCAGCAGATTATGCACATTCTCGTTGAAAGTAAGATCATAGTAGTATTGTTGGTATTAATATTTGGTTAGGCTGTTTAGTGTTAGGTGGATATGATACTCTCCCCCCCCCTGTGCATTTAGAACGCTTTATTGTGCAAAAGTTAAAATGTGATAGCGAAAAACATTATTTTTTTATGCCGTAAGGAGTTGATGTAATGCCACTTCGGCGTGTTTGACGGCGAATTTCCAAGTTTTTATCGATCGACTCCTTCGTTTTGTAGGGGCGTTTGTGGTCGAGGTGTAGCGCTATGGCTGAGTATCTTAGCTGCTTGGAACGAATACCACGATTAAACAACCGCTCGCCAAATTCGCGATCCTGACCACCGTACTGCATCTGCTCATTGAAGCCATTGGCAGCCACCACATCCTCGCGCCACCCGGAGGCATTGCAGCCATTCCAAGTTGCCTTGGCCGGGGTGATAGCATTCATCATGTGCGTGAAGCAGCGGCATGAGCAGAGCTTGGTGCATTTGAAATCCCACTTCAAACCGCGCCCCTTGAGCCACTTGTACTGAAAAGCATTGCCCGAGGTAACATCCTCGCGCACAACCTCTTGGCTGATCGACATAGGTAGGCGGAAGTAGCCTCCCGAGAGTAGATATCCCTTTTGTGCATGGCGCACGTGGGTCTCTACGAAGTCCTTGCGTGGAATACAATCCTGATCGGTGAAGATTAGGTATTGAGCCGTGGAGGCCTCCACGGCGCGATTGAGGATCTTCGACTTCTGAAAGCCATCATCCTCATGCCATACATGTGTGATAGGGAGTTCGAGGGCATAGCGCTCGATCATCTCGCGTGTATCGGGGCGTGAGCCATCGTCAGCTATGATAATTTCGTCGGCCTTGTGCTCCTGCGAGAGATATCCCCACAGACACTTCTCGAGCCATGCGGGGCTGTTGTAGGTCGAGATAATGACCCCGACAGTAAATGATTCCATCTTCGTTAGTTGTATAGGTCGTTAAGTACCTGCGCCAAGCGCAATCCACCATTAAGTAGCTGACGCTCGACGAGTGGAGCAAACTGGGTGACGTAGTCGTACGAAAGTTCGCTGTCGATAGGTGTCGCAGCATAGATCTCGACTGCGGCGTCGACGCTCTCGGAGAACCACTCTAAGGGCTCTCCCTTTTGGATCTCGGCCTTGGATGCTTGGTCGATCACATCCAACTGCTCCCACCACCCTTGGTAGCTCCATTTGTGGGCAGCCTCTAATAGGGCGCTGTCCCAAATCGAGTGGAGGTTAGTCTTGCGGCCGAAGAAAGTCACTGCGTGGCGGTTACCACCCAAATCGCTTAGGCGACCTGCATGCATCGGGCAGTGCATATCGCCCACCATGTGGATAAGCATCATCACTGCGATACGCTCCTCATCGCGGCTAAGTGTGCCACTCTTGATATCGGCAATCATCTGCTCGGTGGCTCTCACCACGTCGCCATTCTCGTTGAGAGGCATCGACTCCACGGTTTCGCCCTCGTCGACATTGCGGTAGTGCCACGAAGAGGTGTGGCGATACTCCTCAGTGCCGCGGATGTTGTCCATCCAGTTGGCGTAGTAGACCAGTGAGCGACCCTCTAAGAGATTGCGAACGGCCTCGGCGCTCTTTGGTGTAAGGTTCTTCTCGCCAATATATGCGATCACATCGTGACCCATCTGCCCCCATGCTAAGGCGTTGAGAGCCACGCATAGGGAGATGATGGTTAGTAGTAATCTTTTCATCGTAACTAAATTTTGTGGGGTTTATTGATTCATCGTCGCTAAGAACTCCTCGTTGCTTGACGACATATTCATCTGCTTCTGCAAGAACTCCATCGCCTCCACACAGGTCATCTCCGAGAGATACTTGCGCAGGATCCATGTGCGGTTCATCTCCTCGCGTGTGAGCAAGAGATCCTCGCGACGAGTGCCCGAAGCGATAACATCTACGGCGGGGTAGATACGCTTGTTGGCCAGCTTGCGGTCGAGTTGCAACTCCATATTACCGGTTCCCTTGAACTCCTCGAAGATCACCTCGTCCATCTTCGATCCGGTGTCGATAAGAGCCGTAGCGATGATTGTGAGCGAGCCCTTCTCCTCGGTGTTACGTGCCGCTCCGAAGAAGCGCTTAGGTTTGTGTAGAGCATTGGCGTCGACACCTCCCGAGAGGATCTTGCCCGAAGCGGGTTGCACGGAGTTGTAGGCACGAGCCAAACGAGTTATAGAGTCGAGGAATATCACCACGTCGTGGCCGCACTCCACCATGCGCTTAGCCTTGTCGAGAACCATCTCGGCAACCTTAACGTGGCGCGAAGCCTGCTCGTCGAAGGTCGAAGCGACAACCTCGGCCTTAACGTTGCGAGCCATCTCGGTAACCTCCTCGGGGCGCTCATCGATCAGCAGTACGATCATATATGCCTCGGGGTGGTTGTCGGCGATTGCGTTGGCAATCGACTGCAAAAGCATGGTCTTACCAGTCTTAGGCTGTGCTACGATCAGCGCACGTTGACCCTTTCCGATAGGTGCAAAGAGGTCGATAACGCGATTCGAAAGGGTGTTGTGACCTACGCCCGTGAGTTTGAACTTCTCGCTCGGGAAGAGCGGAGTCATAAATTCGAACTGCACACGGTCACGGATATATTCGGGCTCAAGGCCGTTGATCTCGTCTACCTGCACCAATGGGAAGTACTTCTCGCCCTCGCGTGGAGGACGAATAAGACCGCGTACCGAGTCGCCATGCTTGAGTGCATAGTGTTTGATTTGGGACTGCGACACATAAATGTCGTCAGGCGAATTGAGGTAGTTGTAGTCTGCCGAGCGAAGGAAGCCGTAGCCATCCTGCATAATCTCGAGCACTCCCTCGCCCTCGATCTTTGCGGTGAAGTCATCTTTGGTGATCACCTCCGAGTCGATATTTGGAGTCGCGTGCACCTCGCCCTCTTGTGGCTTGTGGTCGGCAGCTTCACCCTCGTGGTTGGCTGTTGCGCCCTCTGCATCGTGGTTCTTTGTGCGGCGAGACTTATTGTGGCGCTCCTTTGGTTGGCGCTTCTCGGCGCGTGGCTTGGTTGCGGGTGCCTCTGCTGCCTCCTCTGTTGGGGCGGCTGCCTGTGACTCAGGCGCTTGGTCGGCAGATGGTGCGCTCTGCTCGGCAGGTGCAGCGATAATAGTTGGCACGGGTGCCATAGCGTGCACAACGGTCTCGGGGCTATTCGCCTCGGCCTTGATTACACTCATGCGGGGTCTGCGACCTTTCTTTGGGGTCGATTGATCTGGCGCATCCACTCTCTCTTGCGTCTGTTCCTGCTCGCTCTCTACTTTTGGAGCTTCTGATTTTTTTGGTCTGCCGCGGCGTTTCTCTGCGGTGGTGGGTATAGCTTGCAGCTCCTGAGTCTTGCTGCCAGCTTCTACGATAGCTGCTTTAAGCTCTTCTTTTCGGAGGTTGGTGTTCTTGATACCCAAGCTCTTGCCAATTGCCTTTAATTCTGCAAGGCTTTTACCTTCCAATGCTGTTATTTCGTACATGCTGTTAATAGTTGTTGTTGCTGTAAAGAATATTGCCTCGAATGAGGCTATTTTAAGTTAATACGCAAATATAGTGCAAATTTCTGATATACGCAAATTTACGTCAATTTTTTTTGGGGAATATCACTTGTCGTTATTCCCGATCGAGTCGGGAATGACGGCTTACATATTATTTTCGGACTGAGCCATTATTACCATCGAAATTTCGGATTGATCCGTTATAATGCATTATATCGTCAAGGCGAAGTCTCTCTCTCGCAATAGCGCAGTAAGAAACAACTCCAAGCAATCTCTATTTCACAATGCTACTCCAAGCAGTCTCTGCCCACTCTGTGCTCATCTGCGAGGTTGGTGCGCTGGTGGTAACTCCCGAGTAGTAGTTGATTGTGGTGTAGTAGGCTTCGTAGTTGTTCGACGAAGAGGCGCTTGTGCCGATGTTGGCGAAAAAGCGCTCGGTGTATAGGCGGCAGTCGGTGGGGAAAGCTGCCTCCATTGTCTCGAGGAATGTGGCGCTAAGGCTCTGGTCGCTGCTGAGTGCCAACATATATTGCTCGAAGTCGTAGAATAGGTGTTCCGAGAGTCGCTCGTAGGCTTGCATCTCGCTAAGATCTACGGTGTTGGTCTGCGAGGCATTGATCTGTGCAGTGATGGAGGCCAAGGCATCGAGGTGCTCGGTGACAACCATCGAGACACATCCCGAGGGGTAGGTGTATGTGCTGTAGTAGTCGTAGTATGCTTGGCAGATCCCTTGCAGGTTGGGCTCCGTGCCGTTCTCTGCAAAGAGCTCGGGGAGCACCGTGTCGTAGGGGAATCCTGCGCCCATAATCTCGCAGGGCGAGGCGATGATATAGTCGCAGGTGTTGCGTAGGTCGTAAAGCGCTTCGATCGAGGCCATAAAGCATTCGTCGAAGATAATACATCCAAAGTGTGTGTCAGTCGCCTCGAGGCTCACTTGGAGCTCTTCGATATCGAAGAAACTATCGTTTGTGGAGCCCAAGTAGCGGGTTACAACGGGCGAGGAGTTCATTGCCTCCCAGTCGATTGCGCTCTGCGAGGTAGCTGCGGGAGACGACCACGAGCTTGTTTGGCGCGTCTTGGGCACCCATCCTGTGGCGTGGCCGCTGATAATCAGGTTGTAGGTGTCGGCCGGTGCGTGGCGCTTTAGATCGGCAACAACTGTTGTGATAGCATCTTGCGAGAGCGAGGTGATATTGGTGTACTCCTCGAGGGTAGTCTCTGTGCAACTGCCATCCTCGTAAGCGTACTCTACGAGCGTAGCAGTCGAAGAGGTGGAGTGGCGAAATATCAAAAAGCGCCCATAGCCCAGAGCATCGGTGACGATAGCCTTCTTAGCTGCGGTGATATTGCTACTAAAGAAGCTCGACAAGTCGGTGCCGGTCATATACATCAGCGTGGTCTGAGGTGTTGTGTCGGGTGTTGTAGAAGATGCAATATTATCCTCCTCTTTTTGGCAAGAGGAGATCAATATGGAAATTACAGCTATAAAATATAGTATTCCATGTTTCATCAAAGTTATTTATACTCCTTTGGCGGGAGATTATTAAATTGCCACGTGTTGTCACGCTTGTATGTTACATTGTCGGGTTTGTTCCAATATATTCGCCCAAAGTCGAAGAACATTCCCTTGACCTTCTGCTTGTCATCCGCATCGCGCAGTGTGTCGGTGAATGGGATGTACTCCACTGTGCGGCTGATTACCTTAGCCTTGGAGTGGGGTATGCCCTGCACTGTAAGCAGATCGAGGGCGTGGTCAAACATTATTATATGCTTGGGGCTCTTCTCCTTGAGTCCATTGCCCGAGTTGTCGATCGTCGCGAGGATCTGGTTGAAACGGTCGTACGACATCTTCTCGCGCTCCGTGTCGCCCGTGGCGCCGTAGGCATACGCAAGCAGATTCCAGAGCGTTGGGCTGAATGGATTGTGCTTAAGAGCCTCATTTGCCGAGAGGATTATCTCGTCGATGCTCTGCTGCGAGGGGGCATCGACAGTGAGCGACGAGGCGAGTAGCAACACGCGGTCGATCTTGTCGTTTATCTCCAAGGGACGATACAACTCGCTGTAGACAAAGCCATAGTATAGGTAGTGGAACTCCTCATCTGTGAATGTTCCGCCACCATTGAATCGCAAAAATAGGTTGGGGTAGTAGTACGCCGAGGCGGGATCGTTGATCTTATCAACAATATCATCCTCAACGGGCACCTTAGCTATGAGCGAAAGTGGGAGGAGTAGAAACAGTAAGAGTAACTTTTTCATATTTAATTGTGTGTTTGAATAACCAAACGCAAAATTAGTGCAAATCGTATGTTTCGATAAGTCTCTTGAACTTCTCCTCGAGCTCCTTGCTGCCCGAAACTAACGGCAGACGCATGCGGTTGCTGATTATACCTTGGGTCGACAAAGCACACTTTACGCCTGTAGGATTACCTTCTTCGAATAGTGCATCAACTGCCTCGCTAAGAGGTGCGTAAGCAGCTTCGGCCTCGTCAAAACGGCGCTCTTTGAGCAGCGACATAAAGTGCGACATCTGCGTTGGGAAGGCATTAGCCGCCACCGAGATCACACCCTCGCCGCTACGCTTAGAGATATCGAGCGTAAGAGCATCGTCACCCGAAAGAACCATAAAGCCCTCGGGGCGCTCGTCGATAATGCGGTAGATCTGCTCCAAGTTGCCCGAGGCCTCCTTCACTCCGATCACATTGTCGAAGTCGCGCGCAATGCGCAAGGTGGTCTCCACGCTCATGTTGACTCCCGTGCGGCCAGCGATATTGTAGAGGATGATGGGTAGTGGTGAGTTCTCGGCTACCACCTTGAAGTGTTGGTAAAGACCCTCCTGCGAGGGTTTATTATAATAAGGGGTGACGCTCAAAATGGCATCCGCGCCGCGCAAGTCAAATTCGCGCAACTGGTCGAGCACCTCCGAGGTGGAGTTGCCGCCCACACCAATCACCAATGGCACACGGCCAGCTATGTGGTTGGTGATAAACATTGCGATCACCGCGCGCTCGGGCATATAGAGCGTAGGAGTCTCGGCGGTAGTACCTAATGCCACGATATAATCTACGCCTCCCTCGATCACATAGTCGATAATTTTAGCCAATCCCGTGTAGTCTACTCGACCATCCTCGGTGAATGGGGTAACCAGCGCTACACCCAATCCTTTTAATCTCTTCATATTGTTGTAAACCTTAAAATAGTGAGCCCTGTGAGCTCTGCTCTGTTATTATTATTTTTTCTTCTTTTATCGTTTGTCCTTGCTCAGCGACCTGATAGGGTGTAGCCCCTTGGATCATCTGCTCGAACTGCTGTTCGGTGATCACCTCGACACCCAACTTTGTCGCCTTCTGACTCTTTGCCGGGCCCATTTTGTCGCCCGCCACGAGATAGTCGACATTTGCCGAGACCCCCGATAAGAGCTTGCCACCATGCTGCTCGATAAGCCTTTTGAGCTCATCTCGGCCAAAGATAGTGAATTTACCCGACACCACAAAATTTTTGCCCTCCAGACTGCTCGAAAGTCTCTGCTGCTCAGCCATCGTAAGGGTCAACCCCGCATCACTTAGGCGCGCCAAGAGCTCTTGGTTCTCCGCCGAGGCGAAGTATTCGATAATCGAGTCGGCGATTTTCTCGCCCACCTCCTCGGTGAGTAGCAGCTCCTCGCGTGAGGCTGTAGAGAGCGCCTCCAAACTCTTGAATGCTCGTGCCAAATGCTTAGCGGTGGTCTCGCCCACAAAGCGGATACCCAACGCAAATAAGACCCGCTCAAAGCCAACCGACTTGGAGGCCTCGATGCTCTGCATGATATTGGCCGCCGACTTCTCGCCTAAGCGAGGTAGTGCTGCAAGCTGTTCGGCGCGCAACGAATAGATATCGGCCACGTTACCCACCAGTGAATTGGCGAAAAGCAGCTCGATGGTCTCATCGCCCAAACCGTCGATATCCATTGCCTTGCGACGAATAAAGTGAATTATACGCCCCACGATCTGCACGGGGCAGTGGCGATAGTTGGGGCAGTAGTGCTTAGCCTCGCCCTCGATACGCTGGAGTGGGGTGCCACACTCGGGACAAACCTCTATATATTGGAGTGGTGTGCTCTGCTCGCTGCGCTCCGAGAGCTCTACGCCGGTGATCTTGGGGATAATTTCGCCGCCCTTCTCCACATAAACCGTGTCGCCTATGCGGATGTCGAGCGCTGCGATCTGCTCGGCGTTGTGGAGCGAAGCGCGTTTGACCGTGGTACCCGCCAAGGCTACTGGCTCGAGGTTTGCCACGGGGGTTATCGCCCCTGTGCGACCCACCTGATAGTCGACACTAAGCAGGGTTGTTAGCGCCTGCTCGGCCTTGAATTTGTATGCTACCGCCCACTTTGGCGCCTTGGCTGTGAAGCCCAAGAGGCGCTGGTGGCTATATTGATTGACCTTGATAACCACTCCATCGGTGGCGAATGGAAGCGAGTGGCGATCGGTGTCCCACTGCTCGATAAAATCGAAAATCTCCTGCTCGCTGCTACACAGGCGCATTGTGTCGGAGATCTTGAATCCCCACTCTCGTGCAGCGCCGAGGTTCTGCCAATGCGACGAGAATGGAAGCGAGTCGCCGGCGATTTGGTATAATAGACAATCCAATCCGCGCGATGCGACCACCGCCGAAGATTGCTGTTTGAGGGTGCCCGCAGCAGCATTGCGAGGGTTGGCAAAGGGGTTTTCGCCCGCAAGCTCGCGCTCGGCGTTGAGCCTATCGAACGAGGCGTAGGGTAGAAGTATCTCCCCACGAATCTCGAAGAGTGGCGGGAAGTTCCCCTCGGTGGTGATGAGCTGGAGCGGGATGGTGCGAATGGTGCGCACGTTGCGCGTCACCTCGTCGCCACGGGTGCCATCGCCACGGGTTGTAGCGTGGGTTAGTGTCCCATCCTCGTAGGTGAGCGAGATCGCCGTGCCGTCGAATTTAAGCTCGCATACAAACTCTGCGTCGCCCACCTCGTCTAAAACCTTGGTGAGAAAATCGTGTAGTTCCTCGCGCGAATAGGTGTTGGAGAGCGAGAGCATCGGGAAGCGGTGCTCGCGGCTCTCGAAGGAGGAGGTCACGTCGCTACCTACGCGCTGTGTGGGTGATGCCGCATGGATAAATTCGGGGTGTTGCTGCTCCAAATCTGATAGTGCGCGCAACATTGTGTCGAATTCGAAGTCCGAGATCTCGGGTGCGTTTTCGACGTAATATTTGTGGTTGTGATAGTTGAGTTCTCGTGTGAGAGAATCTATTTTATCTTTGATCATTTTGCTTATAAATCTTGCGTAAAGGTAGCGATTTTTGCAGAAAAAAGGAAAAAAATGTATTTTTTTTTCAAAGTTTCTGGTATCTATTCAAATTTTGCGTATACTTGCACAGAATTTAACACGAAAGGTAATATTTTATATCAATTTATGGCAACAAGCAAAGTAGCAAAGAAACGTTTAGTAACAAGTTTTCAGAACCTTACACCCGAACTTCAAGAGCAGGTAAAAGCTCAATACCCATTAGGGTTCACCGACGCAATGATGCGTATCGACAAGCCCAATGGAGACTTCTTCTACGCAGTTCCATTCGAGGCCGATGAGGTTATCTTTTTGGTTAAGATCGCGGTGACGATCGACGACAGCGAGAAAATGGAGAAAGATCTCTTCTCGGATGACATCGTTGAGGCCGAAATGGCCAAAGGTGAGGATGGCGGAGTAGATCTCGAGGGAGACGACGAAATCTAAGCTAATTTAGGAATGGGGGTTCGCTGCAAGTTGAGTAGCGAGCCTTTTTTTTGACGTGTGAATAAAGGATTAAATACACGTCAGCCCCCCCCCTCCCCCTCCCTCCCATCATTCCCGCCAGCGCGGGAATCTTATACAAATGCAAGATGCCGAACTTTAAGATCCCCGCCTGCGCGAGGATGACGTAAGGTGAAGCGAGGATGACGTAAGGTGAAGCGAGGATGACGTAAGGTGAAGCGAGGATGACGTAAGGTGAAGTGGCGATGAGATAAGGTGAAGTGATGATGAGGTAAAAAGGGGAAAGGGATTAATAATTTAAAATTATGGAAGTAGATAAAAAATCAATTACGGAGTTAGGTAGTCGCCCCATCAGGCAGCTTCTGATGCAGTATGCCATCCCCGCGATCATCGCTATGACCGCCTCGTCGCTCTACAATATGATCGACAGCATCTTTATCGGGCAGGGCGTGGGAGCCTTGGCGATCTCGGGTCTGGCGCTCACCTTTCCGTTGATGAACCTTGCGGCGGCATTTGGGTCGCTCGTCGGTATGGGTGCCTCGACACTTATTTCGTTGAGGTTCGGGCAGCGCGACTATGGGGAGGCGCAGAATATATTGGGTAATGTGGTGGTGCTTAACACCATCATCGGAGCCTCGTTTGGTATTATTTGCCTTACGTTCCTCAATCCGATACTTTACTTCTTTGGAGCCAGCGAATTTACGATAGGTTATGCGCGCGACTATATGCAGATAATCCTTGCTGGTAATCTTGTTTCGCATATGTTCTTGGGACTCAACGCAATATTGCGTGCTTCGGGACATCCACGTCGCAGTATGGCCGCCACGATCAATGCTGTTGTTATCAATGCTATCCTCGACCCGATTTTTATTTATGGCTTCGATTGGGGTATTCGTGGGGCAGCTATCGCTACGATCTTGGCGCAGATCATTTCGCTCTCGTGGCAAATATATATCTTCTCGGATAAGCGCGAGTTGTTGCATTTCAAGCGTGGTATCTATAAATTACGCAGTAAGATCGTCAAAAATATCTTCGTCATAGGAATGCCCTCGTTTTTTATGAACTTGGCCGCATGCCTAATTGTGATCTTTATAAACAAGGGGCTTAAGCAGTATGGAGGTGATCTAAATGTGGGAGCCTATGGTATTGTCAACCGTATTGCCTTTATCTTTGTGATGATCGTGATGGGACTCAATCAAGGTATGCAACCTATAGCGGGCTATAATTATGGCGCGCAGCAGTACGACCGCGTGAAGCGAGTACTCAAACTCACGTTGATCGGTGCCACGGTGGTCACCACTGTGGGCTTTGTGGTGGGTGTATTCTTCCCGTCGATAGCTGTTTCGGCATTTACCACCGATCGGCAACTTATTTCGCTTGCCGTTACGGGTATGCGAATAACCCTTTTGGCATTCCCTGTAGTGGGTGTGCAGATGGTTGTTTCGAGTTTTTTTCAGAGTATCGGTATGGCTAAACATGCGATATTTCTTTCGCTCTCGCGACAGCTTATCTTCTTGCTACCTTGTTTGTTGTTGTTGCCAGTGATCTTTACTAAGTATACTACGTTCGATGGCAGTTGGGGCGTTTGGTGCAGCATGCCATTCTCGGATGTAATCACTACGATAATTGCACTATTTATGTTGCGTAAGCAACTCAATATATTTAACCGCAAGATGGTAAATAAGTAGACTATGGAGAAGAAATTTATTATTAATCTTGGTCGCGAGCTTGGGAGTGGTGGTCGAGTTATAGGAAAGTTGGTTGCCCAAAAGTTAGGCATAGAGTTCTACGATAAGCAACTCATAAAGTTAGCCGCTATGCAGAGTGGTATTAGCGACGAGATTTTCGAGCGAGCCGACGAGTTGAGCCACCGCAAGGGTCTCTCGACACTTGTGGGTTATCTGCGTAATCCATTCGCAGGGGGCGAGGCGAGCGCCGCAGGGGTGCTTAGCAGTGAGGCTCTCTTTGCGATCCAGAGCGATGTTATTCGCAAGATTGCCGAGCGTGGTTCGGCTCTATTCGTGGGGCGTTGTGCCGACTATATCCTGCGTGACTATCCGCTGAGTATCAATATTTTTATCACAGCTAACCCCACCGATCGCATAGCGCGCATCTCGGAGCTCCATTCGCTGGACGAGGCGAGCGCCAAGCGAATGATCGAGCAGTGCGATAGCTCGCGTGCTGAGTACTACAACTTCTACGGCTCGGGTCAGTGGGGGCACGCCTCGTCGTATCACCTCTGCGTGAACTCTTCGCTCTTGGGCTTGGAGGCCACAGCCGATTATATCGTCGACTTTATCCGCCGTCGTTTGGGGGTTGGTTAGGAGTCTTCTGTATGTCGTTCTTGTGAAGGCGGGAATCTTGTATAAACGCAACTTGACAAAGATTAAGATTCCCGCCTTCGCGGGAATGACGGAGAGAGAGGACAGCTCCTAACTAAAAAAATCACTCAAAAACACCCAATACTCAGAATTTTTTTATATCTTTGGACTTTGAATGTTTTATGCAGAGTAAAAAGCGAATATTAAGTAATATGAAAAAAGTAGATGTAATTCTTGGATTGCAGTGGGGCGATGAGGGTAAAGGCAAGGTTGTCGATGTCTTGACGCCTAATTATAAGGTTGTTGCACGCTTCCAAGGTGGCCCCAATGCTGGTCACACATTGGAGTTTAATGGCGAAAAGTATATCCTTCGCTCGATTCCATCGGGAATTTTCCAAGGGGACAAAACCAATATCATCGGTAATGGCGTGGTGCTCGATCCGATTCTCTTCCGCGAGGAGGCTGAGGCGTTGGCTAAGAGTGGCCATGATCTCACTAAGCGACTTTCGATCTCGAAGAAGGCACACCTTATTATGCCAACGCACCGCGTGTTGGATGCAGCCAATGAGGCAGCTAAGGGCAGCGCAAAGATCGGCACAACAGGCAAGGGCATCGGGCCCACTTATACCGACAAAATCAGCCGCAATGGTGTGAGAGTGGGCGATGTCTTCCTCGACTTCGCATCGATCTATGCGGCAGCTAAGGCTCGCCATGCAGCAACCTTGGACTCTATGGGCTTCGAGTACGACATCGACGAGTTGGAGCGCGAGTGGTTCGAGGCTATCGAATACCTCAAGGGGTTCAATATAATTGATTCTGAGCAGACTATCAACGACCTTTTGATGAGCGACGAGGCTATCTTGGCCGAGGGAGCTCAAGGAACTTTGCTCGATGTTGACTTCGGATCGTATCCATTTGTAACCTCGTCGAACACTGTTTGTGCGGGAGCTTGCACTGGTTTGGGCGTTGCTCCAAATCGCATTGGTGAGGTCTTTGGAATCTTCAAAGCATACTGCACCCGCGTGGGTAGCGGCCCATTCCCAACGGAGTTATTCGACGAGGCAGGTCGCTCGATGCGCGATATTGGCCGCGAGTATGGCGCCGTGACTGGCCGCGAGCGTCGTTGTGGATGGCTCGATATGGTTGCGCTGAAGTATGCTATTATGGTCGATGGCGCTACGCAACTCATTATGATGAAGTCCGATGTGCTCAACGCATTCGAGACAATCAAGGTCGCTGTGGCATATGAGATCGATGGCGAGCGTGTGGAGCACTTCCCCTACACTGTGGAGTGCGATATCAAACCAATCTACCGTGAATTCAAGGGTTGGAACTGCGATATCTGCAAGGTGAAGAATTACGAGGATTTCCCCGCAGAGTTCAAGGAGTATGTCGAGTTTATCGAGGCTGAAACGGGAGTGCCTGTTAAGGTGATCTCGGTAGGGCCCGATCGAGACGAGACAATCGTGAGATAAAAATATGTAGAAGCTCTCTAAGTTAACCACCGCCGGTGGTCGATTTAGAGAGTTTTGTTTTAAAAACAATCTAAAATATACCAAATGAAAAAAGAGTTGAAAATTATTGTGCTGGCCAAGCAGGTGCCCGATACCCGTAATGTGGGTAAGGATGCTATGACCGCCGAGGGTACGGTAAACCGTTCTGCTCTGCCAGCAATCTTTAACCCCGAGGATCTTAACGCTCTCGAGGCTGCTTTGACGCTCAAAGATGCTGTCGAGGGTGCAACAGTCCATATTCTCACCATGGGGCCATACCGTGCCGCAGAGATCATTCGCGAGTCGATGTTCCGCGGAGCCGATGGTGGTTACCTACTTACGGATCGTAAGTTCGCCGGTTCCGACACCTTGGCTACCTCCTATGCCCTTTCGTGCGCTTTGCGCAAGATCGAACCTGATGTGATCTTCGCAGGCCGTCAGGCGATCGATGGCGATACGGCTCAAGTAGGGCCTCAGGTTGCCGAGAAGTTGGGCATGCCTCAGATCACCTATATCGAATCTATCGAGCAGGTTAAGGATGAGTCACTTGTGGTTAAGCGCCGTTTGGAGAATGGTGTGGAGATCGTCGAGTGCGCTCTACCAGCTCTATTTACCGTTAATGGCTCCTTTGCGCAGTGTCGCCCTCAGAATGCGCGTCGTGTGATGAAGTACAAATATGCTATGATTCCAACCGAGATCGCCGAGCAGAAGGAGACTTTGGCAGCTGAGTTGGCCTCGGAGCGTGACTACCTCCAGATTGTGGAGTGGAGCGCGGCGGATGTCAACCCCGATGAGGTGCAGTTGGGTCTTTCGGGCTCACCTACCAAGGTTAAGAAGATCGAAAATGTGGTCTTCCAAGCTAAGGAGTCCAAGCAGCTCACAAGCAGCGACAGCGACATCAATGAACTTATGGTTGAACTAATTTCGAGCCACACGCTTGGATAATCTAATCTCACGAAAAAATGAATAATGTATTTGTATATATAGAGATCGAGCAGGGTAAGATCGCCGATGTGAGCTTAGAGCTGCTTACCAAGGGTCGTGAACTCTCGTCGGAATTGGGCGTTAAGTTGGAGGCTGTAGTGATCTCCGAGTCGCTCGCGGGCATCGAGGCTCAGCTTGCTCCATTTGGAGTTGATACGGTGTGGGTAGCCGACGATGCTATCTTCGCACCTTACCGCACACTGCCACACACTTCGGTTTTGGTTGGCCTATTCAAGGCTGAGCAGCCACAGATCGCGCTTTTCGGAGCTACTTCGGTGGGTCGCGACTTGGGGCCCCGTGTCTCTTCGGCTCTTTATAGCGGTCTTACGGCCGACTGTACCGAGCTTGTTATTGGCGATCACACCGATCCAAAGAGCAAAACGGAGTACAAAAATTTGTTATACCAGATCCGCCCAGCATTTGGTGGAAATATCATCGCAACTATCATCAACCCCGATAACCGCCCTCAGATGGCCACAGTGCGCGAGGGTGTTATGCGCAAGGAGCATGCTGCGGTGGCGGGTGCTGCCGAGGTTAAGGTAATCGACTGGAAGGCATACATCTCGCCTGCCGATATGGCCGTGACGATCATCGACCGCAAGATCGAGGAGAGCAAGATCGACATTAAGGGAGCAGGTGTAATCGTGGCGGGAGGCTACGGCATGGGCTCCAAGGAGAATTTCAAGTTGGTATTCGACTTGGCCGAGGTTCTCGGAGGTGAGGTCGGAGCAAGCCGCGCGGCGGTCGATGCAGGTTTCACCGACCATGCGCGTCAGATCGGTCAGACGGGAGTTACTGTGCGCCCTAAATTGTATGTGGCTTGCGGCATCTCGGGTCAGATCCAACACACTGCGGGTATGGATCAGTCGGCAATGGTGATCTCGATCAATAACGACCCTGCGGCGCCGATCAACAAATTGGCCGATTATGCTATCACGGGCGATGTCAACGACGTTATCCCTAAGATGATTAAGTACTATAAACAAAACTCGAAGTAATGGCAAATTTCTTTTTAGATAATAACGATTTACAGTTCCATTTTGACCATCCATTGATGCGCAAAATTGTGGAGCTCAAGGAGCGTGGCTTCGCCGAGAAGGATCTCTACGACTACGCACCACAAAATTTTGAGGATGCAATGGACTCATTGCGTCGCACGCTCGCTATCGCTGGTGAGGTGTGTGCTGAGACCATCGCACCAAATGCTGAGGGTGTTGATCACCAAGGCCCTAAGGTCGTTGACGACCATGTGGTCTATGCCGATGGCACTACCGAGAACCTCAAGGCGGTTGTCGATGCAGGTCTTAGCGGCTTGACTCTTCCTCGCAAGTACAATGGTCTGAATGCTCCTTTGGTAGCTTTCGTGATGGCCAACGAGATGGTCTCGCGTGCCGATGCTGGTTTTGAGAATATCTGGGGATTGCAGGATTGCGCCGAGACGCTCAACGAGTTCGCTTCGGACGAGATCAAGGAGCACTTCCTACCTTGGGTCTGTGAGGGCGCTACCTGCGCTATGGATCTCACCGAGCCCGATGCTGGTTCCGACCTTGGTGCAGTGATGCTCAAGGCGACCTACGATGCAGGCTCGGACAGGTGGTTACTCAATGGCGTTAAGCGATTTATCACCAATGGCGATGGTCATGTATCGTTGGTTCTTGCTCGTACCGAGGAGGGAACTTCAGATGCTCGTGGCCTCTCGATGCTTGTGCACGACAAGCGCGACGGTGGTATCAAGGTGCGTCGTATCGAGAATAAGTTGGGTATCAAGGGCTCTCCAACCTGTGAGCTGGTCTTTACCAATGCCCCTGCTCGTTTGGTGGGTGACCGCAAGATGGGACTTATTAAGTATGTGATGTCGCTGATGAATGCTGCGCGTTTGGGTATCGGTGCTCAGTCGGTTGGTCTTTGCGAGGCTGCTTACCGTGAGGCACTTAAGTATGCTCATGAGCGTGCTCAGTTTGGCAAGCCAATTATCCAATTCTCGCAGGTGAGCGAGATGCTCTCAAATATGAAAGCTAAGTTGCAGGGTGCTCGCGCATTGCTCTATGAGACAACACGTTTCGTGGAGATCTACAAGCAGTATGGTCACATCTCGCACGAGCGTAAGTTGGAGGGCGAGGAGCGAGCTGAGATGAAGCACTACAACCGCTTGGCCGATGGATTCACCCCCTTGGTGAAGCTATTCGCTTCGGAGTATGCTAACCAGTTGGCTTACGACTCGGTGCAGATTCACGGTGGATCGGGATATATGAAAGATTATGCTTGTGAGCGCCACTACCGCGATGCTCGTATCATGAATATCTATGAGGGAACAACTCAGCTACAGGTAGTTGCAGCGATCAATGCTGTGACTAAGGGCACCTTCATCGAGCAGATCGATGTATACCTCTCTCAGAGCTATGCCGATTCTGTGGCACCTGTCGTGGAGCGCGTTAAATGTCTCAAATCTAAGCTCGAGGAGATGATCCAGAGAGTTGCCGAGATGGAGAAGGAGCACGCTGGATTTAAGGATTTCCACGCGCGCCGCCTCGTGGAGAGCGCCGGTCATATCATCATCACACTTCTGCTCGCTCGCCAAGCAGCTCAAGTGGAGGAGTATGCTCAGACTGCCAAGATCTTCTCGAAGATGGCCGCAGCCAAAATCGAAGAGGCTTACCTATATACTATGGAGTCTACAGCCGAGGATATCGAGCTCTTTAGCGCTGTTCGCTCGGAGTGCTGCTAAGGGTTTCTTTCTTGAGGACTGCCTCCAGCGGGCGCTCGCTTGCTGCCTCCGGCGGGCGATCGCTTACTGCCTCCGGCGGGCGCTTGCTTACTGCCTCCGGCGGGCGCTTGCTTACTGCCTCCGGCGGGCGGGGATAGCTCCCCCGCGGGAGCGTACTCTTTATTGCGGTTTTGGGCTTTTCGCTTTGCTCAAAGTTTAAAAAGCCTCTTATTTTTCTGTACCAAGCAAGCTTGAACAGAAAAACAAGAGGCTTTTTAAATTTTCAAACACCTATGGTGTTTGACCCAAAACCGAGGTTGAACCACAATTTAAGTACGTCACTCCTGCCCACTCCCCTGCGCGTCATCCACTCCCCTCTACGTAACCCTCGCAAATGCGCGTCATCCTTGCTCCTGCGTGTCATCCTCGCCCTGCGCGTCATCCTCGCGAATGCGGGGATCTTAAACGAAGAGTTTACACTTAGTTTTTAAGATTCCCGTTTTCACGGGAATGACGCTTACATATTATTACTCACCGAAATTTCGGACTGATCCATAATTTCGGATGATTCAAAGTAAGCAACAAAAAAAGTGAACAACAGTTGCCTGTTATTCACTTATAATTTCTGTGGGAGTTGAGGGATTCGAACCCCCGACCCTCTGCTTGTAAGGCAGATGCTCTGAACCAGCTGAGCTAAACTCCCGTAATCGGGTATATATTTTGAAAAAAAAACCACTCTATGAGTGGCTTGTGGGAGTTGAGGGATTCGAACCCCCGACCCTCTGCTTGTAAGGCAGATGCTCTGAACCAGCTGAGCTAAACTCCCGAATCTTTACGAAGGATCTACCCGTAGGTAAAGATCGGCGTGCGCCTGAACAAGGACTTGAACCTAGGACCCCATGATTAACAGTCATGTGCTCTAACCAACTGAGCTATTCAGGCAGAATTTAATGAACTTTGAAAAGTCGCAACAGTGCTGTTGTTTCGTTTTCGTGGTGCAAATATAAGGGCTTTTTTTATATTTGCAAAACTTTTGAGTGAATTTTACATTTTTTTTTGTATTTTTGTTGAACCGTTATTTTAAAACTATCCACTTATGAAGTACCTTTTGCGTTCGATTTATTTGATTATCTGCCTATTGGCAACAAATATGCTCTCAGCTCAGCAGATGAGCTTCGAGACACTCACCCACGACTTTGGCACAATTGCCGAGGATGGTGGCACGGTGACCTATGCTTTTAAGTTCAAAAGCACCGGTTCGAGCCCCGTGGTGATCGTTACTGCCGTGAGCTCGTGCGGATGCACCACCCCCGTCTATTCGCGTCAGCCAATAGCTGTGGGCGATAGCTCCACAATTGAGGTGACCTACGACCCAATGGATCGTCCCGGGAAATTCTCCAAGACAGTTCAGGTGATCATGGCGCCCAACAACAAGAAGTATGTGCTGACCATCACCGGCGATGTCACCCCTCGCATCAAGACCACCGAGGAGCTATACCCATTCGATATGGGCAGCGGGCTGCGTTTCTCCTCCAACTACTATCCCATGTCGCTTATCGAGCAGGGGGAGCGCCGCGAGGTGCAGGTGAAATATATCAATACCTCGAAGCGCGATATTACCCTCAAGCTATTTGGCGAGGTCAAGAGCGGTGTTATCGAGATCGACTTCCCGCAAACTATCCCTGCGGGTTCCGAGGGTGTTGCGACGATGGTCTATGACCTAAAGAAGTACAAAGGCACCTATGGGCCTCTTGCCGACAAATTCTTTGTCAATATCAACAACAGGATGTCGAAATATCGACTTATGGCCAATGCCCACGCCGTGGATAGTTTTGCCGACAATGAGAGGGAGCGTGCGGCGAGTAGTACGCTGAGCAGTCGCATAATAAAATTTGCCGAGACCAAAAAGGGCAAGGTGACTGCCAAGCAGAGCTTCTCCATCGAGAATACAGGTGTGGCACCGCTTACGATTCGCCACGCAGATCTTGGCGAGGGTGTCGATGCATCGCTCAAAGCGGGCGAGAAGATCGCGGCGGGCGAGACTCGCAAATTCACCGTGTGGGTCGATACGCGCGATATAGAGTATGGCACCTACACACGCTATATTACCATCACCTCGACCGATCCCGACGAGCCGATGCAGAAGATACGTATCTCGGGAGTTGTAGTAGAATAAATTCACAAAAAAAATAGAATATGTTTAAGATCTTAGAGAAACAAGAGATAGCGCCCAATATCTTCCTGATGAAGGTTGAAGCGCCTCGCGTTGCTGCCTCGGCTAAGGCAGGACAGTTTGTTATAGTGCGCCTCGATGAGCGCGGGGAGCGTATTCCTCTAACCATTGCCGACTTCGATGCTCAGGCGGGGTGGGTCACTATAGTTATCCAAACCATCGGCGTCTCGACGCGTCGTATCTGCGCCCTCGAGGTGGGGGAGTCGCTTGTCGACTTCGCAGGGCCACTTGGCCACCCATCGGACTTCGTGGCGGAGCCCTTGGAGCAGGTGCGCAAGCGTCGTTACCTCTTTGTGGCGGGTGGTGTTGGAGCTGCTCCAGTTTATCCCCAAGTTAAGTGGCTCTCGGAGCATGGCGTAGAGACCGACGTTATTATCGGCGCAAAAAATAGCGAGATGGTCATCTTCGAGCAGATGATGGGCAAAGTCGCTACAAACCTATATATATGTACCGACGATGGCTCTAAGGGTTTCAAGGGTTTGGTCACAGCCAAATTGGAGGAGCTTGTAGCCGAGGGTAACCACTACGATGTGTGTGTTGCTATCGGGCCAATGATCATGATGAAGTTCGTCTGCCTCACGACCAAGAAGTTCGAGATGCCTACGATCGTATCGCTCAATACATTGATGGTCGATGGTACGGGAATGTGTGGCGCGTGTCGCGTTACGGTTGGCGGCAAGGTTCGCTTCACCTGTGTTGAGGGGCCTGAGTTCGATGGCCATGAGGTTGACTTCGATGAGGCGCTTCGCCGCATAGGTATGTATAAAACGCTTGAGGAGCGAGCATCGGCTATTGAAGCCGAACGCGCTGCGGGTCACAAATGTAGAATCGGTTTAGATCAGTAAATTATGGCAAATAAAATAGCACGCATTATAGCACGTGAACAAGACCCAAAGGTTCGTGCAGCAAACTTCGAGGAGGTCTGCTACGGCTTCAATTTAGAGGAGGCGCAGGCTGAGGCTTCGCGCTGTTTGGAGTGCAAGAAGCCACGCTGTGTGGCTGCTTGTCCCGTTGGAATCAACATTCCCGCTTTTATCGGCCATGTCGCTAAGGGTGACATTGCCGAGGCGGTGGCAGCAATCGCTGTGGATAGCTCCCTGCCAAGTGTCTGTGGTCGCGTATGTCCGCAGGAGACCCAATGCGAGGGTTCGTGTATATTGGGTATCAAGGGCGAGAGTGTTTCGATTGGTCAATTAGAGCGCTTCGTGGGCGACTGGAAGATCGAGAATGTTAAGGAGGCACCCGCCGTAGCTGCGCGCAACGGCAAGAGAGTAGCCGTTGTGGGTAGTGGCCCCGCGGGATTGGCATGCGCGAGCGACTTGGCTAAGTGGGGCTACGAGGTGAGAGTCTTCGAGGCACTACATAAGTTGGGCGGCGTATTGGTCTATGGAATTCCCGAGTTCCGCCTGCCCAAAGATAAGATCGTGGCCGCTGAGATCGCCGCAGTTGAGGCTCTTGGCGTGAAGTTCGAGACCGACGTTATCGTGGGTCGCACAGTAACGATCGACTCACTTATGGACGATGAGGGTTACGATGCCGTATTTATCGGCTCGGGAGCGGGTCTGCCTCGCTTTATGAATATCCCCGGCGAGACGCTCAATGGCGTTGTTTCGGCCAATGAGTTCCTAACGCGCGCCAATTTGATGAAGGCATACGACGCGGAGTACGACACACCGATCTTCACGGGTCAGAGTGTTGTTGTTGTGGGAGGTGGCAACGTGGCAATGGATGCAGTGCGCACCGCTAAACGCCTTGGTGCTAAGGCTACTATAGTGTACCGTCGTGGCGAGGCTGAGCTTCCTGCGCGCCTCGAGGAGGTGCACCACGCAAAGCAGGAGGGTATCGACTTTAAGATGCTCACCAATCCTGTTCAGATCCTCGAAAAAGAGGGCGGATGGGTGCGTGCTATGCAGTGCGTCGAGATGGAGTTAGGTGAGCCCGATGCAAGTGGCCGCCGCTCGCCAGTAGTTAAGGTAGGATCGGAGTTCGAGGTGGAGTGCGATGTGGTAGTTATGGCGCTCGGCACTTCGCCCAATCCACTTATCGCCGCGACTACCGAGGGCTTGGAGACTAACCGCTGGGGCTGCGTTGTCGCTGACGATAGCGGTGCTACTTCGCGCAAGGGAGTCTTTGCGGGCGGTGATGTGGTGACAGGTGCCGCGACGGTGATCCTCGCGATGGGCGCAGGTCGCACCGCAGCTAAAGCTATTGATGACTACCTCAAAGCATAAACTAAAGATTAACCAACTTAAAAAATAATGAAAAATACCCTTATTGATTTGTTCGAAAGATCGGTCGAGAAGTATTCGACCAACGTCTTTCTAAAAGAGAAAATTGGCCAAGAGTGGCAGGAGACAACCTTTGCGCAGACGCGCGACCAAGTCTATCGTTTTGGCGCAGGTTTAGTGGCGTTGGGCGTGGAGAAAGGCGATACTATCTCGCTCCTTTCAGAGGGTCGTAACGCATGGATTATAGGTGAGTTAGCTATATTTTACGCTGGCGCAACTAATGTTCCTCTTACCGCTAAGATGGACAACGTAAGTGATCTGCTTTTCCGTATCAACCACTCCGACTCGTCATATATTTTGACATCGCAGGCACAGATCCAAAAGGTGCGCTCGATGAAGGCAGAGCTCACCAACATCAAGCATATCATCGTTTTCGACACGTTGGATAGCTACGAGGATCGCGAGATCTCGATGGCCGAAGTGTGCCAGATGGGTGATAAGTACTTGGAGACCAACCGTGAGGAGCTTATGGCACGTGCGCAAAGCATTCAGAATGACGATGTTGCGACAATCTCCTACACCTCGGGTACCACAGCCGATCCCAAGGGTATTATGCTTACGCACCGCAACTATACGGCCAACGTCGAGCAGGCGCTGACGCTAATGGATATCCCACAGGATTACCGCACGCTCATCATTCTGCCGCTCGACCACTGTTTCGCTCACGTTACCGGATTCTACATCTTCCTAAATCAGGGGGCTACCGTAGCCACAGTGCAGCAGGGGCGCACCCCTGCCGAGGCGCTTCGCAATATTCCAATCAATATTAAGGAGATTAAGCCAAACCTAATCCTCTCCGTGCCAGCCTTAGCTAAGAGCTTCAAGAAGTCGATCGAGACTTCGATTCGCAGCAAGGGTAAGTTTACCGAGTGGTTATTCAACACAGGACTCAAAACGGCAATCGCCTACAATCGTGATGGTTGGAGCCGCGGTAAGGGCTGGGTGGCGATCCTTAAACCACTTGTCGCTCTCTTCGATAAGATTCTCTTCTCGAAAGTGCGCGAGGGAATGGGTGGCGAGCTCGACCTCTTTGTGGGTGGTGGTGCGCTGCTTAGCACCGACCTTCAGGAGTTCTACTACGCTATAGGTATGCCGATGTTCCAAGGTTATGGACTCTCGGAGGCGACCCCGGTGATCTCCTCGAATGCTTTGGTATATCACAAGTTCGGAACCTCGGGGCGTTTGGTTAAGCCGTTAGATATCAAGATCGTAGATGCCGATGGCGTGGAGCTTCCACGTGGCGAAAAGGGCGAGATGGTTGTGCGTGGCGAGAACGTTATGAAGGGATACTGGAAGAACGAGGCGGCAACGGCCGAGACCGTTATCGATGGATGGCTCCACACGGGCGATATGGGTTATATCGACGAGGATGATTTCTTGGTTGTCTTGGGTCGCTTCAAGAGCCTTTTGATAGGTAGTGATGGCGAGAAATATAGCCCTGAGGGTATCGAGGAGGCGCTTGTGGGTACATCGCCCTACATCGACCAGATCGTGTTGCACAACAATCAGGATCCCTACACCACAGCTCTTATCGTGCCTAACATCGACGCTCTAAAGGGTAGTGTTTCAGCTGCTTGGGGCTCCGATGAAGCGCAGCGCGAGGCGGTAGCTTTGGTACAGAGCTCGATCAATGCCTTTAAGAAGGGTGGCGCCATGGCTGGCGAGTTCCCCGAGCGCTGGTTGCCGGTGAGCTTCGCCCTGCTTAGCGAGCCATTCACCGAGCAGAATAAGATGGTCAACAGCACAATGAAGATCGTCCGCAATAAGGTCGAAGAGGCCTATGCCGATCGTATTGCTGCGATGTATGGCGATGCGAAGGATATTAACAATGTTGATAACTTTAATACAGTTAAGTAACAGTAAAGTATTTTTTATACAAAAATAGTACGTCATTCCCGTGAAAACGAGAATCTTATATAACCGCTATATGGCAATGTAAGATTCCCGATCGAGTCGGGAATGACGTATATATTTCTAATTGACAACTCTAATTTTAATGGCAAAAAGACCAAACAAAGATTACGTAGCACGCAATGTGGCGCACTTGGCTACGATTGCCGCTGAGGCGGATACATTGCAACTCCCCAAAGGGATCCTCTACAAGGTGATTAGCTCGGGCAAAGGTGCTGTAACTGAGGCTAATAGCATAGTTTCGGTGCACTATACGGGCGAGCGAATTGATGGGCATGTTTTCGACTCTTCGCGCGAGAATAGCTACCCCGAGACCTTTCGTTTGCGCGAGGTTATTGTGGGATGGCAGATCGCTTTGAGGGCGATGCGAGTGGGGGATCGTTGGCGTGTTTACATCCCCTCGCAGGTGGGATATGGCGACCGCACTATCGATGATATTCCGGGCGGCTCGACCCTGATTTTCGATATCGAATTGATTGCTGTGAGCTGATGATCCGCGGTGAGATTGTGGAGTACGTCGAGCGCGAGATTTTGCCTCGATACTGTGCGTTCGATAAGGCGCACGGGGTGGATCATGCACAGACGGTAATTGATGAAAGCCTCTCTTTGTCAGCCTATTATCCCGAGGTTGACGTGGAGATGGCATACCTTATCGCCGCCTACCACGACTTGGGTCTCTGCGATGGGCGTGAGCGACACCACATTGTCTCGGGGGAGATTCTGCGTGCCGATGTTTTTGTTGCTGAGCGATTTTCGGCCGAACAAATAGGGATTATGGCCGAAGCGATCGAGGATCATCGTGCCTCGGCCAAGGGTGATCCTCGCACCATATATGGGAGGATCGTGGCGGAGGCCGATCGGGTTATCTCACCCGAGGTGACCCTGCGCCGCACGGTGCAGTATGGGTTGAGGGAAAACCCTGATGCCACGCGTGATCAGCACTTCGCGCGCTTCTGCGACCACCTGCAAGATAAATATGCCGAGGGTGGATACCTGAAACTTTATATCGCCCATGGAAAAAATGCCGAGCGACTCGAGGAGCTACGCGCGGTGATTGGCGATGAGCGGGAGTTGCGTCGTCGATTTGAGCAGATTTTTGAGGATGAGAATTATTAATATAAAAGAGGCTCGATCGTATTGATCGAGCCTCTTTTATATTAATTCTCTAATCCTTTCTCACGCAGATCTTGCGCGTAGTCGAGCACTCTTTTGAGGTGGTCGGCCATCAGTTGAGCGGCCTTGTTAAAATCTTGATCGACAAGAGATTGGTAGATCTCTTGGTGTTCGCTAAAGGAGTTGTTTGCATCGTCCTGACAAATATTCTCAGCCTTGTATATATAAAGAATGTCGGGACTAATAAGCATTAACATTGAGCGGAGCACACTATTTTTTGAACCTGTGACAATCGAGCGGTGGTAGGCGAAGTCGGCTGCTGCGATCTCCTCGGCGTTTTGACCCTTGTAGACCTCGATGTAGTTGTTTAGCGCTTCGCGAATCTCTTTTAGATCCTGCTCCGTGCGGCGCATGGCGCAGAAGCGTGCGGAGTTAACCTCGAGGATCACACGCATCTCGGCTAAGGAGCCAAAGTCGAATGCGTCGAGTCGCAATACATCGGATAGCAATCCATCAATAGCAGATATATCCAAACCAACAATGACACTGCCGCTCTGGGGTAGTGTCTTAATGATGCCATAGGTCTCCAATGTCTTGAGCGCTTCGCGAACTGCGGAGCGACTAATGTCGAACATCTCCGCGAGGTTTCTTTCGGAGGGGAGCTTGGTGTTTGGTTGAAGCTCGCCACTCTGAAGTGCCCGGCGGATGTATTGAATAACCTGATCCTTTGGTTTTAGTGTGCTATTTATTATTTGTGTTGCCATTTTGCTTTAAAATCGTGTACAAAGTTAATAAGTTTTTTCTTTTATCCTACAGTTACTAAAATATTTATTATTATATCAGTTTGTTGGGTTGTAATTGGTTAACCAATTTACAGGTAAAATATGGGTGTAGAGCACTTCTGAGGGGTGATTGTTGGTTAAAAATGGCATGTAGTGGCCTCTATTGCTATATTATAAAGATATAAATTTCATTGGATTTCGTTTTTTATATTTTTTCATAACTTAAAATTATGCGAATATTTTTGAATTTTTAGTGTTGAAATGTTTGGTAAACCAATTTATTTGTTTATCTTTGTATACTTAATGACTGGTTAACCAGTTGTCTGAGACCTAAAAATAGAACTAAACTAAAATAACCAACTAAATGAAACTTAGACTTTTAATAGCAGCGTTGCTTTGCAGCAGCATCCTCTTTGCGCAGGAGCATCCATCGCTTTTGCTTACTCCTCAGAGTGTAGAATTAATTAAGGCTAATCGTGGCAAGTCGGCGACATTCGACGCTTCGGTTGACGAACTTATCGCAGCAGCTGATGCAGCCATGGCTGAAGGTGTCAAGGTTCCTATTCCGGTTGACGCAGCGGGTGGTTACACTCACGAGCAACACCGTAGCAACTACATGGCTATGTACAATTCGGGTGTGGCTTATCAGCTCACAGGCGACGAGCGTTATGCGCAGTTCGTTATCGCAATGCTCGACGAGTATGCTAATATATATACATCGCTTCCAATGCACCCCATCAACACCTCGAGCGTGCGCGGTAAGCTTTTTTGGCAGACTCTCAACGACTCGGTGTGGTTGGTTCACACAGCGGTAGCTTACGACTGCGTTTACGATGTTCTCACAGCTAAACAGCGCAAGAAGATCGAGCAGGATCTATTCTATCCTGTGACCGAGTTCTTTATGAATGGTACTCCAAACAACCACCGCACCTTTAATAAGATGCACAACCACGGTACATGGTCTACAGCAGGTGTTGGTATGATTGGCTACGCTATGGGCGACCAAGACCTTGTTGATAAGGCGCTTTACGGCTCAAAGAAGGATGGTACATCGGCAGAGGGTACTCCCGCAGGTTTCGTGAACCAGATCGACGAGCTCTTCTCGCCCGATGGTTATTTCACAGAGGGACCTTACTACCAACGTTACTCAATTTGGCCTTTTATGCTCTTCTCGCAGTGTATCGAGAATATCCAACCAGAGCTTAATATATATAAGGAGAAGGATGGCGTGTTGATGAAGGCGGTTTCGACCTTGATTCAACTCTCGTACGATGGCAAGCTAATGATGTTCAATGATGGTTTGGACAAGACTTTCCAGACTCAAGAACTTATCATCGCGCTCGATATCGCTTACTCGATCACTAAGGATCCTATGTTGCTTACGATCATCAAGGATCAAAGCAAGTTCTTTGTGTCGGCAGCAGGTTGGGCAGCAGCAGAGGGTCTTATTAATGGCTTGGAGACTCCATTTGTATCTGAGTCAATGTACCTTAGCGATGGCGCAAAGGGAGACCAAGGTGGTGTGGCAATTATCCGTAACACAACCGATAAGAGCGAGACTTGCTTGGTGCTTAAGGCTACTTCGCATGGTCTATCACACGGTCACTACGACAAACTCAATATCACACTTTATGACAATGGTAGCGAGATGCTAACCGACTATGGTGCAGCACGTTTCCTTAATATCGAGTCTAAGTCGGGTGGACGTTACACAACCGAGAATAATACTTACGCACACCAATCTATCGCACACAATACGGTAGTTGTGGATGAGACCTCGCACTTCGGTGGCGTATATAAGGAGTCTTCGAAGTATGCTCCAACGGTTGAGTATGCAGATTACTCTTCACCTGAATTCCAAGTGGCAACAGCGGTTGATCCTAATGCTTACGCAGATAAGGATGTTGTGATGCGCCGCACAGTGGCTATCGTTGACAATGGATTCTGCTCTGAGCCATTTATGCTTGATATCTTCAAGGTGTCGGCTCCCGAGGCTCACAAATATGATATGGCATACCACTACACCGGTCACTTGGTGTTGGCTAACTATGATAGCTCTCGTGCAGCAGATATGCTTGTGCCATTTGGTACGGGTCATGGCTACCAACACTTCTGGAAAGAGGGTGAGGCTAAAACAGAAAACGATAATGTATCGTTCACATGGGTTCACGGCGACCGCTTCTATGGTCTTACAACCACTGTTGTTCCCGAGGGCGCTACAATCTACCATCTTCGCACAGGTGCTAACGACCCCAATATGAACATCCGCACCGAGCCAGCGGTAGTGATCCGCCAAGAGGGCGAGCCATCACACATCTTCGCTTCGACTCTCGAGATGCACGGAACATACGATTTGAATATCGAGCAGACCTTGGGCACAGCTCCCGAGATCGTGAAGATCGAGACAATCCTCGATAGCGAGAACTACACTGGTGTTCGTCTGACAAATGACAAGGGTGAGCAGATGGTGGCAATCGTCAACAATGTAGCTCTCGACGCTGAGACTCACATAGTTGAGATAGATGGCGAGACGTATACATGGAGTGGAAATTATTATATTTCTAAATAATAGAAAACCAAATTATAAACTAAAACTAATTATTCAAGTTATGAAGACAAGAAGCGCAAACTTCCTCCTCGAGAGCGAATTGAAATGGGAAAATCCAGGCCCCGGTATCACACGCCAAATCATGGGTTATGATGGTCAAATTATGCTTGTTAAGGTTCTTTTCGAAAAGGGCGCAATCGGCACAGTTCACGAGCACTTCCACTCACAGTCTACTTATGTGGTTAGCGGTAAGTTCGAGACAATGATCAACGGCGAGAAGAAGATCCTTCAAGCAGGTGACGGTTTTTATATTGAGCCAGACGCTCCTCACGGTGCAGTTTGCCTTGAGCCCGGTATCCTAATTGACGTATTCTCTCCAATGCGTGAGGATTTTCTCAAATAATCTCTTAAGGCCATGAAAATCAAAAACTTAAGATGGGTTGTCCTCTCGCTTATCGCGTTGGTGACAATCATTAACTACCTCGACCGCGGAACACTTAACTATATGTTCCTCGTTGGTCAGTCACACGAGTTCGTTGTAGCTGACGCGCCAGTTGAGGGTGAGTACACTGTATGTCTCACTTCGAATGACACATACACTTTCTACGATCGTAATGGCGAGGTGGCTTGTACAGCTGCAGTGAGCGATCCAGCAATGGTTGTTGCTTCAAACAATACCATTACTTATAAGGTGAACGCAGGTATCGCACACGACCTTGGTTTGGTTGACCCTAACCTCACTGTAGGTGAGCAGGATGAGCAAGGTAAGAGCGTGTTGTCTATCATCACAATCTTCTTTATGATCGCCTATGGTATCAGTCAATTGGTATCGGGTAAGATCTACGACAAGATCGGAACTCGTAAGGGTTTCACCCTCTCGGCAATCATCTGGGGAGCAGCCGACGCATGTACTGCATTTGCATCGGGTAAGCCATCGCTTATCGCTTTTCGTATGGCGCTTGGACTCGGTGAGGCAGGCCCATGGCCGGGAACCGTTAAGAGCAACGCTGAGTGGTTCCCAACAAAGGAGCGCGCTTTGGCTCAAGGCATCTTCGGTGCTGCGGCATCTGTAGGTAGCATCTTGGCTCCAATCATCATTCCACTTCTCTTTATCGCATTTGGTTGGAGAGTAGCGTTTATCGTTGTGGGTTGTTTGGGTATCCTTTGGGTTCTTCCATGGCTCTTTATCAACAAGAAGGCTCCAAAAGAGCACCCTTGGATCACAGACGAGGAGCGCACATATATCCTCGAGGGTCAGCCAGTAGCTGACGCTTGTGCAGACGCAGCTAAGCCAGCAGGTAAGAGCTGGGGTCAACTTCTTCGCGACCCACGCAACTACTCGCTTATCTTGGGACGTTTGTTCCTCGATCCTATCTGGTGGATGTTCGTAACATGGTTGCCAATCTATTTGAAGCAAGTTTTCGACCTCGATATCAAACAGATCGCATCGTCGGCATGGGTACCTTACGTGGGTGCTGCTGCGGGTAGTATCATCGGTGGATGGTTCTCAGGACGTTTGATCCGTGCTGGTAAGTCGATTAACTTCGCTCGTAAAACAGCTATGGTTGTTGGTGGCGTGATCATCATCCCAGCTATGGTTCTTGCAGCGCAGGCAACTTCGGCAACAACTGCTGTAATCTGTATGGCATTCGTATTGGGTGGTTTCCAATTCGCAATGGTTAATATGCAGACTTTGGCAAGTGATCTTCACTCAGGCAAGACTGTCGGTTCGTTGGCAGGTTTGGGTGGTGTATCGGCAGTGCTTGGTACTTTGATCGGTATGGTCTTGGTTCCAATGATCACTTCGGGTGCTAACTGGACTCTATTCTTTGTGATGTGTGGCGCACTTGTTCCACTATCACTATTGGCGGTTTTCCTCTGCGTGAAGAAGATCGAACCTATCGAAGATTAAAAAAACACAAATATTAACTTTTTTAAAACAACAAAAACTATGAGATTAAATTCAAAGGTTGCTATCGTTACAGGCGGTGCACGTGATTTGGGTCGCGCAATCTCTGTGAAGCTTGCTTCAGAGGGCGCTAAGGTTGTTATCAACTACTTCGACAACGAGGGAGATGCTAACGACACCGTAGAGATCATCAAGGCTGCAGGTGGCGAGTGTATCACTGTTCAAGGTGATATGACCAAAGCAGAGGACGTTAAGCGTCTTTTCGACTCGGCTGTTGAGGCTTTTGGCTCGACTATCGACGTATTGGTTAACGTAGTAGGTGGTATCGTAGGCCGCAAGGCTATCACCGAGCAAGACGAGAAGTGGTATAACTTCTTGATGGACGTTAACATGAAGAGCTGTTGGTTGTGTACACGTGAGGTTGTTCCTTACATGACTAATGGTGGTTCTATCATCAACTTCTCATCGCTTGCAGCACGCGACGGTGGTGGCCCGGGTGCTTCGATGTACGCTACAGCTAAGGGTGCTGTGATGGTATTTACTCGTTCAATGGCTAAGGAGTTAGGACCTAAGGGTATCCGCGTTAATGCAGTTGCTCCCGGTACTATCGCTACTTCGTTCCACGATATCCACAACACTCCCGAGAACCGCGAGCGTATGAAGGCTATCTACCCATTGCGTCGCGAGGGTGATGCAGGTGATGTTGCAGATCTAATTGCTTTCTTGGCATGTGACGATTCTGATTACATCTCTGGAACAAATATCGACATCAACGGCGGTATGTTCTTCTCTTAGTCGAGAAGCACTATTTGATTAAAAAATTGGTTAGCCGTCAACAACCTAAGGCGGCTGACCAATTATAACCTAAAACAAATTTTAACTTATGAAACATTTAGCAACTTTAAAGAGCTTTATCTTCTGTGCATTAGCGCTGATGATATCTCAAACTTCATTTGCTCAGGTCAAGGTTACAGGAACCGTGGTTGACGGGCAAGGTGAAACTCTTATTGGAGTGAACGTTACAGTGGAAGGCAGTACTCATGGTAGCCTTACCGACCTCGATGGTAATTTCGAGATTAGCGTTCCTTCACAACAGTCAGTAATCGTTGTGTCGTACATTGGTTGTCAATCTCAAAGTATTGTGGTTGGTGCACGTACTAACATCGATGTTATCCTCGCAGAGGATTCACAAATGATCGACGACGTTGTGGTTGTCGGTTACGGTGTTCAGAAGAAGTCACACTTGACAGGTTCTGTATCACAATATGATGGTGACAAGTTGGCTGATATGGCTGTATCTTCAGTCGATCAAGCCCTTCAGGGTCGCATCGCCGGTGTAAACATCACCAACACTACCTCTGAGGTGGGTGTATCTCCTCAAATCCGCGTTCGTGGTCTGGGTTCGGTTAGTGCCGACAGTGAGCCACTTATCGTAGTTGACGGATTCCCTGCATCTGACGGTCTTACAATGGTCGATATGAACAACGTTGAGTCTATCGAGGTTTTGAAGGATGCTGCATCTGCTGCGATCTACGGTTCACGTGGTGCGAATGGTGTAATCATCATCACAACAAAATCAGGTAACTCTTCAGCTCCAAAGTACACATTCAAGTCATACACTGGTATCAAGTCAGCTTACGCTGGTTACGATATGCTTGACCACAATGAGTATGTTGCTTTGATCGACTATGAGTATACTCAGGGCGGTTCTTCAGTTCCAACTCAGCAGGAGTTGTGGAGAACTTTCGACTGGGAGACAACCGATTGGCAAGAGGTTGGTTTGAATAGCTCAGCTAAGACCAACAGCTACTCATTCAGCGTTTCTGGCGGTACAGGCGATACTAACTACTACGTATCTACAAGTTACCTCAAAGAGGACGGTATCATGATCGATAACAACTACGAGAAGTTCAACGTAATGTTGAAGTTGAACACCAAACTTTCGGACAAAATTAAGTTGGATGTAAGTATCGCTCCTACTTATACACGTACCGAGGACAACGTAATTGGTTATATCGGTTATGTAAGAACATATTCTTGGTTGCCATTGTACCACAACGAGGGTTCGGCAGCAGTTACTGGCCAAGAGGTTGGTTCTGATGCTCACGGTTACCACTTCGCAAGTTGCGACTTTAGCTACTACGATGCTGATGGCGTCTACAACGAGGTAACAGGCCAAAGTGCATGGTCAACAACCGAGAACAACTACTACTATCGTGAGCAGAAAGACGACCGTTTCGACAAGACATACGGTGTTCGTGCTTCAGCAGCTATCGATATCCAGTTGACAAAGAATCTTAATCTTCGCACTTCGAACAGTTTCTATTACAAGTATAGCACAACTGAGCGCTACCACGAGGCTGGTACTGCAAGTGCATCAGATACAAACTACTCTACATACTCAGCAGACCAAGATCTTAACCTCCTAACTGAGACAACTCTTAACTACAACAACCGTTGGGGTAAGCACGAGTTCTCTGCACTTGCAGGTTGGTCATGGAGCCAGAGCCAATCATACGACCTTGATATGGAGGGTACAGGTTTCCCAACAGACTTGGTTCCAACACTCAACGCAGCTACCTCTATCACCACAAGTGATACCTCTACCCAGGCAAGCGAGACAGCTCTTGCATCTGCACTTGCTCGTTTGACATATAGCTACGACGACAAATATTTGGTATCTACTTCGTATCGTGCCGATGCATCGTCGAAGTTCGGTCCAGACAACCAGTGGGGTTACTTCCCATCAGCATCTTTGGGATGGCGTCTTACTGAGGAGCCTTTCATGAAGGGCTTGGACGTTATCAACAACGTTAAACTTCGTGCAAGTTGGGGTCTTACAGGTAACAACGATATCGACAACTACGCAGCTTACAACACTATCTCTGACTCAAGCTACTCATTTGGCTCGACAGGTACTGTAACCGCAGGTTTGACTAACACAGACACTACACTTGGTAACACCTACATCAGCTGGGAGCAGACATCAGAGTTCAACTACGGTATCGACCTTAGCTTCCTTGATTCTCGCATCAACATCACAGCAGATTACTACTATGCAGTAACTGAGAGCATGTTGTTGGAGGAGCCAACACTTGCTATCACAGGTGCTACTAACTACTGGAACAACGTAGGTCGCGTTCGTAACAAAGGTTTCGAGTTCGACATCAACACTTACAACATCGACCGCAAGAACTTCTCTTGGACAACTAACTTCAACATCTCGTTCAACGATAACAAACTTATCGCATTGGGTGAGGATCAAGAGCAAATCCTAACTGAGGGTGAGCGTTCTGAGGTTTACATGGCACAGGTTGGTGAGAAATCTATCCAATTCTATGGTTATGAGACCGACGGTGTTTGGTTGAACGAAGATGATATCACAGCAAGTGGTCTTACATTTAGCTCTATCACTTCTCCACAAGCAGGTACCCTTAAGGTAGTTGACCAGAATGGTGATAATGTTATCGACGCTAACGACCGTACCGTAATTGGTGATCCATTTGCAGATTACACATGGGGTATGACCAATATGTTCCGTTACAAGAACTTCGACTTCTCGTTCCAACTTTACGGTTCGATGGGTGGTGAGCTTATCAATGGTGATGCTAACTACTCTGAGATCCAGAAGATGAGCGTGTTCTACACTACTAACCAGTGGATCTCTGAGGACAACGTAGGTGATGGTCAAACTCCACGCTACAACGCTTCTGGTGTTAGCTGGATGGTTACCGACTATGTAGTATGTGACGCATCGTACATGACTCTTCGCGACGTAACTTTGGGTTACACATTTGGCAAAGATGTATTGAATAAGCTTCACCTAAGCAAGCTTCGTCTATACGCTACAGCACAGAACCTATTTTACATCTGGTCAAGCGACTATTCAGGAATCAACCCTGAGTCTCGTAGAACAAGTTCAAGCGGAAACTACGATTCACCACTTGTAGCAGGTTACCAACGCGGTGCCTACCCTGTAACTAAGGTTATTACAGTTGGTGTTGATATTAACTTTTAATTAGAATTGCTTAAAAACTGAAGATTATGAAACTATATAAGTATTTACCAGTTCTGTTGTTAGCCGCATTTGCATCGAGTTGCGAGGTTGAGCGTCTACCACTATCTGAGATTAGCGAGGATGAATATTACACCACAGCAGATGAGCTTGCTACGGGTCTCGTCGCTTGTTACAACGGACTTCAAGATCCACTCGAGTATGAGTGGCGTCTTACAGAGCTTCGTTCTGACCACAGCCGTATCGAGACTGCGGGATCGACTAAGGCTGAGGCTTTCCTCCAGTTGGAGTTAGACCGTTGTTCGGTTCCTACAACTAACTCACACGTTTATGACTATTGGACAGAGACATACTACAATATCACAAACTGTAACACTATCCTTGACAACATCGACGTAGTCGAGAATGAGGCTACTTACAACGAGATCGCAGGTCAAGCTCGTTTTATCCGTGCTTACCACTACTTCAACCTTGTTCGCCTTTATGGTCCAGTCTTCTTGGTTAAGACTCGTATCTCGGCTCAAGAGTCTTTGGAGTACACTCGCGCTCCACTTGATGAGTGTTATGAGTTTATCGTAGAGGAGCTTATCGGAGCTGCTGAGATGTTGGAGGGTATCGTATTCGACTCTACTGAGTTCGGTCGCGCTACTGAGTGGGCTGCTAAGTCACTTTTGGGTAAGGTTTACCTAACTCTTTATGAGTATTCAAATGCAGCAGAGGTTCTTTTGGACGTTATCAACAATAGCGGTCACGAGTTGCTTTCAAGCTATGCAGATGTTCATAGCATCTACAACGAGGGTCACGCAGAGGCTATCTTCTCTGTACGTTTCACATCGGGTGGTCTTGACTTGGGTAGCTCATTTGCTAACATGTTTATGGCATCGGGTGGTAGCTCAAGTGCTGACGTGATCACAGGTGGTGGTGATGGTTATAACATCCCTACTTACTGTATCCGTAACGCTTATGAGGATGGCGACCTTCGTGGTGAGGACGTTACTTTCAAGGCAGGTTACTACAATGCAGCGGGAACTTCTTACTTCGAGTATCCTTACTGCTACAAGTATTTTGAGCTATTGACAATCGCTGACGATGGTGATTCAGACTGGATCGTTCTTCGTTATGCTGACGTACTTCTTATGTATGCTGAGGCTTGCAACGAGTTGGATCAGATGGCAACTGCTGTTGAATACATGAATATGACTCGTGTACGTGCAGGTCTTACTGAGGTTAGCGAGGCAGACTACTCGTCTAAGAATGAGATGCGTATGGCACTCGAGACTGAGCGTCAAGTTGAGTTGGCATTCGAGAACCACCGTTGGTTTGACCTTGTGCGCACTGGTCGTGTGATCGAGGTTGTTATGGACGGCTTCTCTGACGCATTCTACTCATCTGCTATCTCTGCAGGTAACGATCTTAGTATGCCATCATACGATGGTTCAGGTAGTGAGCCAATGGAAGAGAACGATATCCTTCTTCCAATCCCACAAACTGAGATTGATGCTAATCCAAACATTACACAAAACGCTGGTTATTAATCGCTACGACTAATTATTGATTATTATGAAAACAATGAATTATTTAAAGATATTTTTGGTAGCTGCTCTTAGTTCAGTTCTAATGGTGAGCTGTAACGAGGATTCAGGGCTCGACGAGACCACTGTGTCAGCACCAACTATCACCTCTTTTGAGCCTACAACAGGTGCTTTGGGTGATGAAATCATGGTCTATGGTACCGATCTTTCGTCAATCACTTCTGCTACAATTGGTGGTGGTGAGGCTACTATCAAGTATCGTATTGATGCTACAATCGCAGTTCTTGAGGTTACAAACGAGTCTCGCGATGGTGCGATCACAGTAACTAACTCAACTGGAACAGCTACTTCGAGCAGCAGCTTCGATGTTGACCACACTTTGGTTCCTACTGTAACTGATATGATTATCCCTGTTCAAACTGATGAGCCAACCGAAGATGCTGACGAGTATGACAACTACTCAGCATTTGGAATTCAAGTTGTTCTCGAGGGTTCTGACCTCAACGCTGTCTCTGCAGTTATGTTTGGTGATGATACTGAGGCAACTATCATTCTTCAACGCGAGGATGAGCTTGTTTTCGAGGTTCCTTTGTTGGATTACTCTGAGACTCTTGCTTTGAGTCTTTCGTACTACAACGGTACCGCTGATGCATCTGTATCACTTGGTCAATTCCACGTTTTGGTACTTGTTCCACTTGGATACGATGACTATGTGCCATCTACACTTACTAAGTACGATCCATTTACACTCGAAGGAACAAATATGGATCTATTCAACAGCTTCTATGTTGAGTCATCTGATGGTACAGTAGTAGCTTTGACTATTAACTCACAATCAACTACTTCGATCTCTGTTGATATCAACACAGCATTCTACGACGAGGAGTTCACTGGTGACCTTATCGCTATCTACAATGTTGATAAAGAGGTTACTCTTTATGAGGACTTCGTTCTTTACGCAAATCCTTACGAGCACCGCTATATTGGTAAGTCGGATATGTTTATCGAGATTCGCTCACAAATTTCTGTTACTGGTACAGCAAATTCATTCATGGATCTTAGCGATCTAATAGTATACGAGGCATGTGCAGTAGAGTCTGGAAACTTACTATCTTTGATTGATGTTGTACCTTACCACAAGGGATTGGAGTATATGCAACTTCGTTCTCCACATAATATGACTGCAACAGTTAAGAACTACCGTTGTGAAGATACAACCACTGCTGCATCTTCGTTCGAGGGTATAGACGAATTCTACAAAAAGTATACTTACTTCTGGGTTCTTGATAGCACAGGCGAGACTTATCCAGAGCACAAGACATTTATCGAGGCGTTTATGGATGGAGCTAGTGCTGAGGATGAGACAGGTGTTACAGAGCTTACTGCTGAATACTTCGAGTCTATTGGTATTACTCTTGACACTTCAGATTTGGGCGACACATACTATGGACCTTCGGTTTATAGAGCAGGTAACTATACTTCGTACAATGATTATAGCACTGCTGATGTTGAAAACTTCCCATATATGATCGTTTACAGTGTAGATGATGACAAATATGGTCTTATCAAGCTCACTGGTTCTATCGACGATGGAGCATCGTACTTGTCAAGCTTAGACTTTTCTTTGTGGTACTAATAAATTTTTAACTATTGTGGGCTGCCTCCCTTTGGGGCAGGCAGTCCACAAATTTTTTTTACAAGAAACAAACCAACCGAAACTATGAAAAAGAACTTCGTGATACTACTTTTGGCGTCGTTGTGCTCGTTGAGTGCTACGGCCAAAACTGTTGTGGTGAGCAATGCTCACGCATTCAATGAGGCTGCCGAGCAGGTGGTCGCAGGTGATACTATTATCCTAAAGAGTGGTATCTGGAACGACTCACGTCTATTTGTGAAGCGTGCTGAGGGAACCGCAGAGGCTCCTATTGTTGTAATGGCCGAGCGTATGGGCGATGTTATCCTTATGGGTGACTCATCGATCGCTATTTCGGGTAGCCACATCCACCTATCGGGTTTGGTATTCACGGGAGTAACAGGCGGCAGAGAGAATAAAATGGCTATCGAGACCAGAACCTCAAGAGATGACTACTCTTACGATTGTGTCATCAGTGATTGTGTTGTCGATTCATTTAACCCTCTCGACAAAGATGTACAAACTACATACGTTAGCGTATTTGGTAAGCGCAATATCGTCGAGAACTGCTACCTCGCGGGTAAAACAAATAAGGGGCCAACCATCGTAGTGTGGCCAAACGACGAGAATAGCCAAGAGAACTACCACCGTCTTCGCCGCAACTATATCGGCTCACGTCCTTCATTCGGCACAAATGGTGGCGAGACTCTCCGCATCGGTAATAGCCATGTGTCGAAGAGCAACTCCAACACTATTGTCGAGGAGAACTACTTCGAGCGTTGCGATGGCGAGGTTGAGATCATCTCACTCAAATCGTGCGAGAACCAAGTTATCAACAACACTTTCTTTGAGTGTCAAGGAGGTATGACCATTCGTCACGGTGACCGCAACATCGTTAGCGGTAACTTCTTCAACGGTAACGAGGTGCAAAACACCGGCGGTGTGCGTATCATCAACGAGGGTCACACAGTTTCGAACAACCTATTCTACAAGCTTCGTGGACAAGACTTCTACTGTACTCTATCGGTGATGAATGGTGTGCCAAACACCCTAATCAACGGTTATCACAAAGTGCGCGACGTAGAGGTTAAGAACAACACCTTTGTTGAGTGTGGTTCGTACTTCGAGCTTTGCGTAGGTAAGGGTTATCGCGATCGCGATGACAAGCCCGAGAATGTAAACTTCACTAAGAATATGATCTATGGCGTTAACGAAGAGGTACTTATCAAGGAGCACGACACCGACCACGGCGTTAAGTTCAAGGATAACGTGATCTTCAACAGCAAAGGCGCTATGAAGGGTTCGGCAGCTAAGGCTGTTACATTCGAGATGGGCGAGATGGGTGTTAATATTCCTATCTACAAGGATTACGGTATCGATTGGCCAGCTGACAAGTTTATCCCTTCGTCGACCAATTGTGGCCCACAGTGGTATCTTGAGTCGCTCGAGGCTCGCCGTGTTGCGGTAGCTCACGCTCCTCGCTATATCCACGTTGCAACAGGCGAGAATAACTTGGCTTGTGCTATTGCTCGTGCAAACAACGGTGATATATTGGTTTTGGAGGATGGCGCTCACGTGATCACCAAACCTATCGACATCTATAAAGATCTTACAATTATGGCGTTTAGCGAGGCTGCACCAGTTATCGAGCTTGCTTGCGACTATGGCTTCGAGTTCTACACTGGCAAGGTTACTTTCAATGACATCGCATTCGATGGCGCAGGTGTCGAGGCTCCAGCTACGGCTCTCTTCGCTAATGGCCCACAGGATTCTCGCAACTTCCACCTCGTGCTTAACAACTGTTCGATCAAGAACTTCACTGCCGAGGATGGCGCAATCTATAAGGCAGGTATGAACGCTTGTGCAGACCTTATCGAACTTAACAACTGCTCGGTTAGCGACTCTTTCAGAGTTTTGGACTTGGCAGCTGAGGTTGAGCTAAAGGGAAAATATAACTCTGAGTATGTTGTGCTTAAGGATTGCAAGTTTAGCAATATCACTGAGTGGGTTGTTAACTACATCCGTTTGGGCGTAGAGGATTCAACTCTTGGTGGTAGCCTCGCGGTAGATGGATGCTCTTTTGAGAATGTTTCTGCAGCAGCGCCTGAGTCGATTATCTTGACCGATGGTATCAAGAGAATGCATATCGGCGAGAACATTGGATTATAATTAACTTAAAAAAATATTAAAGAATATGAAAGTAGTAACTATGGGCGAAATCATGCTTCGCCTATCAACTCCGGGAAACAAACGTTTTATCCGCTCTGAGTCATTTGACGTATGTTATGGCGGTGGAGAGGCTAATGTAGCTGTTAGCTGTGCGAATTATGGTCACGAGGCTTACTTCGTGTCGAAGCTCCCAACGCACGAGATCGGACAAGCGGCAGTTAACGCACTTCGTCAGTTTGGTGTTCACACCGACTATATCGTTCGTGGTGGCGATCGCGTAGGTATCTACTTTTTGGAGACTGGTGCTTCAATGCGCCCATCAAAGGTGGTTTACGACCGTGCTGACTCTGCTATCGCTAAGGCTACAGCAGCTGAGTTCGATTTCGACGCTATCATGGAGGGTGCCGCATGGTTCCACTGGTCAGGTATCACACCTGCTCTTTCGGCTGAGTCAGCTGAGATGACTCGCCTTGCTTGCGAGGCTGCTAAGCGCCATGGCGTGACAGTTTCTGTAGACCTTAACTTCCGCAAGAAGCTATGGACTAAGGAGCGTGCACAAGAGGTTATGCGCCCACTTATGGAGTATGTCGACGTATGTATCGGCAACGAGGAGGATGCTGAGCTTTGCTTGGGCTTCAAGCCAGATGCTGATGTTGAGGCAGGTCACACCGACGCTGAGGGCTACAAGGGAATCTTCAAACAAATGGCAGAGACCTTTGGCTTCAAGTACGTTATCTCGACGCTTCGTGAGTCATTCTCTGCAACCCACAACGGTTGGAAGGCGATGATCTACAATGGCGAGGAGTTCTACATGTCTAAGCGCTACGAAATCAACCCAATCGTTGACCGCGTAGGTGGTGGCGACTCATTCTCGGGTGGTGTTATCCACGGTCTTTTGACCAAACCAAACCAAGGTGAGGCATTGGAGTTCGCAGTAGCAGCATCAGCTTTGAAGCACACTATCAATGGCGACTTCAACCACGCAAGCGTGGAGGAAGTAGAAGCGTTGGCTGGTGGTGATGCATCAGGACGCGTACAGCGTTAATGCATAATTGATAATTTATAATTCATAATTATTTATGGCTCGATTTACAAAAATGCAGGTGCTCGCAGCAGCACAGGCGACTGGCATGGTTCCAGTATTTTATCATAAAGATGCAGAGATCTCTAAGAAGGTCTTGAAGGCGTGCTACGATGGTGGCGTGCGTATGTTTGAGTTCACCAACCGTGGTGACTTCGCAAGTGAGGTGTTTATCGCCCTTGTGAAGTATGCTGAGCGTGAGTGCCCCGAGATGATCCTCGGAATTGGCTCGATCGTCGATGCTCCTACGGCTGCTCTCTACATGCAGTATGGCGCGAACTTTATCGTTGGCCCATACCTCAATGCAGAGGTAGCTAAGGTTTGTAACCGCCACTTGGTACCCTACACACCCGGTTGTGGTTCGGTAACCGAGATCGGATACGCTCAGGAGTTGGGTTGTGATTTGACTAAGGTATTCCCTGCGGGCAACGTAGGAGGCCCATCGTTCGTAAAGAACGTTAAGGCACCACTACCATGGTCGAACATCATGGCAACAGGCGCTGTAGAGCCCACCGAGGAGAACCTCACAGCGTGGATCAAAGCAGGAGTAATGTGCGTAGGAATGGGCTCTCAGCTCTTCCCCGCAGATGTTATAAAGAGTGAGAATTGGGCAGCAATCTCAGAGAAATGCCGCTTCGCACTCGACGTTATAGCTAAATTGCGTTAAGCGATTAGCTTGTTTATTTAGGTTTAGTTTGGCGGAGCCGCCAACGATTTGACAAAGGTCATTGGCGGCTCTATTTTTAAAAGCTAAACCGAGATAATAAACAAAACACAAAATACCCGCTGAGTAGTGTACTCAGCGGGTATTTTGTGTTTTGTTGTGACGCAGATTACTTGATACGCTCGTAGTATTCGCGGGTGCGGGTGTCTACGCGGATTTTGTCGCCGGTGCCGATAAATAGGGGCACGCGAACCGTAGCACCAGTGTTGACCGTAGCGGGTTTGAGTGAGTTGGTCGAAGCGGTGTCGCCCTTGACTCCCGGCTCGGTGTAGGTAACCTCCATATCGACGATTGGGGGGAGCTCAGCCGAAAGCACTGTCTCTTTCTCGGTGTGGAACATCACCTCGACGATCTGACCATCGGCCATAAGGTCGTAGTTGGTGATAAGGCTCTTCTCGATGTTGATCTCCTCGAAGGTCTCGGTGTGCATAAAGTGAGCACCCAAATCATCCTCGTAGGTGAATTGGTATGGGCGGCGCTCGATGCGCACGATCTCGATCTTAGCACCTGCCGAGAATGTGTTGTCGACAACGCGACCATTCTCCAAGTTCTTGAGTTTGGTGCGCACAAATGCGGGGCCCTTGCCCGGTTTCACGTGTTGAAACTCCACGATCTGGTAGGTTTTGTGATCCAACTCGATGCACAAACCATTTTTGATATCAGCTGTAGTAGCCATTTTAATTTATTTTTAGTTGTTATGTTTTTATAAGTGACTACAAAGATATGATTTTTTTGTGGAAAACCAAAAAAAGTTAGAAGATCGGAATTGTAGCGAATTATACATTATGCATTAAGAATTATGCATTATTCATAACTCACCCTCCCCACTCCTTGCGAGAGCACTCCACTCCGGCCATGTCGACTGCACGTCGTGAGAGGGTCATGCAGAGCTCCTCCACGCTTTGCTCGCCGTTGTAGAACGAGGGGGCGGCGGGCATCACTACTCCGCCGGCTTCGGTGACGGTGCACATATTGCGCAGGTGGATGAGTGATAGGGGGCTCTCGCGAACTAAGAGAATCAGCGGGCGGCGCTCCTTGAGCATCACATCGGCAGCTCTTGTTAGCAGCGAGTCGGAGACCCCGGCGGCGATACGTCCCACGGTGCCGACGCTGCATGGCGCGACGATCATCGCAGCGTAGCGCGCTGAGCCGCTTGCTACGGGGGCGAACATATCGTCGGGCGAGTATTCGCGCAGGCGCTCAGAATGGGGTAGTACAACCCCCTCATGTGTGGCAACCTCGGCGGCGTGGCGGCTGCGGATCAGTGCCACCTCGCTTATAGCGGGGTTCTCGAGTAGCAGAGTTGCTATTTGGCGGGTGTATATCGCGCCGCTTGCTGCGGTTTGTGCGAGGATTATTTTCATTGTTCTATTCGATTACTTTGCACCTTAGCCCCAACTCCTTGATCCGATCCAAGGTGCGAGGAAGGGCATAGCTAAGGTTGCGGAATGCCTTTTCGCTATCGTGGAACACGACGATTGAGCCACATTCGAGATACTTGGTGACGTTCCTCAGGCAGGTCTTGGGTGAGAGCTTGCGGTTGTAGTCGCGTGAGAGTACATTCCACATTATAAGCTTGTAGCGTTGGCTGAGCATTCGTGTCTGCGAGGGTGTGATCTGCGCATAGGGCGGGCGGAAGAGCTCGCTGTGGAGCAGATCGTTGGCGAAGTCGACATCCTCTACGTAGCGCTCGAGCGACATGTTCCAACCCTTCTGGTGGGAATATGTGTGGTTGCCGACCCTGTGGCCGCGATCGAGGATCAGTTGGTAGAGGTCGGGATACATCTCGACATTCTTTCCCAAGACGAAAAATGTAGCTTTGGCATCGTACTTGTCCAGAGTCGATAGGATCCACTCGGTGACACCGGGGGTGGGGCCATCGTCGAAGGTGAGAAAGACCCCCTCATTGTCCTCGATCTCCCAAATAAGGTTGGGCATCAGGCGACGTATAATTTTTGGTGCCGTGAATCGCATAACGCTGTTTGCTTTAAATATAGTTGTGCAAATTTAATAATTATTGTCGAAAAAAATGTATATTTGCAAATAAATCAAATTCGTGCCTCTATGAAAAATCTAAAATCAATTGTTGTTGCCCTTGCTGCCTTGGTGCTTTTTGCTGCGTGCGATGCCTTTAAGAGTGTCTCTACGGGTAAGCCAACGTCGCAAGGTTCGCCCTACGAGGTGGTGGTGATCTGTAACCAACCCGAGTGGGATTCGCAGCTTGGTGATACGCTTCGAAATGTCCTCTCGGCCTATGTCCCATACCTCAATCAGGAGGAACCCTACTTCGACGTGGTGCGCGTGACCAACAATAACTATGAGGGAATTATTGCCAAGCATCGCAATATATTGGAGGTCAACGTCAAACCATCGGTCTTGACACCCTCGATAGTTGTTCGATACGATGTGACCGCTGCCCCCCAAGTGATTATGACCCTTCAGGCACCAACCGTAGAGGCAGCTACCGCCTACGTCTCGGAGAATCGCGAGAGCCTTGTGCGTGGCTTCGAGATCGCTGAGCGCGATCGTGCTGTGGAGTATGCCAAGACATATAGCGTGGCGCATATCGATAAGACGATCTACGAGAAGTTCGGAGTACAGATGAAGATTCCGCAGGGATACTCCATTCGCTCCGATAGCGAAGATATGTTGTGGATATCGTACGAATTTCCCGTGGCAAGCCAAGGTGTGGCAATCTATAGCTATCCCGCCGAGTTTGGTATCAATTCACTCTCGGAGGAGAACTTAGTGGAGGAGCGTAATCGCTTCGTGGCGCGCATCCCGGGCCCCTCCAACGGTTCGTATATGACCACCTTTACCGAGGTGCCGCAGATCTATCGCCCTATTCGCATCGAGGGTCGCCTCTGGATCGAGATGCGCGGGTTGTGGGATGTCGTTGGTGACTTTATGGGTGGCCCCTATGTGAGCTATTCGACTATAGATGAGCAGACTAATTGCGTATTTACTATCGACTGCTATGTCTATTCGCCAAAGTACCGCAAGCGCAACTACCTGCATGGGGTGGAGCACTTGGTTTACAATGTGAAATTTTAGGCGATTAATTTTTGGTTAACCAATTTTTATTTTCTATATTTGCAAATAGAAATATTAACCTTTAAACAACCAACAATGAAAAACAAATTTACTCAATCTTTCCTCGTGGCAGCAGCTGCGCTTATCACATTTGCATCTTGCTCGCAAGCTCCAACTGAGAAGATCTTCTCGAATGACACCTATATCAAAATGGGCTCGCCCATTGAGTTGGTTATCGAGGAGGGTTACACCGCAATTGCTCCCAATGCATTTGAGAATTGCGACGATTTGATTTCGGTATCTATCCCTGCAACAGTACAGGTGATCGGCTCTAAGGCATTCTACAGCTGCGATGGTATCACATCGATTGTGATTCCTCAAGGCGTTGAAATTATCCCCGACAACTGCTTCTATGGTTGTGATGAGCTTACCTCGGTTCGTATCCCAAGCTCGGTTCACACAATTGAGTTTAATGCATTCCACGGCTGCGAGAGCTTGATGGAGATCGCTATTCCAAGCTCAGTAGTTAATATTGGCAAAGATATCTTCTCGAACTGCGAGGACGAAATCAAGATCTTGGTGCCACCATGCAGCCCTCGTTATGAGGACTTCAAGGCTGAATATGGCGATTGGATCGTCGCAGCAAAATAAACTATGCTTAGCGGCAAAAAGATAGGGCTACTCCCAAAGGTGATCTTAGCGATCATCTTAGGAGTAGCCTGCTCGCTTTTTATGCCATTGGGTATTGCGAGGTGTTTCGAGACTATCAATTCGCTTTTTAGTAACTATTTGGGCTTCGTTATCCCGCTTATTATCTTGGGTTTGGTCGCTCCGAGCATTGGCGATTTGGGTGGTCGTGCAGGGCGTCTGTTGATCTTCACTGCGCTCTTAGCATACGGCAGCACCATCTTCTCGGGCTACCTCTCCTATTTCGTTTCGACGCTCACCTTCCCCTCGCTCTTGCAAGGCGAGTCGCTTGCGGCAATTGATGTGGCAGGTAAGAGTGCTGTTGCTCCCTACTTCACAGTCGAGATGCCGGCGCTGCTCTCGGTTACCTCGGCTCTGGTCTTGGCTTTTGTCTTGGGACTCACGCTGGCAAACTGCAAGGGGCGTGGGCAGACTATCGCCGCGACAATCAAGGAGTTCAAGGATTTGGTGATGATCATCATCGAGAAGTCGATCATCCCGCTGCTGCCTCTCTATATCTTCGGAATCTTCCTCAAATTGGGAGTCGAGGGCGAGGTGGCAATGGTCTTGGGGCTCTTTATTAAGGTTATCCTGCTTATCTTTGCAATGCATATTGCCCTGCTGCTGATTCAGTTCTGCTTGGCTGGAGCCGTCGCGGGTCGCAATCCGCTGCGAGCCCTTGTGACGATGCTGCCAGCATACCTCACAGCGCTCGGCACTCAATCCTCGGCGGCCACAATTCCTGTGACCCTTGCACAGACCAAGCTTAATGGTGTGCGTGATGATATCGCCGAATTTGTGGTGCCTCTCTGTGCCACGATCCACCTTTCGGGTAGCATCCTCAAGATCGTCGCTTGCACCTTGGCGATAGCTTGGAGCACCGGCATGCCGATCGACTTGGAGCTCTATACCTCCTATATCTTAATGTTAGGTATCACGATGGTCGCAGCCCCCGGAGTTCCCGGCGGCGCTATCATGGCTGCCCTTGCGCTGCTCACCTCCCTGCTTGGCTTTAGCGAGACGCAGTTGGGGCTGATGATCGCCCTCTATATCGCGATGGATAGCTTCGGCACGGCCGGCAACGTCACCGGCGATGGCGCTATCGCGATGGTTGTAAATCGTTTCGTGAAGGAGTAATCGCCGCCTATCAAGCTTATTTTGGATTGATCCATAAAAAAGACTCGCCTATAAAGCGAGTCTTTTGCTGGTGGGCCCAGAGGGGCATGATCCCACGACCTTCGGATTATGAGTCCGCTGCTCTAACCAACTGAGCTATAGGCCCTATCAATAGAGGTGATCTATCTTCCTTAGAAGAATACTCCATTTGAGTGGTACAAATATAGTGAAAAAAAATAATACCACAAATTTTGATCGCAAATTAGGTTGGAAAGGTGTGAAAAACTTTTTATTACCACCATGTCATTCACCCTTTCCCGACACGTTATCCACCTCCATCACATCATTCTCGACTCACACTCCACCACATCATTCCCGACTCACACACCACCACGTCATTCCCGACTCACACACCACCACGTCATTCCCGTGAAAACGGGAATCTTAATTCACATACATTGCAAAAAGCATAAGATTCACGATCGAGTTGGGAATGACGTAATATAAAGTGATTTCGAAAATTAGAGGTAACCTCAGTTTTGGGTCAAACACCAAAGGTGTTTGAAAATTTAAATAGTCTATATTTTTCTGTTCAAGCTTGCTTGGAACATAAAAATATAGACTATTTAAACTTTGAGCAAAGCGAAAAGCCCAAAACTGCAAGAAAAAGTACGCACCCGCGGGGGTGCAATCCCCGCCCGCCGGAGGCAGTCTCAAAGGGGAAACTCGCCGGAGGCAGTCTCAAAGGGGGAGTGTTGCCGGAGGCAGTCTCAAAGAGGAGTTTGCCGGGCAGTCTTAAAGCAGTAACAGCTTAAAGCGCAACAAAAGGCAGCTTAACCACCTCGGCCTCCATAAGGCGTTCGCGGATGACTATGGCGATCTTGCTACCTACGGCAGCGTACGCGGTTGGCACGTAGCCCATTCCGATGCCCTCTTTGAGGCATGGCGACATTGTGCCCGAGGTCACCTCACCTATCACCTCACCTGCGGGCGAGGCTATTGAGTATCCGTGGCGAGGTATTCCGCGCCCCAAAAGTTTGAATCCGACTAACTTGCGTGTGCAGGCGCCCGCCTTGAGTGCCTCCATCTTCTCGCGGTCGATAAACTCCTTGCCCTCGGCGAATTTGGTGATCCACCCTAATCCCGCTTCGATAGGCGAAGTGGTGTCGTCGATATCATTACCATAGAGGCAGAATCCCGCTTCGAGGCGAAGAGTGTCGCGTGCACCAAGGCCAATATTCTGCAATCCAGCCTCAGCTCCCACAGCCCAAAGGGCTTGCCAAAGTTTGGCGCCATCGGCATTGTCGATATAGATCTCGCAGCCACCCGAGCCGGTGTAGCCAGTGATCGAGAGGATAGCCGAGCATCCTGCCACCTCCATCTTGCGGAAGGTGTAGTAGGGCATCTCGAGGATCGAATCATCGCAGAGCTGCGCTACAATCTCGAGTGCCTTGGGCCCTTGGATCGCCAACTGGCATATCTCATCCGAGGCGTTGTAGAGCTCGCGTCCTGCCTCCATCCCGAAGGCCTTGCCTTGCTCCACGATATGCGCCCAATCCTTCTCGATGTTAGAGGCGTTGACACATAGCATATAGGTCACAGCGTCGATGCGGTATACCAATATGTCGTCAACAATTCCACCACGGCCATTGGGCATCGCCGTGTACTGCACTTTGCCATCGTAGAGCTTCGATACATCGTTGGAGGTGATCCGTTGAAGTAGGCTGAGGGCATTCTCGCCCTTGACCCAGATCTCGCCCATGTGGCTAACGTCGAATACTCCTGCGCCCTGCCTTACTGCGAGGTGCTCATTGTTGATACCTGTGAATTCGATAGGCATATTGTAGCCTGCGAACTCTGCCATCTTGGCGCCAGCCTCGATGTGAAAGGGTGTAAATGGTGTGGTTTTCATTGAAGATAGAGATTTTATAATTCTCCGCGACGGCGCAATTTGAGCTGAGGACATCTCTCGAACTCCTTTTCGCGATCGAAGAGGTAGCGATATGTGATGTGACGTTTGTGGCGTGTTGCGCAAACGTACTTAACAATCATATGGTTCATCACGGGGTTGAAGTCGCCCATCCAAGCGAGCTCCAACGATTTGTAGCGGTTCTTTGGCGAATGGAGATATTCGTTGGTGATCGTCGACATCAAGCCCGACTCCACACCACGCCCTTGGAACTCGGGGGTGATCGCGAAGATCATACCGAAGATACGGTCGCAGGTGCGGCGCACTTTGAGATCCCATAGGAATTTGAGCTTCTGGAATACTCCAAATTTACCGTTAAACTGTTTGAGTACCTTGTTGAGGTCGGGCACCATGATAAAGAATCCGATCGGCTGCTCCTCAAAATATGCGAAGTAGAGTATCTCCACATCGACAATAGGTTTGAGGCTATTCATAATCGCCTTAGCCTCGGCAGCCTCCATTGGCTTCACGCCGGAGAACATGCTCCACGCCTTGTTGTAGATGGTGCGGAAGGTCTCGGCGGCACCATCTAACTCATGCTTCTCGACATGGCGGAATGAGTAACCCGGAGTCTCGGCAAGGCGCGCTGCACGAGCGTGGATCTTGGGGCTGAGGTCGTGGTCGTCAACATTCCAGATATATGAGTATTGTTGGAAATAATCTTTGAATCCATACTGCTCGAAGAGAGCTTGATAGTATGGCGGGTTGTAGGGGTTCTCGAATAGTGGCTCGTAGTCGAATCCTTCGACCAATACGCCCCACCAAGAGTCGCGCTGTCCGAAGTTAATCGGGCCATCCATCGCCTCCATTCCTTGAGACTTGAGCCAATCGCGTGCAGCATCGAATAGAAGCTCCGCCACAGCATAGTTGTCGATAGTCTCGAAGAAGCCGCAACCACCCGTAAGTTGGCTCTCGATCTCGGCCTTCTCGCGGTTGTAGAATGCTGCTATACGTCCCACGGTCTCGCCCTTGTCGTCTACTGCGATCCAGCGGATTGCGGCGCCACCGTTGAATAATTTGTTCTTTTGGGGGTTGAATATTCCGCGAATGGTAGCCTCAATTGGGCAGATCCACATGGGGTCACCTGCGTAAAGTTTGTGCACCAACGCAAAGAATTCCGCCTCGGTAGCCTTTGAATTTACTTCTAATAATTTGTATTGACTCTGTGCCATAGCATTTGCATTTTGGATTAGCGAAGCAAAGATAATAATTTTTTTGTAATGATAAATAAAAACGTCGATAATAATTAATCTATTAGCGATTAATTATTATCGACTGAAGTTGTTCGAGTTTAAGGGGAAACCTTAGTTGTTCTCGGGTCGAAGTTTACGAACTACGGCGCCGGTCTGCCACATCTCGCTCTCACGAAGCTCACGAAGCTCCTCCTCGAGACCCTCGCGGTAATCCTCCTTGCTGTTGGTGTCGATCGAGCGTTGAGCCTCGTTTCCACATGCTACCTCGGCGTAGAGCTCAGCGAATACAGGTTTGCTTGCATCCTTGAATTTGCCACACCAGTCCAATGCTCCGCGCTGTGCGGTAGTCGAACAGTTAGCATACATCCAGTCCATTCCCTTCTCGGCGAATAGAGGCATAAGCGATTGTGTAAGCTCCTCGACAGTCTCGTTGAATGCCTCAGATGGGGTGTGTCCATTCTCGCGAAGCACCTCATATTGAGCAGCCAAGATACCTTGGATAGCTCCCATAAGTGTTCCACGCTCACCGGTTAGGTCGGAGTAAACCTCACGTTTGAATGTTGTCTCGAAGAGATATCCCGATCCAACGCCAATTCCCAACGCTACCACACGCTCGAAAGCTTTGCCGGTAGCATCTTGGAAGATTGCGTAGCTCGAGTTCAGACCACGGCCTTGGAGGAACATCGTGCGAAGTGAGGTGCCCGAGCCCTTTGGAGCTACCAAGATCACGTCGACGTCAGCGGGAGGGACAATATTTGTGCGCTCCTTGTATGTGATAGCGAATCCGTGCGAGAAGTAGAGTGCTTTGCCGGGTGTAAGGTGCTTCTTGACCGTTGGCCACACAGCGATCTGAGCTGCATCGGAGAGTAGATATTGGATAATTGTTCCACGCTCGCACGCCTCCTCGATCTCGAAGAGTGTCTCGCCGGGAACCCATCCGTCGGCGATAGCCTTGTCCCAAGTCTTGCTCTCTTTGCGCTGTCCGATGATCACATTGAAACCATTGTCACGGAGGTTGAGGCTCTGGCCGGGGCCCTGCACGCCATATCCAATAATCGCTATTGTCTCATCTTTAAGAACCTCTCTTGCCTTCTCCAATGGAAACTCGTCGCGGGTAACTACATTCTCGTCTACGCCGCCAAAATTCATAACTGCCATACTTAATTTGGTTTTTGTGTATTAATAATATTATTCGTTTTTTACTCTTCTTGCCTCTTGCTCCTCGAGGAATAGGCTCACCTCCTCGACCTTGGATCGAGTGATGGAGACACGTCCCGAGCGAGAGAATTGCAACATGTTGTAGTCGCTCAGCTCGTCGTAGAGCATCTGGATCTTCTCGCGCGATCCGCTCTTCTCGATGATGGTGTATGCCTCGTTGAACTCGAGGATGCGCACCGAGAAGCGGTTGACAATCTCGCTTACGCCACCCTTGGACATCAACACCGGTGTCGAGACCTTGTAGAGGGCGATCTCCTGAGTGAAGATATCGCAATCTAAATAGTAGAATGCGCGGATCACATCGACACGCTTGTCGATCTGGCTCACCACATTCTTCACGCTGCGCTCGCTGCACTCCAAGAGGATGGTGAATTTATGCACTCCCGGCTCGGCCGAAGCCGACACCGATAGGTTCTCGATATTGAGCTTGCGGCGGGTGAACATAAGCGCAATTTGGCTCAATAGACCCACCTGATTCTCGGTGTATATCGTAATGGTATATAGATTTTTACTCTCCATAGCTCTAATATTTTTCGTTGCTATTAAGCATAATATCACTCACGCCATCGCCTGCGGGGATCATCGGGAATACCATGCCCTGCTCGCAGACATTGACATTGAGTAGGTAGGCGCCCTTGCATGAGATCATCTCGCCGATCGCCTCGTCTAACTCCTCGCGGCACGTCACGTCACGTCCGGCGATGTTATAGGCTGCGGCGAGTGCCACAAAATTGGGATTGAGCATTGGGGTCTCGGAATAGCGAGCCTCGAAGAATAGCTCCTGCCATTGGCGCACCATGCCGAGGAAGTTGTTGTTGAGCACGATGATCTTAACCGCTATGCCATACTGCATAATTGTGCCCAACTCCTCGATAGTCATCTGAATACCGCCATCGCCCACAAATAGACACACCTCACGCTCGGGAGCACCCATCTTGGCACCAATCGCTGCGGGGAGTCCAAAGCCCATTGTGCCCAGACCACCCGAGGTGACCATGCTGCGGCTCTCAGTGAAGTTAAAGTAGCGTGCGCCATGCATCTGGTTTTGCCCTACGTCGGTCACCAACACCGCTTTGTTGTCGGTGGCCTCGGAGATGCGGCGGATCACCTCGCCCATATTGAGCTCCCCTTGGGTGGGGTAGACCTCGGGGCGGATCACCTTCTCCTCCTCGACCTTGCGGCACTCAGCGAAGCTCTCTACCCACGCCTTGTGCGATGCCTTTTTGACCTTTGCGCTCACCGCTTCGATTGTTCGGTTGGCGTTGCCCAATACCTTGAGGTCGACCTCGACATTCTTGTTGAACTCCGAGGGGTCGATATCGAAGTGGATTATCTTGGCTTGGCGCGCATACTTCGAGAGGTTGCACGTTACGCGATCGTCGAAGCGCATACCAACGGCTATAAGCAGATCGCACTCATTGGTCTTGATGTTGGGTGCCACATGGCCATGCATACCCACCATTCCCATATTGAGCGGATGGTCGGTCGGAAGTGCCGAGAGCCCCATTAGGGTCATTCCCACGGGGATATCTGCCTTCTCGATTAGCTCACGTAGCTGCTGCTCGGCACCTGCCAAGACCACGCCTTGACCAACTATCAAAAGCGGTTTTTTGGCGGCATTGATCATCTCGGCAGCACGCTCGATCTGCGAGGCAATTGGCTCGGGATCGGGGTTGTAGCTGCGTATAAAGGCACATTTCTTATATTCGTATTCGCACATCGCCACCTGCGCATCCTTGGTCAAGTCGAGCATCACGGGGCCCGGGCGACCGCTATTGGCGATGTAGAACGCCTGAGCCACAGCCCAGCTTATATCCTCCACTCTGCGGATCTGGTAGCTCCACTTGGTCACCGCTTGGGTCACACCCATCACGTCGATCTCTTGGAAGGCATCGGTGCCTAATAGTGGCGAGATAACTTGACCGGCGATCACCACCATCGGTGTGCTATCCATCATCGCATCGGCTAATCCTGTGACGATGTTGGTCGCCGCAGGGCCCGAAGTGACTATCACCACGCCGGTCTTACCCGACACGCGCGAATAGCCTTGTGCGGCATGCGTAGCACCCTGCTCGTGGCGCACCAAGATATGGTTGAGCGACGCGCGGTAGCTGTATAGTGCATCGAACACCGGCATGATGGCTCCACCCGGGTAGCCATATATAGTATCAACACCCTCCTCCTTGAGAGTTCGCATAAGGATCTCTGATCCGCTTATCTTCTTCTGCATAGTGTTTTACATTTTATTCAATAATTCTTACTGCTCCCTTGTCGGCCGAGCTAACCATCGCAGCGTAAATCTTCAGTGCTGTCGAGATCTCGCGTTGGCGCTTGTGGGGGGTGAATGCCTTTTCGCCTCGTTGTAGCTCCTCCTTGTGGCGTGCTGATAGCTCCTCGTCGCTCAGCGCTACATTGATCGTGCGGTGGGGGATGTCGATTTCGATCCTATCGCCACTGCGCAGTAATCCCACGGCTCCACCCGCTGCCGCCTCGGGCGAGATATGGCCGATCGAAAGCCCCGAGGTGCCACCCGAGAAGCGACCATCGGTGACGAGGGCGCACTCTTTGCCTAAGTGGCGCGACTTGATGTAGGAGGTGGGGTAGAGCATCTCCTGCATTCCGGGGCCACCCTTGGGGCCCTCGTAGAGGATCACCACTACATCGCCACTCTCGACCTCGCCTTGCAGGATCGCCTCGCAGGCATCATCCTGCGACTCGTAGACCTTGGCCGAGCCATTGAAAAGTAGTATATTTTCGTCGACGCCGGCAGTCTTAACCACGCAGCCATCGGCGGCAATGTTACCATATAATATAGCCAAGCCACCATCGGCAGCATAGGCGCTATCCACCGAGCGGATGCAACCCTGCTTGCGGTCGGTGTCGAGCATGTCGTAGCGTGCATTCTGATCGCCTAACTTTAAGTTGAAACGGTTGGCAGGTGCTGCGTGCCAAAGCTCCTTGGCGGTGGTCGATATCTCGCTGCTGCATAGCGAATATTGCGCTATTGCTTCGCTGAGCGAGAGCCCATCCACACGAAGTGTCGAGGTGTCTACAAGCCCCTTTTCGGCCAATTCGCCCATGATCGAGATGATACCTCCGGCGCGGTGAACATCCTGCATATGGTACTTCGACGAGGGAGCCACCTTGCACAACACAGGCGTGCGGCGCGACAGCGAGTCGATATCGTGCATCGAGAACTCCACACCCGCCTCGTGTGCCACAGCTAAGAGGTGAAGCACCGTATTGGTAGAACCGCCCATGGCGATATCCAAGGTCATAGCATTGAGAAATGCCGATCGAGTGGCCACAGAGCGAGGTAGTACCCCCTCGTTGCCATCGCGGTAGTAGCTATATGTATTCTCGACGATTTGGCGTGCAGCGTGCTCGAAGAGTCGGCGGCGCTCGGCGTGAGTCGCCACCAAGGTTCCATTTCCGATAAGCGCCATTCCGATCGCCTCGTTGAGGCTATTCATCGAGTTGGCGGTAAACATTCCCGAGCATGAGCCACATGTGGGACATGCCGAGCGCTCGATTGCGGTGATCTGATCGTCGGAGATCGAATCATCGGCAGCATCGATCATAGCGTCAATCAAATCGAGCGGACGCCCATCGAGGTTGCCCGCCTCCATGGGGCCTCCCGAGACAAAAATGGTGGGGATATTCAGACGCATCGAGGCCATAAGCATGCCCGGAGTGATCTTGTCGCAGTTGCTGATGCAGATCATCGCATCGGCTTTGTGGGCATTGACCATATACTCTACGCTGTCGGCGATAAGGTCACGTGAGGGCAGCGAATATAACATTCCATCGTGCCCCATTGCGATACCATCGTCGATGGCGATAGTGTTGAACTCGGCAGCGAAGCAGCCCAATTTCTCGATCTCGGCCTTGACCTCTTGGCCAATCTGGTGGAGGTGTGCATGACCCGGCACAAACTGCGTAAAGGAGTTTACCACGGCGATAATTGGTTTGCCGATCTGCTCCTCAAGCATGCCGTTGGCACGCCAAAGTGCTCTTGCGCCAGCCATTCTGCGGCCTTGTGTACTATATGAACTTCTAAGTCTATTTTTCATAATTGTCTGATGTTGCAATTTACAAAAGTATGCTCTTTAGTTGTAGTTTCCAAATATTTGAGGCTAAATCCTCGCAGCTCGAAATGCCCGCTAAGAGCTACTGTAGAGGTTGTTTGATTTCATAAATATTCAAAAAATAGCCAATTACTAAATTATTTTAAGTTTAACCCACTTTTTGGTTATAAACTATAAGCGTGAAAAATCTAAATTTATTTTTAATTTTTTTTGAAAATCTATTTGCCTCCCAAAAAATCGAGGATTGTTCTCCCCGCCCTCTCTACGTCATCTCCCGTGAAAACTGGGATCTTAACTCATCCCCGTCATCCCCCGTGAAAACTGGGATCTTAACTCATCCTCGTCATCCCCGTGAAAGCGGGGATCTTAACTCATCCTCGTCATCCCCGTGAAAACGGGGATCTTAATTAATAACATTACGTAAATTTAAGATTCCCGTTTTCACGGGAATGACGAGAGGGGTTTCCATGGGAATAAGGAGAGGGGTTTCCATGGGAATAAGGAGAGGGGTTTCCACGGGGATAAGGAGAGGGGTTTTCACGGGAATGACGCAAAGGGTTTCCATTTGTCTTTTGACTTTTGTCTTTTGACTTTTGACCTTTAACCTTTTTTCTTTTCTCTTTTCTTTATTCGAGAAATTTTTTATAACTTGCACTAAATTTAATTCCTAAAGCTATGTTCAAAAAAATTCTTGCAGAAGCAATCGGCACAATGGTGTTGGTGCTTATGGGCTGTGGAGCAGCAGTCTTTAATTCGTGTGGTGCCAATACAGCATCTATCCTAATTACAGCTATCGCATTTGGTTTGGCTGTGGTGGCTATGGCCTACACTATCGGTGGCATCTCGGGGTGTCATATCAATCCCGCCATTACCCTTGCTATGTGGCTCTCGGGGCGCATCAAGGAGCGTGAGGCGACTCTTTATATGGTTGCACAGTTCGTCGGTGCTACCGTGGGCTCGGCAATTCTCTTTGCTCTGACGCAAGGGATGTACTATGTGGGAACTGGTGCTAACTCATTTGGCGAGGGCAATATGATCCCCGCACTTATCGCCGAGATCGTCTTTACGTGCATCTTCGTATTGGTGGTTTTGGGTGCTACCTCCAAGGAGAATAGCGCTCCCAAGTTGGCAGGTTTGGCTATCGGCCTCACGCTGATCTTGGTGCATATTGTCTGCATTCCGATCACTGGAACCTCGGTGAACCCCGCTCGTAGCTTCGGCCCAGCACTCTTCGCTGGTGGCGTTGCCCTCAAACAGTTGTGGCTCTTTATTGCTGCGCCTTGTGTGGGTGCTATCCTTGCTACTTGGCTCTGGAGAGCTTTAGAGAGTAAGGAGTAGGTTGCGCCTTTTGTGAGCTTCGCCGCTCAGAGATTTCGGACTTTAATATTATATGTCAAGCTCGCTTGTTATATAATATTAAAGTCCGAAATTTGTTTTTGGCACACTCTTTGCAATTTAACCTAACAGCTGCTGAGGTTGAAACTCACAGCTAAGTTTCTTCATTTATTTAAGTTTGGGTTAGTAGTTTGAGGGGTTCACCCCTCAGAGGGCAGGAGGCAATCGTGAGATTCCCTCCTGTTTTTTTTGTTGATTAGGGTAGAATCTGTTATCTTTGTAGAACGAAAAACTTTTAAATAAAAATAGAAATGAAAAAAATTATCACGTCGCCTTTGGCACCTAAGGCTGTAGGCCCATACTCTCAGGCAGTTGAGTCAAACGGTACACTTTATATCTCGGGTCAACTTCCCGTCAATGGCGCCGATGGATCGGTTGCCGATGGCATCGAGGCGCAAACGCGTCAGTCGCTCTACAACCTTAAAGCGATCCTCGAGGAGGCTGGCTACTCACTCTCGAATGTCGCTAAGACCACTGTGCTTCTCGACTCAATTGGCGATTTTGCGGCGATGAACGCAGTCTATGCAACATACTTCACCGAGGATATGCCTGCTCGTGTATGCTACGAGGTATCTAAGCTTCCACTTGGGGTCTTGGTTGAGATCGACGCTATCGCTGTAAAGTAGGGCTAATAGAGCTAAAAAGGGGCGAAATAACCTCTCCAATACGTCATTCCCGACTCGATCGGGAATCTTATACTTTCTGCAATTTTGCATAAGAATTAAGATTCCCGATCGAGTCGGGAATGACGTGTTTTTTACGAGTCGGGAATGACGTGTTTTTTACGAGTCGGGAATGACGTGTTTTTTACGAGTTGGGAATGAGGTGTTTTTACGAGTTGGGAATAGGTGTTTTTTTTGATGTTCTACAATCGTGAAAAAATAATTTCAAAAAAAGTTTGCATATTAAATTTTTTTAATTAATTTTGCCATATCAACATTACTAAGATGATTATGAACCACTTGCTAAGTTCACGATTTTATTGCTTCTTTTTTAGCTTCTTTTTTGCAGAGAGAGGGCGGGAGAGTATATGTGCATAGTAAAGTGCTGAAAATATATAAAGATCCCGCCCTATGATAAGGCGGGATTTTTTTTGAGAATGGCTTAAAAATTAAAAGATAATGAAAAAAGTTACAATTCAAGGAGTCAATGGATGCTACCACGAGGTGGCGGCACGCAGCTTTTTCTGTGGCGAGCAGATCGGGGTGGAGCCCTGCGCAACATTCCCCAAACTCTTCGAGACGATGGCAGCCGACAAATCGTTGTTGGGCATCGCGGCAATCGAGAATACCATTGCCGGCTCGTTGCTCCAAAACCATGAGCTGCTGAGCGAAAGTAACCTCAGCATCATTGGCGAGCAGAAGATCCGCATTTCGCACGTGGTAGCGGTGTTGCCCGGCCAGTCGATCGAGCAGATTAGCGAGGTGCACTCCCACCCGATAGCCCTTATGCAGTGCCGCGAGTGGCTTGCTAAACACCCCTCGATCAAGGCGGTCGAGAGCGACGATACGGCCGAATCAGCTAAACTGATCGCCGAGCAGCAGCTCGAGGGTCATGCGGCGATTTGTGGCGCTTGGGCGGCGGAGCTCTACGGATTGGAGATCATCGACCGCGCAATCGAGACCAATCGCCACAACTTCACCCGATTCCTCATTTTGAGCGACAAGGAGAGTGCGGCGACCTACACCTGCCCCGAGAAGATCAACAAGGCCTCGATCCAATTCTCTTTGGCTCACTCCACTGGCTCGCTCTCCAAGATCTTGACGATCCTTTCGTTCTACGATATCAACCTCACCAAGATCCAATCGCTGCCGGTCATTGGTCGCGAGTGGGAGTATCTCTTCTATGTCGATCTCACCTTCGATAACTACGAGCGCTACCACCAATCGATCGATGCTGTGCGTCCGCTGATCACCGAATTTAAAATCTTGGGCGAGTATGCCGAGGCACCCTCACCCCAGATAAATATAGCTGAATAACAAAATTTAAAAATAGAGTATCATGAGAAACCTAAATCCAGATTTCATCCCAAATGTAGAGCTTCAACGCCCTATCATTATCTCGGGACCATGTAGTGCCGAGACCGAAGAACAACTACTTTCGACAGCTCACCAACTACACAAGTTAGGTGTAAAGATCTTTAGAGCAGGCGTGTGGAAGCCTCGCACCAAGCCCGGTGGGTTCGAGGGTGTCGGCAAATTAGGCCTCGAGTGGATGCAGCGTGTGCGCCGTGAGACCGGCATGCTTATCTCGGTGGAGGTAGCAACCCCCGAGCATGTGCGCCAAGCGCTCGATGCGAAGATCGACATGATCTGGATCGGTGCTCGCACCTCGGCTAATCCCTTCGCGATGCAGGATATTGCCGATGCACTCAAGGGTGTCGACATCCCCGTACTTGTGAAGAACCCGGTTAGTCCCGACCTCGACCTTTGGATGGGTGCTATGCAGCGCTTGCGCAATGCCGGCATCACTCGCCTTGGTGCCATCCACCGTGGATTCTCGAGCTATGGCGATAGCATCTATCGCAACCAGCCGATCTGGTCTATTCCAATTGAGCTGCACCGCCAATACCCCAATATGCCGATCATCTGCGATCCAAGCCATATGGGCGGAAAGCGCTCGATGGTCGAGCCTATCACCCAGCAGGCTATGGACTTGGGCTTCAGTGGTGTGATGATCGAGTCGCACTGCAACCCCGACGAGGCGTGGAGCGATGCAGCACAGCAGCTCACCCCTTGCGATCTTGGCGATGTATTGAAGCGTATTGTGATCCGCGACAAGTCGGTCTCGACTCAAGATCTAAGCGACTTGCGTCGTGAGATCGACGAGGTGGATAACTCACTTCTCGAACTCTTGGCTAAGCGTATGAAGCTCTCACACTCGGTGGGAATCTACAAAAAGGAGCATGATATGCCAATCCTCCAAGCAGCCCGCTACGACGAGATCATGGAGAAGCGTGGAGCTCAAGCCGACGCCTTAGGCCTCGATCGCGAATTCGTGCAGGAGGTGCTTCAAACCATCCACGAAGCATCGGTAGAGTTGCAGATCAAACTCAATAGCGAGGAGTAGAGTAGATTTTAAGTTAGGAGTTTTAAGTTAGGAGTTAGGAGTTGCGAGGAGCAGTTTTTAATAACTCCTAACTTTTTTCGTTATACTCGTGAATCGGGGGGCTTACGCAAAAGCAGTATTGTAAAGGAATTAAGATTCCCGAAAAGGAATTAAGGTTCCCGACTCCATCATCACGTCATTCCCGACTCGCACCACCACCACGTCATTCCGACTCACACCACTACTACGTCATTCCCGACTCACATCACCACGTCATTCCCGACTCGATCGGGAATCTTATACAAGCGCAATGTATGTGAATTAAGATTCCCGTTTTCACGGGAATGACGTGGTAGGTGGAGCCGTGAGTGACGTAGTGGTGGTGTGAGTCGGGGGTGACGTGGTAGAGTATGGGCGGCAATGAACGTATTTGGTATTGCGTATGATTTTTTATCTTTTTGCCAAGCTTACAACACTACTTTTTTGATTTTAAACCAAAAAAAACTATCTTTGTACTATTAAAAATATAAATAGTCCATATTATGAAAATTATCGAAGGATTTAAGCTTCGTAGCGTTGCTGGCGAGATGGTCGTTAGTGGCGAGGGAGTGAATCAAATAAGTTTCAATAAGCTAATTGCTCTTAACCCAACAGCGGCATATCTTTGGCGAAGCATCGAGGGCGAGGAGTTCGATGCCAACAGACTCTCGGAACTACTTATCGCGGAGTATGATGTTACTCCTGCTCAGGCACTCACAGATGCTCAGGCGCTTGTTGCTAACTGGTTGGAGTGTGGCCTAATCGAGGAGTAGTTATGACACACAACAAGGGGCAAGTGGATGCTTTGGTGAGAGTGAGAGAACAACTCTTGGAGCTTTTGCGCAGCACATTATGGGGTACGGAGCCCTCGATAGAGCTCTTTGAGGGTTCGATCGACCTTGGAGCGATCGTGGCAGAGTCTAAGAAACAATCGGTTTTGAGTTCTATCTATGTTCAACTCGATAAACTTCCTCAGAAATTACCCAATACCACTATATTGAGCCTTCATACTCTCACCACCCGCAATCGCACTATGCAGCTAAAGCAGTTGCAGGTGATCGACAAAGTTACGAAGCGATTGCAGGCGGGTGGCATCGAGCGCCCAGTATTGTTGAAGGGAGCCGGTGTGATGATGAACTATCTCGACCCGGGCGTGCGACAATGTGGCGATATAGATCTCTATGTGGGCAAGGAGCAATACGAGGAGGCTTGCAAGATCGCAGCTTCGTGGGATGAGTGCATCACCGACAAGAAATCAAAGTCTCTCAAGCACTTCCATATCCATTTTGAGGGAATATCGGTGGAGATCCACCGCAAGGTTATCTCGAGTACTAATATCTCACGCAACGCCTCAGCATTTGAGCGTTGGTGCGTGGAGAGCTTGGAGGGTGACGACCTACGACGCGTAAATATTGGTGGGGTCGAGATCTATCTGCCACCCTACAACTTCGACGCAATATATATCTTCTACCACGCTTGGGATCACTTCTGTACTTATGGAATATCCTTCCGTCAAATCAGCGACTGGTGCCGCTTCTTGAGTGTATACCGCGATCAGATCGATCGCGAGAAGCTTGCCGCCGATCTCAAGCGATTTGGTCTTGTGCGACCATGGGGCTACTTTGCGGGGGTTGCTACCACCTGCTTGGGGCTCGACCAGAGCGCCCTTGTGAGTTTCGATAGCTCGAAGGATTGGCGCACGGAGAGGGTTTGCGAGAAGATATGGAGGGGTGGCAACTTCGGCCACTTCGATGATCGTAATGCTACGGGCAAGGGCTACAACATCTTTGTGCGTAAGCTGGTCAACTTCTTTTCGCTATTCAATAGCTTCGCTTTTCTATTCTCGATCGATCGCAGATATTCGATGAACTATCTCTTCCGTACCCCATTAAAGCATCTTAAGACAAATATTGCCGAGGCTTATTACACTCTTACACATAAGTAGTTATGCGACTCCAAGATAATATAATATGGATATATAGGGCGAGCAAGGGGCTTCGAGCTCAGATCGCGCTGTATACTCTCTTGGGGCTGGTTTCGGTGGCGGCATCGCTGCTCTTTATCTGGCTCTCCAAGGAGCTGATTGATCTTGCGGTAGGTAGTGAGAATACCTCCGGTTTGCCTCGTTATATTATTTTTATTGCCGCAACACTACTCTTTCAACAGCTCTTAGTGGTCGTTCGTGGGCGAATGAGTGGCTATTTGTCTGTGGAGTTGATGAATCGAGAGCGCGTCAAGCTATTCGATGCGGTGATGCGCAGCGAGTGGAGTGGACGCGAGCAGCGCCACACGGGCGATTTTGTCAATCGTATCGAAAGCGACAGTCGCACCTTGGGTGAGACTATCTGCATTACGTTGCCTTCGATCTTTGTCACTTTGATCCAGTTTGCCGCCTCGTTCCGCTTTCTCTATCTGTTAGATAGCCGCTTGGCGTGGGTGGTGGCACTGATTATGCCCTTTGCGCTGCTACTCAGCAAGCGATACCTATATAATATGCGCTCTTTGACACAGGAGATCCGACAAACGGATAGCTCCTTGCAGTCACACTTGCAGGAGCAGATCCAGAACCGCACAATAATTAGCACGGTTGGTGACACTGCAGCCTCGGTGCAGACCCTCCAGCAGTGGAGCACGACGCTTCTTGCACAGAGCATGCGCCGCGTGAACTTCACCCTCTTTTCGCGCACTACAGTCCAGCTTGGATTTGGTGCGGGATATCTCTTGGCGCTCTCGTGGGGAGTCTATGGGCTCAATAGTGGCGCTGTGACGGTGGGTATGCTCACCGCATTTCTCCAACTCGTAGCGCAGGTGCAACGCCCCGCAGTGGAGCTCGCTACGCAGATCTCCACTACCGCCAAGTGTACCGCCTCGATTGATCGTCTCCAAGAGATCTACGACCTCGAGTGCGAGGAGCAGGGTAGGGGCGAGATCCTTAGCGGCGAGGTTGGCTTGCGTGCCACCGATCTCGACTTCGAGTATGCCGATGGTGGCGGGCGCAAGGTCTTAGATGGCTTCAACTATGATTTCTGTCCCAATAGTCTCCATGTGATTGTGGGACATACGGGCGTGGGCAAGAGCACGCTGATCCGCTTGATGTTGGGACTCTTGAAGCCCAATAATGGTTCGATTGAGCTCTATAGCGGCAACGGTGAGGTGGTGGCGTGTAGCGCCTCGACTCGCTCGAATTTTGTCTATGTACCTCAGGGTAATACGCTTATGAGCGGCACGATACGCCAAAACCTGCTTTTAGCCAAACCTACGGCAACCGACTGTGAGCTACGTGCGGCGCTCGAAGTTGCCGTTGCGGAGTTTGTCTACGATCTGCCTTTGGGGCTCGACTCGTTGTGTGGTGAGCGCGGAGCAGGGCTCTCGGAGGGTGAGGCGCAACGCATAGCTATCGCCCGCGGAGTGCTTCAAAGTGGCGCGGTGATCTTGCTCGATGAGCCCACCTCGGCATTGGATAGCGCAACTGAGGAGCTGTTAGTGGCTCGTCTTGCCGACTACGCCAACAATAGAACTTTAATAATGGTAACCCACCGCGATACGGCAGCCCAGCTCTGCGCCTCGGTGGTTAAAATGTAATAGAAAATGAAAAAGAGAAATTGCTACAAGGTCGCAGGCCATAATGTAAGCCTCACGGGTGAGGCGGCTCAACTCGCTGCTCTTAGACTTAGCCCCTATGAGCCCTTTGCTATTGAGCCTACCGACGATACCCTTTTCGATGTGGAGATCGTTGAGGAGCTTGATGATGCTATTATCGAGCCAGTATTGGTCGATGCACCACTTAGCTCGCCGGGTATGCCCAAGGTCGATATCTTTAGCGTGGAGTGTGGACTTCTCTACCAGATCACAATGCCTTTTCTCGATGAGATCAACGCCTCGCTGATTGTCGACAAAGCAAAGCGCTTGGTGCGTGTAAAGTTGGGTGGAACCCCCATGGGGCAGTACCTCGCTATTAGCAATGTCTTTATCTTGAGCTTCGTGTCGTTTGGTATGGAGCACAATACGCTTCTGCTTCATGCCTCTACGGTGATCCATGAGGGACGCGCCTACCTCTTCCTCGGCAAGAGCGGCACTGGCAAGAGCACCCATTCGCGAATGTGGCTCGAGGCATTCCCCGATTCGGAGCTCTTGAACGACGACCACCCCTTGGTGCGTGTGCACGACGATGGATCGGTTGTAGCCTATGGCTCGCCATGGAGCGGCAAGACCCCCTGCTATCGTAATCTCTCGGCACCACTTGGGGCAATAGTCCGTATTGAGCGCTCCTTGGCTAATACCCTTGTTCCGCTTTCGCCCCTTAAGTACTACGCTTCGATCACCACGAGCTGTTCGGGTGTGCAGTGGAGTGCGGAGCTAATGGAGTCGAAGGTGCATGCCGTAGAGCAAATCATTAAGAATTCAAAGGGTTACACCATGCGCTGTCTGCCCAACAGGGAGGCGGCCGAAGTGTGCTTCGAAGGGATTAAAGCAGATCAATAATGGCACGCCGCATAGTTGCAAATAACCTGCTTTTGGACGAGGCCTCAGAGTTTGTAGCCGAGGGCAGAGAGGTGTGTGTGCCCACCAAGGGTAATAGCATGCTCCCCTTTATTGTCGGGGGGCGTGACACCGTTGTGCTCTCCCGTGCGCGTCGCGTTGATGTGGGCGATATCCTTTTGGTGAAGATCAATGGACACTACATAATCCACCGCGTAAGGGCTATCGTAGGCTCGCATATCACCCTGATGGGTGATGGTAATGTTCGTGGATGTGAGCAGTGTACCTTTGCCGATGTTCGCGCAAAGGTGATCACGATAAACCATAACGGCAAGGCGGTTGACTGCTCGACTTCGGGCTTCCGCTTTCAATCTAAGTTGTGGCGAATGTTACTTCCGCTACGCCGATATATCCTCGGAGTGTGGCGCCGCACCCCTTTTTGGCCTTGTTAGAGGGCTCTTGTTGAAAAGATCTTAATAGAGAGTAATGCATAAGTCGTCTGCACGACTCGATAGCACGTCGTTACACAACACAACACGGCACGTCATTCCATAATTCGACAACACGTCATTCCACAACTCGATAGCACGTCATTACACAACACAACACGGCACGTCATTCCACAACTCGATAACACGTCATTCCACAACACAATACGTCATTCCCGTGAAAACGGGAATCTTAAATTACTAATATTGCTGAGATTAAGATTCCCGTTTTCACGGGAATGACGTGCTGTGGTATGCTGTGGTATGCTTGTATTATGCTTGTACTATGCTATGGTATGCTGTACTATGTATGCTATGCTATGGTGAGTGCTATGGTGAAGCTGTAAAAAGTTATTTAGCAATCTCCAAGAGTATCTCGGCGCAAGTGGCAGGTTGTTCGACAAAGCCCATGTGTCCCGACTCCTCTAACCAGTGTGTTGAGGCTTGGGGGTGAGCTGCGGCGATCGCTTCGGCCACTTCGCGGGGGATGTAACCATCCTTGCCGCCGAATATAAAGTGTTGTTTGACTGTGCTTTGACGTAGCATCTGGTTTTGATCCTCGCGCTGCATCATGCCGTTGAGTAGTGCAACGATTCCCTCATCCTCGGTTATCATCACCTGATCGCGCAGGTCGTCGATGTAGGGGGCTAAGCGGTGGCGGTTCTGTTCGGCAAATCCCGCTGCGGGAGCTACCGAAGCCAATGCCTCTTTCTTGCCGGCCTTTATTAGCTTGATTTCGCGCTCGCGATTCTCGCGCTTCTCGGCCGTGTCGCCATTGGGGGTGGAGCTTAGCAGCACCACTGCGTCGAGCTGCTCGGGGTATTTGGCGCAAAAGGCCAAGGCTGCGTAGCCACCCATTGAGTGCCCCACCAATGTGCATTTGTCGATGCTTAACTCGTTGAGGGCATGGTGGATGGTATCGGCCAAAAACTCCATAGTGTGGCATTCGCCCTCCACTACCGAGATCCCGTGACCGGGCAGGTCTATTGTTACCACACGCACTTGTTTATAGAGAAGCGGCACAAAATCGTCCCACACCAACATTGATTCGAGATATCCATGCAGTAGCACGATGCAGCTCTCGCCGCTACCCGAGTCGCATAGGTGGAGCGGAGTTGAGCCCGCCATCAAAAATTTTTCTGTCATTTATTAAAGGTATATATTATAAGTCCTCCTCCTCTTCATCGTCGAGGTAGTCGAGGATCGATTCGCGCTCCTTGAAGTCGAAGTCGTCGAAGTCATCATCATCATCCGCTTCGAGGCTTTGGTAGAGATGGTGTCTCTCTTTCCCACTTTTCTTGTTTGGCGCGAGTTTTGTCCCACGCTTTTGTGTTTCCCCCGCGAAATTATCGTCGTTAAAACGGGTGCTCTTTACAGCTTTCATTGTTCGAAAAATACAAATATTAGGTTTTAATTATTCTATTGCACTTTTTTCATGATGCAATTTTATAGATTTTTTTTTGAAATATCAACTACTTAGGGCGAAAAAATTTGCGCATAAGGCGATTTATTTCTATTTTTGGAGAGAATTTAGGATAAATATGAATATTGAATATATATTATGTCATGGTTCGGGCAACCGCTTTGTGCTGCTCGATGCCGTAAGAGAGGATTTGGAGGGAGTGCAAAATGCTGAATTTGTGCAAAAAGTATGCCGGAATAGTGCTACCGATGGACTTCTTTTCTTGACTCTCGATAAGGGCAGCGGGCTCTATACTATGCGCATGTTTAATACCGATGGCTCGGAGGCCGAGATGTGTGGTAATGGGATCCGCTGTGCAGCACGTTTGGCCAGCGAGCGTTATATCTGCGAGCCAAGCTACACAATGCTCTCGGGTGGCAAGCGCTACGCCATTGAGCGCGAGCAGCCTATCGCCGCAGGGGTCGAGACATATAGCGTCGATATTCCTATCGCTACTGCCTCCAAAGATTTTACACTCACCCAGAGCCGTTTCGTGGGCAAGAGGATCGAAGCGCTCGATGCGTCGCTCTACTTCAGCTATCTCAATTTGGGCAATCCTCATATTGTGACCATCTGCGATGAGATCGATCTGGAGAGACTCGCAGCATTGGGCGAGAGAGTCAAAAAACTACCGATGATCTTCCCGTGCGGGGTCAACGTGAGCATGATAAAATATGTAGGCGAGCAGCAGATATTCGTTGCGACCTACGAGCGCGGAGTGGGGATAACCCCCTCGTGTGGTACCGCTATGACCGCCTCGTGCACTGCCTCGATCCTCTTGGGGCTTTGTCGTGATGAGCGAGCAGTGGCGGTGAGCAATCGTGGTGGCATGGTCTACTGTACAACCTCGCTTACCCCCTCGCTCAAAACTAAGCTCACTGGCAACGCCACATTCGACTCTCGCGGTCTGCTCAACGACCAAGGCGAGATCCTCGAGGTGGAGCCAATTGTGGCGGAGCGTGAGGCGTGGGCGAACTTCGTAGAAACTTTAAAATAATTAGCGTAAAGATGATAAAAGAGATTAGAGAGCACCGCTCAATCCGTAGCTTCGAGTCGAGACCAATCACCGATGAAACTCTTCGTGAGATATTGTTGGCCGCCTCAAGAGCCTCGACATGTGGCAATATGCAGAACTATAGCCTTGTTGTGAACCGCGATACGGAGATGTTGCGTCGACTCTCGCCCCTGCACTTTGGGCAGGTCGAGCGAATGAATGCACCCTGCGTGGTGACCGTTTGTGCCGATGTGAGCCGCTTTAGCGAGTGGTGCCGTCTGCGCGATGCTGAGCCCGGATACGATAATTTTATCTGGTTCCTCAATGGAGCCATTGATGCACTCATGGCGGCACAAAATTTGACATTGGAGGCCGAGGCTGCAGGTATTGGTATCTGTGTGTTGGGCACTACGCTCTACACTGCCGAGGCTATTATCGACCTTTTGGAGCTTCCCGCGGGTGTGATCCCCATCACTTCGATCGCTATGGGTTATCCCGCCGAGAATCCTCCTCTCACCGATCGTCTGCCGTTAGAGGCGGTGGTACACTTTGAGCGTTACACCCCCTCGACCGCCGAGCGCATCGAGGCAGCGTGGGCTGAGCGCGAGGCATCAGCCCAGACCGCAGCGCTGTTGGAGGAGAACCAGTTGCCAAACTTAGCAAAAATATTCACCCAAAGACGCTATACAGCCAAAGATAACGTTACATTCTCGAAGAGCTACTTCGAGCTACTTAAGAAACAGGGATTTTTTAACCAATAACCGACTACCTATAGAGCTATGCGCAGCAGATTAAACCGTGGTATCCTCGCTATAATGGCGCTTTTCATCGCACTTTCGTGTGGTGTAACGCGTCACACCCCCGAGGGTTCCTACTTCTTGCAGCGCATCGATATCATCGAGGATAAAGCTGCGGATAAAGGTGAGCGCATACCATCCTACGAGTTGGAGAGCTACGTGAGCCAAACTCCAAATAAGCGCTTCTTAGGTACCAATTTCTATGTCTGGGTCTACAATTTAGCCAACCCCGAAAAGGAGAATGGCTGGAATAATTTCAAGCGTAAGGTGGGTCAGGCACCAATCTACTACGATGAGATACTTGCTCTGAGCAGCACTGCGAATATCAAGACTTATCTCGACTCCCAAGGCTACTACTCCTCGCGGTCGCACTTCGATGTCGACACCACACGCCGCCGCAGGGCTATCGTAGCCTATAGCGTCGAGCAGGGTGCACCTTATATTGTCGAGAGTCACAACTATATCTTCCGCGATACGATGGTCGAGAAGTTGGTGCTGCGCGATTCGACCTCCTCGCTTGTCAAGGTGGGCTCGCTATTTAATGCGACCACTCTGAACCGTGAGCGTGAGCGTATCGCCTCTGCGCTGCGCCAAAGGGGCTACTATAGCTTCTCGATTAACAATGTGGAGTTCTTGGCCGACACCCTGATGGGCGACAAGCGCGTGGCACTAACCACTATCATCAAACAACAACTCTTGGGCTATGATCAGCAGGGAGCACCAATCATGGGTGACAACACTCGTTTTAGTATCAATGCCATCAATATCGCCCCAGACTTCGATCCAACGGTGATTATGACCGATACGGCCTACCTAAGCAAAGTCGACACAACTTACTTTAGAGGTCTTGGTATAGTCTATGAGGGGGAGCGTGCCAATGTGCGTGAGAAGGTTCTGCGCCAAGCGGTGCCGATCTATCCCAACACCTATTTCAACTCGGCACTTGTCGAGGAGACCTACAAGAATCTTATCTCGACCGGCTATTTCAAGAGTGCCAAGGTGCTATTCGAAGAGACTGACCAGAGCAGTGTCAATATCGACTCAATGCGTTTTGGGCGCAACATCAAGATCGACAGCACGCTGCTCACCAGCTCGCCCACGAGCTATCTGAATTGCAATATCCTCTGTACCCCGGCGCTCAATCAGAGCGTTAAGTTGGAGGCCGAGGCCAGCTCCACCTCGAGCTTCTATGGTCTCTCGGCCACTGCCGGATATCAAAACCGTAATATCTTCCGCGGTGCCGAGGCATTTAACATAGCATTGACTACGGGTTATGAATATTATAAGTCGGAAGATGCCACTAAGCGTCGCGCGACAGAGGTTGGACTCACCACGGGTCTCTCTTTTCCTCGATTTATCCTTCCGGTCTTTGGTTCCAGTTTTCCCAATGTTTCGCAGCCAAAAACTAATTTAGAGGTCTCGACAAGCTACCAAGATCGACCATATTATACTCGCACCTTGGTGGGAACCTCGTGGGACTACTCATGGCGCTCGCGCAGTGGTAAATCGAGCTATGTTGTACGCCCCATAAATATCGACTTGATCGATATTCATAGCCTTGATAGCGACTTCTATGAGAGTCTTAACAACGACTATCTCGAGCAGAGTTTTGAGACACAATTGGTGGCGGGACTATCTTTGGGCTACGCCTACAATAGCCAAGGCAGCAACTCCTCGAACTCCTCTACTACCTTTATCTGCAACTTCGAGAGTTCGGGTAACTTGGTCGATGCCCTCGAGAAAGCTTTCGATACCCCCTCGGATGGCGACACATACCACATCTTCGGAATCCCCTATGCGCAGTATGTGCGTAGCGATGTTAGTTTAAGCCGCAAGGTGATGTTAGGCGAGGTAACAGCTATCGCAGCACGCTGGTACTCGGGAGTGGGTTTGGCCTATGGCAACTCCCTCTCGCTGCCTTTCGACCGTCTATTCTATACGGGAGGTAGTAACAGTATGCGAGGATGGTCTCCGCGAACCCTCGGGCCCGGCTCGACTCTCTCGGACGATACGGATAGCAGCAGTGACTATCCCAACAAGGTGGGCGACGTCAAGTTAGAGGCTAACCTCGAACTGCGCTACCCGCTGTGGGGTAATATCCATGGTGCTACATTCTTCGATGTGGGTAATGTGTGGTATATGAACGAGGACTCCTACAACGATCCCGATGGCATTTTCCACTTCGATAGCTTCTACAAGCAGTTAGGCTTCAATACAGGTCTGGGTATTCGCATAGATATCACCTTTGCCGTTTTGCGCTTCGACTGGGGTATTCAACTCCACAACCCTAACCTGCCCGAGGGCAGCCGCTGGATCACCAAGTTTAATTGGGATTATACCTCGCTTAATTTCGGAGTAGGCTATCCATTCTAAGTCTCGGCTCTCTGATAAGGCGATTTTTGGCACTTCCCTCGTATTTGTTGCTTCTTCCTACGTCATTGTTACTTTTCCTACGTTATTCCCGACTTGATCGTTAGTGCATTATTTCCGACTTGATTGTTAGTGCGTCATTCCCGACTTGATTGTTAGTGCGTCATTCCCGACTTGATCGGGAATCTTATACTTTTCGCAAACGGTCACACAATTAAGATTCCCGTTTTCACGGGAATGACGGGTGTGGGTTAAGATCTCCTTTTTCTTTTTATGACATCGGGAATGACGGGTGTGGGTTAGGATCTCCTTTTTCTTTTTATGACATCGGGAATGACGGGTGTGGGTTAGGATCTCTTTTTCTTTTTATGACATCGGGAATGACGGGTGTGGGTTAGGATCTCTTTTTCTTTTTATGACATCGGGAATGACGAGAGGTTGACTCCTATTTTATCTGACAACTCCCCATTTATTATGTTTCTGTGTTCTTTTTGTAAAAAAATCGTAAAAACAAAAGAATTCAAGATATTTTTTTATATCTTTGCTATAAGCGTGTGCGAAAATCAACAAAATAATAAATACATATTGAATAGTTATGGAAAACAAACTCCAGATTTTAACTCAAAAACTCTATGATGAGGGTTTAGAGAAGGGTCGTCACGAGGCCGATGTTTTGGTCAGCGACGCTAAAGCTAAGGCTGCTAAGATCATTGCTGATGCTGAGGCCGAGGCCGAAGCACTCCTTAGAAGGGCGCAGAGCAGCGCCGAAGAGGTTCAAAAGAATTCGTCAACCGAGATCGCATTGGCAGGCAAGCAGGCTGTAGCTAAGATCAAAGCAGAGTTGGAGAATGCTATCGTGAGCAAGATGATTGAGGAGCCACTCAAGGCTGCGGCGATGGATCCCAAATTTATCACCGAGATGTTGTTGGCAGTAGCTTCGTCGTGGAGCGGTGACGACTCATCGAAGATCTCTCTCGAGGCGCTTCTGCCCGAGGCTGCAAAAGCTAAGTTGGACAAGGCGATCACAAAGAGCGCAGCCGAGCTACTTAAGGCGGGTGTCGAGGTGGGCTACTCTAAGCAGGTTACCTCTGGATTTAAGGTGGGCGCTAAGGATGGCGGCTACTATATCTCCTTCTCGGCCGAAGATTTCGATGCTTTGATGCGTGGTTATATTCGCGCAAATCTATCTAAGATGCTCTTTTAACGCTTAGCGATTATGTTCGAAAGAGAATATTACTGCCTTGTAGCAGGATTAAAGCAGCTCACTCTCGATAGCGAGAATAAGGGGTTGGAGCCTCGGGCGATCATCGGCGATATAGTCGAGGAGCTCAGCGGTGCCGATGCCAAAGCTGTGCGACTTCTCTATACTTACTACGATTGTGAGAACCTTGCCGCAGCACGTCGTGGCAGCAAGCGACACAATGCGTTGGGTAATTTAGATGCTCAGCAGATCGCAACCGAACTCGTCGAACCCTCCCATGCTCCACGCTCGGTGGCTACTGTGATCCGTGCATTTGCATCGGCCGAGAGCGAAGAGGCCGAGCAGATCGATACTACCACCTCGTTTGAGCGAGCTCTATTCGAGGCTTACTACGCTGAGTGCGCTCGTAGCTCGTCGCGATTCGTGCGAGAGTGGGGCGAGACAGACCGTACACTGCGCAACGTGGCAGCTGCGATCGGGGCACGTCTTGCTCAGATTCCGGTGAGCGATGTTGTGGTGGGCGAAGGCGACGTCGCCGATGCTTTGCGCCGCTCGTCGGCTGCAGACTTTGGTTTGCGTGGCGAACTACCATACGTCGATGCCTTGATTTCGGCGGTGTGTGACGAGCCTAACATCCTCGAAAAGGAGCATAAGATCGACTCGATCCGTTGGGGCGAGATCGAGGAGTGCACCACATTCGATTACTTCAATCTTAGCGCCGTTATGGCCTACTTAGTAAAGCTCAATATCGTTGCTCGATGGGCAGAGTTAGACTCCACGAAGGGTCACCAGATGCTCGAGCGATTGATGGAAGAGCTTAGTGCAAAGGATAAAATAAACAATAAAATATAATAATGAAGACTACGGGACGTGTAAATGGTATTATCTCCAATATCGTAATCGTAAAGGCCGACGGAGCTGTTGGTCAGAATGAGATCTGTTACGTATATTGTGGTGAAACCAAGGTGATGGCTGAGGTCATCAAAGTCGTGGGCGATGCAGCCTACGTTCAGGTTTTTGACTCTACTCGAGGTTTGAAAATCGGTGATAAAGTGGAATTCGAAGGGCACATGTTGGAGGCAACCTTGGCTCCGGGTCTGCTCTCACGCAACTACGATGGTTTGCAAAATGACTTGGAGAAGATGGCGGGACTATTCATCGAGCGTGGCTCGATGACCGAGCCAATCGACTTCGAGCAGAGCTGGCCTTTTACCCCAATCGTAGCTGTGGGCGACTCTGTTGAGGCTGCCTCATGGTTAGGCGAGGTTAAAGAGCAGTGGGTGGCGCACAAGATTATGGTGCCTTTCACCATGCAGGGCAACTTTACGGTCAAATCAATCGCTGCGGCAGGCGACTATAAGGTTACCGACACGGTGGCTGTGTTGATCGACGAGGCTGGCGTGGAGCACTCAGTGACGATGGTTCAGAAGTGGCCAGTGAAACGTGCTGTGCGCAGCTATACCGAGAAGCCACGTCCATCGAAGGTGATGGAGACCGGCGTTCGTGCTATCGACACATTTAACCCCATAGCTGAGGGTGGTACAGGATTTATCCCCGGGCCATTCGGTGCGGGCAAGACTGTGCTTCAGCACGCTATCTCTAAGCAGGCCGAGGCCGATGTGATTATCATCGTGGCGTGTGGTGAGCGTGCCAACGAGGTTGTGGAGATCTTCGCTGAGTTCCCCGAGCTTATCGACCCTCGTACAGGGCACAACCTTATGGAGCGTACTATCATCATCTGTAACACTTCGAATATGCCTGTTGCAGCTCGTGAGGCTTCGGTCTACACTGGAATGACTATTGGTGAGTATTACCGCGCGATGGGTCTAAAGGTGCTTGTTATGGCCGACTCTACTTCGCGTTGGGCACAGGCTCTTCGCGAGATGTCGAACCGTTTGGAGGAGCTTCCCGGTCAGGATGCATTCCCGATGGATCTTTCGGCTATTATCTCGAACTTCTATTCGCGTGCAGGTTTGGTTAAGTTAGTGGGCGGAGAGAGCGGTTCGGTGACCTTCTTGGGTACTGTTTCGCCTGCGGGAGGTAACCTCAAGGAGCCCGTTACGGAGTCTACCAAGAAAGCGGCTCGCTGCTTCTACGCTCTTTCGCAGGGACGTGCCGACTCGAAGCGCTATCCTGCGATCGACCCCTTGGATTCATACTCCAAATATTTGGAATACCCCGAGGTTAAGAGCTACCTCGACGAGAGGGTAGAGATGAATTGGACAGACAAAGTATACGAGGGCAAGACCTTGGTGCAACGCGGTAAGGAGGCTAACGACCAGATCAATATCTTAGGTGACGATGGAGTGCCCGTGGAGTACCACGAGCGTTTCTGGAAGTCCGAGCTTATCGACTTTGTGATCTTGCAGCAGGATGCATTCGACGATGTTGACTCGACCTGCCCGATGGATCGTCAGCGCTATATGTATAATATGGTGCTCGATATTTGTCACAAGGAGTTCGAATTTGCCGATTTCGAGGAGTGTTCACAATTCTTCAAGTCGCTGATCAATATCTTGCGCCAGATGAACTACTCAAAGTGGCAGAGCGAGGAGTTTGAGAAGTACAACTCGCAGGTTGTTGAGTTTATTGGCAAGAAGATTTCTTAAATTAAAAAAGAGCTAATATTATGACAAAGAGCGCATTTCAAAAAGTATATACCAAAATTGACAATATCACCAAAGCTACGGTGACCCTCAAAGCAACCGGCGTCGGTAACGAGGAGTTGGCAACCGTAGGTGGTCAATTGGCACAGGTGGTGAAGATCATGGGCGAGAACGTTACCTTGCAGGTCTTTGCCGGAACCGAGGGTTTGGCAACTAACTCCGAGGTGGTTTTCCATGGTGAGCCACCCAAGCTCCGCGTGTCGGACAACTTGGCAGGTCGTTTCTTCAATGCCTATGGTATGCCCTTGGAGGGTGGCGAGGCGATCGAGGGCGAGGAGCGTGAGATCGGTGGGCCTACGGTTAACCCATTCCGCCGTATTCAACCCTCGGAGCTTATCGCTACGGGTATCGCAGGTATCGACCTCAACAACACAATCGTGTCGGGTCAGAAGATCCCATTCTTCGCCGATCCCGACCAACCATACAATGCCGTGATGGCCAATGTGGCACTTCGTGCTAAGGCCGACAAGATTATCTTGGGCGGTATGGGACTCACCAACGACGACTTCTTGTACTTCAAGAGCGTGTTTGAGAATGCAGGAGCGTTGGATCGCATCGTGTCGTTCGTGAACACCACCGAGAACCCTCCCGTGGAGCGACTATTGGTTCCCGATATGGCACTCACCGCAGCGGAGTACTTCGCAGTGGATAAGGGCGAGAAGGTGTTGGTGCTACTTACCGATATGACCCTTTATGCCGATGCTTTGGCTATCGTATCGAACCGTATGGATCAGATCCCCTCGAAGGACTCTATGCCCGGTTCTCTATATTCGGATTTGGCGAAGATCTACGAGAAGGCGGTGCAGCTGCCCAACGGAGGTTCGATCACCATTATCGCCGTTACGACTCTTTCGGGAGGCGACATTACCCACGCGATTCCCGACAACACGGGCTACATCACCGAGGGTCAGTTGTTCCTACGCAACGATTCGGACACCGGTAAGGTTATCGTCGATCCATTCCGCTCACTCTCGCGCCTTAAGCAGCTTGTGATCGGTAAAAAGACCCGCGAGGATCACCCACAGGTGATGAACGCATGTGTGCGTCTGTTTGCCGATGCTGCCAACGCTAAGACTAAGTTGGAGAATGGTTTCGACCTCTCGGACTACGACGAGCGTTCGCTCAAATTCGCGCGCGACTACTCCGAGAAGCTACTCTCGATCGACGTAAATGTCGAGATCGACGAGATGCTCGATACCGCATGGAGACTCTTCGCCGAGAACTTCTCACGCGAGGAGGTTACCATCAAGCAGTCACTTATCGACACCTATTGGAAAGAGTAATTTAGGCTATTATGGCAATCAAATTTCAATATAATAAAACCTCGCTCGGGGATCTCGACAAGCAACTCAAGATGCGTCGTAAGGCTCTGCCTACCATCAAGAGTAAGGAGTCGGCTCTGCGCTCGGAGGTTAAGCGAGCCAAGGATGCTGCGGCCTCCTATCGCGAGCAGTTAGACGAGCTTATGCGGCAGTACGACTATATGTCGTCGCTGTGGAGTGAGTTCGATGCCGACCTGCTTCGCATAGCCGACGTGGAGCTTGGTGTGCAGAAGATCGCCGGTGTTCGCACCCCGGTGCTCAATGGGGTTGTCTACGATGAGAAACCCTACGACCTCTTCTCGTCGCCCGTTTGGCTTGCCGCGGGAGTTGACCTACTTAAACGTATGGCGCGTTTGAGCCTCGAATTCGAGCTCTATCGCCTCAAGCAAGAGCTGTTGGATTATGCACGTCGTAAGACCACCCAAAAGGTGAACCTCTACGAGAAGGTGCAGATTCCCGGCTATGAGGATGCTATGCGTAAGATTAAACGATTTATGGAGGATGAAGAGAACCTCTCGAAATCGGCACAGAAAATTGTAAAAACTAAACAACAAGCAGCTGGGGAGGGGGCAATGTTATGATAGCTAAGATGTCAAAATATGACTTTGTGCTCCACTCACGTGCCTATGGTGACTTTATCGACAAGGTGCGTGCATTGGGTTTGGTTGACCTTACCACCACCGGTTGGGAACCTTCGGACGAGCAGCGTGATATGATCCTCGAGATCGAGGCTCGCACCAAGGCTGAGGCGGCTCTTAGGGCATTTGCCCAAGGCGAGGAGTTTGCCGCGGATGCTGCGGCGGTGGTTGACCCCTATGCATTGTACCTCACCACCGATGCTCGTGCACAGCAGCTCCAGCAGGAGATATCTGCGATGCAGAAGAGTGCCGAAGAGAGCGCACCATGGGGCGAATTCTCGGTGGATGATCTCGAGGCGTTAGAGCGTCAAGGGGTTGCATTGCACTACTTTGTGGCTAATGATTCGGCCTATGAAAATGGTCGTGAGCAGTGGGTAGCACACTATGCCGTGGAGCTAATTCGTAGCTTCGAGGGCAACTCCTACTTCGTTGTGATTAGCCCCGAGGGTGATGATGTTATGATCGACGCTCAGGAGCTTAAGCGCCCTGCGATGACCTCGGCAGCAGCCAACAAAGCTATCGAGGGACTTGCAGCAGAGCTTGTGGCGCTCAATGCCGACTTCTCGAAGTGCGCCGTGGGTCTCGAGCTTCTCGAGGCGGGACGCATAGCATTGATCGGCGAGTTGCAGAGCTCCAAAGTGCGCTCGATGGCAACCGAGGCTGCCGATGGATCGCTACTTGTGATGAGCGGCTGGGCTGAGGCTCAGACCTCCGCTAAGTTGGATGCTTTGTTGGAGGAGTATAGCTCGGTGATCTACATCAAGCGTGACCCCACGCCCGAGGACGATACTCCGGTGAAACTTAAGAATATGTGGTTCCCGCGCATCTTCGAGATGATCGGAAATATGTATGCCCTACCTAAGTATGGCACCTTAGACCTTACGCCACTCTTTGCACCATTTTACATGCTCTTTTTCGCTATCTGTTTGTGCGATGCGGGCTATGGTGCGGTGATCTTGGCAGCGGGCTTGGGTATCTACTTCAAGGGAGGTGACTCAATGCGCCAAGCGGCGTGGCTCTCGATGTTGTGTGGTGTGACGGCGGTTCTGTTCGGCTTCTTTGCCAACTCATTCTTCGGTATGACTATCTCGGCGGCGCCACTGTTTAGCGGCTTTAAGTTCATTAACTTCCAGCAAGATTTCTTCTCGATCTCGATGATGATTGGAGTGTTCCAGATCCTGTTGGGTATGGCGGTGAATATTGTGGTTTGCTCGCGTACATTTGGATTTAAGTATGCTTTGGGCTCGCTTGGATGGTTCCTGCTCATCTTCTCCGCTTCGTTATCGGCGGCTCTTTCGGCAGCGGGTGTTACAGCGTTTGGATTCTCGTCGATTCCGTTCCTTGCGATGGTCGTTGTCTCGCTTGTGTTGATGCTATTCTTTAACTCTCCCGACAAGAACGTTTTTGCTAACTTCGGCGCGGGATTGTGGGATACCTACAACAATATCACTGGTCTTTTGAGCGATGTACTGAGCTATATTCGTCTCTTTGCGATCGGTCTGTCGGGTGGTGTCTTGGCGTTGGTATTCAACAGCTTAGCGTTGGGAATGACGGGTCTCGACCAAGGCATCGCGGGGCAACCTGTGGGCAGTGTGATCTTCCAGATCATTGGGGCTGCTGTGATCCTGCTTATTGGTCACGGTATCAACCTCTTTATGTCTACCATCTCGTCGTTCGTGCACCCTATGCGACTCACATTCGTGGAGTTCTTCAAGAATGCCGGGTTCGAGATGGCAACGCGCAAATTCGATCCATTAAAGTAAAAACAATTAAATAAATAATAATTAAAAACAATTTCAATTATGAATTCAACAGCAATTATTTTGGCTTACGTAGGCGTAGCCCTAATGGTAGGTTTGGCAGGTATCGCATCTGCTGTAGGTACTGCAATCTGCGGCCAGTCGGCAGTGGGTGCAATGAAGAAAAACGATGGCGCTTTTGGTAGCTACATGGTGCTTTCGGCACTTCCCGGATCGCAGGGTCTCTACGGTTTCGTTTGTTTCTTTATGGTTACAAGCATCTTCAACCTTATCTCGCCCGATATGACACTTTTGCAGGGTGCGGCAGTGTTGGGTATCGGCCTTTTGGTGGGTATCGTGAACTTAGCTTCGTCGATCTTCCAAGGTAAAGTTTGTGCTAACGGTATCGCTGCAATCGGCAATGGCCACGATGTAATGGGTAAAACCCTTATCCTCGCTGCGTTCCCTGAGCTTTATGCGATCCTTACTGTTGCTGCGACATTCCTTATCGGTAGCGCAGTAGCATAATAACCTTGCTATTCAGCTTATTAACAGTGGTGATAAACAAGTTTTATACTTGTCTATCATCACTGTTTGCTTTTGCTCTTTACCTATAGTGAAGGCTGGAACCTTATCGCAACAACCCCTCCCGTCATCCCCGTGAAAACGGGGATCTTAAAGTCCTATGCTATAAAATATTTAAGATTCCCGATCGAGTCGGGAATGACGAGAGGGAAAAGGAGAAAAGGCAAAAGGGGAAAAGAGAAAAGAGAAAAGAGAAAAGAGAAAAGAGAAAAGAGAAAAGGGAAAGGAGAAAAGAGAAAAGAGAAAAGGGAAAGGAGAAAAGGGAAAAGAGAAAAGGAGAAATTGAAAAATGAAACCCCTCCCGTCATCCCCGTGAAAACGGGGATCTTAATTTGTTGATAGCATTCGTAGAGTCTATGATTCCCGTTTTCACGGGGATGACGGGGGCTGGGGATGACGGGGATGGTTTTCACGGGAACCTATTGAGTACTATGTCTCCAAATATTTTCTTAATCCATAAGCGCATAAAGGTGACAAAAGTATGCCAAAAAGTCCAAAGTAAAAATCCACGAATAAGTAAAAATACCACCAAAAATGTAGTTTTATGGTTTTTTTTCTTATTTTTGCATGATTAACTTTTTAAAAAGGCAATATGATGTATCTCTATATTACAGCAGCTTTGATAGTTGCATATCTTTGCGGGTCGATTCCCAATGCGGTGTGGATCGGCAAGCGGTTCTGGGGAATTGATGTGCGAGAGCATGGTAGCAAGAATGCGGGTTCGACTAATGTTCTTAGAGTTTTGGGGCGTAAGGCAGCTTTGCCGGTCTTTGCTCTCGATATCCTTAAGGGCTTTGCCGCGGTGGCGGTGATGGGGTGTGTGGCCTACTTGGAGCCTGTCGACCCTCAAAGGCTTATGCTACTTAAGATCATCGCAGTTTTTGTTGCTGTCTTGGGTCATATCTTTCCGATTTTTGCGGGCTTCAAGGGCGGCAAGGGTGTTGCTACCTTGATGGGGGCGATTGCCGCTTTGCAGCCTCTTGTGCTTCTGATCTGCTTTGCGTCGTGGTTTGTGGTGTTTGCTATCTCGCACTATGTGTCGCTTGCCTCGATGATTGCCGGTTGTCTTTTCCCTGTGGTGGTGCTTCTTTTGCCCTCTACGCGTGGAAATCTGCCGTTGTTGGTATTTGCATTTGTGGTGGCGGTGTTGCTTATTGTGACACATCGCAAGAATATCGGACGCCTTAAGGAGGGTACCGAATCGAAAATCTATCTCAAAGCGCCTAAGGCTCAAGACGAGAAGTAAATATTTGGAAATTAAATATTTTCTTATTATATTTGTATTGATATAATCGATACCTAAAACTTATTTTAAGATATGTTAACAGAGAATCTCATTAAGCTTTACGAACAGAGTTTTCGTGAAAATAGAGAGATGTCGGCGTTGACCGACTATTTCAGTAAGGAGAGCTATTCGTATTACGAGGTGGCTAAGCAGATTGCAAAGCTACATCTTCTATTTAAAAAAGCAGGTGTTAAGCCAAAAGATAAAATCGCTTTGGTGGGTCGCAACGACACACGTTGGTGTTTGAGCTACCTCGCTACAATCACATATGGGGCGGTTATCGTTCCAATTCTTCAAGATTTCGCTATCTCGGATATCATCCATATCATCAACCACTCGGAGAGTAAATTCCTCTTTGCGGGCGACACCTATTGGGATGCTATCGAGGAGGATCAGATCCGCAAAGTGGATGCTGTGATTTCGCTCACAAAATTCGACGTAGCGTTCGAACGCGGCAGCAAGTCACTCACTCGTTTCCAGCGAGATATCACACGCAATTATCGCACAAAGTACCCTCGTGGTTTCAATGTGTCGGATATTTCATACCCCGATCTACCCAACGACCACGTCTGCCTGTTGAACTATACTTCGGGTACCACGGGCTACTCAAAAGGTGTGATCCTCACGATCAACAACCTCACGGGTAATGTGCTTACAGCCTTGAATTTTAAGAACCCGCAGAATGATGTTCACTACTTCCAGCGTGGCGGACGTGTGCTTTCGTTCCTCCCCTTGGCTCATGCCTATGGTTGTGCTTTTGACTTCCTTACGCAGATGGCCGTGGGTGGTCACGTGACACTTTTGGGTAAGATCCCCGCAGCCAAGATCCTCCTTGGAGCTATGGCCGAGGTGCGCCCAACTGTTATCTGTTGCGTGCCGCTAATCCTCGAGAAGGTCTACCGCAAACAGGTGTTGCCACTGCTCGAGAAGGGGCCAATGAGCTTCGCCGTGAAGATCCCTTTGCTCAATTCGGCGATCTATGCTACCATCCGCAAGAAGCTGCTCGATGCCTTTGGTGGCGAGGTGGGTATCTTTGTTATTGGTGGCGCTCCGATGAATCAGGAGTCCGAGGCATTCCTTATGAAGATAGGCTTCCCGATCACAATTGGTTATGGTATGACCGAGTGTGCTCCACTCATTAGCTTCGCGCCCGTGTGCGAATTTAAGGCTGGATCGTGTGGCAAATATATCGAAGAGCATCTCGAGGTGAAGATCGATTCGCCTGATCCTCAGAATATCCCCGGCGAGATCCTCGTTAAGGGTGAGCACGTTATGGTGGGGTATTACAAGAATACCAAAGATACGATCTCAATCTTCGATGACGATGGTTGGCTCCACACGGGCGACATGGGTGTGATGGATCCCGACAGAACACTCTATATTCGTGGTCGTTGCAAGACGATGATTCTTGGTGCAAATGGTCAGAATATCTATCCCGAGCAGATCGAGGATAAACTCAACAATATGTTCTTGGTGAGCGAGTCGCTTATTATCGAGGATAATGGTAAGTTAGCCGCTTTGGTGGTGCCCGACTTGGAGACTGCTGCCAATGAGAAGATTGGCTCGGACGAAATTATGAAGGTCATGGAGGAGAACCTCAAGCAGCTCAACGCCGCGGTGTCGGCATTCGAGCGCGTGGCCTCAATCACGATCTATCCCAAGGAGTTCGAAAAGACCCCTAAGCGTAGCATCAAGCGTTTCCTCTACAACACCTCGCTTCTCACCAAGCTTGGCAATCAATAGTAACATTTTTAGAGGGTTCAATGCTTAAGATTTTAATTATACGATTAAGTTCAATAGGAGATATAATTCAGTGCATGGGGATAATTGGCGGCATACGTCGCCAATTTCCCGACGCTGAGATTCACTGGGCGGCACGCTCCGATATGGCCGAGACCCTCTCGATAGATCCGCGTATCGACAAAATCTGGAGCCTCAAGCGTGTCGATGGCCATGCTGGACTTGTGCGACTTGGCAAGCAGCTCAAGGCCGAGAGGTTCGACTACGTCTACGACGCCCATAGCAATATCCGCTCAATGATCCTCAAAGCAATACTCCGCTCGAGGATCTGCCACCGCCCCCACATCGTGACCCGCAGCAAGGAGCGCCTGAAGCGAATGCTGCTCTTTAAGTTCGGTATAAATCGCTTCGACTGGCCATTTGTTGGTGTCGACTCATACTGCAAACCACTGCGCAAGTGGGGCGTGACACACTTCGAGAACGACTTCGAGGGGTATATCTTCCCCGAGGAGATTACAACCAAGCACCGTGATTTCGTCTGCGAGAAGTGCATCACCCTCGTACCCTCGGCGGCGTGGGAGGTGAAGCGATGGCCGGTGAGCCATTGGCGCTCACTAATCGAACTCCTGCCTCAGTATCGCTTTGTCGTTCTTGGTGGCCCCTCCGATAGCTTCTGCTCTCAGATATGCGAGGTGGCACCCGACCGTACCATCAATATGTCGGGCAAGTTGACCATCATGGAGTCGAGCTATATCATCGCAACGTCCAACGTCGTGGTGAGTGGCGACACCGGATTTATGCATTCGGCAGACCTATTTAAGATTCCCACCTTGGCACTGATGGGCCCCACCGCATTTGGATTCCCTGCGCGACCATCTTCCCAAATAATATCACTCGACCTTAAGTGCCGACCATGCTCCAAGGATGGTAGCACCCCCTGTCGCGACGCTGTGTATCAGCGATGTATGGTCGAGATTACACCCGAACGTGTGGCTGCTGAGGTTCGCCGCCTTCTGCCACTTTAGATTGTTCCACCTTGGATCTGCCTCCGGCATTCCCCACTTTGGGTCTGCCTCCGGCGGGCGGGGATAGCACCCCCGCGGGTGCGTACTTTTGCGGTTTTGGGCTTTTCGCTTTTCGCTCAAAGTTTGAAGAGAGTCTATTTTTTCGCTTCAAGCAAGCTTGGCGGAAAAATAGACTCTCTTTAAATTTCAAACACCTATGGTGTTTGACCCAAAACCGAGGTGGATTCCTTTCTCTCGTTATTCCCGACTCTCACATGTCATTCTCGTGCCCCGCTTTACGTTATTCCCGACTCCACCTACCACGTCATTCCCGACTTGATCGGGAATCTTAATTCACATACATTGCGAAAAACATAAGATTCCCGATCGAGTCGGGAATGACGTGCTATTGATAGGCTCAGGATTCCCGTTTTCACGGGAATGACGTGCTATTGATCCGGCTCAGGATTCCCGTTTTCACGGGAATGACGAGAGAGTTTTCACGGGAATGACGAGAGAGTTTTCACGGGAATGACGAGAGAGTTTTCACGGGAAAGACGTATGCGGAGTGGTCAGCAGATTTCGCTTCACTATTTTGGTTAATCGTATTTAATTTCGGTCTTACTGTTAGAAGTATCAGTTATTTTTATATATTTGCCGCAGTGGTGCAGTATTTCTGACACTGCGGCATTTATTATTGTGTAAACGGAGATGATGAAGAGCAGAGATGAGATCTTGGTAGATGGGCTGAGGAGTGGAGATCGTGGGGCGCAGTGTGAGCTTTACGAGCGTTACTCGGCATCGCTTATGGCTATCTCTCTGCGATATATGGGTGAGCGGGCTGCGGCGGAGGATCTGCTGCACGACACCTTTATAAAGATCTTTGGTTCGATAGGCAGCTTCCGATATCGAGGTGAGGGGTCGCTCAGGGCGTGGATGAGTCGCATTGTGGTCAATGCCGCATTGGGGCAGCTTCGCTCGAGGGGGCGGCAGCAGATGATTCCTCTCGATGAGCACAGGGAGTTGCGTGAGCAGGAGGAGATTCCGCCCGATGTGGCGCGAGTGCCGCGGGAGGTGCTGCTTCGATTTATCGCCGAGCTGCCCGATGGTTATCGTCAGGTCTTTAACCTCTACTGCATTGAGGGCTATTCGCATCGGCAGATAGCCCAGAGTTTAGATATTAACGAAAAGAGTTCGTCGTCGCAGCTGCTGCGTGCACGACGTCTATTGATAAAAAAGGTAAAAAGTTACACCAAGTTGCATGAATAACCAAACAAATATAGAGCGTTTCGACAACGAGCTGCGCCGCGCTATTGGTGGTGCTGAATACGCCCCCTCCCTCGACCTTTGGTCTCGAATTGAGCAGAGCGCTGTGAGCCTTGCGCCATATTCGGCGCCGCTGCCCGCTGCTCGCTGGGCGATAGTGGCGGCTGCGGCAGTGCTCGTAGCAGTGGGGCTTGGGGTGTGGTTCTCGCCGGTGGAGACTATGCCTGCCGAGCCACTATATGCTGCATATATCGAGGAGTTTATCGAGGTTGGAGAGTCCCGCACAATTGCGCAAGCCCATGGCATAGAGCATATTCAAGAGCCCATAAAGCGAATTGTAACACCCTCCATGCAGAGTCAACCTGCGCCCGAAACTCCGGCCGTGGTGCAGGAGCCCGAGGCTCAACCCGTCCCCGATTCGACTTCGCATGTTGAGACGCAAGAGCAGCCGCAGCAGCCAAGGTATCACCCACAATCGCACCCACAATCGCAACAGCAAACCAAACGCAGCCCGATCAAACTGTCGTTAATGGTCGCGGGTGGCTCCACCTCGTCGTCGAGTATAAATGGTGCGAAGGCTTATGTCGGCGACTTTATGCCCAACGGCTACACTAACCTAATCTCGAACGAGAGATATACCCCCACCGAGGTGACGCACCATGTGCCGGTGAGCTATGCGATAAGTGTCACTGCACCCCTTGGTGGTCGATGGAGTTTGGAGAGTGGCATTAGTTACAGCTCCTTATTTTCGGACGTTACGATGCCTTACTCGTCGCAATCTGTGAGTCAACGACTCCAATTTGTGGGGGTGCCCCTGCGGCTAAAATACGATCTCTACTCTTGCTCGAATATTAGCCTTTATGGTGGGGCAGGGGGTGAGCTTGAGCGCTGCATATCTGCCACGCTCAACTCGCAGAGCATCGACGAGAAGCCGTGGCACACCTCGCTTAATGGTAGCTTGGGTGTGCAGTATAATCTCACACGCCGCTTCGCCCTCTATGCCGAGCCCGAAGTGAGTTACTACCTCACCGAGACAGAGCTGACCACCATCCGTAGCGACTCTCCAATCTCGCTTAGTGGTCGAGTTGGACTTCGTGTTATCTTTTAGGTGGTGGATGTGAGTGCCAAGTTTTCAAGCATCTACCAAAAAAAAGGATCGGCAAGTTTGTTAATATAAGAAAAAAGGTGTAATTTTGTGGCAGTAAAATTTTAATCATTAGATATATGGCAAATTTAAGAGTCCTAAAAAAGGGCATAGACTACATTCTCGAGGAGTTAGTTTTTGATTGCGACATGGCGATCTGCTTCCAACCATCAAAGGCTGACGAGGTTTTTGAGTTGATGAAAAAGGGTGTAGCACTTCGCAACGAGCTATACGTTAGAGCGAACAACCCAGTTGAGCCACACAACCGCTCATTGGTTCGCAAGCACTACGCTGCACTTCGCCGCGATATGATCGACTCATTTGAGTCGCTTTTCGAGGAGCTTAGTGCACTCAACAAATAGGCTTGGGCTGCTATTAGTTTAGGGGATCGTTTTTTAACGATCCCTCTTTTTTGCGGGTTTGGGTAAAAAATACGTCATGCCCACACACCTCATTCCCGTGAAAATCTCCCCGTCATTCCCGTGGAAACCTCCCCGTCATTCCCGTGAAAACGGGAATCTTAATTTATCTCCTTGCGTTTGTATAAGATTCCCGTTTTCACGGGAATGACGGTAATGGGTGAGGGAATGATGGCAAGTGCGTGGGGATGATGTGGTAAAGGTCGGGGATGATTTGCGGATGTTTGGATATTTTAAGAGGGAGACCATCAAGTGTTTTACTTGATAGTCTCCCTCATTTTTGGGGAAAGTCGGATAGCACGGTTACCCGGCTTTATTGCTACTCCTTGCGGCGCACAATGCGCACGGTAGATTGTGTCGCTTGGCGGATATAGACGTTGGGCGTATATCCATACTTCTGCAACAGCTCGTCGGTGTAGCTACGGATGGTGAGAAGCTCCATATTGCGGCGCATAAGCACGTCGAAGCCTTCGGCGTGGAGTAGCTCTTGGAGCTCGTCGATATGCCATGAGTTGTCGACGCAGAGGCTTAGGCTAACTGCCGAGTTGTGGATCAAGTTGGTCTTGATACGCAAATTCTCGAGCATAGAGAATACCTTTGCGAAGTGCTCCTCGAGGGCGAACGAGAAGTCGCGCGAACGGATTGTAAGCAACACCTGCTCCTTTTTGAGGATGATGATAGGTACATTGACCGCAGGTGAGGTGCCACGGATCACCGTGCCGGGCTTGCTCTTATCGCCAAATGGGCGAACGTAGAGTGGGATATTTTTGTTTTGCAGCGGCTTGATTGTCTTGGGGTGGATGATCTGCGCACCGCTATATGCTAATTCGATTGTGTCGAGGTAGTTAAGCTCCTTGATCTGTGTTGCGTCGGGGAATGCCTTAGGATCGGCATTGAGGATCCCATCGACATCTTTCCACACCGACATCGACTGCGCATCGAGGATATTAGCCACGACAGCTGCCGAGTAGTCCGAACCCTCGCGACCAAGCGTAGTGGTGGTACCATCGGGAGCAAAGCCGATAAATCCTTGACCTATGAAGATACGCTCGCCACTCTCCTCGGTCTTTGCACGAAGTAGTGGCGTCGATGCCTCGATATCGATTGTGGCATCCTTGTGGCGCTGCTCGGTAAGGAACGTTGTACGCATGTCGATCCATGCATTTTTGAAACCTGCGAAGTTAAGATACTCCGAGATAATGGTTGTCGAAAGCAACTCGCCATAAGCAACGATGGTGTCGTACCATAGCTCGGCATCGGCACTGCGATATTTGGTCTTAGAGGCCACCGCCTCCAACTCCTCAAAAAGAGTCTCTACGCTCGGTAGAGTCGTTGGCGTACCAAACAGGTCGTCGATGATTTGTGCATGGTATGTTCTTAGCGAAGCGATGTGCGACATCGAAGCTGCGGTGTCGCCCTTGTGAAGCCCCTCAAAGACTGCCTCGAGTGCATTTGTGGTCTTGCCCATTGCCGAGACGATCACGAAAAGGTCGCTCTCGTCGGCGATTATTTTGTGGAGGTTGCGCACTCCGTCAGCGTTACGGACAGAGGCACCACCAAATTTGTAAACTCTCATTTGTTAATTGATTTTCTTGTATTTTGTATTTGTGTTGTAGAATAGGAATGAGTAGGTGTCGGCCAACTCCTCTAATTTCATCGAGGTTGGTTTGCCTGCGCCGTGCCCTGCATTGCTCTCAATGCGGATTAGGATTGGGTTCTCTCCGCCATCGCTATACTGCATCTGAGCCGCGAACTTAAATGAGTGGGCTGGCACCACACGGTCGTCGTGGTCGCCCGTGGTGACCAACGTTGCGGGGTAGTTCACGCCATCGGTGATATTGTGGAGTGGTGAGTACTTGTATATATAGTCGAACTGCTCCTCATAGTCGCTCGAGCCATACTCCACAGCCCAGCCCCAGCCGATAGTGAATTTGTGGTAGCGCAACATATCGAGTACTCCCACCGCGGGCAATGCCACCGCGAAGAGGTCGGGGCGCTGCACTTGACAAGCACCAACTAACAGACCGCCATTCGAGCCTCCGGCAATAGCCAACTTCTCGCTCGAGGTATATCCCGCGCCGATAAGGTGCTCGGCAGCTCCGATAAAGTCGTCGAATACATTCTGCTTATTTTCGAGCATTCCCGCTTGGTGCCAAGCCTCGCCATACTCCGAACCACCGCGAAGTGTCACCACTACGTAGACTCCGCCCTGCTCCATAAACATAATTGCAGCGGGGTTAAAGCCGGGTGTAAGGTTGATCTGGAAGCCACCGTAACCATAGAGGTAACATGGATTTGTGCCATCGAGGGTGATATCCTTGCGGTGCGAAACGAACATAGGAACCTGCGTGCCATCCTTGCTCTCGAAGAATACCTGCTCGGTGATAAAGTCATTGCTATCGAAATCAACCTCGGGTGCGCTGTAGAGTGTCGATGTGCCCGAAGCCAAGTCGTAAGAGTAGATCGTCGAGGGTGAGATATAGTTTGCCAAGGTATAGTAAACCGAAGTATCCTCCTTGCGGCCACCGAAGCCCGATGCGGTACCAATCGCTGGAAGTTCCACCTCGCGGATGATTGCACCTGCGAGGGTGTGTTGATAGACTTTGCTCTGTGCATCCTCGAGGTAGGAGATCATAAAGTTGTCGCCCGCTCTCGAAACGCTCTCCATCACGAAGGTCTCGTGCTCCGCTACGACATCCTGCAAACCACTCTTAGGGTTCTTGAGGCTGATCTTCGCCAAGCGATAGTTTGGTGCCGAGTCATTGGTGCGCACATAGAGGTAGTCATCAATGCAATCTACTATGATATAGTCCGAGTCGAAACCCTTCAAAAGAGTTTTGAATGCCGAAGCCGAAGTGCTACGATAGAGCATCTCCGATCCCGAGGTTCCCTCCGAACCCTCAACAAAGAGCCATTTGCCATCGTCACTTGGCCATGCATGGAAGTAGCGCAATGGGTGCTCCTTGTCCATATATACCAACTTGTCGGACTGCTGCGAGTCGCCTAATTTATGGTAGAATACCTTCTGGAATTGGTTCTGAGTAGAGTAAACGCCCTCGGTAGGTGCATCGTATGCAGAGTAGTAGAAGCTCTTAGAGTCGGGAGCCCAAACAGCACCGGAGAACTTTATCCACGAGATCTTGTCCGACAGAAGCTCCATGGTGGTACAATCCAACACATAGATGTCGACCCAATCCGAACCCGAACCCGCCACAGCATAAGCACAGTAGCGGCCATCTTCGGAGAAGTCAAGGGCGTTAAGCGCGCGTGTGCCATCCTCCGAGAAGCTATTAGGGTCGAGGAACACCTCAGCCTCAGCCTCCAAAGATGCCTTGCGGAAGATCACCGATTGGTTCTGTAAACCATCGTTGTAACTATAGTAGTAGTAGTCGCCATGCTTGGCGGGTGCACTCTGCTTGGCGAAGTTCCAAAGCTCGGTGAGGCGATCTTTAACTGCCGAGCGATAAGGGATTTGGCTGAGGTAGTCGAAGGTCACCTCATTTTGCGCCTTGACCCACGCCGCAGTTGCCTCGGATGCATCATCCTCCAACCAACGGTAGGGATCTGCCACCTCGGTGCCGAAATAATTTTCCACCACATCACCGCGCTCGGTTAGGGGGTACTCTTTAACTTTTATAGTCGAATTCATACACGAAACTGTTATGGTTGCCATCGCCACGCTTAGCGATAGGCAGTTGAGGAGTTTACATTTCATAGTAGTTGAGTTATTATAATTTCTGCAAAAATAGTAAAAATTATTGGAAGTAGGTCAAAAAATGAGATTTTTGAGGTTGTGAACAACTCTTTTGCATAACTCTTTGCGTGCAAAGCGATCGATAAAACAAAAAAAATAATCCATCAATGCAGTATTTTAATTTCCCTGCATTTACTTAAGTAGCCGAGAGGCACAAATTAAACAACAACTAAATTTACACAAATGAAACACTATCTATTCTCAGTAGCACTCTTTGCGCTAATCTCATTGAGCTCCTGTTCGCTTCCCAGCGACGCAGCGGAGCCCGGCACCTATCCCGATATTGCGGCCTACGTCACAACATATATCGTTGAAGATCTCGAGAATGAGGGTGAGGAGGTCTACATATTCGAGACGGATGGAGGACAAAAGCTATTCTTGGCCGACAACTGCTTAACGGGTGAGTACGAGTTTGAGGATCTCGAGCGCCTTGTGATCTACTTCGCCGTTATCGAGGATTACGAGGTGGAGGAGTTCGCCCAGAGCGCGGGGACAGCTTACGATTGTGAGTATGGTTTGCGCCTATTCAATATCGTTCAGGTGCTCACCTCCCAGACTGTTACAGTCGAGACTGAGGAGCAGAGCGACCAGATTGCCGACCACGCAATCTCGTACATCTACGATAGCATCTACCTTAGCAATGGATATATCAATATGGTGGCAGGGCTAAGAGCCGACAAGCTTAGCGATGTGAATATCTACTTGGTCGAGAATCTCGCCGTGGAGCCCGAGAAGAGCGAGGAGGGGTATCTTAATTTGGAGCTGCGCTACGACCGCGGCTCGGATGAGGCGATTGGCTCGACATACGAGAAATATGTTAGCCTGAGCTTGGAGCAATTCGAGGAGCAGATAGAGGAGGCCGATGGAGTGATGCTCCGTGCCAAAACGCTCAAAGGTGGCACAATCCACATCAAGTTAGATAATAAGAGCGAGAGCTCACGTGCAGCAGTTGCTACGCGAACCAATACATTATAGTGCACAATTTATACTGTTAAAAACCAAACCTATTGTCATAAGTGCACACCTCGATGGGGGACTCCTACATTTGTAAGAGTTCCCCATCTCTTATTCTTAACCCAATCGACACCCCGCCATTCCCGCGAAAACTGTCCCGTCATTCCGGCGAAAACTGTCCCGTCATTCCGGCGAAAACTGTCCCGTCATTCCCGTGAAAACGGGAATCTTAATCTTGCGCTTGTTTAAGATCACCGCCTACGCGGGGATGACGTATATACTCCTCACTGATCACTACCAATCGTAGGTATAAATACCTATATTTACCCAATTATTCTATATCTCGCAATTGATTTATTACTTTTGTTCGTTGTTTGAGCACAAAAGTAATTTTATGATTAATTTCGATGGGATACCATCCCCATGCTATATTTTAGATGAAGAGGCGTTGTTGGAGAACCTTCGCCTGATAGACTACGTTCGCTCGAAGGCGGATGTCGAGATTATCGTTGCCCTCAAGGCTAATGCCATGTGGAGCATCTTTCCGCTTTTGGCTGCTCACTCAGATGGCGCTACGGCCAGTTCGCTTGCCGAGGCAAGGTTGGTTTTCGAGGAGTTTGATTCGCCTGCGCATACCTATGCGCCGATATATACCGATGCCTCGATCGAGGAGGTGCTGTCGCTAAGTAGCCATATCACTTTTAACTCCCTTTCGCAATTCGACCGCTTCGCGCAGCGGGCTCTGATAGGTGGGGTCTCGTGTGGGTTGCGTGTTAATCCGCGCTACTCTCCCGTCGAGACCGACCTTTATAACCCCTGCGTGGCGGGTTCGCGATTAGGTATCACCCCCGAGGAGTTCGAGGGTATGGAGCAACTGCCAGCTGGCGTTGAGGGGCTTCATTTTCATGTGCTTTGCGAGTCGCGCCCCGAGCATCTGCGTTTGGCTTTGGAATCGTTCGAAAGGCTCTATGGGCGATTCATCCCGCAGCTCAAGTGGCTTAATATGGGCGGCGGTCACCTAATGACCCACGAGGATTACGACTGCGAGGAGCTTATAGCGCTGCTGCGCGAATTCAAGGCGCGCCACCCCCACTTGCGACTTATTTTGGAACCGGGTAGTGCCTTTACTTGGCGCACTGGTTCGTTGCTTTCGCACATCGAAGATATTGTCGAGAATGGCGGAGTGCGCACGGCGATGCTCAATGTGTCGTTTGCATGCCACATGCCCGACTGCCTCGAGATGCCATACAAGCCCACGATCGTTGGCGCTCATGACCCTGCACAGGGTGAGCAGAGCTGGCGTATGGGAGGCAACAGCTGCTTGGCGGGCGATTACTGCGGCGATTGGGCTTTTGACACTCGCCCCAAGGTTGGCGACAAGGTCATCTTCGAGGATATGATCCACTACACGATGGTCAAGACCACAATGTTCAACGGTGTGGCACACCCCTCGATAGCTATTGCACGCGTGGATGGCACAGTGGATGTTGTTCGCACATTTGGTTATGAGGATTACAAAAATAGATTATCTTAAAATACAAAATAGAATAATGGAAGATTTTAAAGCTACAGAGTACACTCTCGAGGGTGTTGCAACAGGCCGTCAATTTGAAGATACAGGTTGGGTAATGGACGACAATGAGAGTCGCTCACCATCGCTTATTCGCGCTAAGTATGCCAAAAAGAAGTTGGAGGTAGGTGCCGCAGAGAATGGATTGTATAAGTTCGCTGACTGGCTGCCAATTAGCAGAATGCTCTCGGGCTCCTCCGCTCCGGTGACCTACAAGAGTCGCGGATTGGCTGCCGAGTTGGGTTTGGAGAACCTATACATCACATTCAATGGCTACTACCCCTCGATCGGTGCGACGATGACCACCTGCTCGTTTAAGGAGACTGAGGCATATAGCGTTTGCGGTAGGGTCGACCCCGCCGAGCAGCGTATTATGGTTGTGGCATCGGCTGGTAACACGGCTCGTGCCTTTGCTAAGGTGTGCTCGGATAATAATATTCCTTTGTTGCTCTCGGTGCCTGCCGATAACCTCGATGCATTGTGGTTTACCGAGGAGCTTAACCCCTGCGTGAAACTTATCGCAGCGCAGAGTGGTGGCGACTACTTCGATGCAATCCACCTAAGCAACTTGGCTCTAAAGTCAGAGAAGTTCTACGCTGAGGGCGGTGCTAAGAATATCGCACGCCGCGATGGTATGGCTTGTACGGTGCTCTCGGCAGTGACCACCATTGGTCGTATTCCCGACTACTATTTCCAAGCGGTGGGTAGCGGAACTGGTGCGATCGCAGCATGGGAGGCTAATCTTCGTTTTATCGAGGATGGCTCGTATGGTACCAACACCATGAAGCTTATGGTTTCGCAAAATGCTCCTTTCGTGCCGATGTACGACGCATGGAGAGTCGATTCGCGCGAGATGCTTCCTTATGACGAATATAACGCACGCCGCGATGTGGAGATCATCGACGCCAAAGTGCTCTCGAACCGCAAGCCACCATACGGAATTATCGGAGGTCTCTACGATGCTCTCAAAGCAACCGATGGCGAGATGTTGGTAGCAACAAATGCACAAGCCCGCAAAGCAAAAGCGCTCTTCCAGCGCACAGAGGGAATCGATATCTACTCAGCTTCGGCAGTTGCAACAGCAACCCTTATCAAGGCAGTAGCCGATGGCAAGGTCGCTAAGGATGCAACCATCATGCTCAATATCACCGGCGGTGGTGAGGAGCTCCGCCAACGTGGCAAAGAGCTTTGGTATCTTAAGCCTACGCACACATTCTCGCTTACGCCCGAGGTCGACGATGTTGTCTCTAAGGTTGAGGCGATGTTTGCTAAGTAGCGCAACTTTTGCGGCTTAGATCTACCTCTCTTTAGCTCGTCATTCCCGTGAAAACGGGAATCTTATACAAGCGCAGTGTTGCAAATGTAAGATTCCCGTTTTCACGGGAATGACGTATTATTATGAGTCGATCGGGAATCTTATGCAGACCCTACTTTTTCAAGAAACAAGTTTTTAGTACAATCCCCGAACCATCGATTCGGCAATCGACCTCCTCGGGGTTGTCGGTTAGGCGGATGCTTTTGACCTTGGTGCCGCGCTTGATTACCATCGACGAGCCTTTGACTTTGAGATCTTTGATTACTGTTACCGCGTCACCATCCATCAATTCGGCACCGTTGCTATCTACGGGCTTTTTGGGTGCTGCCTCGTCGGTGTCGCTCTGCGTCCATTCGTTTTGACACTCCATGCATACGTTTAGCATTCCATCGAAGTAGGTGCTCTCGGAGCCACATTTTGGGCATATTAGCTGTTCGCTCATCTTAATTTGATTTTAATTGTTTGCACAAAAGTAATACAACTATGCGTTATATTAAAATTTATTTGTAATTTTGTGGGGTTAAATAGTTTTTAAATAAAAATATAGATATGAGCATCGAACTCAGCGAACAGGAACAATTACGACGCGCGTCACTTGCGGCACTCCGCGAATTAGGCATTGAGCCCTATCCAGCAGCCCGTTACGAGGTTAGCACAACGGCTAAACAGATCATCGAGAACTTCGAGGAGAACCCCGAGGAGTTCGAGCAGATCACCGTTGCAGGTCGCATTATGACCCGCCGCATTATGGGTTCGGCTGCATTCTTCGAGATTCAAGATCATTCGGGACGTATTCAGGTCTACATTCGTCGTGATGACGTTTGTCCCGAGGGCGATCCTACGCTCTATAACACAGTATTCAAAAAGCTTTTAGATATTGGAGACTTCGTAGGCGTTGAGGGATTTGCCTTCCGCACCAATACGGGCGAATTGTCGGTGCACTGTAACAAGTTCACTGTGCTCTCTAAGTCGATCCGCCCACTGCCGATCGTAAAGGAGAAAGATGGTAAGGTATTTGACGCCTTCACCGATCCCGAGGTGCGCTACCGTCAACGCTACGTCGACTTGGTGGTGAACCCCGAGGTGCGCGATGTATTCGTCAAGCGTGCCAAGATTATCGCAACGATGCGCGAATTCTTCAACTCTAAGGGTTACTTAGAGGTGGAGACCCCAATTCTGCAACCCATCCCCGGAGGTGCTTCGGCTCGTCCATTTATCACTCACCACAATACACTCGATATGCCGCTTTATTTGCGTATCGCCAATGAGTTATACCTCAAAAAGCTTATCGTGGGTGGTTTCGATGGCGTCTATGAGTTCGGCAAGGATTTCCGCAACGAGGGAATGGATCGCACCCACAACCCCGAGTTTACCGTGATGGAGATCTACGTGGCTTACAAAGATTATTTGTGGATGATGGAGTTCACCGAGCAGATGTTGGAGAAGGTGGCTGTGGCTACCAACGGCACAACGGAGCTCACTATCGGCGACAAGCAGATATCATTCAAGGCTCCATTCCGTCGTCTTTCGATGACCGACGCAATCATGGAGAAGACGCAGTTCGACATCACTGGCAAGAGCGAGGAGGAGTTGCGCGAGGCGTGCAAGTCTCTTAATGTCGAGATCGACGAGAGTTTCGGCAAGGGCAAATTAATCGACGCGATCTTTGGTCAATATTGCGAGGAGGAGCTTATCCAACCTACATTTATTACCGACTACCCAATCGACATGTCGCCCCTATGTAAGCGCCACCGTTCGAACCCCGACCTCACCGAGCGCTTCGAGCTATTTGTCAATGGCAAGGAGCTTTGTAACGCATATTCGGAGCTAAACGACCCAATCGATCAGCTCTCGCGTTTCCAAGATCAACTCAAGCTCTCGGAGAAGGGCGACGATGAGGCGATGTTTATTGACATGGACTTCGTGCGTGCTTTGGAGTATGGTATGCCATCCTGCTCAGGAATGGGTATCGGTATCGATCGCCTAACGATGTTTATGACCAACCAGTCGTCGATCCAAGATGTACTCTTCTTCCCACAGATGCGCCCCGAGAAGCGCGTGGTGAATGACCCTGTGGAGGCATATACCGCAATCGGAGTTCCCGAGGAGTGGGTGGAGCCGATCCAGAAGATGGGCTACGTAACGGTCGAGTCGCTCAAGAAATTGGAGGGTGGTAAGTTCTTCAACCAGATGTGTGGCTTCAACAAGAAGAATAAACTTGGACTAAAGGCACCCGCGATCGAAGTGGTCAAGGGGTGGTGTGAATAGAGAAATTAACCAAATTATAACCAAAATAAAAAACAAAACAATGAGAAAGAAAATCGTTGCAGGAAACTGGAAAATGAATACCCTACCTTCGGAGGGTGTTGCACTTGCTAAGGCAGTTGTAGGTAGCACAGAGAGCGTATGCTCATGCGTTAACTTTATCGTGTGTCCTCCATTCACACACCTCTCGGAGGTGATCGCAGAGCTCAAAGGCTCGAAGATCGCTGTGGGTGCACAGAACTGTGCTGCTGAGGCTAAGGGTGCTTACACCGGTGAGGTTGCAGCTTCGATGATCGCTGAGATGGGATGTGAGTATGTTATCTTGGGTCACTCTGAGCGCCGCGAGTATTATGGCGAGACAAGCGAGACTCTTAACAAGAAGATCGCACAGGTTTACGCTAATGGCCTAACTCCAATCTACTGCGTAGGTGAGGTTAAGGAGGAGCGTGAGAATGGCACATACTTCGACGTGGTTAAGGCTCAAATCGAGGAGGTAGTATTCAATCTTACCGCTGAGCAGTTCGCAACTCTTGTTATCGCATACGAGCCAGTTTGGGCTATCGGTACAGGTCTTACAGCATCAGCTGACCAAGCCGAAGAGATTCACGCATATATCCGCGAGGTATTGGCATCGAAATTTGGTGAGGCTGCTCAAGGCACTGCTATCCTTTATGGTGGCTCTTGCAAGCCATCTAACGCTGAGGAGATCTTCGCTAAGCCTAACGTTGATGGTGGCCTTATTGGTGGTGCGGCGTTAGTTGCAGAAGATTTCGCAGGCATCGGTAAGGGTTTCTAAGTCGCGCTGCAAAGTAGCGATATTTCAAAGATCATACAGCCTCCGCTTCGGTCACATACTTATGTATGCTCCCTTCAGCAAAGGCTATACGATCTTTAAAATCTCATCTACTTTTCAGCGCTCACCGGCGTACGGTAGTCTCCTTTGTTAGTCGACCTCAGCTGGGAGATTATGGGCAAACAAATATAAAAAAACTTAAAATTGGTCAACCAATTGAGAGTTTTGGCCTTATATTTGCCCTTTAATATTAAATAACAATAAAAAATTTAAAAAACTTTTGGTAGTTTTATTTAATATAAGTATTTTTGCGGAGTTAAATGAGATAAAAAAGTTTTTTAATAAATAATAACAAAATTAGAATTATGTCAACAATTAAAATTGGTATCAATGGATTTGGCCGTATCGGTCGTTTGGTATTCCGTGCAGCTTGCGCTAACGAGAATGTAGAGGTAGTAGGTATTAACGACCTTATCTCTGTAGAGTACATGGCTTACATGCTTAAGTATGATTCAGTTCACGGCAAATTCAACGGTACAGTTGATTTCAACGAGTCAGAGCTTATCGTTAACGGTAAAGCAATCCGTGTAACTGCTGAGCGCAATCCAGCAGACCTTAAGTGGGATGCAGTAGGTGCTGAGTATGTAGTTGAGTCTACAGGTTTGTTCCTCACTGAGGAGACAGCTGCTAAGCACATCGAGGCTGGTGCTAAGTACGTAGTTATGTCAGCTCCTTCAAAGGATGCTACTCCAATGTTCGTATGTGGTGTTAACACCGACACTTACGCTGGTCAGACTATCGTTTCTAACGCTTCTTGTACTACTAACTGTTTGGCTCCAGTAGCTAAGGTTTTGAACGACAAGTTCGGTATCGTAGAGGGTCTTATGACAACTGTTCACGCTACAACTGCAACTCAAAAGACTGTTGATGGTCCTTCAATGAAGGATTGGAGAGGTGGTCGTGCTGCAGGTGGCAACATCATCCCATCTTCTACAGGTGCTGCTAAGGCTGTAGGTGTAGTTATCCCTGAGCTTAAGGGCAAACTTACAGGTATGGCTTTCCGTGTTCCAACTTTGGACGTATCTGTAGTTGACCTTACAGTTCGTTTGGAGAAAGGTGCTTCTTATGGCGAGATCAAAGAGGCTATCAAGGCTGCTTCTGAGGGTGAGATGGCAGGTATCTTGGGTTACACTGAGGATGCAGTAGTTTCTACTGACTTCACAGGTGACGCTCGTACTTCTATCTTCGACGCTGACGCTGGTATCGCTCTTAACGACAACTTCGTAAAGGTTGTTTCTTGGTACGACAACGAGTGGGGTTACTCTAACAAAGTTGTTATGCTTATCGAGAAGATGAACGCTTACAACAAGTAATCTATATTTAGATTAATTTTCTGGGATGGCCTTTTGGGTCATCCCTTTTTTTTGTTTGCGCTTGCGCTTTGTTTTTGCTCTTGGATGAGATTTCCAATGCGTCATCCCCTGCTCGTCATTACCGCTCCCTGCTCGTCATTCCCGCCTTCTCCTCTCCGTCATTCCCGTCTTCTCCTCTCCGTCATTCCCGACTCGATCGGGAATCTTATGTTTCCTGTAATGACAAACAAATTAAGATCCCCGTTTTCACGGGGATGACGATAGGGGGGGTGGTGAATGAATGAAGGGTGCTGTAACCACATGACAAAGGAGCGGGGTATTCCCGCGTTGGGACTCTTTTTTGTGGAGTCGCAAATATTTATTATCTTTGATGTGAGTGTTGTAGTGCTATTGCTCTGGTTCCTCGATTTCGCAGCCTGCGCAGTTGCCGCTACAGCCTATGTCGTTGCAGCTCACGCCCTGTTCGTCGGTGCGCGATTCTTGCACGGCACAGCGGATGCCTAAGTTCTGCATGTTCTTATTTGTGGCGATCTCGGAGTCGACAAAGTGGCCTTTGAAGATCAGTGTAATCGAGAGTCCTACGACGAAGATTGCTACGGCGCCCAGACAATATAGAAAGACAATTAGGTAACTTGGCATAACTTAACACTTTTTTAATTTTGAATTCACGCTACAAATTTATATATTTGCCTGAGAATATACAAGAAAAATGTAAAAGATATGAGGATTGTTATCGCAGGAGCTGGCGAAATGGGAAGTCACTTGGCAACTATGTTAAGTGGTAATGGCCACGATATAACCGTTATTGATAGCGATCCCAAGCTATTGGTGGGCGTTTCGAGTTTGGCAGATGTAATCACCGTGGAGGGTGACTCTACCACTTTTGCCACTTTGCGCCGTGCCGCTATGCGCAAGAGCGATCTCTTTATTGCGGTGAACCATGCCGAGAATGATAATATCGTAGCGGCGGTTTTAGCTAAACAGCTTGGGGTGAAGAAATCTATTGCTCGTGTGGATAATAACGAATACCTCGAGCCCAACAACAAGGAGATATTTATCAATATGGGCATCGACTACCTCTTCTATCCCGAGAAGGTGGCGGCGCGCGAGGTGATCAACCTCTTGGGTCACACCTCGATCACCGAGTATGTCGACTTCTCGAGCGGCAAGCTCTCGCTTGTGGTGTTCCGCCTCGAGGCAACCTCTCCGCTTGTGGGGCGCGAGCTCTCGGGCTTTGCCGACGATGATACACCACTCTCGTACCGTACTGTGGCGATCAATCGTGGTGGCGACACCATCATCCCCCAGCGCGACGAGGTCTTTATGGAGGGTGATTTGATCTACGTTATCACGCGCCATTCGGCTATCGACGAGTTGATGGGGCTATCGGGCAAGAGCAATATCGAGATTAAGAATATGATGATCTTGGGCGGTTCGCGCATTGGCATTAGAGTTGCAGCCGAACTCCAAGACAAAGTCAATATAAAGCTTGTGGATTACAACGCCGAAAAGGCCTATCGCTTGGCCGAGCAGTTGGACAAGACCCTAATTATCCACGAGGATGGGCGTAATACCGAGGTGATGATGGAGGAGGGTCTGGCCAATATGGATGCCTTTGTGGCGGTCACCGGCCGTAGCGAAACCAATATCTTAGCGGCGATGCTCGCCAAGAGGATGGGTGTCAAGAAGGTGATAGCCGAGGTGGAGAATCTCAACTATATCAACCTCGCGGACAGTATCGGTATCGATACGATTATCAACAAAAAGTTGGTTACTGCCTCGAATATCTTCCGCTTCACGATGTCCACCGACGTCCAAGCCATTAAGTGCTTGACGGGAAGTGAGGCCGAAGTTTTGGAGTTTATCGTCAAGCCCAACTCCCCGGCCACCAAGCGCCCAATTCGCGAACTTTCGCTGCCCGACGATACGATCATTGGCGGCATCGTGCGGGGCGACAAGGTGTTTATCGCTACGGGTAATAGTCAGATTGCACCATACGATAGGGTGGTGGTGTTCGCTATGCCGCGGTCGATAGGCAAGATAGGAAGTTTCTTTAATTAAAAAATAGATATGTCGCTCAAACGCTCCATAATAAGGCCAATCGTGATGCGTCGCTGCGAGGCGATAGATCGCTTCCGCCGCCACCCATTGGAGGTGCAGCGCGAGGTTTTTGGGGCGCTGATGCAAAGCGGCGCCAAGACTAAATATGGAGCAGCATACGGTGTGAGTGCCACGATGAGCCCCGATGAGTTTGCTAAGCGCATACCTTTGAGCGACTACGATAGCTTCGCGGAGTTTGTTGAGCGCATGCGATCCGGAGAGCGGGATGTGGCGGTGGAGGGTCGCATCGAGATGTTTGCCCGCTCGTCGGGAACCACCTCGTCGCGCAGCAAATATATCCCCGTCTCGGCGAGTGGATTTTGTAATAACCACATGCGTGGAATGAGCGACGTGGCGGCGATCTACAACGATCTGTATCCCACCTCGCACGTGCTCGATGGCAAGGTGCTCACCTTGGGTGGCAGCTGTCAGAGGGAGGCGCACTACTTGGTGGGGGATCTCTCGGGATTGTTGGTTAAGCGATTCTCGGTGGGTAGCGGCTGGTTCCGCATGCCGCGAATGGCAACGGCGCTGCTCTCCAACTTCGATGAGAAGTGCGAGCAGATCTGTCGTGAGTGTGTGGGGGAGAATATAACCTCCTTTGCGGGTGTTCCCTCGTGGAACTTGGCGCTGATGAGTCGCGTGTTGGAGTATACCGGCAAACGCACATTGCGCGAGGTGTGGCCAAATATGGAGCTATTTATCCATGGCGGCGTGGAGATGACTCCCTACCGCCAAGCATATAGCAATATCGACGGTGGCGGGATCCGATATATGGAGACCTACAACGCCTCGGAGGGCTTCTTTGCGATAGCCGACGATTTGAGTCTTGACGATATGTTGCTGATGCTTGACTATGAGACCTACTTCGAGTTTAGGGTGGGCGATGAGATTGTCCCTTTGGAGGGGGTCAAGGTGGGTGTTGTTTATGCGCTTATCATCACTTCGTCCAATGGATTGTGGCGCTACGAGATTGGCGACACGATCGAGTTTAGTTCGACTGATCCCTACCGAATTCGCTTCGCAGGACGTACTCGCCAATATATCAACGCCTTTGGTGAGGAGGTGATAGTGGAGAATTCCGACAAGGCGGTTGTTGCGGCATGCACGGCGTGCGATGCGGTGCTGAGCGATTATATGGTTGCGCCACGATTTATGGATGTGGGGCAGTGGGGGTGCCACCAGTGGCTTGTGGAGTTTATTCGCCCGCCGCACGATATGGAGCGTTTTGTCGAGGTGTTAGATGGTGAGCTTCGATGGATCAACTCAGATTACGATGCCAAGCGCCTTTCGACCCTTACGCCGCCCGATGTGCGGGTGTTGCGGCAGGGGACGTTCCTGCGGTGGATGCGTGCTCACAAAAAGAGTAAGCTGCCACGCCTAAGTAACGACCGCAAGGTGATGGAGATGGTTATAGATTGGATTGAGAGAGAAAATATAAAATAGGAAAACATGTATATAGCAATAGCAGGAAATATTGGGAGCGGCAAGACCACCCTCACTGAGATGCTCACAAAGCATTATGGAGCGCAGGCCTATTTCGAGGAGCCTAATAATCCTTATATTGGTGACTTCTACGAGGATATGAGTCGCTGGTCGTTCAACTTGCAGATCTACTTCCTCAGCAGCCGCATTCAGCAGACTAAGGATATGCACTCTGATAGCCTTATTTCGGGCAAGCATCTGATCCAAGATCGCACGATTTATGAGGATGCACATATCTTCGCCGATAACCTCCACCAGATGGGGCTTATGACTTCGCGCGATTTCGCAACCTATATGAAGACCTTCAGCCTCTTCACCGGCTTTGTGCCCCGCCCCGATCTGCTGATCTACCTCAAGGCCAGTGTGCCAACACTCACCGAGCAGATCAACAAGCGCGGCAGGGAGTATGAGGCAAATATCGACGAGGATTATTTAGTGAAACTCAACGATAAATATAACAACTGGGTGGAGAAGATCTACACCGGAGACCTCTATGTCGTGGACATGGATAAAAATGATTTTGTAAGTAACCCAGATATTTTTGCAGAGATCTGCACTAAGATCGACGCAATGGCAAAATAAAAAATGACTTTACCACAACCCTTTATCGACCGAGTTGTCGGAGACTTAGGTGCCGAGCAGGCCGAGGCTCTCTTCGCCGCTCTTGCCACTGAATCGCCCACCTCGATCCGCGTGAATCCCTACAAGGTCGCAGCGCCGCCCGATGAGCAGCGCGTGGGGTGGAACCGTTATGGCTTCTACCTCCGTGAGCGACCATCATTTACTTTGGATAGCGACTTCCATGCGGGAGCCTACTATGTGCAGGAGGCGAGCTCCCAATTTGTGGGGCATATCCTCTCCAAACGCAATGTAGAGGGGCTGAGAGTCTTAGACGTGTGTGCTGCGCCGGGTGGTAAGACGACCCTCTATTCGACTTTGGTTGGCCTCGAGGGGTTGGTGGTTGCCAATGAGATCAATCGCACACGCGCCTCGGTTTTGGCCGACAATGTGCGCAAGTGGGGTTTGGGCAATGTTGTGGTTTGTAACAACCGCTCGGAGCACCTTGCGCAGTTTGAGTCGTGGTTCGATGTTGTGGCGGTCGATGCACCCTGTTCGGGTGAGGGAATGTTCCGCAAGATGGAGGGTGCCATCGAGGAGTGGAGCGAGTCGAATGTGGCGATGTGCGCAGATCGACAGATCGAAATTTTGCGTGATGCATGGCGCTCGCTTAAGGCGGGCGGAGTGTTGATCTATAGCACCTGCACATTTAACAATGTCGAGAATGAGGGAGTTTTGGAGCGCATGATCGAGGAGTTCGACGACCAGATTGCACCCTACGACACTGTTGAATGTGACCCCGATTGGGGCGTTGTCTGTGGCACGGTGGGAGCCTTCCAGACCTTCCGCCTCTATCCCCATTTGGTGCGTGGCGAGGGTCAATTTGTCTCGGTGGCCATCAAGAGCTACGATGCCGGCGGACGCATGCGGCAGCCCAAGGCGCGCAAGAAGATCTTCGCACCGATCGACCGCAAGTCGCTCGGAGAGGTGGCACGGTATGTCAATCAGGGGGAGCTGATGACCTTCCTCAATGTTGCCGACAGCGCCATCTATGGCTATTATCGTGCCCAAGTGGAGGCTGTCAAGAGCTTGGCCGAGTCGCTTACCACGATCTATTCGGGGGTGGCGATGGGTCAGATATTTAAAGGCAAGCTCAAGCCCGATGCTGCCCTCGCGCTATTTCATGATGTTAGTAGAGAGGCATTCGATTGTGTGGAGCTTGATAATTCCGATATTTTGTTGTATCTTCGCAAACAGGAGTTAGCGGCTGACCTCTTTGTCGAGGGGATCAATATTGTGGCGGCGCATGGCTACACAATTGGCTTTGTTAAGCGTATTGGCAACAGAGTTAACAATATGTATCCCAACTCATTGAGGGTTTTAAAGAAAGAGTAAAAGATAAGAGTATATGGAGATTAATAAGATGTTTTATACGATGGGCGAAGTCTCCGAGATGTTCGATGTGAGCCGCTCGCTTATTCGTTATTGGGAGAAACATTTCGATGTTATCAAGCCGGTTCGCAACAAGAAGGGCAATCGACTATTCACGCCCAAGGATGTGGAGAATTTCAAGCTGATCTACCACCTTGTCAAGGAGCGCGGTATGACCTTGGAGGGCGCCAAAAAGAGCCTGCGTGGGGGTAAGATCATCACCAATCGCGATATGGAGTTGATGGATCGACTCCTCAATATGCGCTCGCTCCTTCTCGAAGTGCGCGAGGTGCTCAAAGAGGATGGCGAGCAGGAGTCAGAGGTGGCAGTGAGCAGCAAGCCTATCGAGCCCGCCACCGCCCCAATCGACGATGCCTTTGCCGAGGTTGTGGTCACCGCCACTACCCCTGCGCCCTTTACCACCGACGACCCTCAGAGCTCGCCACTGATTCCCAAGCGCACAAAGCCCGCGGGCGAGAGCAGCGATGAGAAAGAGCTCTTTGCATTTTACGAACAAAATTTATTCTAATTAACGTGAGGTAGATAATTATCGAACTCGCAATCTCCTATTACGGAGCAATTTGTAAAATTGCGACAAAGCCCACTCTTTACAAAGATGGGGTTTGGGGGAGATTTTAAATATTCGGTGTTGTTTTTAAACAACTAACGTGTGGTCGACAATAGCCCCACCACACAAGTTAAACATTTTCAATGAGTTTGGAGGTGGGGCTATTTTCGAACTCACGTTAATTATATGGTTACAGTCAAGGAGGTTACCTCGCTTTTAGAGGAGTTTGCGCCACTCGCATATCAAGCACCATACGACAACGCTGGACTGATCGTCGGGCGTCCTGAGAACCTCGTGAGTGGGGTTCTGTTGGCTGTCGACGTCACCGAGGAGGTGATTGCCGAAGCTATAGAGGTAGGTGCCAACCTTATCGTCACTCATCATCCGATAGTGTTCCACCCACTCAAACGCTTCAATTCGAAGAACTTCGTAGAGCGATGCGTCGAGACAGCTATTCGCTCCGATATTGCACTCTACGCGTGCCACACCAATTTGGATAGCACCCCCGAGGGAATGAGTTGGAGGTTGGCTAAGATCTTGGGTGTTACTCCATTGGAGATTATGGAGTCGACCTGCTCGGTGGAGAATGTCGGCTTTGGGGTTGTGGGCACTTTGAGTGAGCCTATGCCGCTTGGCGACTATTTGGAGATGGTTGCTTGGCGATTGGGGATCTCGGCGATGCGCCATTCGCGTGCCGATATGGGGCGCAAGATTAGTCGCGTGGCGTTATGCACAGGCTCGGGCGGTTCGCTAATTGGGGTGGCCAAGGAGTGTGGCGCGGAGCTCTACATCACTGGAGACCTTAAATATAATGACTTTATGGAGGGTTCCGACGAGCTTGCGATAGTAGATATTGGCCATTTTGAGAGCGAATATTGTGCAATAGATCTATTATTTGATATTTTATCAAAAAAAATGTTTAACTTTGCAGTTCGCAAGAGTGAGGCCTCTTGTAATCCCGTATATTATAAGGGGTTTGAGAATAGAAATTAATAGTAAAAGATAACTAAAGAATAGTATGGCAACACAGAAGAAAGTAGTTGAAGCTGATTATTCAATGCAGGAGAAGATCATCGCATTGTACGAGCTCCAGAAGATTGATTCTCAGATTGATGAGATTAACATGATTAAAGGTGAGCTTCCATTGGAGGTTCAGGATTTGGAGGATAGCCTTGCAGGTCTTAACACTCGTATCGACAATATCAATGCCGAGATCGAGGATGTGAACTCCCTCACCAAGCAGCGCCGTCGCGAGATCGACCAAGCTAAGATTAGCATCGCGAACTACACCGAGCAGCACAACAACGTGCGCAACAACCGCGAGTTCGATGCAATCACCAAGGAGATCGAGTATAAGGAGTTGGAGATTCAAGCTGCTGAGAAGTATCTTAAGGAGTATGCCGTGACTCTCAAAGCGAAAAAAATTATCTTGGACGAGGCTACAGCAGCAGTTGCTGAGCGCGCTGAGGATCTTAAGGTTAAGAAGCAAGAGTTGGAGGGTATCGAGTCGGAGACCGCTTCGGCAGTCAAAGAATTAACCTCTAAGGCTCAAGCAGCTAAGGTTAAGATCGACGAGCGTCTGCTTTCGGCCTACGACCGTATCCGTGGCAATGTGCGCAACGGTTTGGCTGTAGTAACTATCGAGCGCGATGCGTGTGGTGGCTGTTTCAACCGCATTCCTCCACAACGTCAGGTCGATATCCGCCACGGTAAGAAACTTATCGTTTGTGAGTATTGCGGACGTATCTTGGTTTCGAACCTCGAGGCTGAGGAGCAGGAGTAGGGGTACGATACCTATATAATATATAGCGAGCTGAGTTTTGGTACTTGGCTCGCTTTTTTTATAATCATGCACGGCACTGCCGACTTGATCGTCACTGTCGTGCTTAGTTCGGAAAAAGGAAAAAAGTCCTCCTCTCGTCATTCCCGTGAAAACGGGAATCTTAATTCGTGTGTAGCATTACGTAAAGTTTTAAGATTCCCGATCGAGTCGGGAATGACGAGAGGGGTTTTCACGGGGAAGACGAGAGGGGTTTTCACGGGGATGACCAGAAGAGGCATGGGGGGGTGATGTAAAGAGGAATGATGTGGGGGAACGAGAAAATTGCGTGCGTGCGGGGTTGTTATCAAGTTAATTTGTTGGAAATTAGAGCTTTGTAAATTCGTTAACACGACCGACACCACTTTATAACATTTTCTTAACAATTAAGTCATATTGTCGTAATAAAGAATCCTCAATTTTGCAGCGTGAAATTAAACAAAGCAAAAGTGAAGAAAATTAAGGATGTTTTATTGGTCGTAGTAATGCTTGCGACAACAGTGGTAGCTTCGGCTGCGACACTCAAAGGAAAGGTTATTGACACGGATACAGGTGAGCCACTTCTTGGCGCTATGATCTTCGAGCTTAACAGCAACAGAGGAACAACAACCGATCTTGATGGAAATTTCGAACTCAAACTCAGCAATGGCGCTGCAAGCTTAGAGATCTCATTTATTTCGTACGTAACACAAATTATCGAGATCGATGTAAATAACAAAACCCCTGAGCTTCTAATAGAGTTGGCAACCGATGCTCAAACAATCTCGGAGGTGGTAGTCTCAACCCGCCGCAACTTAGAGAGCGAAGCAACACTCCAAAATGAGCGTATCGCCTCGAACGTTGCGATCGAGAACTTGGGCGCCAAGGAGATGTCGGTAAAAGGAATATCGAACGTCGAGGAGGGAGTCAAGAAGATCACCGGAATCTCGGTAGCCTCTTCCGGTCAACTTGTAGTGCGTGGATTGGGTGACCGTTACTCAATCACCACCCTCAATGGTCAGCCTATCGCCTCGCCAAACCCCGATAACAAACTTATCCCTTTAGACATCTTCCCATCGTCAACCGTGAAGAATATCACCGTGAGCAAGGTCTACAACGCAACCTCGTATGCCGATTACTCAGGTGCTCACGTAGATATCGCAACTAAGGATCTCACCTCCGACGACTTTTTCTCGGTTGGTCTCTCGGTGAGTGGTAATTCGAACACCACTTTCCAAGATTTCTACCGCATGGATAACGTCTCGCTATTCACGCAGTCGACTGTCGATCCCTATGTGCTCGATTTGAACAATAGCATGAACGATTACGTTTCGGAAAATGGTTCACCTTTCGATACCGGTTTTAGTGTAAATAAGTCTAACGCGTTACCCGCATTCGGAGGTAACGTAGCATGGGGGCACAATTACGAGGTTGGTCGTCAGAATCTTAGCATCCTGCTTTCGGGAGGTGTGAGCAATGATATGCAGTCTGATTTGGGCTCAGTATTCCGCATCTACGAGGCCAACGACAGTGTGACTCCAACCGACGAATACTCGTCGGATAGCTACGAAACTTCGCTCAAGATCGCAGCGCTCGGTAACGTCGGGATGACAATGCGTGAGAGCGATCGCATAAGCTACACATTCTTCTACGCTCGCAACGCAACCGACGAATACTCTTTGCGCGAGGGATACGATCAGGAGGATTACCAACTTGTCGGTAGCAATAGCGTAACACACATCTATAAGCTTGCTACGCATCAGATCAATGGTCACCATCAACTTGGCGAGTCATTCAGCCTAAATTGGTTGGGTGCCTACACGGCAACCTCTTCCGATGAGCCCGATCGCCGTCAGGTGATGTACGAGAAGCAGGACGATGGCTCTCTCAAGCTCTTTAGCCTCAATGCTCAAGAGACTATGCGCTACTTCGGTGAGCTCGACGAGGATGAGTGGAATGGTAACCTTTATGCCGACTACAACTTTGGTGAGGCACACAAGCTAACCTTTGGTGGAGCATACAAGGATAAGACGCGCGACTACGTAGGACGTCGTTTCTACTACTCACTTCGTTCGTTCAACTCTAAGGCGGTGACTGCCACTACGTTCGACAATCCATACAACGCCGACGATTATATCTCGCAGGAGAACTTCGATGCTGGTGCCTACTCATTTACACGTAGTTTCCAAGATAAAGATAGTTATGACGCAAGTAGCACTGTGGCCTCGGCATACGCTTCGCTCGACCTCTCGTTTGCCGACTCATGGCTTATCAACGCAGGTTTGCGTTACGAGGATAGCGAGCAGATCGTAAACTACTCTACTGGTAGCAAGGACGATACTCGCACCTACACCACTTCGGACTTCTTCCCAGCGCTCAACGTAAAATATAACCTCGATGAGAAGATGCAAATTCGTCTGGCTGGTTCGCGCACGGTAACTCGCCCATCGTTTATCGAGATGGCACCATTCCTCTATCAAGAGTCTTATGGATCGGCTCAGATCAAGGGTAATGCCGAGCTTGTCAATGGATATAACTACAATTTCGATCTTCGTTTCGAGAGTTTCTTTGGGAGCGGCGATATGTTCTCGGTGACGGGTTACTACAAATACCTCGAGACTCCAATCGAGCGCGTTCAGTCGATATCGGGTGGTGGAGAGGTTCACACCTTCAACAATGCTGAGTCGGGACTTGCAGCAGGAGTTGAGCTCGAGAGCCGCATAACACTCTGCGAAGGTTTTAGGTTGGGAGTTAACGGATCTTATATGTATACCAATGTTGCACTATCTGAGGATGGTAGCTACACCAATAGCAGCCGCCAGTTGCAGGGAGCTTCGCCCTATTTGATGAATGCCGATTTGACCTATTCGACCTCCTTGGGTGATGATGATCGCACTCTCAGCCTCGCGCTTCTCTACAACTTGCAGGGGCCTCGCATCTACACGGTAGGTACTATGGAGCGTGGCGACATCTACCAAATGGCGATGCACACCGTGAACTTCAATGCATCGTATGCCCTCTCGAAAAACCTTTCGGTGTCGGCTCAACTAACCAACTTGTTGAACCAAGATGAGCTCTACAAACAGGAGATCAGCGGCACCAATGTAGTTGTGGAGAGCCACAGCTACGGTGTGGGAGGCTCGATCGGGGTGTCACTCAAATTCTAAACAAAAAACAATTAATAAACAAACTATTTTAACAAACAAAACAATGAAAAAGAATTTTTTGATGATCGCAGCAGCTTTTGCGCTCTGCGTAGGTGCTACAACAACATCTTGTAGCGAGGATGCAGCTGACGATAACATCGCGAACAGCGGTAGTGACGACGAGGAGTCAATTTACGCAGGTACTCTTTCGGGTGACCTTTCGGCAGACATGACTCTCGAGGCTAACACAACTTGGGCTCTCGACGGTGGTTTCCACGTGCCTGCTGGTGTAACTCTCTATATCGAGCCCGGTGTAACTATCGTAGCTCAGTACGACGAGGCTAACACCGACTACATCTTCATTGAGCAAGGTGGTAAGATCGAGGCTGATGGTGGTGATGCTTCGGGCGTTATCGTGATGACAAGTACCCTCGAGGAGGTTGGTGCTTGGGGTGGTATCCACATCTGTGGTTATGCTCCTATCAACACCTCTTCAGATTCACTCTCTGAGATCGAGTCTTTGCCTTATGGTGGTGACGATGCTGCTGACAACTCTGGTACACTTCGCTACGTGCGTGTTGAGTTCTCAGGTTACTCTTACTCTGAGGATCAGGAGTGTAACGGTATCTCTTGCTATGGCGTAGGTAACGGTACAACTATCGAGTATGTACAGGCTTACCATGGTTCTGACGACGGTTTCGAGTTCTTCGGTGGTACTGTTGATATCAAATATTGCGTTGCTACATCTTGCTCGGACGATGCTTTCGACTGGACTGACGGATGGTGTGGTCGTGCACAATTTATCATCGCTTATCAGGAGCCCGATGTTGATTTCACATGCGACTGCCTATTGGAGTGCGACAACCAAGGTTCGAACAACACTGCAACTCCTGCTTCTCACCCAGTTATCGCTAACGCTACCCTCGTTGGTAACACATACGATGGCGCTAAGACCGACGGCGTGATGCTTAAGGCAGGTACTGAGATCGAGCTCTACAACTCAATCGTAGTTGGTAAGACTTACTCAGTATATGTTAAGACTGAGAACACTCACAACAAGTTGGTTGATGGAACTTCAATCCTTTTGGGTAACTACACCGACACAGGCTTGACAAACAGCTACGACGATACTACTTACAGCAACACTAACTTCGTTGCAGCAGGTAACACCTCGGACTACGTTTCGACTCTTACCAACAACTACTTCGGCACAGAGTCAGCTACTGCTCTTGACCTTGACGCTTCATTCTTCGAGGCTGTTGACTACGCAGGTGCTGTTAGCGCTGACGACGATTGGACTGCTGGTTGGGTTCGTTAATTTCACACTTTTTTGGGGTTCCTCCCATATACACATCATTCCCGCCTTCGCGTCATTCCCGCGAAAGCGGGAATCTTAACATTAATCCACCCCGCCGCCCAAAGCCTTGAAGAGGTCAATGTAGTTGATATATTGCTGCGCCACCATCTCTACAAGCGAGATCTGCGAGGCGTACAATTCGCGCTCGGCATCGATCACACTTAGGTAGTCGCCCAGACCGCTGCGATAGAGTGCCGAGCTATTTTCGGCGATGCGGGCATTGGCCACAACCAATGCAGTCGTGGCGGCGGTTTGGCTGCTGTATGTCGATATTGTGACCAGTGCCTTTTCCACTTCGGCGAGCGCTTCGAGCACTGTTTGCTCATACTCCTCACAGCTCGCTTCGTACTTCTCACGCTCGATAAGCTCCTTGCGGCGTAGTGCTCCCCAGCTGAAGATAGGCTGCGTCAGCGAGCCCGTGGCACTCCAATAGAGCGGGTTGCCCTCTGTGAGCCCCTCGAGCGATGTGGCGTAGATGCCTCCACTGCCCGTAATGGTGATCGATGGGTAGCGCTCGGCGCGACTTACGCCCACTTCGGCTGCGGCGCGCACCATCGCATAGTAGCTCTTCATCACGTCGGGGCGCCGCTCTAAGAGCGATGATGGAAGACCCACAGGAAGATCCACCGGCAATGAGTTGCGAATAAGTTCGCTCCCCTTTGCGCGCCAATCGAGCGGCTTGGGCAGCTCGCCCACTAAGGTCGATAGCGAGAGGGCGGTGGAGGCCACGGCTCGCTCGTACTTCTGCATCTCGATCTGGGCGCTGTATACCAAGCTGCGTGCCTGCATTAGGTCGGTGCCGTTGCTCATGCCGTAGCGATACATCGAGTCGACCAAGGCGGTTGCCGTGCGGCGAAGCTCGTAGCTGCGGGTGGCTATATGCAGGTTGCGCTGATATTGCAGCAGCGTGAAGTAGGAGGTGGCGACCTCGGCGGATAGCGATAGCCACACCCCGCGCAGGTTCCACTCCTCTTGCAGCATTGCGGCCATAGCTGCTCGCTTGGTGTTGCGAAGCTCGCCAAAGAGCGAGATTTCCCAACTTATGGTTGGTGCTACGGTATACTCATGCACCTCTGTCTTGAGTTCGTGGTAGAGCTCCGCCGTGGGGTCGAATTCCAATGAAGGTAGGAATGTGGAGCGGGCAACTTTGATATAATATCGTGATTGATTTACCGCTGCCATTGCTGCTGCGAGGTTATGATTTTGGCGCATTGAGAGCTCTACGAGCGAGTTGAGGCAGGGATCCTCGAATGCCTCCCACCATCTTGCGCTCACTTCCCCTTCGTCGCACGGCCAACAATAGTTGTAGATATACTCCTGCGGCAGCTCCACTTGAGCCTCGCGCAGATTGAGTGAGCAGCTGGCACACAGCGCAGCCGCCGAAAGTAATACTAATTTTCTCATTTTTTTTCTCCTCTCATTTCGCGTAATTTTTCGAAATTTGCAACCTTGGCGACAAGGTAAAATAGTGTGGGGTAGAGGAATATGCCCACCACAGTGGCAATGGCCATTCCTCCAACTAACGCCACTCCGATTATATTTCGTGCCGTCGAGTAGACCCCCGAGGCAAAGACCAAGGGGGTGACGCCCAAGATAAATGCAAAGGCGGTCATGATGATAGGTCGCACGCGTAGCTTGGCTGCATCGATGGCTGCCGCCTTGAGCTCCATCCCCTGCTCGAAGAAGTTCCGCGAGGCATACTCCACCACCAAGATCGCATTCTTGGCTGCTAAAGCGATCAGCATTATCAGCGAAATCTGTAGGTAGACGTCGTTGACATAGTGAGCACTAATTAGGTGCGCCGCGCCAATCGAGAGTAGTGCTCCGAGCACTGCAATCGGCACCCCCAATAGGATCGCCAAAGGCAAGCTCCACGAGTTGTAGAGCGCCGCCAAGACCAAAAATACAAAGGCAAAGATCACTAAGTAGATCAGCTGCCCACCTTTCGAGGAGTCGATCTGTTGGTACGAAACCCCGCTCCACGCAACGTCGATATCCGAGGGTAGCGATTCGGTGAGGATCTTCTCGATGAGCGCCATCACCTGCGTGCTCGAGGCCTTGGACGAGGGGATCACCGTGAGCCCAATGGAGCGGTAGAGATTAAATTGCGAGACATACTCTACGCCGGTGGTATGTTCAATGCGCGCAAAGGTGGTGAGCGGAATTTGTCTGCCCGAGCCGCTCTCGATGTAGAAGTTCTCGAGGAAATTTTCGTCTGCACGCATCGCAGGTTCGGCTTGGATGTAGATCTCGTAGAGGCGCCCAAAGCGGCTGAAGTGGTCGATGTATCCTCCGCCTAACTGAGCCGTGAGCTCGGCGTATAACTCCGTGAGGTTGACTCCCAAATTTAGCGCATGCTCGCGGTCTATCACTATCTCGCGCTGCGGTATTCCTTGGCGGTATTGCGTTGTCACTTGGCTGGTCATGGGGCTTGCCTTGAGTGCGCTGATCATCTTCTCGGTCTGTTCGTATAGGTAATCTGCGCCACGTCCCTCGATGTCCTGCAACTCGAATGTAACACCCGAAGTGAGCCCCAAACCGGGTATGGCGGGCGGAATAAAGGCGTAGCACTCAGCGCCACTCACCGTTTCGTATAGCACCTCATTGAGCTTCTTGGCAATCTGCGCCGAGCTTAGTGCGCGCTGTGAGTAGTCGACAAGTTTGACGAAGATAATTCCGCCCGAGGTGGTGCTAATTCCCGCCAACATATTAAAGCCTGCGGCGTAGGCAGTGAGCTCGACTTGGGGCAGTGAGGCGATGACCTCGTCGACCCTCTCCATCCATCGATCGGTCGCTTGGAGCGAGGTGTTTGCAGGTGTCTCGACCAAGACCATCAGGTAGCCCTGATCCTCCTCGGGGAGGAAACCCTGCGGCAACCTTTTCCACACCACCACAATCGCTGCGAGGATCGCCGTAACGAAGAGTGCTGTGCGCAGAAGGTGCTTCGAGAGGGTGCCAAGTGAGGCGGTGTAGCGAGCGATAAAGCGCTCGAAAGATCGGTTAAATGAGGCAAATAGCCCACTTTGGCGTGGCTCGTTGCGCTTGCGTAGAAGCATTGCACTGAGCGCCGGCGAGAGGCTTAGCGCATTGATTGCTGAGAGTGTCACCGAGAGTGAGATGATCGCAGCGAACTGCCCATAGAGTAGACCCGCGACCCCTGAGGCCATAGCAATAGGAATAAAGACAGCCAAGAGCACAATGGTGGTGGCGACGATCGGCGAACTAACCGTGCGCATAGCCTCTGCGGCAGCCTCCTTTGGGCTGAGCCCCTTTGCGATATTCACCTCGACCGCCTCGACTACCACGATGGCATCGTCGACAACAAGTCCGATTGCCAAGACAAGCCCCAAGAGCGAGATGATATTGATCGTAAAGCCCAACACCGGAAAGAGAATAAATGCACCGATGAGCGAGACAGGGATCGCGATAAGTGGAATGAGGGTAGCACGCCAACTCTGCAAGAAGAGGTAGATGATCGCCACAACTAACAACAGCGCAATAAGCAGCGTGCGGAAGATATCCTTGATGCCCGCCTTGACGCTTGTGGTGGTGTCGACCACAGTGACGATACTCATTCCATCGGGGAGCTTCGAGGTGAGCTTCTCGACGCTTGCCTTCACCGCGTCGCTCACCTCGATGGCGTTGCTGCCGGGCGATTGGTATATCATAATCATCGTCGATGGAGTAGTGCCGTAGGTCGATATCACTTCGTACTCCTCGCAGCCCAAGTCGATGCGTGCCACGTCGCTGAGCAATACTCGCTCTCCTTGCGCATTGGTGCTCAGGATGATCTGTCCAAACTCCTCGGCAGTGGCGATCTGAGGAGCGAGCGTTAGTGTGTAGGTCTGTTGCACGGTCGCGGGGGCTGGCTCTGCTCCGATCTTACCCACTGCGTAGAGCTCGCTTTGGGTCTCGATGGCTGCCTCCACTTCGGCGATAGTCAGTCCATAGAAGCTGAGTTGCTGAGGATCCAACCAGATGCGCATAGCATACTCGCTCGAACCCATGATCTGCACCTTGCTCACCCCGTCGATCTTAAGCAACTCATTTTGGAGGTTGATATAGGCGTAGTTGGTGATAAAGCTATCGTCGTAGCGCCCATCGCTATTGAGCGAGTAGACCATCAGGAAGTTAGGCGAGGTCTTTTGTGTGACCAACCCCTGCTCGCTCACGCTCTCGGGCAAAGAGGAGGTGATCGACGAGAGTCTGTTTTGAGTGAGAATGGCGTCGATATCTGGGTCGGAGCCAATCTCGAATAGCGCTTGGAGGGTCATCGAACCATCGTTGGCGCTGGTGGTCTGCATGTATAATAGGTCGCTCACGCCCATCACTGCTTGGGCAATGGGGGTGGCAACGGTGTTGTTAACGGTTTGAGCATCGGCACCGTAATACTCCGCCGAGACCTCAACCAAGGGTGGGGTGATGTCGGGGTATTGCTCAATGGCTAAATCTGTGATCGAGAGGGCACCTAAGAGCACCATTATGATGGCCATTGAGATGGCAAAAATAGGTCGCGAGATAAAGAACTTTCCCATAGCTTACTTTGCTTTAGCCTGCGTGGCGGTAACCTTTACTGAGTTGTGTAGCTTAAGGGCACCGCTCACCACGACCCTCTCGCCCTGCTCAACCCCCGAGAGGATCTCCCACATTCCATCGTAGCTGCTGCCCAGATCCACCTTGCGCCACTGTGCAGTGCTGTCGGCCTGAACGACCCAAAGTGAGTTTACTCCTTGGAGCTGACTTACCGCCACGCGGGGTACCAATAGAGACTCTCGAGGCTTGCCAATATTGGCCGATACCCGCGCAAACATTCCCTCCTTGAGCTTGAGATCGGGGTTGGGGAATTTAGCCACCACAACCACCGTTGAGCTCGCCGATGGACTCTGCGTGAGGGTGTAGTCGTACTCGCCGGCCAAAGGGTAGAGGGTGCTATCGGCAAGCGTGAGGGCGATGTCGGTAAGTAGATCGGGGTTGGCAAACGATCCCCCTGTGCTGTGTGTCAAGTATTTGGCGGTGGGGATAGCTAACTCGACTGTGATAGTGTCGCACTGCGAGATGGTGCACAGCTCGCTCACTTGGGTTCCGAGACCTATGTAGTCGCCCTTGGTGGCGGTGGTCTTGGTGGCGATACCGCTGATGGGGGCGTAGATCTTGGTGTAGCCTATTTGTAGCTCGGCGCTGCGCAGTGCCTCTTCGGCTGATTTGGTTGTGGCGCGTGCCGATTTGTAGGTTGCTCGGTATTGGTCGAGGTCGCTCTCGCTGATGGCATCGATTTCGCATAGAGGTGCCGCACGTTCGTAGTTGCGCTTGGCAAGCACCTCGGCTGCGCGCGCTTTCTCGAGATCTGCACGCGCCGACAAGAGCGATGTGGCGTAGGTCGATGGGTCGATCGTAAAGAGCAGATCACCCCGCCGCACAGGCATGCCCCCTTGGTAGTGGGTTGCCACCAAGAAACCATCGACACGAGGTTGGATCACCGCGCTGCGTATAGCCTCGATCTGGGTGGCGAAGTTCATTCTGTCGTAGATCAATTCGGTCGAGACCTCCTGCACTTCGACTTCAATTGCGGGGGCTTTTTGGTCGGCTACCTTGTGCCGGCAAGCTATAGTGGTCATAGCCACCACGATAGCCAAAGTAATTTTCAATCTGTTCATTTAGCATGATTTTTTAGAGTATTTCTCCAAAAAACATACCGATATAGCCATTATCAAATCAATATTATTGATTTTTTTTAATTAAATATTTGGATTTAAATTTTTTTATATATCTTTGTATTAGACAATTCAACTAATTTATAACTAAAACTAAATTTATTATGGAACAGCTATTAGCTCAGATCAACATTCAGATTGACGAATTCAAGACAAACGCAGAGGCTCAAGTTGCAAAAGGCAACAAGGCTGCAGGCACACGCGCTCGCAAAGCAGCGTTGGAGATCTCTAAATTGATGAAAGATTTCCGCAAAGCATCTGTTGAGGCTTCTAAATAAGAAGACTGAGCAATTTGCAAATTTGTAGGGCAGCCCTTTGGGTTGCCCTATTATTTTTGTATGGGGTGGAGTTATGAATTTCAATTCTTGTTTATATACCCGTCATTCCCGACTTGATCGGGAATCTTGAATTCTGTAATGTCGGGGTTGTTAAGATTCCCGTTTTCACGGGAATGACGTGAAAGGGAGCGGGAATGACGTGAAAGGGAGCGGGAATAACGTAGATGGTCGGGGATGACGTGAAAGGGAGCGGTGACGTGGAGGGGAGTGGGTTACACCTCCTCGAAGTGCTCGACGATCTGGATGTTAATCTGCGAGAGCAGCTCCTCGCCCTTGCGGCACGAGATGTAATATTTGTCGTCGTAGATGTCGACGATCTCGATTAGGTGCTGCCACTCGGTGGCGTAGAAGCGTACACGCTCGAAGGTAGAGAGGTTGAGGTAGTAGCCGTAATATCCAAAGAAGCCGTAGCTGCCAAATAGGGGCATCATCCAGCGGCGTTCGCTGCGTGGCAGTGGGCGTGCCGAGACGATCTCGGCGATGGGGATCTCGGCGATCTCCACAAGGCAGACGATGGTTATAGCCTCCTCATCGACAATTATTCGGCGCGGGATCGAGAGTGCTAAGAGTGCGATCAAGGCAACCATCACCGAGATGAACCATGCCGAGAAGTAGCCTCCGACATACATCAAGAAGAAGAGCACCGAGATAAGCGACAATATAACGATGTATATTGTCGACAAGATCAACGTGCGCCTCTCGCTATTATATTTATATATTCTCTCTGCCATCCTCTTCTGTCTCTCGTTGCTCCCAAAGCATCTGCGCGTAGAGCAGATCTTCGCTTGTTGTGATCTTAATATTGCTTCTCTCGCCTTGGCATAGCTCCACTCTTTCTCCCATCGCCTCGACTACCGAGGCATCGTCGGTCATCGTGGGAGAGTAGGCTTGGCGGTAGGCACGACGAATAAGAGTGGAATCGAACACCTGAGGTGTCTGTACTGCTCTAAGTGTCGAGCGATCAATGGCCTGCGAGCCCTCACCCTCCACCTTGCGGATCGAGTCACTGAGCTCGATAACGGGGATTGCCGAACCTTTCTGCTTGGCACACTCCACGCAGCGCACGATAAGCTCCGTCGAGCATAGAGGGCGCACGGCATCGTGGATGGCGACGATGTCGATCTGCTCGCCAAGAGCCTCAATGCCAGCCTTCACCGAGTCGAAGCGCTCAGCGCCACCCGTGACCACTTTGTGTTCTGCCACTTCGAAACGCGAGGCGAGATTACCCCAGAAGTCGATGTGTGCCTCGGGCAGCACCACCACAATTTGGGCGGGGCGTGCTGCTGCTGATAAGGCATTAATGCTCTGCACCAAGATCGGTGCCTGACCCAAAAAGAGGAACTGCTTGGGGGTGTTGCTCCCCATGCGATTGCCTTTGCCTCCGGCTACTATTACTATGCCTACCTTGGGCTCTATTCTATATTCCATATTAATTTTGTTCCAAATCCGAGCGTGTTGTCGGTGTATTTAACTCCCTGCATATCAATCACCCATAGCGATAGGTTGCTAAGTGCGGTGTAGGGAAATCGTTTGATATATTTTTTCTCGTCGTGCGCATCACCCTTCACGATGCGGCCGGTGATCTGCGCCCCTTGAATTCTCCCCACTAACTTGGTCTCCCAAACAATCGAGGCGGCAACCGTGGGGTTTGTGGTCATCTCCTGCCCATGGCGGGTGGCGAGGTTGTCGGTGGTGAAGATCAGGCGGTGGCGCTCGGCGTCGAATGCGTAGAAAGCATTGGCACAGTAGGGTACATCTCCCACGCAGGTGGCCAAAGTGAGCACATGGTGGCGCTTGATAAACTTTATGATTCTCTCATCCATTACGATTCAGCTATTGGGGTGTTGAGCGCTGTGGAGTCGAGTTGCATAAGGAAATCTTCGGGTGCGATCTTACCCTCCAATTCGCCAATTACCTTGGCCTTAACCTGTTCAAATGCTGCTTTATTCTCCTCGCTGATAGGCTCCTGTGGTTCCTGTGGGATTTTGAGTGGGTTGATCGGGGTGTTCCCTTTCCAGATTCTATAGTCGAGGTGCGGGCCCGTTGAGTCGCCCGTTGATCCGACATATCCTATAAGTTGCCCCTGCTTGACCTTGCTGCCGTTGACAATCCCCTTGGCGTAACCTTTGAGGTGGAGGTAGCCAGTGGTCATATTGTTGGGGTGCTTGATTTTGAGAGTGTTACCGCCTCCGCCTCCCCAGCCTTTGAATGTCACAACGCCATCGGCAACCGAGTAAACCGGGGTGCCAGCAGGTGCAGCATAATCCACGCCAGTGTGTGGACGGTAGACTTTGTGGATAGGGTGGTAGCGCGAGTAGGTGAAGCCCGAGCTGATGCGAGTATATTTGAGCGGAGCCTTGAGCATCTGCTTGCGTAGGCTTGCGCCATCGGCCTCCCAATATTGGAGTGTGCCATTCTGGATAAATGGGATGGCATAGTAGGAGTTAGAGCCATGTTCGAACTTAGCGCCCCAAATGCGCCCAATGCCCACAGAGATAGTATCTTCGACGAACTTCTCGTCGTAGATCACCGTGAAGTTGTCGCCCTCTTGAATGGCGAAGAAGTCGACTGTCCATTGGTAGATATCTTCGATCTCGTGCGCCAATACATCGGGCATGCCCTCTTTGTTCATCGCTGTCCAGAGTGAGCTCTCGATCACCGCGCTTCGCTTGGTGCGCTTGGTGGTTGTGGGCTTCTCTCCGAGGTATGCGTGGATTGAGTCGGTGGCAAACGAGAAAACTACGTAGTCGGTCTTGTTGCGCTCGTAGACCAAGTAGTCGAGTGTGGAGCCCATAGAGTCGCTCTTGACAAAGGTGGTGTAGCGGTTGCCTCCGCGGATCTTTTTGAGTGGGAAAACCTCGGCCGAGGCTTTGTCGAGGCGGTCGATCTTGTAGGCCGATATGCCGTAAGCATTGAGTATCTTGCCCATCGTTTCGCCCTGCTTAACGGTGGTGTGGTCGATAAGGTAGTCATCGGCAAGGATTCCAAACACTCTATTCTCGATAGGCTCCTCGACCTGTTCTGAGGTGGCGGAGGAGCTGTTGCGGGTCATGCAGCTACCAAAAAGAAGCAGTGCCACTGCGAGAAAAGTTATCTTTATGCTTGTTGTCATAGTGACAAAGATAGCAAAAAATAATTATAAATTGAAAATTATGAATTATAAATATTTTTTTCTATCTTTGACCTATATTTAATAAAATCTTAAATAGAGAGAATGGCAAGTAGAGTGGTTAAGAGTATCTTAGCGTCGTTATATGGTTCTGCAATACGGTTGCGGCACATGCTCTACGATCGTGGACTACGCAAGATCCACAATTTCGATGTGCCGATAATCTGCGTGGGAAACGTCACTGTTGGCGGTACGGGCAAAACTCCCATGACCGAGCTTATTGTCTCACACTTCATTAAGACTCACTCTATTGCGGTACTCTCGCGTGGCTATGGTCGCAAGACTAAAGGCTACTTGGAGGTGCAGAGCACATCGCACTACCGCGAAGTGGGCGATGAGCCGCTACAGATCAAATTGAAATATCCCGAGGCATTGGTGGTGGTGTGCGAGAAGAGGGTGAGGGCGATCAATCGCATCATCAAGGAGCACCCCGAGGTCAACCTTATTGTGATGGATGATGGCTTCCAGCACCGTAGTGTCGAACCGAGGGTCAACATCATCGCAATCGACGCCACGCGCCCTGTCAAAGATGACCACTTGATGCCGTTAGGCACCCTGCGCGATGTGCCCGAGGCGCTCGATCGAGCTCACTACTTTATCATCAACAAGTGTCCTAAGACCATGGCGCCCATTGATCGCCGCTTGATGCGCAAGACCTTGATTATGTATGCCTACCAGAAGCTCTACTTCACGCGCTACCTTAACTACCGCGCCGAGCCTCTGTTCCCCGACGAGGCAGATGGAGTGATTAATCGCGAGACCAAAGTTATTGCGGTCTCAGGTTTAGGAAACCCCCATCCCTTTATCGACTCTATAGCGATGAACTATACGCTCGTGGATCAGATTATCTACGACGACCACCACGTCTACCGCGTGCGCGATTTGCGCACAATGCGTGAGATGCTCCATAAATACCCCGATTCGGTCATCATAATCACCGAGAAGGATGCAGTGAAGCTGCGTGTGCCCAAAAAAGTGGCACCCGATCTGCGCAAGAAGCTCTACTATATCCCTATCGAGATTGACTTTATCGACCTGCCAGCCGCAGATTTCCTAAAACAAATTGAAGATGATATTAAGTAAAATTAAACAGACAGCTGCACACCTTAACGAGGTAAGCCAGAATTTCGAACCCGAAGTGGGTATCGTGCTTGGTACAGGTCTTGGCGACTTTGCCAATAATATAGATGTTAAATATTCGGTGGAGTATGGCGATATACCCAACTTTCCCGTATCGACCGTGCAGGGGCACAAGGGTCGCATGATCTTTGGTTATGTGGGCGGCCGTCGCGTTGTTGCGATGCAGGGTCGTTTCCACTACTACGAGGGCTATCAAATGAGCGAGGTTACTTTTCCTATTCGCGTGATGAAGTTCTTGGGTATCAAGAACCTCTTTGTGTCGAATGCCTCGGGTGGTATCAATACCTCGTTTAGAGTGGGCGACTTGATGATCATTACCGACCACATCAACCTTATGCCCAACCCACTTATTGGGCCCAATATCGAGGAGCTTGGCACTCGCTTCCCCGACATGCACGACTGTTACAACCCCGAAATAATCGCTAAGGCTACCGCCATTGCCGAGCAGGAGAATATCAAGTTGCAGTATGGTGTCTACGTAGGCGGAACAGGCCCAACTTTCGAGACCCAAGCCGAGTATAAATATTTCAAGGCGATAGGTGGCGATGCCGCAGGTATGTCGACTGTGCCCGAAGTGATTGTGGCGCGCCATATGTCGATCCCCGTGTTTGGTGTTTCGGTTATCACAAACTGTGGTCTGAGCGACGAGGTGGGCGATCATGAGGATGTTCAACGCCAAGGTGCTAAGGCCGCAGTGCGCATGACAACCCTCTTCGTGGAACTTATCAAGCAACTCTAAGGATGATCAATAAAGTAATCTTGGTGGGTAACGTGGGCACTGACCCCGAGATCCGCACAATCGAAAGTGGAGCTAAAGTAGCACGCATCCGCATGGCAACAACCGAGCGTATCTTCAACCGCCAAGCCAACGAAACACGTGAGCATACCGAGTGGCATACAGTAATAATGTGGCGCGGGTTGGCCGACGTGGTAGACAAATACGTGCGCAAAGGTTCCCAGATCTACATCGAGGGAAACCTTCGCACACGCGATTGGATGGATAAAGAGAATGTCAAGCATACCGCAACCGAAGTGGTAGCATACGAACTCAAGCTGTTAGGTGCTCGCCGCACCGACTCTGCAGCTCCCACTCAGCCGACAGCACCGGTGGCCACACCCATAGCTGCCCCGGCGGCGGATCCTGACGATATGCCATTTTAGGGATCTGGAATCTTAACGACTAATCCTAAATCAAGGTTAATAGCGCTGCATACGCTCTTTAACCTTGGTTTTTTCGTCGTCGGTCATATCCTTGTACTTCACGCGGTTGCGACCCACTTTGAGCTTATCCCTTTCGATCACATCGTCATAGTCCAACTCTTGGCCGGGCATCTCGACGAGCATGCAGTAGATATAATCGTCGGTGGGCTGTTCGTAGCCATTGCTCTGCTCGCTGCGTTCGGCGCGACGTTCGGCACGGCGTTCTTCGCCCCTTGTGGCGTAGCTTTCGGTGGCGTATACCACCTCGGTGGTGTTAGATGCCGGAACGAATCCAACAACGCCCATTGGCTCGGTTTGCGGAGTCATATCCTCGATAATTGTTGCGCCCTCCACCAAGCTCCATGTGTTGTAATTTACGCTGATCTCGACATAGCGCATAGGGGGTAAGATGTTGGCCTTGATGTAGTTCCATACATCGCCGTGCGCCTTTAGCTTGGCTCCGATCTCGGCTTGCGACGTGGTGCTGCTCAAGATCGAAAGAACCTCGCTTTTGTTGGGGACATTCGAGGCGGTAATCGCAGCGCGCGCATCACTCCACGTAAGAGGCTTACTGGTCACCGTGCGCTCATATTCGGCCATATTGCACTCCTTGTCGACAAACTGGCAGAAGTCGTTGGCACGCTCAGTCGCCAACTTTTTGTTGAGCGAAACGGGGCCATCGGGCGATGCATAACCCACAATGTCGTAGCTTGTTATGCGCTTTAGTGAATCGCTTTGGAGCGAGCTGATAAAGTTGCGAAGCCCGGCGATCTCTGCCGAATTGTTGCTGTAGGTCGAGATCAAATTGGTAAGGTTGATCTTGTAGTGCACGGCGAACTCCTCGCTGCTTGGGGTGGATTCCAATACCATGATCTGGTCTACATTATAGTTGTCGCCCATTTGCGACGAAATTGCGATGATCTCCTGAGGAACACCGCTTTGGCTCATTGTGCCTGTCGTTTGAGCCGCAGCCGACCCAACCATGCCAAGAGCAATAATCATTGTTGTAAATACTCTATTCACGCCTATAAATTTTAAAAATTGATACTGTGGTGACATTTTGCAAGATTCATACCAAGGTGGCGTGGTGATTATCTCCAATAGCTTCGAGCCTTGGGGTTAATCACATTTCGTGCTGTCTGCGAGAAGTAGAGTTGGTGGACTAAAATCCAGCGTTGCAGATTGTTAGTGAGTATTGTGAGTCGTAATAATCGACGATTGCCATGATCGTGGTGGGCGATGTGGGTAGCTCTTGGTCGGCATACGAGCAGGTGCTTTCGACGTAGAGCGTTGCGCTATTGCCTTGCGAGTCGGTGATTGTGTGCGAGGTGTCTACCGTGCGCGAGGTGTCGGGGTCACGGTCGCAGAAGGTGGTCACCCCATCAGGGTTTGTGATTGTCACGTCGCGCAGGATCACAAGGCAGAAGATGTGGAATATGGTGAGATCATCGAGGGTTACCTCCTGTGGCTCGGGTGGCTCGGCACTCGACTCCAAGAGTTTGACGTATTGTCCCACGCTGCTTGAGTCGATATAATCGAGAGTATATTCACCCGTAGGTGCGGCGCCAAGCTTGAGCGATCCATAATGATTTAGCAAGTAGAGGCCATTGCAGAGTATCTGCACCGAGGCGCCAAAGGGGTATGTTTGGTATGCGTCGTCCAAGTCGCAGAGGATCTTCACCGCGCCGCTTTGATCCTCGACAATGATGCAGGAGGAGAACTCCCCATAGCGATCGTTGGCTGTGATCTGCCCCTCGAGCGTGATGTTTTGGGTTATAAGCGAGCTGCTGTAGTTAGTCTCGATATTGCGCAGCGAGGCGATCGACGAGGAGGTGGTAAGCCCCTCGTTAGTTGTGCTGCATGCCGCGGCAAAGAGTGTTGCCAAGAGGCTAATATATGCAATCCTCTTCACTACGCATCTTGATTATAAATTGGTTGGAGTAGCTATCGGTGCTGCCATATTGGAGTATGCCGCAGAGCGATACCTCCTGCTGTGGAATCTTCTGCGAGGCAAAGTCGGAATAGGAGGTGGTGTAGCACCAGAGAGTATCGAGGGCAGCATCGCGAAATAGGGTGTAGCCCTCCCATGAGCTTTGCTCCTGCGCGTCAGAGTGGTGAGTTAGAGCGCTTATGCAGATGAGGCGACCGGCATGCTCTTCGCTCAATTCGCTTAGCGACAACGAGGTAGCTGCGATAGGCTCATCGTAGGCGGTGAGTGTGAGGTGACTATCGAGTAGAACTTCGGAGCTGATATAGTCGAGCGAATAGGAGGAGGTGGCATCGGCAACAAGGCCGCAGCGCAGCACACCATAATATTTATCTAATCCCAATCCATTGAGTTCCAAGCAGAGACGACTTCCGATGGGGTAGCGCACGTAGGAGTCGTAGAGACCCGTAAGCAACTCGATAGCGTAGCCATCATTCTCGAGGGTGATGCACTTGTAGAAGTTTCCATGCTCATCGTTGGCGCTCACAGTTCCCTCGACGATAATATCCTCGGTGATCTCTCGCACACCCACCCCATAGATCGTGTGGAGTGCCTCGAGGGTTGCATTGGCGGTGGCCGACGAGTCCGCCACGGATGGCGTAAAGGGGTCGAATGAGTCGTAACAACTCACCGCTGCAAGGGCTGCGAGGAGCAATATGGCTATTTGTCGATCCACGAATCCTTTAATCCTACGAAGTACAATATTCCATCCAGACCAATGGTCGAGATCGACTGCTTAGCGGTAGCCTTAACCTTAGGCTTGGCGTGGAATGCGATGCCTAAACCAGCTAAGTTAAGCATTGGCAGGTCGTTAGCACCATCTCCTACGGCGATAGATTGGGCGATATCGATATTCTCGAATTGGCACAATAGTCGCAGTAGCTCGGCCTTGCGCTCACCATCGACCACTTGGCCTACGTAGCGACCGGTGAGCTTCCCGCCCTCAATTTCGAGCTCGTTGGCGTAGACATAATCAAATCCAAAACGCTGACGCAGGTAGTTGCCAAAGTAGGTGAATCCTCCCGAGAGGATCGCCGTTTTGAAACCTACGCGCTTGAGAATGGTCATCATGCGCTCCAACCCCTCGGTGATCGGAAGGCTCTCGGCAATCTCTTTCATCACCGACTCGTCGAGCCCTTTGAGCAGCTCAACGCGCTTGGTGAAGCTCTCGCGGAAATCAATCTCGCCGCGCATAGCCTGCTCGGTGATCTCTCGCACCTGCTCGCCTACGCCCGCTCTGTCGGCCAATTCGTCGATTACCTCGGTCTTGATAAGCGTCGAATCCATATCGAAGCAGATGAGGCGGCGGCAGCGGCGATAGATGTTATCCTCCTGAAAAGAGACGTCGATACCATCGTCAAGCAGCTCGATAAATCGCTCTTGTAGCGAGTGGCGATCGGGCAAACTGCCACGCACCGAGATCTCGATGCAGGCCTTGGGTGCACGCTTATCGGGACTCAAAGGGACGCGACCCGTTAGGCGGTTGATATCGTCGATATTGAGTCCATGCTGCGCCACGGCGTTGGTCACCTTGGCGATATGAGCTGCATTGATGCGGCGCCCTAACATAGTGATTATATAGCGGTTCTTGCCTTGGCGACTCACCCAATCCTCGTACTCCTCCTCGCTAACTGGGGTGAAGCGGATGGTGATGCTGAGCTCCGATGCTTTGAACAGAAGCTCCTTCATAATAAATCCCGATTTATCGGCCGTGGTCTGGAAGAGTATTCCGAGGGTCAGCGACTGGTGAATATTGGCCTGTCCAATATCGAGAATAAATGCGTCGTACTTGGCCAAGATGGCAGTAAGTGACGAGGTCATGCCGGGTTTGTCCACTCCGGCAATATTAACCTGAATTATTTCAATTTGCTCATTCATACTACAAAGGTATAACTTTTTTATATTTTTTATGACCAATAACAGAAAAAAGCTTTTGGCTGGTGGATTTTTTCTTTGGCTCTGTACTACTTATTCCCGCGCCTCCTGTCATTCTCAACTCCAACCCGTCATTCTCAACTCCAGCTCGTCATTCCCAATTCCAGCTCGTCATTCTCAACCCCAGCCCGTCATTCCCAACCCCAGCCCGTCATTCCCGTGAAAACGGGAATCTTAATTCTTTTGTCACATTGCGCTTGTACAAGATTCCCGTTTTCACGGGAATGACGAAAGAGGTTAAGATTGTTTTAACCTTTAACATTTAACCCTTAATCCGCAAGCCACAAAGCCCACAGCGCAAGAAAAAGAGCCTCCATATTTCAACCCTTTTGGAAATCTTCCAAATTTTTACTAATTTTGCTCGCGAATTAAATATATTAATAATATGGAACTAAAAGATATCCTTGCAATCTCGGGTCAAGCTGGCCTATATAAGTATGTAGCACAATCTGCCCGTGGTGTTATTGTGGAGTCTCTCCTCGATGGTCGTCGCTCGAATGCTTCGTCGTCGTCGCGTGTGAGCGCCCTAAGCGAGATCTCGATGTTTACCGAGGAGGAGGATGTAGCTCTTGCTGAGGTCTTTACCAATATCTACAAATATACCGGTGGTGAGCCAACTATCTCGCACAAGGAGTCTAACGATAAGATCGTCGAGACTTTCGCAGCTGTGTTGCCCACCTACGATCGCGAGCGTGTTCATGTTTCAGACATGAAGAAGTGTTTCGCATGGTTCAACATCCTCGTAAAGGCGGGCATGACCTCTTTTGAGTTGCCATCTGCCCCAAGTGAGGCTGAGGCCGAGGAGTAATCCCAATGAAAATTTCCAATATTGAGTTGGGTGAGAGCCCTCTCTTTTTGGCACCCATGGAGGATGTCACCGATCCTTCGTTTCGTTATATGTGCAAGCGCTTTGGTGCCGATGTCGTCTACACCGAGTTTATCTCGGCCGACGGCCTAATTCGTGATGCTTGGAAGTCGCGTGCAAAACTCAACTTGGACGAGGGTGAGCGCCCCGTGGGAATCCAGATCTATGGCCATCTTATCGAACCTATGGTCGAGGCAGCTCGCATTGCCCAGAGTGCTTCGCCCGATATTATCGATATCAACTTCGGCTGCCCGGTCAAAAAGATCGCTGGGCGCGGTGCCGGTTCGGGCATGATGCGCGATGTGCCGCTGATGGTCGAGATGACTCGCCAAATTGTGCAGGCTGTCAACACTCCTGTCACTGTCAAAACCCGCTTGGGGTGGGATGAGGAGTCCAAAAATATCGAGGAGATCGCCCTGCGTCTGCAAGATGTAGGCATCGCCGCGCTAACCATTCATGGCCGCACACGTGCCCAAATGTATAAGGGTGAGGCCGATTGGAGTCTTATCGGTGCAGTGAAGAACAACCCTCTTATCAAGATCCCGATTATCGGCAATGGAGATATCAACTCCGCTGAGTCGGCCAAAGCTGCTTTCGATCGCTATGGCGTTGATGGTGTGATGATTGGTAGAGCAACATATGGTCGCCCGTGGATCTTCCGCGAGATCCGCCACTACCTTTCGACAGGCGAGTTCCTGCCTCAACCATCGGTGATGGAGCGAGTGGCGATCGCCCGCGACCATTTAGCAAAGTCGCTCGAGGTGAAGGGCGAAAAGGTGGGTATCTTGGAGATGCGCCGCCACCTATCGTCATACTTCAAGGGGCTGCCAAACTTCAAGGAGACACGCCTTAAGTTGGTCACCCTCACCGATCCCGATGCGCTGTTCGATGTGATCGACTACGTGGGGAAGCAGTGGGGCGACTACGACCTTAGCGAGCAGATCCCTGCTCCACTTTCGCACGATTTGTAGCTTTCGTCGGCTTTTTAGCACTTATTTTTCTACCTCGTCATCCCCGACTTGATCCCCTGCACGTCATTCCCGACTTGACCCCCTGCACGTCATTCCCGACTTGACCCCAGCCCCGTCATTCCCGACTTGATCGGGAATCTTAACTTGCGTATTATGTTGCGTTTGCATAAGATTCCCGTTTTCACGGGAATGACGTGCAGGGAATCAAATCTGGAATGACGTGCAGGGGGTCAAGTCGGGAATGACGTGCAGGGGTCAAATCTGGGATGACGTGCAGATTGAGTCCGCAAGGGATTTCAAACCCCTATCTTTCAAAGCGATAATAGATCCCCAAAGGCAGCTCCTTTGAGTTGCGATCGGTGAATAGCAACTCGCCGCAGCTCTCGCTTTTGGGCTCTCCGAATGCTTGGTGGAGTGCAGTGCGAGCAAGGGTTGTGGAGAGCCCCATTGAGTAGAGATTGAGGATCACAAAGCTGTTGGAGGGTTCCAAGAGCGCTGCGCAACATTCGAGCATCTCGCATATATTCTCCTCTAAGATCCACTTCTCACCATTTGCACCGCGACCGTAGGCGGGAGGGTCGAGGATGATTCCGTTATATTTATTTCCGCGGCGCACTTCGCGTTGCACAAACTTGAGAGCATCTTCGACAATCCAGCGAATTCCCTCGAGCGAGCTGCTCTCCATATTCTCTCGTGACCAACTTACAACCTGCTTCACCGAGTCGACATGTGTTGTGTCGGCACCTGCGGCACGTGCTGCGAGCGAGGCGCCACCAGTGTAGGCAAATAAGTTGAGCACCTTGGGTGTAGCACCCGTTGCCGAGGCGATCTGGTGACACTTATCGTAGATAAAGTTCCAGTTTGCAGCCTGCTCGGGGAAGATTCCTACGTGCTTGAACGAGGTGAATGCCAGACGCATTTTGAGGTGCATATCCTTGTAGTCGTAGCGTATATTCCAGCGCGAGGGGGTGGAGCGATCCATGCGCCAGTCACCACGCTCCTCGCTGCGCCCTTCACGCATAAACGAGGCGTCGGCGGCACTCTGCCACTGCTCCTCAGTGAGGCTCTTGCGCCATATTGCTTGGGGCTCGGGGCGACGTGTGGTGATCTTACCGAAGCGCTCTAATTTTTCGAATTCGCCCGAGTCGAGTAGTTCGTAGTCGGGAAATGTGGGGGTTAGGTTCTTATTCATAATTTTATTTTTCAATGCAAATTAGGTTCATACGGCACTTTTGGCAGTCGAAATCGAGGCGGTAGCGTGCCGCACCTCGCTCGATATATAGCTCGGAGCGTAGTGTGGAGCCCTCCTTAAGACACTCGCCGATCTCACGACGGATGCAGTAGGAGCTCTGCATCACTCGCTGCTCGTCAAACTGTGCAGAGAGATCAAGCCCCTCGGGGATGGTGGTTGCGCCATGATCTGTGTAGAATTGTCGAGCTGAGGCGTTGACCACATTCTGCTCGGCTGAGAGCTGTGCGTGGGGGAGTTTGGCATCGAGGTTTTCGACAAAGGGTGCGGATGGGGTGTATGACTCCATGCGTGCGGTGTGTAGTGCCGAGAGAGCTTCGCGGCGCATGTCGGCCAAAAGCGATGAGGCGATAAAAAGTATCTCGCCCTCGAGGGTGATCGAGCCAATTGCAAAGATTGTCTCCCCACTCTTGGCGATCTGCGTGCGAGCCACTTGCTCCATTTTCTGTGGGTTGTGTGGCGCTTCGAATAACCCCTCGCGTATAGCTGAGGCGCAGTTGCCGTAGGTGTCGCTGTAGCTCAGGATGACCCGATCGGGGCTCATCGTAAGGGTCGCCTCAGTGGCGATGGTGCGGCGTGTGCGGCTGCTGCTCAGTGCGTCGTTGAACCGCTTGTCGAAGTTGCGGAAGAGCTCGATGCCCTTTGTGATTCCATCCATTCGGTTGGGTTCGATCCACTCACCATCGCTCTGGTTGATGTTGGTGCCCATCATACCGTCGGGAGCGACAAAGCAGATTCCATCACCCGCATGGAGCTGTTCGCGGCTATCTATGCGAAACCTATTTGAGCGAACCGCCGAGACGTAACCAATGCTCTGCCCCACAGATTTAGGGCTCTCGAACGAGGCGAGGTTGCGTGCCTGCCCCCAGAAAAGATACTCTGACTCTCCACGCGTAAAACTCTTGGAGGGGTTGGGGACGAAGTCCAACTGCGAGGTGCCTTGCGAGGCGCGCTCGAGGTGGGGGCGTGTGGCGATCTGCTCGTCGAGTAGCGTGCGGTAGTGTGCGACGATATTTTTGGTGTAGCCGAGATCTTTTAATCGACCCTCGATCTTGAATGAGCTGACGCCGGCATCTAACATCGCCCCGATCTGCGAGGATAGGTTAAGATCCTTGACCGAGAGTAGGTGCTTGTTCTCGAGGAGTTTGCGCCCCGCTTGATCGCACAGATCGTAGCTTAGGCGACATGGTTGACTGCACTCACCACGGTTGCCACTGCGCTCACTCATCGAGCGTGAGAGGTAACAACGTCCGCTATGACCCACGCAGATTGCACCATGAACAAAGGCCTCGAGCTCGATCGAAGTAGCCTCGGCAATAGCGAGAATCTGAGTGAGCGGCAGTGCCCTCTCGAGAACCACGCGCGAGAATCCGCACTGCTCCAAAAATAATATACCTTCGGGAGTCATATTACACATCTGTGTCGATGCATGGAGATCGACGCCAAGCCCCATGCGCGCAAAGGCCATATCTTGAACTATGAGCGCATCGACTCCCGCCCCGACTAATTGGCGTGCGGTAGCTTCAGCCTCGGGCAGCTCGTCATCGAAGAGTAGGGTGTTGAGTGTGCAGTGCACCCTAACCCCGTATGCGTGGGCATACTCTACTACCTCGGCGATCTGCTCCACGGAGTTGCCGGCAGCGTGTCGCGCACCAAATCGAGATGCACCTATATATATAGCATCGGCTCCGTAGTCGATCGCCGCAAAGGCAGAATCACGGTTTTTGGCAGGGGCTAAAAGCTCAATTTTCTTCATTTATGTGTAAATTTTTCACAAAGGTAGAAACTTAGTTGGTAAGAGCCTACGTATTTCTTATTTTTTTTGTAACTTTGTCGCTCACAATAGATATTAACAGATACTTTCAAAAGAGATATTTAGAGATGTTAACACTCAAACAGTTAAGGGATGACCGCCAAACAGCAATCGAGCGTTTGGCAAAGAAGGGTGTCGATGCGGCGCCCATCATCGAAAAGATTGAGGCTCTCGACGATCGCCGCAAGGCTATCCAGCAGGAGTTAGATAGTGCTCTTGCCGAGCAGAATAAGGCTGCCAAGTCGATCGGAATGTTGATGGGGCAGGGCAAAAAAGAGGAGGCTGAGGCTGTTAAGGCCGAGGTGGCTAAGTCTAAGGAGCGCTCGGCTCAACTTGCCGTAGAGGCTAAGGAGGTTGCAGATGAGTTGCAATCGGCGATTGTTTTGCTTCCTAACTTCCCCGCGGATATCGTTCCCGAGGGTCGCTCGGCTGAGGATAATTTGGTGGTTAAGTTGGCCGACGATCACGTCACTTTGCCCACCAATGCGCTCCCTCACTGGGAGTTGGCTCGTAAGTACGATATCATCGACTTCGACTTGGGTGTTAAGCTCACTGGCGCAGGATTCCCCGTCTACAAGGGTCAGGGTGCTCGTTTGCAACGCGCACTAATCAACTTCTTTTTGGATCGCAACACCGCTGCTGGCTACCAAGAGATTGAGCCTCCGGTGATGGTTAACGAGGCTTCGGGCTTCGGCACGGGTCAATTGCCCGACAAGGAGGGTCAGATGTACCACGCAACGGCCGATAACCTCTATTTGGTACCAACGGCAGAGGTTCCCGTGACCAACATCTTTCGCGATGTGATCCTCGATGAGAAGGAGTTCCCAGTGAAGATGACCGCCTATACTCCATGCTTCCGTCGCGAGGCTGGTTCGTATGGTAAGGATGTTCGCGGATTAAACCGCTTACACCAATTCGACAAGGTGGAGATCGTGCAACTTGCTCTTCCAGAGAACTCTTATGAGGCGCTTGATGGTATGGTTGCCCACGTGGAGTCGATCATCAAGGATCTTGGTTTGCCATACCGCATCTTGCGCCTTTGCGCGGGCGATATGTCGTTCACATCTGCCTTGACCTACGATTTCGAGGTCTATTCGGCAGCGCAGGAGCGTTGGTTGGAGGTCTCATCGGTTTCGAATTTCGAGTCGTTCCAAGCTAATCGCTTGAAGCTTCGCTACAAGGATTCCAACAAAAAGAGCCAGTTGGCACATACGCTAAATGGTTCGTCGCTCGCCCTTCCTCGAATTGTGGCAGCACTTTTGGAGAATTACCAAACAGAGGAGGGAATTAAGATGCCCGAAGCATTAATTCCTTACACAGGTTTTGATATTATAAAATAAAATATTACTTTTGTTCTATCAATTTTTTACAAACATTTAAAAATTTCACACTATGGCTTACAAAATTAATCCCGACGGTTGCGTTGCATGTGGCACATGTATCGACGAATGTCCAGTAGAGGCTATCTCAGCTGGTGATGTTTACGTTATCGACGCATCGGCTTGTATCGACTGTGGCGCTTGTGCAGGCGTATGCCCAGCAGAGTGTATCGCAGCAGAATAAGCTCGATCTCGCGAAAAAATGCGTGTTCCTTTTTGGGACACGCTTTTTTTTTGTATTTTTGTACAAATAAAGAAATTCAAACTAAAGAGATGGAGAAAAAGATAAAATTAAAGGAGTTAAGCTTCGAGGTGATGATCGCAGGCGATCAGATCGACCGCGCAGTGTCGGTGGTGGCCGATAAAATTAATCGTGACTATGCCCATGTTGCAGAGCCAATCTTCTTGGGTGTGCTCAATGGGTCGTTTATGTTTATGAGCGACTTGATGAAGAAGATCGAATTTAGTAGCGAGCTCTCGTTCGTTAAGTTGGCTTCGTACGAGGGAACTTCGACCTCAGGCGAGGTGAAGAGCCTAATCGGCCTTAATGGTTCGGTCGAGGGGCGACATGTGATTATCGTCGAGGATATCGTCGATTCGGGCAATAGTATTGAGCACCTTGTCGAGTCGCTCGAGAAGCAGAAGCCTGCGAGCATTAAGATCTGCACACTCTTTTTCAAGCCTAAGGCATACACTAAGCAGCTGCCAATAGATTATGTAGCGATGGAGATTGGTAACGAATTTATCGTTGGCTATGGTTTGGATTACGACCAATTGGGGCGTAACCTCAAAGATATTTACGTTGTTTGCGATGAGTAGAGAGCGTAACTTAGAATTGTTGGAGGGCGGTAAGTTGCTGCCATTGGTCGAGGACTTTTATACTATCCAAGGCGAGGGGTACCACACCGGCTGCCCAGCATACTTTATTCGCTTGGGAGGCTGCGATGTGGGTTGCCGGTGGTGCGATGCCAAGAATACTTGGAACCCTAAACTCTACCCGCCAGTGCCTATTGCACAGATCGTAGATCGAGCCGTGGAGTGCGCCGCTCAGTCGATCGTGGTTACGGGTGGCGAGCCGCTGCTCTATCCGCTCGATGCGCTGACCAGCGATCTTAAGGGGCGTGGTCTCAAGATCTTCTTGGAGACTTCCGGTTCGCAGCCCTTTAGCGGCTACTTCGATTGGGTTTGTCTCTCGCCAAAACCTCAGCAGCCACCTCTCGACGAGGCCTATTGGCGCGCCGACGAGCTCAAGGTGATCATCGAAAAGGAGGAGGATTTGCAGTGGGCAGAGCTCAATGCCGAGCGAGTGGGTGCGGAGTGCATGCTCTTTTTGCAGCCCGAGTGGAGCGTGTCGAAGCAGATTATTCCCCTCTTGGTGGAGTACGCAAAGGCAAACCCAAGGTGGAATATCTCGATCCAGACACACAAATATATGCACATTCCTTAAGGGGACTTCTAATTTTTGAGCTATGGCAAAGAAAAAAAAAGTGGTAAATTTGAATCGCGAGAGGATAATTTTGGGGGCGACGATCGTCGTGATGCTGCCAATTCTCTTTGTGATTATCCAAAATGTGAGCCATTCGATCTCGATTGGCGCAAAAATTCGTGAGCTAAATCGTGAGGCTAAGGAGTATCAGGCGAGCATTCGTGAGGATAGTTTGCTCTTGGAGCGAATAAAATTCGACGAAGGATTGGAGGAATATGCACGCGAGACTTTTTTTATGCAGCGCCGTGGTGAGAGGGTCTTTATTGTCAAGGAGTAGGTATACCTATGTATAATAGGCGGATTATAACCAAAAGGGTGCAAAATGTGAACATTTTTGCTATTTTTTGAAAAAAAAGTGTTGTACTATTTTTTAATTCGCAAAACTGTTCTATCTTTGCAGTCGATTTCCTCACTAAGTAATACGGAGGGGGGAAACGAAAGAGTTCTTTGATAAAAGTAAAAAAATAAAAAAAAGTGCTCCAAAAATTTGGAGTCTTAAATTTTATTCCTATCTTTGCAATCCGAAACGGTTATTAAATGCCGATGTAGCTCAGTTGGCCAGAGCAGCTGATTTGTAATCAGCTGGTCGGGGGTTCGAATCCCTCCATCGGCTCGTAGAACGAGAAACATATATTGGGGAGTTACCAGAGTGGCCAAATGGGGCAGACTGTAAATCTGCTGACTTCGTCTTCGGTGGTTCGAATCCATCACTCCCCACTACCGACATTTGGAATGTAATGTTCGGAGCTTGATGATCCCTAAAATTTAGGGATTGTCGAGTTTGCGATCTATAGGCTTTTAGATGTCTATGCGGAAGTAGCTCAATTGGTAGAGCATTAGCCTTCCAAGCTAAGGGTTGCGAGTTCGAGACTCGTCTTCCGCTCAAGATTTACAGTGATGTAACTCTTCTTGTCTTAAATGTGAGGGCAGGGTGGGTTTTGTCGCTTTTTATCGCGAGATAGACATTACTGAAAACTTGAAAGAATTAACGTATTTTAAAATTAATATTAAACTGCTATGGCAAAAGAAAAATTCGACCGCTCCAAACCGCACGTGAATGTCGGTACTATCGGTCACGTTGACCACGGTAAGACTACTCTTACTGCTGCTATCACTACTGTTCTTGCGAACAAAGGTCTCTCTGAGCTTCGCTCGTTCGATTCAATCGACAACGCACCAGAGGAAAAAGAGCGTGGTATCACTATTAACACTGCTCACGTTGAGTACCAAACTGCTTCTCGTCACTACGCGCACGTAGACTGTCCAGGTCACGCCGATTACGTGAAGAACATGGTTACTGGTGCTGCTCAGATGGACGGTGCAATCTTGGTTGTAGCTGCTACTGACGGTCCTATGCCACAAACTAACGAGCACGTTCTTTTGGCTCGTCAGGTAAACGTTCCTAAGATCGTTGTTTTCCTTAACAAATGTGATATGGTTGACGATCCAGAGATGCTTGACCTTGTAGAGATGGAGGTTCGTGACCTTCTTAGCAAGTACGAGTTCGACGGTGACAATGCACCTATCATCCGTGGTTCTGCTCTTGGTGGTCTTAACGACGACGCTCAGTGGGTAGACAAAATCATGGAGCTTATGGATGCAGTTGATTCATACATCCCAGTTCCTCCACGTGAGAACGAGAAGCCATTCTTGATGCCAGTTGAGGACGTATTCTCTATCACAGGTCGTGGTACTGTACTTACAGGTCGTATCGAGACAGGTGTGATCCACGTAGGTGATCCAGTTGAGATCGTAGGTATCGACGAGGAGTCTCGCACTTCAGTTTGTACAGGTGTTGAGATGTTCCGCAAGCTTCTTGATCAAGGTGAGGCTGGAGATAACGTAGGTCTTTTGATGCGCGGTATCGACAAGAAGGATATCAAACGAGGTATGGTTGTTGCTAAGCCAGGTTCGATCACTCCTCACACTAAGTTCAAGGCAGAGGTTTATATCTTGAAGAAAGAGGAGGGTGGCCGTCACACTCCATTCCACAACAAGTATCGTCCTCAGTTCTACCTTCGTACAATGGATATCACCGGTGAGGTGCAACTTCCAGAGGGTGTAGATATGATCATGCCGGGTGACAACATCACTATCACAGTTGAGTTGATCTACCCAGTAGCATTGAACCAAGGTCTTCGTTTCGCAATCCGCGAGGGTGGACGTACAGTTGGTGCAGGTCAGGTATTGGAGATTATCGCATAATCACAATAAAGTTCAAAAATCGGGGTGTGAGGCTCTTACACCCCGGTTTTTTACCCATAGGAGCATAGTTCAAGGGTAGAATAGCGGTCTCCAAAACCGTTGATGGGGGTTCGAATCCCTCTGCTCCTGCAAAATTAAGATCTACAGTTATGATTAAATATTTTAAAGAGGCTTATAACGAATTAGTCAACAAGGTATCTTGGCCAACATTTAGCCAGCTACAGAGTTCGACTGTCGTTGTTATGGTTGCAGCTGTAATATTTTCAGTTGTTGTATTGGCGATGGACTTGTCATTCGAGGGAATCATGAGTTTTGTCTACAAGACCCTTGCAAATATTGGTGCTTAATAATATCAATCAAGATTTAAGATGAGTGATATAGCTAAGCAGTGGTACGTTGTGCGTGCCATAGGTGGAAAAGAGAATAAGGTCAAAGAGTCATTGGAGGCCGAGATTCGTCACAACCACCTCGAAGAGTACATCTCGCAGGTATTGATACCTACCGAGAAGATCTACACTATCCGTAACGGAAAGAAATACTCTAAGGAGAGAGTTTCTTATCCGGGTTACGTGTTGGTGGAGGCCTCATTTACAGGCCACATACCTACGTTAATTCGTAATATCCCCAATGTTCTCGGCTTCTTAGGCGACACCAAGGAGGAGAGCCGCAAGATGATTGCAACGCCACTGCGCGAAGCAGAGGTGGCTCGAATTTTAGGTCGTGTCGACGAGTTGTCGGTTCAAGAGGAGGAGAACGAAATACCATTCTTTGTCGGCGAGATCGTCAAGGTTACAGACGGTCCATTCTCGAGCTTCCAAGGTACTATTGAGAGCGTCGACAATGAGCGCAAGAAACTTTCGGTATCGGTGAAGATATTCGGGCGCAAGACTCCAATGGAGTTAAGTTTCACACAAGTAGAAAAAGAATAATAAACCAAGGAAAATTATGGCAAAAGAGGTTG
>JBCQVM010000054.1:0-11426 GCA_047173105.1 Rikenellaceae bacterium
CGGATGCAAATATATGCCCTTTATTCGAGACTACCAAACCTTTTTATCATTATTTTTAAAACTTTTTAACAACACCTACACCACTTCCCTCGACACCAAGCACTTAACTCTTGAAAAAATTTCCAGATATTTTCGCATATCTGGAAACCCTTCTATATATAATATAGGTATACCCTACTTCCTCAAAAATCACCCCTTCGGCTTAAGGACGATATATGGAATAATCATCTCCTCCATCGAGATTCCGCCGTGCTGAAATGTGTTTCGATAGTAGCGAATGTGGCGGTTTGCATCATTATTGTAGACCAAGAAATCGCGGTCGTAGGCAAAAATGTAGCTCGAGGTGAGGTTGCTCGATGGCAATTGGATATCCTCGGGGCGTGCAACTTCGTAAACATCCTTGGCGTTGTACGACAAATTGCGGCCACATTTATAGCGAAGATTTGTCGAGGTCTGCCTATCGCCCGTAACTTTTACAGGATTATCGACGCGCACCGTGCCATGGTCTGTGGTGATCACGACGGTATGGCCACGCTCCGAGAGCATCTTGAGCATCGCATAAAGCTCCGAATGTTCGAACCACGAGCGTGTGAGCGAGCGGAACGAAGCATCATCTTCGGTCAAGTCGCGAATAACATCGGTCTCCGTGCGGGCATGCGAGAGGATATCGAGGAAGTTGTAGATAATCACCGAGAAGTCGGCCTCGAAGATATGCTGCATATTATCGAGCAACTTACGCCCCTGCTCGGGACGGATGATCTTGTCGAAGGTCATATTGAAACTGCGCCCCGCACCTTGGATATTGCGGCGTAGGAACTCCTCTTCGTATTGATTCTTACCTCCCTCCTCGTGGTCGTGTAACCACTTGTCGGGCATTAGCTTAGAGATTCCAAGTGGCATCAAGCCCGCGAAGATTGAGTTGCGCGCATACTGCGTAGCGGTGGGCAGGATCGCACAGTAGAGGTCGTCGACCTCCACATCGAAGTAGCCTCGTAGGTAGGGCCCAATAGCACGCCACTGGTCATAGCGAAAGTTGTCGATCAGTAGGAATGTGGTCTTGGTATTCTCGTCGACCACCGGAAAAACTGAGTTGCGCATAAGCGTATGCGACATCACAGGGGTCTCGTTCGAGCGGTTGTTGATCCAGTTGTAGTAGTTGCGACGCACAAACTTCGAGAACTCCTGACTCGCCTCGCCTCGCTGATAGCTGAGCACCTCACGGATGCCCTCATCATCGCCCTCCGAGAGCTCCAAATCCCATGATACTAAGCGTTTATAGATGCTACACCAATCCGAAAAGTTGGTGGCCATCTGCAACGAAGAGGTGATACGACCAAACTCCGAACGGTAATCTGCCGTAGTCTGCTCGGTGACCAATTGCTGCGAGTGAACATTCTTCTTTATGGAGAGTAGAACTTGGTTGGGGTTAACTGGCTTAATGATGTAATCAGCAATCTTTGAGCCAATTGCCTTATCCATAATATTCTCCTCCTCGCTCTTAGTGACCATAATCACGGGGGTATCGGGACGAACCTCCTTGATCTTGGGGAGCGTCTCAAGCCCTGTCATGCCGGGCATCATCTCGTCGAGGATGATTAAGTCGTAGCTCGATTCATAGGCCATATCAATTGCGTCGTAACCATTGTTGCAGGTTTCGACCTCATAGCCCTTGCCTTTGAGAAAAAGGACGTGTGGTTTTAGTAGATCAATCTCATCGTCAACCCAAAGTATCTTTACCATATTAAATTTCTTTAGTGTTTTATGTCTAACAAAGGTAGTCTAAAAAATAGATTCTTCGCCCAACATATATACAATATAAATGTAAATCGTAGCGTTTTATTGTTTAATCTGCTAATTTTATTTAATTTTGTGGCGAAATATAGAGACAAAAGAATGAAAATTACCATCGACTCACCCTCGCAACTCCCCTCGATAGCTCAGAAAATTCTGCAACTGCGCGAGGGTCGCAACATAATCCTCTTCCGCGCCGAGATGGGTGCTGGCAAGACAACTCTAATCCGCGAGATCGTGGAGCTCTGCGGCTCCTCCGACACTGTGAGCAGCCCCACGTTCGCCATCGTTAACGAATATCGCGACGGCAAGGATTGCCCCATCTTCCACTTCGACATGTACCGCATCTCGAAAATAGAGGAGGCGTTAGACTTCGGCTGCGAGGAGTATCTTAACTCGGGCGATCTCTGCCTAATTGAGTGGCCAGAGCAGATCGAGGGACTTCTACCCGAAGATTCAATGTGCGTCGAGATCATCGTGGATAGCCCCAAACAACGAACATTTATAATCAACTAAGATGAAAAGATACGAATCAAAGCAGCACCAGTTACTCCTGCCTGCTCAGCAGATATTTGCACTAATAAGCAACTTCGAGAACCTCACTCCGGCTGTTGCCGACAAAGTCGAGGAGTGGGAGGCCACACCCATTAGCTGCTCGTTCAAAGCCAAAGGCTTCACGGTAAAGCTACGCTTCGACGACCTGCAAGAGCCTAAATTAGTCAAGATCGTCGCAGCCGAAGATAGCGCCATGCCTATCGACTTCGCATTCTGGATCCAGCTCCACTCCGTATCGGCCTACGACACCCGCTTCCGTCTTGTGCTCGACGTCGAGCTCAATGCAATGATGAAGATGATGATTGGCGGCAAGATCGAAAAGGGACTAAACCAAGCCGCCGAGGGAATCGCCGCCGCTTTTGCCCAAGGAATTAGGAGTTAAAAATCGCTCGTCACAACTCCTAATGTTATAGGTTATTCACCCACCCCCTTATACGTCATTCCCGTGAAAACGGGAATCTTAATTGAGTCAACTTGCACTTGTTTAAGATTCCCGTTTTCACGGGAATGACGTTACATAGGCATGAGATATTAACTACCCTCTACCGATAACGGTTAGAGATTAGCGTCATAAACTCCTCGCGCGTGCGTTGATCCGAGAGGAAGATGCCTGTAAAGGCAGATGTTGTGGTGGCTGAGGATTGTTTCTCGATACCGCGCATCTGCATACACATGTGGCTCGCCTCGATCACCACGGCCACGCCCATTGGGTTAAGCGCCTCTTGGATTGAATCGCGGATCTGCACCGTGAGGCGCTCCTGAACCTGCATACGGCGGGCGAAGCACTCCACAACGCGAGCGATCTTGGAGAGACCAGTGATGTGACCATCAGGAATATAGGCCACATGTACCTTACCGTAGAATGGTAGCATATGGTGTTCACACAACGAGTAGAGCTCGATGTCTTTGACAAGCACCATCTGCTTATACTCCTCGCGGAACATTGCCGAGCGGAGGATCTCCAAAGGATCCTCGAGGTAGCCTTTATTGAGGAACGAGAATGCTTTAGCAACTCTAAGCGGTGTCTTTTCGAGCCCCTCGCGGGTAGGGTCTTCGCCCAAAAGTTTGAGTATTTCAGTATAGTGATGTTGCAATTGCTCCAACTTTTCGGGGTTGTAAAGCTCCTCTTTGCGATATAATTCGTCCATTGATCTTTTTGAAATTATTTGTTAGAAGTTAGGTGGTCAACTAATTTACGCACGGCGCGACCTCGGTGGGAGATCTCGTTCTTTGCCTCGAGCGACATCTCCGCGAAAGTTACATCGTGACCAAGCGGGCGGAAGATAGGATCATAGCCAAACCCCTCTACCCCAGCATGTTCGCATGTGATCTCACCCTCCACGATTCCCTCGAAGAGATACTCCTTGGAGCCTTGGAGTAGTGCAATTACCGTGCGGAAGCGAGCCTTGCGGTTCGTCTCACCTGCCATATTCTTGAGCAGCAAGGCGTTATTCGCCTCGAAGTCATGGCCATCAGTTGCGTAGCGCGCCGAGCGAACCCCGGGAGCGCCATCGAGCGCCATGACCTCCAAGCCGGTATCGTCGGCAAAGCAATCTAAGCCCGTCTTTTCGCGCAGGTAGTGTGCCTTTTGCAGGGCGTTACCCTCGAGCGTCGCGGCAGTCTCGGGGATATCCTCGGTGATGCCACACTCGCGCGGTGTTACTAATTGGTACTCATCGCCCAAAAGTGCAGAGACTTCCGAGAGCTTATGGGCGTTATTTGTTGCAAATATAAGTTTCATATCTTTTTTCTATACTCTTTCTAAAAGTTTGAGGCGATGGTCGGTCTCGATCTTGTCGATAATCATCTTTACCAAGGTGTCGATCGGCTCCCCCTCGGAGTAGTTCGCAGGGCAAACGTGATTCACACGATTGTCGCGAATAAGTCGTTCCATGCCCGCAGGAATAGTCGGCGAGGCAGGGTTGTAGACCGCAATGGAGCGTCCGCCGAAGTTCTTCACAAGGCGCATACAGGGGATATCGGTGGTACCATCGCCAAAGTAGATCATGTGCTTAAATGGCACGGGGCGATCACCCTCCTCGATAAAGCGGTTCACCTCGGTGCTATCGAACACCGACTCGACTCCTTTGTTGATCTTGAAGATAAACTGAGTTTTATTGGTGTAGTTCACCGCCACGGCTGGCCAATAGGCGTCTCCCTCGGCATTGTAGAGGAACGAGCAGGCGTAGATCTTGCTGAACTCCTTGGCGATCGAAGTGCCCTCGATCATCTCGGCAAGCCCCGAGGAGTTGATATAGTGCACCACGCGGATCCCCTTCTGGGCGCCATAGGCATTGATGCGCCCAAACCACTGCTCGACACCCTCGAAGAGCGTCACCTTAGCTCCCGAGGCTTGGAACATCTCGCGCTTGAGCGACATCCCCTTAGCTCGTGCCGCCTCGATCATCGAGGCCATATAGGTGAGAATGCCATCTGCATCCTGCCTCTGAGCAAGGTCGTTTGCCTCCTCCCAGAAATCCTTATTACTCTTGCCCACGGCTGGGATGAAGTCGTACTCCTGCATATTACCCGCAGCGAGCGTTCCATCGAAATCGTAGATCAAAGCTATAGTAACTTTCTCCTTCATTGTCGTTATCGTTAATATAATTGTCAAAAGTAGTGAAATTTCACTATATTTGCATTATCAACCGTAAAAAATATTTAGATATGGAACTAAAAGATATTCTACTCACGCGCCGTAGCACACGCAAATTTAGCGATCGAGCAATCGACGAGGCGACAATCAACGAGCTCTTCGAGGCAACACTCCGTGCCCCATCATCACGCAATTCGCACTCGACACACCTATTAGCAATCCGCGATAAGGCTATCATCGAGCAGCTTGCATCAATGCGCGACTACGGTTCGGCATTTGTCAAGGGAGCGCCCCTCTTCATCTTGGTTATGGGTGACAAGGAGGCCACAGACCTCTGGGAGGTTAACTGCTCGATCTCGGCTACGGTAATGCAACTCGCGGCAACCGACCTTGGGCTAAGCTCCTGCTGGGTGCATATAGATGGCCGCCCGCATCTCAAGGATGAGCCCGAGGGCAAAACTGCCGAAGAGTACCTACGCGAGATAGTAGATCTCCCCGCAACGCACGGCATCCTCTGCGGAATCGCTATCGGCTACTCCGACTTTAAGCCAGCCGACCTCCCGCCATTCGATACGCAAGCACACTGCTCGATTTTGGGATAGGTTCACACATAAAAAGACGAGAGGGGTATCAACCTCTCTCGTTAGTTTTTTTAAGAATGTGGAAGTCGGATTAGTTACTCTTAGCGGCGTTATGCTTTTTGATAAGAGAGGTAATGTAGAGATGGATCAAAGTCCACAGAACAATATCAATTACGATGATCGTTAGCAGATTAAGCCAGAACGACAGCGCCAAGTTAACGGACACAAAGAAGATATTGATAGCAATGATCCACGCCAATGCCACAGGTGCCGTGCAGCCTAAGGCCATAAATTTATGGTGGATATGGTTCTTATCGGGCAAGAAAAGTGGTTTGTGGTCGCGATAGCGATGCAGGATAATACGTGCGACATCGAAGCCGGGCACCAAAAGCATGGTGTATGCCAAGATGTAGTAGAACGACGAAATGGGAGTTACAGCATCCTCACTAAAGGAGATATTCCATATCTTAACGGCCATAAATCCAAGTATAGCACCGATAACCGAAGCACCCGTATCACCCATAAATATTTTGCTTCCAGCTCCTCTCTTGACACCAAAGACATTGAGATAGCAGAAAGGAACCAAAACACCCATTGTCGAGAATGCGAAGATAGCATCCGAAAGCTGCCCATTGGAGTAGAACAAAATTCCGTAGACCACAAGCGCCATAATCGAAAGCAGCGAAGCCAGACCGTCAATGCCATCGATAAGGTTAATAGCATTAGTCACAAAGACATATATAAATAGGGTGATAGGAATACCGATATATGGCGAAACTGATTCTATCCCGAACAATCCATGCAAAGTATTGAAATAGGTACCCGAAGCGATAATAAGTATAGCGGCAAAGATCTGCACCACAAACTTTTGGCGATACTTCACACCTAAGATATCGTCGTAAACTCCAATCATAAATAGCGCAAGAAGAGCTAACGATTCCATAATCAGTCGCACATCTAACTCGATCTCAAAACCAAAAATGCTATGCGTAAGGTGAGTCAGCGAAATACAAAACCACAACGAGAAAAAGAGCGATGGAAAAAAGGTGAGTCCACCCAAACGCGATGCCGGCACGCTGTGCACCTTGCGCGGATCAATCGGATCGACCAAGCGCTTGCGTAGTGATAGGATCAACACGCGAGGTAACATAAATGCAACCAACCCAAGGCTAATTAAAAATGAGAGTAGTATTATAAGCATATTTTCGTTCTTTTAGCAAGCTTTAAGAGTGGTTGTCCAATAAGTTCATATATTGTATTCACGCACAAAAGTATAAAAATATTTTGTCATTGAGCGCTAAATCTACATTATTTTTCGTAAAAAACTCAAATGAACCTGATTCATTCTGTAAATAGTTGATAGTCAATTAGTTAGCGTAGGGGGGGGGGCTAAACGTCAAAAATGGGCAATCTCAACGATCGCCCAAATTACCCATAGCCTTTACACGAAATAAATTTCGACGTATTTCTCAAAAATCGACATCGAGGGCTAAGAGTTTAAAATTCTCATTGCCGCATCGAGGATAGTGGTATCGTCGAGAGTTACAACGCCTCCATCGGGCCCTTGTTCGAAGTGAACACCAGAAGCAGATTTTGTATTGCCGCCAAAATAGTTGCGCACAGTCTCGATATCAATACCTTGCTCATCAGCAATACTTTGTAGGCTGCCACTTGGAAGACGATCCTTAATGCGGCGTAGTTCGTTAAATGTGATAATCATAATAGTATTATTTTAGGTTGATAATTTCTATATCACTAAATTAATACTTTTTTAATTAACTACAAAATAATATTAAATATATTTTGCGAAAAAGCATAAAAAAAACAGAATACATCAAAATGTACTCTGTTTTTTAAGTTATATGCCCTCATGTTGTCGCTTGTCCAACACTCAAGCCTCGGAGCCAAATTACTCTACCACCTCTACTGGTGCCTCAGCCTGAGGAATTGCAGCGGGTGCACTCTCCATCTGACGCTCGATAACTGCGTTAACATCTTTCGAGATGTTTGAGTTGCCGCTCGACATTGAGTTGCCCATAGCGATAGTTGCCAAAAGGCTAATTGCGAGGATAGCGATAGCCATTCCCCAAGTGAATTTCTCCAAAAAGTCGGTAGTTTGACGAACTCCCATAACTTGGTTTGATGCACCAAAGTTAGCAGCCATGCCGCTCTTAGGGCTTTGAACCAACACTGCGAGGATCATTAGCACGCTCGCTACCAATACTAAACCAATACAAATTGTGTATAACATTACTCTATTATTTTAAATTATTTATTCTCAATCATCGATATAAGTTTGGCAAAGTAAACACTTTTTTCTGAATTTAACAAACTTAATTTACGATAAATTTCTATTGCCTCCTCTTTAAGCCCCTGTACGAGGTATATTTTTGCCAATTCTTCACTGACCAAATCATCCTCAGCCTCGAATTTAGGCTCAATTACCACATCCATATCCACCGCTTGTTTCTCATCTACGACAATCCTTAGGTCGCGTTTCGAGAGGAAACGGTCGATAACATCCTCCGCGCTACGCCCCATTAGTGCCTCGAGGTCGATCTTCTCGAAGTCTACTGCCGGCGACTTAGGTGTCTCAACTTTAGCTGTGGCTCTCTTCCTGCAAAATAGCCTCTTAAATATATTTGCCATATCCTACCAATCTGAGGCCGCCGCCTGAAAAATATTCAAAATAATCTGATCGACAATCTCGGGGATCAGCGCATCCTCAACCTCGGTCAAGAGGTTGGTAGAGTCATAATCCTCATATGCCGAGAAGCTCTTATTGAACGACTTAGAGTCATCAATACGGTTGGTGAAACGCACCTGAATAGTGACTGTAAGGCGGTTCGTCAAAGCGTAGTCATCGCTCGAGATCGACGCCGTAGTCGAGGTGTAGTTAGTGATCTCTCCCTCGAATGCGAAGTCACCACCATCGGCCACCTCCGTAAGTGACGTGCGCGAAATGAATATATCCTTAAGCTCGTCGGTCACCGTCGAACTCAAAATTGGTGCAACCATCGTCGCATTATTGGGGAAGTAGGCCACCGAGAAAGTCTTGGCATCGACCGGAATCGAGGCTCCCGAAAGGGTATAACTCACTCTAAAACCGCAGCTCACCAATAGTAGCGCTGCCACACTTGCAATTATAATCTTAATTTTTCTCACTCTCTTATATTATATAGGTATACATTTAATTTTCATCTATCTCCAACTCCTTGATCTTGCGATAAAGAGTTCGCTCCGACATAAAGAGCTCGGCGGCAGCCTCACGCCTACGGCCATTGTGGCGACGTAGAGCCTTGATGATCTGCTCGCGTTGCACATCGGCCTTGGTTAATTCGCGGTACTCCTCGGCGTAGAGCTCCCCCTCGGCATAGTCAGCCTCGGCCGCCACATAGGAGGGCGAGGGCAACGAGGGTAACAGTCCCACGATGGGTTGCGGCGCAGTGGACGCCATACTCTCCGCCGCAGGCGACTTATGCATCAACTCCTGCAACATTCGCTTCAGGTCATTGATGTCGGATCGCATATCGAAAAGCACCTTATATAGTAACTCCCTTTCGCTCGAAAAATTATCTTGCGCACCCTGCGAAGAGCCTGTCCCTACCACCGACACCGTTGTCGATTCCTGATCGGGTAGGTACCGCATAAGTATCTCCGGCGAGATCTCACGCACCTGCTCGATTGCCGAGATCTGCTCGGCGACATTCTTAAGTTGACGGATATTGCCGCGCCAATAGTAATTCTCCAAGACTACGCGCGCCTGCACATCGAGCGAAATAGGCGGCATACGATACTGTGCGGCAACATCGGCTGCAAACTTACGGAACAACAGGTTGATATCCTCGGGTCGCTCACGCAACGCAGGCACCACAATGGGCACCGTGCTAAGGCGATAGAAGAGATCCTCACGGAATGTTCCCGCAGCGATGCTCTGCATCAAGTTGACATTGGTTGCTGCCACGACCCTCACCGAAGTCTTCTGGACTTTGGCCGATCCAACCCTGATATATTCGCCACTCTGCAACACGCGCAACAACCGCACCTGCGTCGAAAGGGGTAATTCGCCCACCTCGTCGAGGAAGATGGTGCCGCCATCGGCCTCCTCGAAGTAACCCTTACGCGACTCGAAAGCGCCCGTAAAGGAGCCCTTCTCGTGGCCAAAAAGCTCGGAGTCGATAGTGCCCTCGGGGATTGCTCCGCAGTTCACGGCGATATATTTGTTGTGCTTGCGCGACGAATAGTTGTGTATAATCTGCGGAAAAAACTCCTTACCAACACCGCTCTCACCCGTCACCAAGATCGAAAGATCGGTGGGAGCAACACGCAAGGCAACCTCCAAAGCTCGAGTAAGGAGCTCACTGTTACCAATAATGCCAAAACGTTGTTTTATTGAGATAATATCCATCTTGTGACTCTAAATAATTACTTCTGAGACTCTTGACCTACAAATGTCGTGAGCGAAATAGGCTCCGCACCCTCGCGCATGAAACCATAAAGGATCGAGCCCAAAGCCAAAAGCAAGGCTGTGACGCCGATGACTAACCACCAATCTACCCCACCACGTCGACGCTTCTTGGGCTTGGCATGGCGTGCTGCACGTGTGCGATTCGAGCGCGAGACACTCTTCTCGCCATAGCTCAAACCCTCGAGGTCGGGGTCAGCATCAATGTGCGTAGGTGTATCTTCCTCCACCTCTCGAGGCTCTGGTACAACCTGCTGCAAAGGCTCAGCTGCCACCACTGGCGACTGCTTATCGAACATAAAAAATGGGTTAGACTCCTGCTCGACTGGCTCGCTTGCAGTCTCCTGCATCTGGGCTACTGCCTCGCGTCGACTCACCGTGTCGGTCTCAAAATGGAGTTTACCTTCGGTGTTCAGCGCAAAGCGACCAACGCCCTCCAAGAGGTAGTCGCCACCATTCTCCATCACAAAACGTACATCGAACAACAGGCGATCCATAAGTCCCACTGCCGCCACCTCGCTCACACCGGCATCGAGGAGCAACTGTCGCAACACCCCATCATCGCGCGTAAGCAGTGGCGAGAACACAATCCTCTGACCGGGCTCCTTCACCAAGAAAGCACCCAGCTGCGGGATCACCAAACGGCGATTATCCCTGAGGTATTGAGATATTACAGTCGCTATCACCTATTCAATTATGATTATTTGAGGTCAAAATTACACTTTTTATTTGAAAAATAAAAGCATAATCAAAAAAATCAGCCGAATATTATACAAATACACGTCATTCCCGCGAAGGCGTGAATCCTATACAAATGCAAGGTTCCAATAAATTAAGATTCCCGCCTGCGCGGGAATGACGTGGAGGAGACGGGTGTGATGAGGAGGAGACGGGTGTGATGAGGAGGAGACGGGTGTGATGAGGAGGAGACACTGCTAAGTTTATCTTTTTGGCACATTTAGCCAAAAAAATAGGCTGAAAGATTGCATTTCTCAAAAAAAAGTTAAATCTTTGCATCGCCATTTTTCGAATAATCCGATCGAGTTACATTGTATTATTTTGAACAATGTAGCGTAGTTGGATTTATTTTTTTAGCATAAACGAAGCATGAAAAACAAATACATGGATCTAATCGAGCAGACGTTCGATTTTCCACAAGATGAGTTTTCGGTAGAAGACAACGCCCTTAACTTCCATGATATTCCACTCATGGAGCTTATCAAACAGTATGGTACACCACTCAAAGTAACCTACCTACCAAAGATCTCGGCACAGATCAACCGCGCCAAGAGGATGTTCAATGTGGCGATGGCACGCGTCGACTACAAGGGCTCGTACAACTACTGCTATTGCACCAAATCGAGCCACTTCTCGTTCGTTTTAGAGGAGGCACTCAAGAATGATATCCACTTGGAGACCTCGTCGGCATAATATCGGA
>JBCQVM010000055.1:0-10734 GCA_047173105.1 Rikenellaceae bacterium
TGTAACCCAATTATGGTATAATAACGATATTTGGGTGGTATATCTATGGTACACCCAGAAAAACAAACAAGGCGCAAATCATTGATTTACGCCTTGTTACCGCTATTTTCAGTCTTTTTTTCAAGACCTTTCAGCGGAGAGAGAGGGATTCGAACCCCCGGAGCCTTGCAGCTCAACGGTTTTCAAGACCGCCGCATTCGACCACTCTGCCATCTCTCCGGGCACAAAAGTACAATAAAATTTGTTGTTCGCAAAACTTTTTGGTGCTATTTTTATTCTTTTTTTGGCGGCTTGTGATAAGGTGCAGATTATCAATGGATAAAGATCCTTTCTGCTGTGCAATTTTGGTTGTCTTGCAGCCTTTGATTATAACACCTCTTTTATTGCGCAGCCTTGGTTAGAACATAAAACTTAGGCCGATTATAAGCGAGTTTGTGCCATCTTGCTCGTCGAGGGCGACTCCATATTCGGCGCTGAGGATGAAGTTGCGGTTCATCACCACCTTTGTGCCGAGGCCTGCTGTGGTGTGGAGAGACTCGTCGCTTCCGCTATAGATCAGCGAGTTACTTGTGGCGGTCATCTCATCGGCACGGAAAGGTTGCACCACTTGTCCCATATCCAAGAATGGGTTGAGGGCAAGGTACCATTTTTGACCGATCAGATCGAAATGGAAGTAGCGGTAGCGCAGCTCGACGTTGGCCATTGCATAGCCCTCGCCCACTGCCCTATTGCGCAACATTCCGCGGAGCGAGCCTGTGCCGCCCAAAGCCTCGGAGTAGGTTCGGCGAAAAAGTAGCGTAGTGAGGTTTTGCAGGTGATAAAAAGGCACTTCACCATAGATAACTCCTTGATAAAGCGCGCGATAAGCTATCGTCAATGTCTCCCCCACTACAGGAATATATCCGCGATGGATTATCGAGAGCTGTCCAAAAGAGGCGTCGCTCGCATCGAGCAGATTGGGCGAGGCGACACCAATTACCTCGGTGATAAATCCGCGCATCGGGTCAGCCTCCGAATCGCGCGTGTCGTGCACCAATCCCACTTGCAGCTCCACGTGTTGTCCCGAGCACTCATCCGCCGAGATTAGCCCAGCGCTCAGATACTCCGCAAAGAGGCTCTCGGCGCCCTCGTACTGCTCCAACTGCACCTCGCCGACCTTATAGCTATAGTAACCTAAGCCCGCTGCCCAATTGAGATTGCCGGCGATCTTGCCCTGCAACGCCAAGTAGGAACGGAAATATTTACGATCAACAGCATAGAAGCTCTCACCCGCTGTGGCATCGTAGGGGCTCATATAGCCATTGAAGCCATAAAAGCTCATCATATTGTCGGGCAGATACGAGGCGTTAAACGTCGTGCGCAGATTGGGAATCAGGTATTTAGAGTCGTATGCAAACGACAGCGTGGATGAGCCCTTGGTATAGGTCGATGCCTCTACCGTGAATTTATGTTTATATTCGGGAAAGGTCGAGCCATCGCCGAAGTTAAAGATCTCGCCAAAGACGCCATATTGGAAGCCCAAGTCGCTACTATATCCCACGGCGGGCAGAGGCCCAAAGTTCCATCCCGTTTTGGTGCCATCCTCCTGCGCCGAGGCTCCAAGGCAGAGCAGCGTCAAGAGGGCTAAAAGTATCATTTTCTTCATCACAAAATTGCATTTAGTAGTTGATAAACCAAGAAGCCAAGGTAGTTGCCCACGGCGTAGCCCACAATACCGACGCTGAGCCCCACCACCAACACATCGCGATTGCGCATCGCCGTGCAGATCATCGGCACAAATGGCGGCGAGTTGACCAACGACACCGAACTTGCAATCATCGTGTCGGCATCAATGCCCATCAAGCGCGAAAGGAGCGTCTGGATCAGCAGCGAGCCAAAGACCACTATCGCTAAGTATAGCAGGATATAGAGCCCACCCACGAAGTCCAACTCGGCGAAATTTGCCATCGAGGAGACTGCAAGCGAGAAGATCAAAATAAGATACATGCCGGCACTAAAGCTGGTCTTAATCTGGCGAATAGCCCGGCGACGCGAGGCCAAAAGCCCCAATGTCGTGAGCGACAAGATCACCACTGTCATCGACAATCCTCCCGTTGTGGCAAATGCCAAGCCCACACTCACGGCAACGATAAGTAGCGACAGCCCAATTGCTTTGAGTGTCGGCAGCCATCCCTCGCGCGTGAAAATCTCGCCGTAGTTATCCTCGGCTATCACCTCGACTGTCTCGAGACTCTCGGAGGATTTCTTGGCAGGTAGAAGCCATCTAAAGAGACGTATGCCGCCGGCCAAAAGCAGCACGAGGTAGCTCAGGCTCACCAACATATCGTAGGAGTGGATCACAATATAGGTCTCATTAGGCACATCGAGCATCATCTTGAGAGCTGCCAAATTAGGCGTGCCACCGGTGTAAACTCCGCAGAGCAGTCCCGCCAACTTCGCCCCACTCTCGCCCGTTAGCTCCTCGGCGCCACCCATCGAGCTTAGGAGGAAGCAGCCGCCAACGACAATGATCATCACCGCCACTACCCCACTCAATGTCGCCAACAAAGTCGAGCGAATCAGAGATCGGCGCAAAGTGGTGCTAAAGAGCATCAGCGGGATAACAATAGGGATCGTAGCGGAGGTGAGTGCATCTTGCAGAGCATAAGCCCCCTCGGGCAGCAACCCACTATTACCCATTATGATACCCACGAAGTAGAGCAAAAAGATCGCTCCAATCTTTCCCAAGATCGCCACCTTGCGGCATAGCCACACCACAGCGGCTGGAAAGAGCAAGTAGAAGAGTAGAAGTGTCGTCATCTATTTTTAGTTTGTGTAATTGGCAATAATTATTAGTTCGTTACCATACGTCATTCCCCTGAAAAGGGGAATCTTAAATTTGTAAAATTACACATATTAAGATTCCCGATCGAGTCGGGAATGACGAACTTTATTAAGTTGTTTCAGATAAAAACTGAACAGATAAAAACTGAACAGATAAAAACTGATCAAAAATAAGTTGCGTCATTGCGGACTTGATCCGCAATCTCTAACTAACAAACTTACAATTATTTAAGAGATTACGGATCAAGCCAGCAATGACGACTGTATAGTTTGGCTTACGCGGATGAGTTTTGGGGCTTTGCGAGGATTTTTAACCGCAGCGCACATAAGTGCGTGAGGATTAAAAACCGGAGGAAAGTGCCAAAAATCGCCACGTAAGACGAACTAAAAGCTACTTCTTGGACATGTAGCTTTTGATATAGTGGTGGTGCGAACCCCAACGCTCGAAAGCGGCGCGGTCCAACTCCTCGCGAGCCGATGGGTGAGCCACCGAAATCAAGAGGCGAGCACGCTCCTGCAATGTCTTACCGTAAAGATCCACTGCACCATATTCAGTCACGAAGTAGTGCATGTGTGCACGTGTGGTGACAACACCTGCACCGGGAGCCAACATTGGAGCAATCTTCGAGATGCCCTTGTTGGTGATCGATGGCATTGCGATGATCGCCTTACCGCCTTTGGAGAGCGATGCACCATATACGAAGTCAACCTGACCACCCACACCCGAGTAGAACTTGGTTCCGAGTGAGTCGGCACAAACCTGACCTGTGAGGTCTACTTGGAGTGCCGAGTTGATCGCTGTTACGCGGTCATTCTTAGCGATGATATATGGGTCGTTGGTATAACCCACATCCTTCATAAGTACGCCGGGGTTGTCGTCGATAAAGTCGTAAACCTCTTGCGATCCCATAAGGAATGTCGAAACGATCATACCCTTGTCGATATGCTTCGCAGCACCATTCACCACGCCCGACTCAACGAGTGGAAGCACACCATCGGCGAACATCTCGGTGTGGATACCGAGGTTCTTGTGGCCTCCAAGCTGGCTAAGCACAGCGTTAGGAATTGCGCCGATACCCATCTGGAGTGTTGCGCCATCCTCGATAAGGGCAGCACAGTTCTTACCGATTGCCAAATCAACCTCACTTGTAACGGCCATGTGAGCCTCAACGAGTGGCATATCCTGCTCCACGAAGATGTCGATTGCCGAAACGTGGATCATTGCGTCACCAAATGCGCGTGGCACATGCTTGTTAATCACCGCGATCACTGTGTCGGCAGTCTCAACAGCTGCCAAAGTAGCATCGACCGAAGTACCAAGCGAAACATATCCATGTTTGTCGGGTGGACAAACCTGAACCATCGCCACGTTGCAAGACACTGCGCCACAACGATATAACTTCTGAGTCTCGCTCAAGAAGATTGGAATGTAGTCCGCATTACCACTCTGCGTATCGCGACGCACATTGGCGCCAACGAAGAAAGAGTCGAGTTGGAAGATCTCCGCGAAACGCTCCTCGGAATATGCCGAGTAGCCCTCTGTGTGGAGGTGGTGCACGTGAACATCACGCAACTCACCACGCTCGCCACGAGCACACATCTCCTCAACAAGACAGCGAGGAACTGATGCCACGGAGCTAAGATGCACGTGATCTCCTGATTTAATTACCTTTACGGCCTCAGCCGCAGTTACAAATTTAATAGGCTTGCTCATAATTACCTGAAAATTTAAATTTATTTAGTTATAGTTTAGTCATTTTTTGTGGTGCCGCCCCCAAAAAAGTAGATATTGTAGTCAGTTGTGGTGCATCGCGAGCATTTTTAACCGGAGCGTACTAAAAGTACGTGAGGATTAAAAAGCGCAGGGATGTGCCGCAAATGGCTGCAAGAGCTACTTTTTTTTACAGCTTGCTACTTACGCTTTACCTCTACCTGCTCGTAGCCTTCAATTATATCGCCAACCTTAATATCATTAAACGACTCAATATTAAGACCGCAATCCATACCATTGGTAACCTCCTTCACATCGTCCTTGTATCGCTTGAGCGAACCAAGTTTACCGGTGTAGATCACGATACCGTCACGAATTACACGAATTGGGGTGTTGCGTCCGATCTTACCCTCGCGCACCAAACCTCCGGCGATTGTACCCACCTTCGATACTTTGAACACCTCCAATACCTCGATCGAGCAGACGATCTCCTCCTTCATCACTGGCTCGAGCATTCCCTCGATCGCATCCTTGATGTCGTTGATAGCGTCGTAGATGATCGAATAGAGACGGATCTCGATCTCCTCCTTCTCGGCGAGCTTACGTGCCGATGCCGAAGGACGAACTTGGAATCCAACGATAATTGCATTGGAAGCTGCCGCCAACAATACATCCGACTCGGAGATCTGACCTACCGCAGCGTGGATAACATTCACCTGAACAGTCTCCTTCGAGAGCTTGATAAGTGAACCCGACATCGCCTCGATAGAGCCATCCACATCACCCTTGATGATGATATTAAGCTCCTTGAACGAACCGATAGCGATACGGCGACCGATCTCGTCGAGAGTAACGTGCTTCTGAGTCATCAGACCCTGCATGCGTTGTAGCTGCTCACGCTTGTTGGCAACCTCGCGTGCCGAACGGTCGTCGTCCATCACGTTGAATGTGTCACCCGCCTGAGGAGCTCCATTGAGACCCAAAACCTGAACTGGAGTCGATGGGCCAGCCTCGTCGACCTTAACACCATTCTCGTTGAACATCGCCTTAACGCGACCCGTATAGATTCCCGAAAGTAGGATATCACCCACTCTAAGGGTTCCGTTCTGAACCAAGATCGTAGAGACATATCCGCGACCCTTGTCCAAAGTAGACTCGATCACGCTACCACTCGCCTTCTTAGCGGGGTTAGCCTTAAGATCCAACAGCTCAGCCTCCAAGAGCACCTTTGTGAGGAGCTTATCGAGGTTTAGTCCCATCTTCGCCGATACATCTTGACTCTGGTACTTACCGCCCCAATCCTCCACGAGGTAGTTCATCTGAGCTAATTGCTCCTTGATATGCTCGGGGTTTGCCGCAGGCTTATCGCACTTATTGATCGCGAACACCATTGGTACACCTGCCGCTTGAGCGTGGTTGATAGCCTCTGTTGTTTGAGGCATCACTGAGTCGTCAGCCGCAACGATGATAATAGCAACGTCGGTAACCTTCGCACCACGTGCACGCATCGCCGTAAAGGCTTCGTGACCCGGAGTATCGAGGAATGTGATCTTCTGACCATTAAGCTCCACAGAGTATGCTCCGATGTGCTGGGTGATACCTCCCGCCTCGCCTTGGATGACGTTGGTCTTGCGGATGTTATCCAACAACGAAGTCTTACCGTGGTCGACGTGACCCATCACCGTAACGATCGGTGGACGTGGTGTGTCGTCGACAAGCTCGCCTGTGTCGTCGTCAGAGATCGCCTCTTGGATCTCGACCGATACAAACTCAACTTTGTAATCAAACTCCTCGGCAACCACCACCAATGCCTCAGCATCCAGACGCTGGTTGATCGAAACCATCAATCCGAGGTTCATACATGCCGAGATCACCTCGGTCACAGTAACGCTCATCATCGTAGCCAACTCACTCACGGTAACAAACTCTGTCACCTTGAGAGTTGAGCGCTCCATCTCTTCGCGTTCGAACTCCTCGTTTGCGCGCTCAGCCTGTGCATCACGCTTCTCCTTGCGGTATTTAGCTCCCTTATTCTTAACGCCTTTGGCTGTCAAACGAGCCAAAGTGTCTTTTACTTGCTTTGAAACCTCCTCATCGCTCACCTCGGGGCGAACAACTGGTTTTGCAGCGCCCTTAGCGCCCTTATTACGACGTCCTTGACCCGGTGCTGGTGCATTGTTGTTGCCTCCTCCCGGACGTTGGCCATTGTTGTTTGGTCTTGCACCACCACCCTGCTGGTTGTTGCGCTGTCCGCCACCTTGGCCACCTTGACCACCTTGACCCTTGTTGTTGTTGTTGTTGTTGCCTTGAACGCGAGTTACATCCACCTTCTCCTTGCTTAGGCGCTTACGCTTGTGCTTACCTTTGCCACCCGCTGTGAATCCCGAAACATCGATGGTACCCAACACCTGTGGGATACCGATGCTCTGAACGTTTGAACGGTGGTTGTCGGCTACCGCTTCGGCTGCTGGTGCTGGTGCTGCGCTCTCTACAACTGGTGCAACTGCCTCAACCTTAGGGGCTGAAGCCTCAGCCGCCACCTCAACCTTGGGTTGCTCTGCTTTTGGTGCGGGTGCAGGTGCAGGTGCGGGTGCCACTACGGGCTTAGATGCTGCGGGCTTAGCTGCTGCGGGCTTCTGCGAGCCTTTGTTGCCACCATGCTTTTGTGTGTGTCTTGGCTCAAGCTCTATGCGACCCAATACTTTGGGCTGGCTGACCTGTGGAGCTGTCTTCTCGACGATGTTACTCTTGACGATCACTTCTGCCTCCGCCTCCTTGGGTTGTGGCGTGTCGGATTCGATACTCACTGTAGCTTGTTTCTTAGCGATACGCTCGCGCACCGAATTGCGATCGTTGCTATCTCCGCGGTTTGAGCCATACTCTCTCTCGAGCTTAGCATATACGTCGGATTCAACTATCGAATTGGGTGAGCCATCGCTCTTGATGCCGTTCTTGCGCAGGAAGTCGGTGATGGTATTGATACCCACCTTAAACTCCTTAGCGACTTGAACCAGCCTTAATCTTTTTTCATTACTCATATCTTAATCCTCTCTTTTAAATTCACTACTCTTCATCACCCTCAAACTCAGCCTTGAGGATGTCTAATACGCGCTGCGCCTGCTCGATCTCGAGGTCGGCACGTGCTGCGATCTGCTCCACTGGAACCTCGATCACGCTCTTGGCAGTGTCAAATCCAACACCCTTGAGCGCCTCGATGATCCATGCATCGATCTCGTCGGAGAACTCTGCAAGTGCCACATCTTCCTCCTCAACCTCGCGGTATACGTCTATATCGTAACCTGTAAGCATCTTCGAAAGGCGGATGTTAAGACCACCCTTACCAATTGCAAGCGAAACCTGATCGGGCTTGAGATATACCGCCGCAGTCTTGCGCTCCTCGTCTAAAGTGATGCTCGAAACCTTGGCAGGGTTCAATGTACGCTGAATAAGCAGCTGAGCGTTAGAAGCATAGTTCACAACGTCGATATTCTCGTTGCGCAACTCCTTGACAATGGTGTAGATACGCGAACCCTTCATGCCGACACAAGCGCCCACTGGATCGATACGCTCGTCGTACGATTCCACTGCGACCTTAGCACGTTCACCGGGGATACGCGCGATAGCCTTGATTGTGATCAGGCCATCGAAGATCTCGGGAACCTCCTGCTCGAAGAGACGCTCGAGGAACTGGTTTGCGGTACGCGAAAGGATGATGCGAGGTTGGTTGTTGTTCATCTCTACAGCCTTTACGATAGCCTTGATGGTATCGCCCTTGCGGTAGAAGTCGCTTGGGATCTGCTCGGTCTTGGGGAGGATCAACTCATTCTCGTCGTCGTCGAGGATCAACACCTCTTTCTTCCACACTTGGTAAACCTCACCTGTGATCACCTCGCCCACTCTCTGCGAATACTTCTCGAAGAGAACAGCCTTCTCCAAATCGAGAATGCGAGAAGCCAAGTTCTGACGCAACGAAAGCACCGCACGACGGCCAAATGCCGCGAGCTTAATCTCGTCGGTATACTCATCGCCAATCTCGTAGCTATCGTCGATAGCCTTCACATCGCTCACCGAGATCTGCACGTTGGGGTTCTCCACAGCGCCATCCTCGACCACCTCGCGGTTGCGCCAAATCTCTAAGTCGCCTCGCTCGGGATTGATAATAACATCGAAGTTTTCATCTACTTCGTACTGCTTCTGTAGTGCGTGGCGGAATACATCCTCCAAAACGCCGATCATTGTACTCTTGTCAATGTTCTTGAGCTCTTTAAATTCAGCGAAATTGCTGATTAGATTAAGATTGTCCATATTATATTTTTTTGTTATTTAATTTCCTATTTAAAATCGAGATACTCCTTAGTATATTTAATCTCGTCAAATGCGATCACCTTCTCCACCTCAACGATCTGCTTTTTCTTCTTGCCCGATGGGGTTTCGAATATCTGCTTCTCCTCATAGCTAAGTGTGATCTGCTGCTCATCTACCGCCGAAAGAGAGCCGATAATCTTGATGCCACTGCCGAGCAACACCTCCACCGAGGAGCCCACCAAGCGACGATACTGGCGCAATAACTTAAGCTCCGAGCCAACACCTGCCGAAGCTACGGTAAGCGAAAAATCCTCAACCTCACGATCAAACTCCGCCTCGATAGCACGCGAGAGCGCAATGCAAGCGTCGATCGACACCTTGGTGTCGCTGTCGATATAGAGGTCAATCTCGTTGGATGGCGAACATGTGCACCCCACCACGAACATATCAGTGTCAACTAACTTGGCCTCAGCCGATTCTACTATTTTCTTTGTATCAATCATATAAAAATTTATTCAAAAACAGATACCAAAGAGAGCCCTACAAACTACGAAATAAGGGGACTACCTCGTCCCCTTATACCTCATCGTCGCCTACTTTTGTATCACAACGATGCAAATATATGAATAAATTTTTAATTCTGCAAATTTAAAGCAAAAAAGCTCAGGGCTCTTACGATTATGCTCTGAAAGGAAAAAGGAAAAGGGCGAAAGTCAAAGGTCTAAGGTCAAATGTCAAATGTCAAAGGAACGCCCAGCGCGTCATCCCCGTGAAAACGGGGATCTTAAATTTACGTAATGTTATCAATTAATTAAGATCCCCGTTTTCACGGGGATGACGTGTTTTGTTAGGTCAAAGGAAAAAGGAAAAAGGAAAAAGGAAAAAAAGACAAAAGGCGAAGGTCGAAAGTCAAATGTCTAAGGTCAAATGTCTAAGGAACGCCCAGCGCGTCATCCCCGTGAAAACGGGGATCTTAAATTTCCGTAATGTTATTAATTAAGATCCCCGTTTTCACGGGGATGACGTGTTTTGTTAGGTCAAAGGAAAAGGAAAAGGAAAAGGGCGAAAGTCAAAGGTCGAAAGTCAAAGGTCGAAAGTCAAAAGTCTAAGGTCAAATGTCTAAGGAACGCCCAGCGCGTCATCCCCGTGAAAACGGGGATCTTAAATTTACGTAATGTTATTAATTAAGATCCCCGTTTTCACGGGGATGACGTGTTTTGTTAGGTCAAAGGAAAAAGGAAAAAAAAACAAAAGTCTAAGGTCGAAAGTCAAATGTCTAAGGTCAAATGTCTAAGGAACGCCCAGCGCGTCATCCCCGTGAAAACGGGGATCTTAAATTTCCGTAATGTTATCAATTAATTAAGATCCCCGTTTTCACGGGGATGACGTGTTTTGTTAGGTCAAAGGGAAAAGGGAAATTCATAATTCATATGACCTTTTTCCATTTTCCTTTTTCCACGCGACGTCATAATTAAAAATAGAGACCATGAAAAGAATAAGATCACCTACTTTAGTAAGTAAGATATAGAGATATATACTATTATAGATATATATAAATACTATTATATATATTATTATTTAACTGTTATTATTATTGACTTTTGACCTTTCGACTTTTAAGACCCCCGTTTTCACGGGGATGACGGGAGGGGTGACTTTCGACCTCATTACGACGTCGCGTGGAAAATGGAAAATGGAAAAAGGTCATATGAATTATGAATTAAAAAAATTCCCTTTTCCTTTTTCCTTTCGACCTTTGACCTTTAACTTTCGACCTTTCGACCTTTCGACCTTTCGACCTTTAACTTTCGCCCTTCGCCTTTTGTCTTTCTTTCCTTTTTCCTTTGACCTTTGACCTTTGACCTTTGACCTTTCAGTTGCAATCCCAGTAGAGA
>JBCQVM010000013.1:0-45636 GCA_047173105.1 Rikenellaceae bacterium
CATATAAACAAAAAAAGAGACCCTAAAAGGGTCTCTAAATGGTGGTGCCACCAAGAATCGAACTAGGGACACATGGATTTTCAGTCCATTGCTCTACCAACTGAGCTATGGCACCATTGTGTGAGGTGTTTCTCTCAAATCGTGGTGCAAAGATAGGCAAAGTTTTTATATTACCAAAAATATTACTCTCTTTTTTTGATTTTTTTGTTTGGGGGATATTATGGGGTGGGACTGTTTTTAAAAAATATAGATTATTACAATCTGGATTTTGAGGTGATTATATAAAATAATAAATAAATAATAGGAATTTAACAAAATATTTTATAATGCGGCGCGACAGCTAATTAACTGTTTACCATTATATTAGCTCGAGTGGCGCCCAAAATAACTACGATACATATTTAATAATACATCAAATATTTGCTTTTTTTATGGAAATTTATTAATTTTGTTGCAAAATAAAAAGAACAGAAAATTATGGCATCTTCGTTAAAAGATTTCTTCAATAACGCTGAGAGTGATAGGATTAAAGGCATCTCGCACAAAAATAATATCATCAAGCGAAATATTATTGCCTACATGGCTATTAATGGCGAGTCGACCCTCTCGGATTTGACCAAGGAGCTACACATCAGTGTACCCACGATCACCAAGTTGGTTCAGGAGTTAGTCGACGAAAATATCGTCACCGACTTAGGTAAGGTCGAGACTCCCGGCGGACGCCGCCCCAACGTGTTTGGATTGGCATGCTCGGCGATCTACTTCGTCGGTGTGAATGTTGGTCGCGACAATATGTCGTACGTGGTGACCGATCTGCAGAATAACGTTATCAAGGAGGAGTTCGATCCCTCGTTCGAGCTTATCGACCGCCCCCAATGTTTGGAGCGCATATGCTCTAACATCGAGACTTTCGTCGATACATGTGGCGTAGACCGCAGCAAGATTTTGGGCGTAGGTGTGAGCATCACCGGTCGCGTAAATCCCGAGGCTGGCCGCAGCTACAAATACTTCGTCTCGAGCGAGCAATCTATCCGCGAGATCATCGAGGAGCGTGTGGGCATCCGCGTACTCTTCGAGAATGACACCCGCGCACGCTGCTACGCCGAGTACACCTGCGAGAAGATCAAGAACGACTCCGACGTACTCTACCTCCACATGGGGCTTGGAGTGGCAATCGGAATCATCATCGACGGTAAACTATACTACGGCAAGAGTGGTTTTGCTGGAGAGTTCGGACACATCCCATTCTTCAACAACGAGGTGATCTGCGCCTGCGGAAAGAAGGGTTGTTTGGAGACCGAGGTATCTGGAATCGCAATCGAGGAGAAGATGACAAAACTCATCGAGAGTGGCGTCAACACCATCCTCCGCGAGAAGTACGACCGCCACGAGCCAATCCACATCACCGATATTATCGAGGCTGCGAAGAACGACGACAACCTCTCGATCGAGCTTATCGAGGAGGCGGGCGAGAAAATCGGCAAGGCCGTAGCATTCCTAATCAACATCTTCAACCCCGAAACCGTTGTAGTGGGTGGTAGCGTCTCAGCCGCAGGCGATTACGTTATGCTACCCCTCAAATCTGCCACAAACAAATACTCGCTCAACTTGGTATACAAAGATACCAAATTCCGCGTTTCGTCTATGAATGCGAACGCCAATGCATGGGGCGTAGCGATGTTGATTCGCAACAAGATTTTGGGGCTATAAAAGAACAACAGGCTTCAACCTCGATTTATTTGGTGATGGCAACCGTAGGCTGACATAGATATATGGAGTGAATTTGCCTTGCGCGTCATTCCCGACTCGATCGGGAATCTTAATTTATTATACGAATTAAGATTTTTCAAACCTTAATTCGCATTTATTGTTGCGCTTGTATAAGATTCCCGTTTTCACGGGAATGACGGAAAGGATAGGGCATGCAATAAAGGAGGGATGACGGAAAGAGATAGAAATTAACAGCAAAGAACCATGACAACAACCAATATCAAAGGAGAAAAGATAGTGCTACGCGCCGTGGAGCCGGAGGATGTTGCGGTGCTGTATGAGTGGGAAAATATGGAGGATGTGTGGAGTGTGAGTGGTACCACTACCCCATTCTCGCACCACACCCTCGCGCAATTTATCGAAGCACAGCGCCAAGATATCTACGCCTCACGCCAGCTGCGGCTGATGATCTGCCGGGCTGAAGATGGCGTTGCGGTGGGTGTTGTTGATTTATTCGAATTTGAGCCACATCACCATCGAGTGGGTGTTGGGATCCTTATAGCGCCCACATCTCGCAAACTGGGATATGGCAACGATGCGCTGCGCACCGTGGCGCAATATGCCGCTAAGCACCTACAAGTGCACCAGATCTGGTGCAACGTCGAGGAAGATAACCTCGCGAGCCTTACGCTATTCACCTCGCTGGGCTATCAGCAAGTGGGAGTGAAGCGCAAGTGGAACCTCCGAGCCGATGGTACATACAGCTCGGAGATTCTCCTGCAACTTATTTTTTCTTAGCCCCTTTGCGTGCAATGCGGGTCTTGTAGGCTGCACGCATCTTGGCAGCACCCGAGACCACCTCGCCCTTCTGACGGTGGCGCTTTTTGGAGCGTATTAACACATCTCCCTCCTCGGGCTTGCGACCCTTGAACTTTACGGAGTACTCACCGATCGGCTTTACCACCTCCTCTTTATCGCTCATATTATTCTACGTTCATTAATAAAAAAGGTGACCAATGGAAGCCCATCAGTCACCATATAAAATTGAAGTCTAACTACTTAGCGTATGCCGCAGCGATAGCCTTAGCAGCCTTCTCCAAGAGTTGCTCGGGGCAGCAAAGCGTGATGCGGATATAGCGAATACCCTCCTTACCGAAGATTCCACCGGGGGTTAGGAATACGTCGCACTTCTCCATCACCTCGTCCGAGAATTGGAAACTGTCGCCCTCATAATCCTCGGGAAGCTCAGCCCAAATAAATAGACCTGCTTGACCCTCACGGTACTTACAACCCAATGTGTCGAGGATTGCGAAGCCTTGACGCTCACGTGCGCGGTAGATCTCATTGAGCTCTGTGAACCACTCATCGCCCAAAGCCAAAGCTGTCTCAGCAGCAGCCTGCACGGGGTAGAACATACCAGAGTCCATATTTGACTTGAAAGTAAGGATCGAATCGATCCACTCCTGCTTGCCGACAACGACGCCTACGCGCCATCCCGCCATAGAGTGACCCTTCGAAAGTGAGTTCATCTCCAAAGCAACCTCGCGAGCACCCTCAACTGCCATGATACTCATCTGCTTAGAGTTGCGGATAAAGCTATATGGGTTGTCGTGTACGATAAGGATATTGTGCTTGCGACCAAACTCGATGATCTGCTCGAAGAGCTCCATTGTTGGAGTCTGACCAGTAGGCATATTGGGGTAGTTGATAAGCATCATCTTGACACCCTCCAAGCCAGCAGCCTCGATCGCCTCGAAGTCTGGAGTGAAGTTATTGCCCTTGTTAAGTGCATAGGTAACCATCTCACCACCAGCCAAACGAACTGCTGCTGAGTATGTTGGATAGCCGGGATCTGGAACCAAAACCTTGTCGCCAGCCGAAAGGAAAGTCATTGCGATGTGCATGATACCCTCTTTCGAGCCCAATAGCGGAAGCACCTCTGTTGCGAAGTCGAACTCTACGTCATACCATTTTTTATACCACTCAGCAAATGCCTTGCGCAAGATAGGCTCACCTTTGTAAGACATATATTTATGAACATCAGGTCGTTGCGCCTCCGATGACAGACGATCAATTACCGCCTGTGCAGGTGGTAGATCGGGACTACCCATAGCCAACTTAATGATTTGACGACCTGTAGCCGCCTCAAGATCTGCGATCTCACGTAGTTTCTTCGAGAAGTAGTACTCCCCAATACCGTCCAAGCGACTCGAGCGCTCGATAATAACTCCTTTTGACATAGTTAATTATTATATATGGTTAATAAATTCAAAAATATACGGCAAAGGTAGAAATATTATTTTACAATTCCTAACTCTCTTGTCTTTCCCGGCAAAAACTCCTAACTCCTAACTAATTCACATCCATCTTAGTCTTATGGTATCTATAGCCCAAAAGGCGCAAACCGACCGAGACACCGAGGCGGAAAAAGACCTTGGCCGAGCGTGCAAAGATATAGAACGCCATAACGCTCTGCGCCTCGATACCCTCCTTGCGGATCATCGTAAGAGCTGTGGCCGATGCCGCACGCAAGAGGTTCTCCAAGCGTGTAGCCTCCTCATCCTCAAGGGCATACCCCAACATCTCCTCCATGACGTACTCATCCATCTCGTCGAAGCCGCGCGGTGAGGCGATAGGGGTATAGAGGTCGTCGACATCCTGATAGTTGTCCCATGCAGTCTCCCAAAGTATCGCCGAGCCAATGCCCATATATGCCGCCCAAGCTACCGCCGCTGCCGGGTAATCATTGAGCTGAGGCACAGCTGCGGCCATATACTCCGCCGCCGAGCTATTCCACTTCTCCTCAAGCTCTTCGACAGCCAAAAGTTCGCCCTCAAGCATCTGGGCATCGGTAAATTGTTGGAGCAACACTCGTGTCAAACGCTCCTCATATTCCATTAGAAATTGATTCTCCTCTTGCTTCATAGTCATTAATTTTGTGCAAAGATAGGGAAAATTTTCGATATCACTCCTACGCGCCCTCACGTCATTTTCGCGCCCCCTCACGTCATTCCCGTGCCCCCTCACGTCATTTTCGTGCCCTCTCACGTCATTTCCGTGCCCTCTCACGTCATTCCCGTGCCCCCCTCACGTCATTCCCGTGCCCCCCCTCACGTCATTCCCGTGCCCCCCTCACGTCATTCCCGTGAAAACGGGAATCTTAGACTTTACGCAAAAATAAATTAAGATTCCCGATCAAGTCGGGAATGACGTAGAAGATTCCCGATCAAGTCGGGAATGACGTAGAAGATTCCCAATCAAGTCGGGAATGACGTAGAGGATTCCCGATCAAGTCGAAAATAAGGTGAAAAAATTGCGAATAATTAAAAAATTACTACCTTTGCCCCCGTACACAACAATTGTGTATGGGGGTGCCGTAACATTTAGGCTGAGATTATACCCATAGAACCTGATGCGGGTAATGCCGACGAAGGGAAGTTATATTTCTATGCATAGTATCTGCACGTCCGTGTATTTATTTTTTACAACAAACTAAAATGAAGAAATTCATCTTTTTTTCGGCTGCCGTGCTTATGGGCAGCGTAGCGATGGGTCAAGAGGCCGATTCGCTCAAAGTGGTCTCAATGCAAGAGGTTGTGGTCTCGTCGGTGAGAGCCTCTGCCTCTACTCCTGTGGCTCATGTCGAGATCCAAAAGGAGGAGCTCGAGAAGATCAACTATGGCCAAGGATTACCATTCCTACTTACGATGACCCCCTCGGTTGTCGCAACATCCGATGCGGGTAATGGCGTGGGCTACACCTCGCTCCGTATTCGCGGAACAGACCCCTCGCGCATCAACATCACAACCAATGGCGTGCCACTCAACGACTCGGAGAGCCACACCGTATTCTGGGTCAATATGCCCGACTTCGCCTCATCGCTCGACGATATCCAGATCCAACGCGGAGTGGGTAGCTCGACCAATGGCGCGGGAGCCTTCGGAGGTAGTATCGACATGCGCACCTCGCGCCTTGCACCCGAGCCCTCGGCTTCGCTCGACCTCTCGATGGGATCTTACAACACCTCGCGTCAATCGGCTTCGTTCTCCACGGGTCTCTTGGGCGAACATTGGGTCTTTAGCGGTCGCCTCTCGCAGATGCACTCCGATGGTTATCTGGATCGTGCAACGATGGATCTTAGCTCCTACCTCCTTCAGGCGGGCTACTACAATGGTGGCACAATGATCAAATTTATGATCTTCGGAAGTGATGAGCAGAGCTACCACGCATGGAATGGCGTCGAGGAGTCGCTCATGGATAGCGACCGTACATACAACTCATGTGGCGAGATCAAGGATAGTGATGGCGAGGTGATAGGCTTCTACGACGACCAGACCGACAACTACCGCCAAACGCACTACCACTTAGTGCTCTCACAGCTACTAAGCCCACAATGGCGATTAGATGCTACGCTCCACTACACCGATGGCTTTGGCTACTACGAGGAGTACAAGAACAGCCAGACGTTAGAAAACTACGGTCTCTCAAGCGAATATAGCTCCAAGAGCAACCTTATCCGACGCAAGCTGATGGACAACAGCTTCGGTGGTGCTGTGGCATCGCTTAGCTACGAGGATGACCGAATTAACTTTGTGGTGGGTGGTGCTGCCAACCGCTACGTGGGCGACCACTACGGCAATGTGATCTGGGTGCAAAACTACACCGATGCACTCGAGGCCAACCACGAATACTACCGCAACCAAGGCATCAAAGACGACGCCAACATCTACGCCAAGCTAAACTACTCGCTCTCAGATGCCCTTTCGATTTATGGCGATATCCAAGGACGATATATCAGCTACACGATCGAGGGTGAGAACGACAACTGGGATTGGACAAGCGACTCGATGCAGCTACTCGACATCGACCAAAAGTACTACTTCGCCAACCCTAAGGCGGGTCTTAACTACCAATTCTCGGAGCACAGCCGCCTCTACGGTTCGTTCGCTATGGCAAGCAAAGAGCCGACGCGCAACAACTTCACCGACGCCAGCAGCGACAAGTTGCCTCAACCCGAGACCCTATATGACTATGAGGCGGGATACAGCTACTCCTCGCCACGCGTAGCCTTTGGTGCCAACCTCTATTATATGGACTACAAAGATCAGCTAATCCTCACCGGCGAGATCAACGAGATCGGCGAGCTTATGGCCGACAATGTCGCTAAGAGCTACCGCATGGGATTGGAGCTCACCGCAGCAGTGAAGATCAACGAGGCGCTGAGATGGAGCGCAAACGCAACCCTAAGCCGCAACAAGATCCAAGACTACACCACCTACGTCGACGCCTTTGACGAGGATTGGAACTACTCACAGACGGTCGACTATCTTGGCGAGGTAAATATCTCCTATTCGCCCAATCTCACCGCAGCATCGCTCTTTGAGTATGAGTGCGGAGCATTTAGTGCAGCTCTGCAATCGAACTACGTGGGCGAGCAATATTTGGCAAACACCAACGACAAGGATCTTCTCTTGGAGAGCTACCTGACAACCGATGTGCGCCTAAGCTACACCTTTGCCATTCCGACAATCTCCGATAATATCACCCTTGGCGCCTCGATCAACAATATCTTTGGCGAAGAGTACTCGAGCAACGGATATAGCTGGAGCTGCTACGAGCAGGGCACCAAAGTCAACTACAAGTGGTTTATGCCCCAAGCTACTCGCAACTTTATGATCAATCTATCAATTAATCTCTAAGCGCTATGTCTACTCTCCTCTCGCTCGAAGTTTTAGGTGCCCTCGTAGGTATACTATATATTATATTGGAGTATCGTGCAAGTGTATGGCTATGGCCTGTAGGTGTAGTGATGCCGGTGATTTATATCTATATCTACTTTGTGGCAGGCATCTATGCCGATATGGGTATCAACGTCTACTTCCTTTTGGCGGCCATCTACGGGTGGATCGTATGGCTGCGAGGCACCCACCGCAAGGCTTCGAGCGACGAGCAGCAGAGACCATCTGAGGCTATCCAATGCACCACACCACGCGAGTGGATGTGGTGCACTGCGGCCTTTGTCGCGACCTTTGCCGCCCTCGCTTATACTCTGATCAACTTCACCAACAGCACCGTTCCCTACTGCGATAGCCTCACCACGGCGCTAAGCGTAGTGGGCATGTGGATGCTCGCCCACAAGCGCATCGAACACTGGATCATCTGGATCGTGGTGGATGCCATCAGCACCCTGCTCTACATCGAAAAGAGCCTCTACCCCACTGCGGCTCTCTACGCCCTCTACACCATTATCGCCATCTGTGGCTACTTCAAATGGCGCAGAATGATGCACATGGAGCAGGAGTTGTAGATATAGTCGGGCACCACCGCCGTATAAGACACCCGCCTGAAAGGGCAGGGCAAACGCACGAAGAACTCTCTCACTGCGCTTACGCCGCGCGGGCGCCAAGCTTAAGCTTGGATCCAAAAACCTTTGGTTTTTGATTTTATATTGCTCTGATTGTGTGACACACATCAGCGAGGTCAGCCTCGGGTTTGGTTTAAATGCCTTCAGGCATTTAATAAATTTTAGAGCGCAGTAAGTTGTGCAAATTTATTTGCGGCAACTTGCTGTTCTCTAAAATCTTAGAGATAAATCTCTAAGCCAAACGCGTAAAGAGTACGCACTCGCGGGGGTGCTATCCCCGCCCGTCGGAGACAGTAAGTAAGTTTTCATGCTTTTACCCCGCCTGAAAGGCAGAATAGCACCGACGAGGAGGAGGGGTTAATGATTATATTTGCGATACATCTCCCCCATTAGGCGGTCGAACTCCTCGGTTTGAATCACGGAATATCCCGCTGCGGGGGTCATCGTGAGCTCTCCAAAGTAGACCTTGCCACCCACTTCGTAGAGGTCAACCCTGACAAAGGGAAGCCCCACAGAGAGACGCGAACAGATTGAGATCATCTCCTCCAACTTCGCAGGGCGAGGCACCAAACCAACCTCCTTGTTGCCTTGAGCGACAAAGTGGGAGTGGTCGACCCACTCAGAATCGTAGATCGCCATCTGGTAGGAGTGTGCCCTTTGACTGCGGTTGGATGCTACAAAGGCGTAGGTGACATGGCCATTGAAACAGTACCACTTATAATCTATGAGCGACGAGCTTTGGTGCGTCTCCTCCTCGGATGCTTGTAGCAGCTCCTCGACGATAATACGCGGCTTGATACGCAGGTAGTGCGGCTCGACGGAGCTATACCCAAACCGGTTGTGGAGCCACGAATTAACCCTATCGCGGGTCGAGGCGAGATCGAGAGTCGATTTATCGCGCACGATCATATACTTCGCACAGCCATTCGTAGGCTTGATTATAAAACTCTCGGGTAGCTTCTCGAAGTCGATTTGGTGGGCATCATCCCACACCCCATACGACCCAACAAGGATCGAGCTAAGGCCACGGCTCTCGACATACTCCCTAACGGCATGCTTATCGGCAAGCTGCGACCAAAGAGAGGTGTCGGAGATGATCTTATTGCGTGTCAGGATCTCGTTAAGCGTCTGCGGGTTCTCCCAATCGAACGATCGTCCCAACTTCTTGCGGAATCTTTTAGTGGCTTTGCGCACCAAATACTTCTCACCTTGCAGCGCTATGTTCGCCTCATAACTCGCTTTACGAATTGATGATAGCAAGCGCTTGCCCACAAAATTTATCTTATCTAAAATTCTCTTCATCTGCTTTAAGAGTCTGTTTAAGTTTGCACAAATATACTCTTTTTTTCAGAACTACAAAACCTCCACCTCGAAGCCCAACTCCCGAACAACTTTCAGCACCTCCTCGGTCGGCACCTCGCCATCGATCTCGACCACGCCACTCGTTATCTCCACGGTGAGGGATTCCACGCCACGTAACGCACCAAGCGCCTTCTCGACATTTGCCTTGCAGTGATTGCAGCGCATACCCGAAACCTTAAAACGCTGACATACGGCTACTTCAACCACATCATGACTATGCCCACCATGGCGAAGTTTATGGATGTATGCATTGATCAGCAACACAACAAAGAGCACCGAAGAGGCACTCTGCCACCACGCGGCACCCTCGCCACATGCGCCGCATGCCCCAATTGCCGACAACTTCGAGGTAAACCACTGAGCAGGCAGTGCAAAGTCGATCAACACAGCAAATCCGATAGCCCCCACAACGATACTGACCAGATACAAAAGAGTTGTCCGCACCCCAAGCACCTTGCGCAATACCGCCAACGTAGCGACATTAGTAGCAGGCCCCGCCATCAAAAAAACAAGCGCCGCACCGGGCGAAACACCCATCACGAGCAGCGACAAAGCGATAGGTATAGAACCCGTAGAGCAGACATACATAGGGATCGAGAGGAGCAGCACAACCAAAATATTAAGTATATAGTGGTCGCTCAGAATATCGAAGAAGCTCATCGGCACAAAGGCAGTAATCGCAGCAGCAATCACAAGCCCAATGGTGAGCCACTTGCCCAAATCCTGCAACATATCGACAAACCCATACTCCAAGGCATCGACAAAGGTTAGCCTCTTGGTGGGAACCTCCACCTCACACGCCACAGCACTCGACGCCTCACTACCCTGCCTTTTGGGCAAGGAGAAGCGATCCACCGCCATACCTCCAAACAGCCCAACGACCAGAGCTACGATAGGTCGCACAATAGCAAAAGGCAAGCCCAACACACCATAGGTAGCCAAGATAGAATCCACCCCCGTTTGAGGCGTAGCAATCAGGAACGAGACTGTCGCACCATCCGTAGCGCCCTCCCTCTTGATCGACATCGCCGTAGGGATCACCCCACACGAGCATAACGGCAGAGGCACCCCAAAGAGCGCCGCAAGAAAGACCGATCGAAACCCGGGCTTAGAGAGATACTTGTTATAAGCAGAGCGAGGGACATAGACCCGCAAAAGCCCCGCGAAAAAGAAGCCCAACAACAAAAAGGGCGACATAGCATTAAGAATATTAAGAAGTTCGCTTAAATAGTTCATCGCAATCACAGTTTTAAATATTGCCTACAAAGGTAGTAATTTTTTCACATCATTAATCAAGCAAACCTCTGGAAAAACTCATACAAATTGGCATTACGCTCCAACTCCATGCGCTTGCGAATACGGTAGCGCAGCATCTCTACGCCTCGCACCGAGAGATTCAATAGTGGCGCTATCTCCTTGGTTTGCAACCCCATTCGGATATATATACAGAGCTTGCGCTCACTTACACTCATCCAGCTGTAGTGCTCGCAGAGCTTCTGCACAAAGTTGTTGTTTGTGACGTTGAAGTTCTCCTCGAATGTGCTCCAGTCGATATTGTCGATCAGCTTCTCGTCGAGGCTCTCCTCGAGCGCTGTGACTCTTCGCACCACTTGGCTATGCTGCTTGGAGAGAGCATCGGCCTTGATCTTCTTTAGGTCGTCCTTCACAGCGGTGATAATATCGTTCTTCTCCAACTTGCTGAGCAATAGATTACTAAGCTCCGCGCTCTTGGAGACCACCTCTCCCTCCAACTTCTCGTTCTTAAGTTTTATGATCTTGTTCTCCTGCACCATCGCCTGCGACTCGTAGCGCCGTTTCTGCTGTTCGATCTGACGCTCGGACTGCAACTCCACAAGGCGGCGGCGATCGGCATAGTAGCGAATGAGGCGACGTCGAGCATAGAGCGCCAAGCTAATCAGGATCAGCGCATAGAGCAGGTACATCTGGGGGGTACGCAACAGAGGCGGAAGAATAACGATATCCAAGGCACTCTGGGTAATCTCACCCGAAGGCTCCTTGACACGCAGCAGAAAGGTGTAACGCCCCTCGAAGAGCTGTGTATACTCCTTCTGGTTGAATGCGCCTCGCTCGGAGGGGTCATTTCCATTACGCCATTGGCTCCACTCGCTGTCGCTTCCCTTGAGCTTGTAGGAGTACTCCAAGGCGCTATCTTCGACCCGATTACCCCCAAATATAATCTGAATAGAGTTGCTACTATAGGGCAGCTCCACCCTCTCGACCGCGACGCCATAGGCACTACTAAGCAGCAGTGAATCACGATTATTGGTATCGTATACACCCACGATAAGTGGCTCAGCTGCGCGCTTTGGCGAGGTTACCCACCTCGAGTCGACTATCGAGAATCCCTCGGCGCCATTGACAACATAGTGGCGCGAATCGAGCGGATCGACGCGCGTAAATCCATGGATAAAGAAGCGATAATCGGTAAGGATCAGCTGACACTCATCGTCGTAGCACTCTCGCACGGCATCATACCCACGCCTAAGTAGCTGATCGCCGGCAACATACCAGATATTCTTCTGCTCATCCACACTCACCATCGAGTAGTAGCTACCCAAATCAAATATAGCGTCATAGTCATGGGTCTGTTGCAGCGATCCATCGTCGGCGATATTGTAGATCGCCTGTGGGGTGTAGATTATAATTTGATTGTCGATACCTACAAGCTTGGTGTTGAACGAGGTATCCTCAATAAGGCGCTGATTTTTAGCCACACTATAAGAGGCATCAAACTGAAGCCGCTCCAGACCATGCTCACTAACAAAGTAGCCCATATTAAGGTGAGACAACAGGACAATATCGCGCACAGGCCCCAAGTAACCACCAATGGGCACCGCAGCATAGCCTCCCGACGCCTCCCGAGAGAGCTTCACCACCCCCTCGTAGCTTCCCACGAGCAAACTATTTTGGTCGATCGGAACAACGTTCCACACTCCATCGTCGGTATAGATCGGTGTGAAAGAGAGCCTCGAGCCACGGCGATCGACCCTAAAGAGACCGCGCGTATGGCAGCAATAGATCTCCTCTCCAACCTTTTGAATATTCCACACCTGCCCCTCGCTACCGGCAATCACCTCGGGCTGACGCTCAGAGAGTTGTAGTGTGTGCAGCTGCGAGGAGTAATCTGCGCATATAAGCCCCTGATTGGTACCCATATATATATAGGAAGAGTCGAGCAGCGTGCAGTAGCCCGAACAACGCAACTCACGGTTAACCTCCGAATGGCGCAGCGGCGAGCTTAAGATCAGATAGTCGATACCATTATCCAGACCGCACCACAGATTATCCGAATCATCGAACATCACACTTAGCACAGTATTGTTACTCATGCCGCTCTTGAGCGAGTGCTGTTCGGCTCCCTCACCAGTGCGATCCATTGTCACCACTCCACCTTTGACCGTACCACATGCGATATATTGGTCACTCACAGCGAGGCTATAGATCTGGTTATCACAGAGTAACTTATCGCCAGTGGTAACAAAAGGTGTTACGCGACCATTCCTGTAGAGGTATAGACCATGCGAGGTTGTCGCTATAAGGATCCTGTTGGTATCGAATTGCGACATCGCAACAATCTCATTAAAAGGTACTTGTCCGGGAATACGGATCTCGATCGGCTCACTATCCCCCATAACATAAAAGCCGTTAGTGGTTGCAAAATAGAGGCTGTTGTTCAATATACAGCTTGCCAAAATTATCCCATTACTCTCCACCGAGCGGAACTCTCCATGAGCATCGAGGATATAGATACTGCGTCGCAGGCGGAAATAGACATTGTTCGTGTTGGTGTGAATATCCCACACCTCGCTAAAGGAGCTGAGATGCTCAGGCAGACTACCAAGCAGGTTGGTATAACTAAGTCGCCCCATCTTATCGGGGGCGTAGTAGCCAATCTCACCGCTACCGCCAATATAAATCCTACCATCCTCGGCACACTCCACCGATCGGACTATGGAGAGGTAGTCGAGGGGGCGCACGCTCCAATCGTGACCATTGTACTCGAGCAAACCGGCATTGTTGGCAAAATAGATCCATCCATTCTTAGCTTGGACAATATCCCAATTCTGACGACCACCCACGCGAGTATCGGCCGAGTAGTTATCTACTGGTGGGCGCCATGCTGCACTCAATGGGGTTGAGAGCACGAGTAGAAGGTATAGTAATAGGTTTCTCATAACTTTAATTATTAAGTTTACGCAAGATAGTAATAAAAACGTAAATTACAAAAATATAATAAAAAGTGTAATTATAGGCTAATCTTCGCTTTATCAATATTTTAAATAATTAGTGAAGTAATTTTGTAGTAGTAAAATATATTGTGGTGTGTAATTTTGTATGAGCATTCTGCTTGTTTAATGTTAATTAAATACTTAATTTTGTTTCAGCAAATAAATAAATTTACGGCACAAGCAGTAGACTTATTAAAAATAGGCGATAGCGACGTATATATTATTTAATAGGTAGGCCAAAAAAAACCTACGACACACCACACGAGCCACTAACCACGGCCAACGAGAACCGAAACGAACATTAAAATCTATAAATATGAATTTCAAACTTCCCAAAGCGATTATCTTAGCATCGCTACTCCTCACCATCTCTGCCCAATCCTCGGCGCAAGAGGCGCAATACGCCGCGCAAATCTCCGCACTCCTCGAGCGTATGACTCTCGACGAGAAGATCGGACAACTCAACTTGATCTCGAACCCCTACATCTCGACTGGTACCGGAGCAGCATCGGCCGAGGCTTCGAATGCCAACACCGACGGCATGGTACGCGGTGGCTCGGTAGGAAACTTCCTCAATGTCTTGGGCGCCGAGGAGACCTATCGCCTCCAGAAGATCGCCACCGAAGAGTCTCGAATGGGTATTCCATTACTCTTTGGATATGATGTGATCCACGGCTACAAAACGATCTTCCCAATCCCATTAGCCGACGCCTCGAGCTTCGACAGGGAGGCAATCGAGATGAGCTCTCGCTACAGCTCGTTGGAGTCTGCAGCAAACGGTATCAACTGGACATACGCTCCAATGGTCGACATCTCGCGTGACCCACGTTGGGGACGTATCATGGAGGGTGCCGGCGAGGATGTATACCTCACAACCGAGGTTGGTTTGGCTCGCATCCGTGGAATCCAAGGTGAATCGCTCGCAGACGAGGCTACTATCGCATCGTGCGTAAAACACTATGTGGGCTATGGTGGGGCTCTCGCGGGTCGTGACTACTCATCGCTCGACGTATCGCAGAGAATGTTGGAGGAGGTCTACCTCCCACCATTCAAAGCGGCTGCCGAGGCTGGTGCAGCGAGCTTTATGACCTCGTTCAATACGATCAGTGGCGAGCCCGCTTCGGGACACGAATATTTGGTCAATGACCTCTTGCGCGGCGAGTGGGGCTACGATGGCTTGGTTGTTTCTGACTGGGCGTCGATCACCGAGATGATCAACCACGGCTCGGTTGCCGATGGTAAGGAGGCTGCCAAGATGGGAATCAACGCCACTATCGATATGGATATGGCAGGATATGTCTACCTCAGCCACATCAAAGAGTTGTTGGCCGAGGGTTCAATCACCGAGCAGCAGATCGACGAATTGGTGGCACGCGTGCTACTTATCAAGTTCCGCTTAGGACTCTTCGACGACCCATATAAATATAGTAACAAGGAGCGCGAGGCGCAATATACATACACCCAAGAGAACCTCGATGCATCGCGCGAGGTAGCAAAGCGCTCGATCGTACTGATGAAAAACGACGAGCAGACACTCCCTCTGGCAAAGAAAAATCTTCGCATCGCGGTGATTGGCCCTCTTGCCGACGACAAAGATTCACCTATCGGCAACTGGCGCGCAATGGGCGAGGACAACTCAGCTGTATCGCTCTTGGAGGGTATCCGCGAGGCAGTAGGCTCGGATTGCGAAGTGGTTTACGCACAGGGATGCCGCTTGGTTAACAACGAAAAGATGGATTTCTTCTCGCAATTAGATATCGAGACTCGCGACCGCTCGGGCTTTGCCGAAGCTGTGGAGGTGGCTGCTTCAGCCGACGTAGTAATCGTGGCTGTGGGCGAGACTGCCTATATGTCGGGTGAGTGTCGCAGCTATGCCGATATCTCGCTCAAGGGACTTCAGAGCGAACTTTTAGCAGAGATCTACAAGGTGGGCAAGCCAACTGTAATGGCACTCTTCACAGGTCGCCCATTGGTGCTCACTGGCGATGTGGATAATTGCGATGCTATCCTCAACTGCTGGCTGTTAGGTTCGCAGTCGGGCTATGCAATTGCCGATGTCCTCTTTGGCGACTACAACCCTTCGGCTAAGTTACCTGCGTCGTTCCCATATCATGTTGGTCAAGTACCTATATATTATAGCGAGATGAATTCAGGACGTCCCTACAATCCCGATCCTGTGTCGTTTAGCACTAAATACCGCGATATCCCCAACACCCCACTCTTCCCATTCGGCTTCGGAATGAGCTACACCACATTCGCTTACGATAAGATCGCGCTAAGCAACGAGGAGATGGAGGCAGATGGCTCGATCGCAATTACCGCAACAATCAGCAACACAGGGGAGTACAATGGTGCCGAGGTAGTCCAACTCTACATCCGCGACTTGATTGGCAATGGCGTATCACGCCCTCTACTCGAGCTCAAAGGCTTCGAGAAAGTCGAGATCGAGCATGGCAAGAGCGCCGAGGTGAGCTTCACTATCACTCCCGACGATTTAGCATTCTTGCGCCAAGACAAAACATTCGCAGCCGAGGCGGGAGAGTTCGAGGTATACGTCGGTGGATCGTCCGACAACCTACCACTCAAAGCACGCTTCACCCTAAAATAACGTGAGTTCGATAATTATCGAACTCGCAACCTCCTATTACGGAGCAATTTGTAAAATTGCGACAAAGCCCACTCTTTACAAAGAGGGGGTTTGGGGGAGATTTTAAACATTCGGTGTTGTTTTTAAACAACACTTAACGTGTGGTCGACAATAGCCCCACCACACAAGTTAAAAATTTTCAACGAGTTTGGAGGTGGGGCTATTTTCTACCTCACGTTAAAATAGACACCTAAATAACTAATAGATATGAAAAGAATTTTATTACTTTTAGCTTTAAGCCTTGCGGGAGTGTCACAACTCTTGGCACAAGGCACAGTGACGGGCAAAGTCACCGAGAATGGCGAGGCGATGTTGGGCGTAAATATCTTCGTCGAAGGTACCAACGCCGGCACTATCACTGGCCTCGATGGAACCTATTCGATCAACGCAGCAGTTGGCCAGAGCGTGGTTGCCTCATACATCGGTTATGAGGATCAGAGCATCGTGGTAGCACGCGAGGATCAAGTGATCAACTTCGAGCTTGCTCCCTCGAGCGTCGCGATGGAGGCGGTCGTTGCGATCGGTTATGGCTACGTCAAAAAGAGTGACCTTACCGGTTCAGTGGCATCGGTGGATGCCGACCACCTCAAGAAATCGCCCGTGGCGAGCGTCGATCAAGCCCTCCAAGGTTTGGCGGCAGGAGTCTCGGTAAACTCCAATAGTGGCCAGCCGGGTGCCACAGCCGAGGTTCGCGTGCGCGGTATCGGAACAATCAACAATGCCAACCCACTATATGTTGTCGATGGAGTGATGGTGAGCGATATCAGCTACCTCAACCCCGGTGACGTGGAGTCGACCGAGGTGCTCAAAGATGCGTCGGCTACGGCGATCTACGGTTCGCGCGGTGCCAATGGTGTGATCCTTATCCGCACCAAGCGTGGTCAGGCAGGCGACGCGGTGATCACCTTCAACTCAACATGGTCGGTGCAGAATGCCGGCAACAAGCTCAGTTTGATGGGCAGCGAGGAGTTTGCCGATGCATTGATCTCGATGAATGCTACAGCATCCGAGAAAGCTACCTACGACGCGTTAGGTTTCGACTCATGGCTCAGCACCTATCGCTTAGGTAGCAGCACATATTACCCAACTAATCTCGACTACTCGACAATCGATACCGATTGGCAAGACGAGATCTTCACAGAGAATGCATTTATGCAGAACTACGACCTCTCGATCACCGGAGGTTCGGAGACCTCGGCATATGCCTTTAGTGCAAGCTATTTCGACCAAGAGGGAACTATCATCGGCTCGGACTTCGAGCGTATGACAGTTCGTGCAAACACCTCGTTCCAACCACGTCCATGGTTGAAGATCGGCGAGAATATGACCTACGTGACTTCGAGCAGCAACACCGCTTCGGTCAACACCGAGAGTCCAGAATCTTCGATCATCTCGGCTGCTATTGCGATGGCTCCATGGGATCCAACCCACTACCCCGAAGGATCGGTCAACTCATTGGGCGAGGATCTCAGCGGTCAGATCGCAGCAGCATCTAACTTCAAGAATGTGGTCAACCCCTTCACAATGGTCGAGGAGTACTACCCTATGACCGACAACGAGCGTTTTATTGGCGACGTATATTTGGAGGTTACCCCTGTCGAAGGTCTGGTATTGCGTTCGGATTATAGTCTCGACTTGAGCTACAACCGCTACCGTCTCTTCAAGGATAGCTACGATTATTCGAGCGCTGACTACAACGAGGTGAACTTCCTCTCGAGCTCGATGGCTCGCTCGGCAACCTTTATGTTGGAGAACACGATCTCTTACAACAAGGACTTTGGCAAGAATGGATGGTCTCTTTTGGCAGGTCAGACTGTCGAGGAGTATAACTACTACTATATCGGTGGCTCGGGTTCGACGATCCTCAACGCCACAGAGAATAACTGGTACCTCAACCAAACTACCGACGATCAGACCTATGCTGGCGATAGCGCAGCTCGCACACGTCGCACCTCGTACTTCGGTCGCGTGCACTACTCTTACGACAGCCGCTATATGCTCACCGCCAACTTCCGTGCCGATGGTTCGAGCCTCTTTACCGAGGGCAACAACTGGGGTTATTTCCCATCGTTGGCCTTTGCTTGGAGACTTTCGGATGAGTCGTGGATGCCAAAATTCGAGAACTTGGGCAGCATCAAGGTGCGCGCAGGTTGGGGACAGATCGGTAACGATCAAGTGGGTAGCGATAGCTTCCTGATGACTATGTTCAACGAGGGGCCCACATTTGTCGACTATGTATTTGGCGACACACAGGCCTTGGCCGATGGCGCTACAGTACTAACTTATGTTAACAATGGTGGCAAGTGGGAGACCACCGAGCAGATCGACTTCGGTGTGGATATCTCGGCATTCAACAACAAGATCTCGGCTACCATCGACCTCTACCAACGCGACACCAAAGATATGTTGCTCTACACAACCACTCCGGCTCACGTGGGTAACTACTACTCACCCCTCTCGAACGTAGGTTTGGTTCGCAACCGCGGTCTGGAATTCACGCTTGGTTTGCACGAGACAGTCGGCGAGTTTGACCTCTCGTTCAACGGTAATATGTCGTTTGTGAGCAATGAGCTTGTGGCACTTAACGGTGGTTCAGCGATCTACCTCGATGGAATCCGCATTATCGACGAGGGCTACTCACTCTACACCTTCTACGGCTATGAGTACGATGGAGTATACACCTCCGACGAGGAGGCTCAATCACACCTCCCCAACTCGGCAGCTACCGTAAGTGCGGGCGATGCGAAGTTCGTCGACCAGAATAACGATGGTAAGATCGATGACGACGACAAGGTTGATATCGGAAATCCTTACCCATGGCTAACCTACGGTTTCAGCGTCGAGGCTCGCTACAAGCAGTTCGACTTCCAACTATTCTTCCAAGGAGTCTACGGCAACGAGATCTACAATGCCCTGCGCGTTCGCACCGAGGGCAACGGAACCTCATCGAACCTCTCGACCGCAATGCGCGACGTATGGACCGAGGAGAACCCAACAGGATCTATTCCAAACCCCAACGGAAACTCGCTCAACAGCACTGTTTCGAGCCGCTTTGTAGAGAATGGAGCCTACTTCAGATTGAAGAACGTGCAGTTGGGTTATACGCTACCATCAAAGGTGGCCTCCTCAATTGGATTTAGAAATGCTCGAGCATATATCTCGGCTACTAACCTATTCACTATCACAGGCTACACAGGCTACGACCCCGAGGTGACCGATGGTGTGGATTATGGTAACTACCCACAGAGCCAAACGTTCACGCTTGGACTAAACTTAAATTTCTAAACCAAACAAACCTAAAAATTAAGAGCAATGAAAAAGATATTATATTTAGCGATTCTATTTGGCGGCTTGTTTACCGTAAGCTGTAGCAACGATTGGCTGTTGGAAGAGGGGCCAAGCGTAACCACCGTGGATGACTTCTTCACAAGTGAGGCTGCCGCCGAGCAGTGTATAAATGCTGTCTACACCCCAATTAGTTGGGAGTTCAACGACACCTACTACAATGAGTGGTTCATCGGCGACGTAATGTCGGACGATGCACTCAAAGGAGGTCAAACCATCAGCGATATGGCCGATGCTTACGACTTGGAGAACTGGAAGACCAACACCAACAATACATTGATTTTAGACTACTTCCGTGCTCAATATATGGGAACTTCACGCGCGAACTTAGCTATCGAGCAGATCTCGGCGATGGAGGTTTCGGACGATGTGATCTCGCAAGAGATGAAAGATAGATTGCTTGGCGAGGCTTACTTCCTACGCGCTATGTACTACTTCCGCTTGGTTCGTGCCTTTGGTGGTGTGCCATTGGTGGATTGGGTGATCTATTCCGACGATGAGTGGCAACAACCACGCGCAACTGCCGACGAGGTTTATGAGTTAATCTTGGCCGATTTGGCTATTGCCGAGAGCGGATTATGGCTCAAGAGCGAATACGATAGCGAGGATACTGGTCGCGCAACCAAGGGCGCAGCTCAAGCTATGCTCCTCAAAGTGAACCTCTACTTAGGCAACTACGCCGATGCAATCGCATGGGGCGAGAAGGTTATCGCATCGCAGGAATATAGCCTACAACCAGATTATGCTGACCTCTACTTCGAGGCTTACGAGAATGGCGTTGAGTCGGTTTTCGAGATCCAATATATGGAGGATGCATATAGCGACTATGGCGATGGTAACGGCTTCACGCGCGGAACTTTCACCACTATCATGTGCCGTTCACGCTCGACAAACCTTGGTGGCGGATGGGGCTTCAATATGCCAACTAACAACCTCTACGACTCTTACGACGATGGCGACCCACGCCGCGACTGGACTATCTATACTCCCGCAGAGGCAGATATGACCAACGAGACCGAGGAGACCTACCTCGAGAGCACCAAGTACCTCAACCGCAAGTTGATGATGCTCGACAAGGATGATACAATCATCGCATTGGCGCACAACTCACGCAGCCCACTTAACCGCCCACTCATCCGCTACGCCGACGTATTGTTGATGTATGCCGAGGCACTTATCGAGAATGGCCAAGAGGGCGATGCACTCACCTATGTCAACGAGGTTCGCCAACGCGCTATCAACACCCCATGCCTCGATGGCTCGGCAGCCACTATCGAGCTGCTATCGAGCGTCGACCGTGAGACACTTCGCGCAGAACGCCGCGCAGAGTTGGCGATGGAGGGTCACCGTTGGTTCGACCTCTGCCGTTGGGGCATCGCTAAGGAGACTATGGACGCATACATCCTCACCGAGAATGAATCGGTTCAAAGCAACTCATCGACATTCGTTGAGGGACAACACGAGCTACTCCCGATCCCAAGTGCCGAAATCGAGCTCAATCCACTTATGGAGCAAAACCCCGGATACTAAAAAAATCACATAAAAAATATTTTCAACCTTTTTAAACAACACAATTATGAAACTAAAATCATTTTTCGCACTCATCGTAAGTGCATCGATGCTATTTGCTGCATGTAGCGAGTCAGACGACGCAGTAGATCCAGACGACAGTAGCACAACAACATCTACCGCAACCTCTATCTCGGTCGACCAATCAACACTCTCGATGGAGGTAGGCGACTACACAACCTTGGTAGCAACCTTGGATCCAAGCGATGCTACTGGCACAATCACATGGGCAAGCTCGGATGCAACCGTAGCGGCTGTTGGTAGCGAGTCTGGTACAGTGGTAGCTGTATCAGCAGGAACAGCAAGCATCGTTGCTTCGTGCGGTTCGCTCACAGCAACTTGTACAGTTACAGTTCTCGATGCAGGTCTCCACGAGTCTTTGCAGGGTTCTGACTACTATTTGGTAGCTTTGGACTACATCACATACGACGTGATCGCTGATCGCTTAGTAGCCGATCTTCGCGTAGATGACTCTAACGTATGTCTCTACATTTGGGATGACACCTACACAGCAGGTACTTGCTCGGGCGTAAACGCTTATGGTGAAACTGAGTCATGGACATCTCTTTCTGTAACCAGCGTTGGTTGGTCTGGTCTTGGTGTTTGTGCAGGTGTTACAGGTGACTACACTGGTATCGATATGCTTTCGGCAATTACAGATTCACCCGACGAGTACTACCTACACATCGCACTTAAGTCTACAGTTGCAGCAAGCCATGCAATCAAGATGGAGGCGATCGGTTCTGGTATAGTCGTGATTGGCAACAATGGAGCAATCGACGGATACTCTGTAAATTATGAGCTCACATCTGATGGCGAGTGGCACCACTACGATATCCCAATGACAGATTTCACAAGTCAAGGATTCTCATTCTACTCTCAGAATGCTATTTCACAAAACGTATTTATCATCCTCAGTGGTGGCACCGCAGGTACTCCACTTGACTACGATGCAGTATTCTTCTACAAGAAGTAAAACACCAAACAACGTAATTGATTAATATGCTACGCTTTGCGCCTTAGGGTGCAAGGCGTAGTATCAAATAAAAAAAGATATGATGCTATTTTCACGTCTAATATCCTCTCTGGCCTTGATGTGTGCCTTTGCATGCTGCTCTGCAGACGATGCAGTGGGTACAACCGACGACAATGAGCAGGTCACAACCCAACCTGTGACGCTCAGCGAATCGGAGCTATCACTCGCCCCCACCGAGAGCTTCACACTCACCGCGACAGTTAGCCCCGACCCCACTATCGGCATCACTTGGGCTTCGAGCGACACAAAAGTTGCTACGATCTTTATGGGTACAGTGACCGCAACGGGCTTGGGCGAGACGCTAATTTCGGTTATGACCGATTTGGGCGATATGGCCACCTGCACCGTGACTGTCTCGCAATCTGACTACTCCTTGGTGTGGAGCGAGGAGTTCGATGGCGACACACTCGACACCACCAACACATGGAACATCGAGATCAACGGTAACGGCTGCGGTAATAGCGAGGCTCAATACTACACCGATCGCGAGGAGAATGTGCGCCTCGAGGATGGCAACCTCGTGATCCAAGCCTACAAGGAGGATTACGACTGGGCAGAATACACCTCGGCACGCCTTACGACAAGCGGCAAGTTCGACTTTACGTATGGCAAGATCGAGGCTTCGATCGACCTACCCGCGGGAGGCGGCGTATGGCCAGCATTCTGGATGATGGGCTACGGCTCGTGGCCATCGTGCGGCGAGATTGACATCTTGGAGTATGTGGGCAACAACCCCGGCTATATTATCCATGCGCTGCACACCTCCGCCAAGAATGGCTCCAACGGCCTCAACTGGTCGTCGAACCCCGCTGTGGAGGATCTCGAGGAGGGCTACCACACCTTCGGTATCGAGTGGGAGGAGTGCATCTACGACACGCGCGACATCATCCGCTTCTACGTCGATGGTGTCAAGACTGCCGAATATTACGACCCTGTGACCTACGACGACAACTCGCAATGGCCATACACCGACGAATTCTACATCCTGCTCAACTTAGCCATCGGCGGCACCTTGGGTGGCACGATCGACGACTCGATCTTCGACGAAGATGTAATAATGAAGGTGGACTGGATCAGGGTCTACCAACGCATATAGTTTTTCAGAAAAGTAACACCAACCTAATTATAAACTAAAACTTAACTTAAAATGAAAACAAATTATGTTACACCCTCAATTGAATTGATTGAGATGGAGATTGAAGAAGCTGTTCTTCAGAATAGCCCTACGGGCTCTGACTCAAGCACATCATCACTCTTAGAGTCATTCGAACAAGGTGGTATTCTCTAATCTAAACTTTAAAAAAATGAAAAGATTATTATTTTTTGCAGCGGCAATCGTTGCAATGGCTTCGTGTACCGAAGCAGATGTTAATGACCAAATTGCAATAGGTAACTCAACCGAAATTTCGATCGACCTTTCGTTGGAGAGTGGCGTAGATAGTCGTGTTGCTATCGACGAGGAGTGGAACGTAAGTTGGGTCGAGAATGAGTCTTTGATGGCATGGGGCGGCAGCTCTATTGTCGAGCTCAAAATGGCAAGCTACAGCGCTTCGAACTCTACCTTTGCCGGAACTATCTCAGATGCTGACAGCTATGTTGTCATCAGCCCCTACGATGCTTCTGCCTCTATCGGATCGACATACTGCGTCGACCTTAGTGAGCAAACTGCAGGCATGAACTCTACCTATATGATTGGCGACTCTAAACTCTCCACTGAGAGCACGAGCGGCATTACAATGAGACATATCGGTGGCGCTATGGAGCTTGCGATCAGCTACGATGGCTACGACACATCTTCGTGGAACCTTACCGAGGTTATGTTGTTTGATGTTCCCGTTAAGGCTAATATCCCAACTTCGATGGCAGGTGTAGAGTCTCTATATGACGACACAACGATCGGCGATATGACCATCTCTATCGATCCTATCTCTATCGCAGACGCAACTTCAGTTAAGTTCAACATCCTACCGTTCGATGTTGAGATAGGTGAAAAGCTCTTGATTCAATTCAAACTTGAGAATGTAAATGGCACAGATGTAGAGTACGTAGACTACACCGCAACCAACTCTACCGAAGAGAAAGTCTCATTTGGCCGTGCTCAGTATGGCACAATCAACTGCGAGTGCGCTCCAAGCAGCGGCAGCACAATCGTAGCTGTAAGCACATGGGATGGCGAGTCAGTTGCTTCGGCATTTGCTTCGGGCGATGGTTCATCATCTTCGCCTTACGAGATCAACTCGGCTGCCGAGTTGGCATACCTTGCATCTTGGAGCAGCAGCTCGACTCTCGAGAACAACTACTTCAGCTTGGAGATTGACATCAACCTCGCAGAATACGAGTGGTCTACAACAATCGGAAACAGCACCTACTACTTCTGGGGTCAATTCGCAGGTAATGGCCACACTATCTCGGGCTTGTCTATCACCGGCTCCGACAACTGGAAAGGTCTCTTTGCGGCAGTTGGTAACAATGGTTGCGTCAGCGATCTTACCGTCGAGGGTTCTGTTTCGGGCAGTGAGTTTGTTGGCGGCGTCGCAGGTCAAAACTTCGGTGTTATCAACAACTGTATAAATGAGGTGAATGTTAGCGCATCACTCTTTGGTGGTGGTGTAGCGGGTTACAACCAAGCTACAGGTACTATCATCAACTCTGCGAATAGAGGCACTGTAACTGCTAACAACCACAACGGTGGTATCGCAGGTTATGCATGGGGCGTTATCGCAAACTGCTACAACGAAGGTTCTGTAGGTAACTACGATTCTACTTACTACTCTGGTGGTATCGTTGGTTATTGCAATGCAACAATCAACAACTGCTACAACGTAGGCAGCATAGCAGGTGTAGCTGCGAACGGCGGCATAACTGGTTACAACGAGACTGGCTCAGTGGTTAATTGTAGTTCACTAAGTGATTCTGTTAACTCAGCACAATATTCATACGGGGTAATGGGCGTAGAGTTCACAGCAGAGCAGATGTCAGCCGCAGCATTCGTTTCGACACTTAACAACAACGCTGCAACTTACAACGCAGGGTCACCTGCAGTTTCAGCTTACGCATGGACATCCAGCACAACATATCCAGTTATCGACGCAGCGAACGCACCAGAGGCTAACGAAGATGGTTACGATGGCTTCGATGACTCGGTAGACAGCGACGAGGTAGCAACACTCGATCCCGATAGTCTACTTGCAGCCTCAACAGACAGCAACGCATGGCTCGCAGGCTCTGAATACTTTGTGATCGTGATGGACGACACTTCTTACGCAACAATCGAGAGTAATGTTACCGCAGACTTCCGCACATCTGCGACAGGTATTTGGAGTGGTTACTCAGCATTGACTTGCGAGGGCGACAATGCCTTTGGAATTAGCGATGCTTCGTGGGGTTCTTACAGTTGCTCGGCTGGTGCATGGAATGGCCTTGGCCTCACCCCCGGTGCTTCCGATGAGGATATCGCAAACCTCAACGCAAGAAAAGATATCACAGATAACCCCGACGAGTACTACCTACATATTGCTCTCAAGGCTTCGGAGCCAGTTACGCACATGTTCAAAATCGAGTCAACAGGCTCAGCATACTACGCAATCGGTAACACCGCAAGTGACTACGTAGACAACATTGCACCAAGCGCATACCTCACAACTGATGGCACATGGCAGCACTTCGATATTCCTGTCACTGCCCTTACAGAGCAAGGCTTATCGTTCCACTCAGATTACACTGCCACAGCGTATATTTTGGGGATTTGCTCTCCAGCAGGCAGCCCCGATCTAAACTACGACGCAGTATTCTTCTACAAGAAGTAATATAAAGCCAATCTAAACCTAAGGCAGTAGGGATTGATACCCCTACTGCTTACTAATACACTTGACAACAAGTAAGAAAAAGAACCACCAAATTATAAACTAAAAAAATTAAAGATGAAAAAATTATTTATTTTTGCAGCAGCACTTTTCTTAGCCGTAGGTTATAGTAGCTGTACGGAGAGTGACGAGATCGACGATGTGATCGATGAGCTCGTAGAGGACACAACAGAAGACACAACCGAGGACACAACAGAAGACACAACCGAGGACACAACCGAGGGCACAACCGAAGAGTCAACCGATACTCTATCTTCGCTCGCTGGTTACGACTACTTTGTAATCGTTTTGGACGACACATCATATGCAGAGATCTCAAATCAAGTTGTGGCTGACATGCGCTACGATGGTGGCAATTCAGAACTATACGTTTGGGGAGGCCTTGATGCAGTTGAGACAAGTGGCACAAACTCATTTGATGTAGATGCCTCTTGGGGCGCTTACTCGGTAAATGCACCTGACGGATGGTCTGGTTTGGGTTACTGCTACGGCGTTTCGGGCGACTACGACTACCTCGACATGTTGTCAGCTACAACTTACTCACCCAGTGAGTATTACCTACACGTAGCGTTTAAGTCGACAACAGCAGTTGACTTCGAAATTAAACTCGAGAATAATGACACCTCTGGAACTTGTATAGTTGGTAACATTAGCAGCAGTGTCAATTATGACTTCACATCGGACGGCACATGGCAACACTACGATATCCCAATGACTACATTCACCGCACAGGGATTAAGCTATTCAGCAACTAACAGCGTAAATGCCAACACCTTCTGCCTACTTTGCGGCAGCACTACTGGCACCGACATCAACTACGACGCAGTATTCTTCTACAAGAAAGTTGACTCAGAGATGACATATCCAAGCGACAATAGCGGATCCGACGCTGCAGAATACACCGACACCACTTGGGATGGTACAATAGCAGCATCATTCGACGCAGGTAACGGATCATCTTCATCACCATACCTAATCGACTCTGCGGCTGAGTTGGCACTACTCTCTTCTTGGGGCGATGGTTCGACCCTCGAAAATATCTACTTTAGCCTTGAGGCTGATCTCAACCTAAACAATATCGCATGGAATGCTATCGGAAACAACTCCTATTTCTTCTGGGGTCAGTTCGAGGGTAATGGTCACACTATCTCGGGCTTATCTATCACGGGCTCGGAGAGCTATCAAGGTCTATTCGCAGCGGTTGGTAACAATGGTCGCGTAAGTAACCTTTCGGTTGCGGGTAGTGTCACTGCATACGAGTCTGTCGGCGGTATCGTTGGCTTCAACTTTGGTGTTATCGATAATTGTAGCAGTTCTGTAACTGTTGCTGCCACAATCTTTGGTGGTGGCGTTGTAGGATACAACCAAAGTACAGGTAATATCATCAACTGTATGAACAGCGGAACAGTTACTGGCGAAAACCACACTGGAGGTATCGCGGGTTACTCTTGGGGTGCTGTGACAAACTGCTACAACGAGGGAAATGTAGGCAGCGGCGCTGGATTCAACCTCGGTGGTATCGTTGGCTACAACAACTCGGCTACTATCACCAACTGCTATAGCTCTGGTTCGGTTAGCTGCTACGCATGGGCGGGAGGTATCATCGGCTACAACGAGAATGGCTCAGCTGTAGGATGCTCATGGCTCAGCGGCAGCACAGCGAGCGTTGAGGGCACATACAATAGCGATGGCACAGAGCGCACAAGCAGTGCTATGAGCGCCTCAGCATTCGTTTCGACACTCAACAACAACGCAGCAAACTTCAACAGCTCTTCACCTGCCGTAACAGCTTGCGCATGGGTTGCAGGTTCGACCTATCCTACACTCGACCTCGATGGCACTCCTTCGACCAACTCTGATGGCTATAGCGACGATGCAGTTAGCGGCGATAGCGGCTCAGGCGGCGATGATAGCGGCTCAGGCGGCGATGATAGTGGCTCAACCGACACCTCCGATCTTCTTCAGGGCTACGCAGACGACGGCACTGTTTCTCTTGCAGGTTCTGACTACTATGTGGTTGTTATGGACGACACTTCATACGCTAAAATCTCAAGTAACGTCACTGTTGACTTCCGCACAGCAGCGGTAGGAATATGGGATGGCTATTCAGCGGCTACTTGCACTGGAGTAAATGCATATGACATAAGCAATGCTTCGTGGGGAAGTTACACCACCAACACAGCCAACATGTCATGGGGATCAGGCCTTGGTTACGCTACTGGTTCAGACACTACCGACTTTGAGAACCTCGATAAGATGGCAGCTATCACCGCTTCGCCAAGTGATTATTACCTCCATATCGCATTCAAATCTGAGGTTGCTGCAACTCACATGGTTAAATTCGAATCAGGTGGCACAATCGCTTCATATGCAATCGGCAACAATGGTGCGCAAGTCGACAGTCTTGACCCAAGTGCAGCACTTATCAGCGACGGTACATGGTATCACTACGATATTCCTGTAACTGCTCTTACATCACAAGGTTTTGCATTTAGCTCAGCAAACACAGCTAACAACAACGTATTTATGATCTTCAGCGGCGCTGTCAATACAACCCTCGACTTCGACGCAGTATTCTTCTACAAGAAGTAATAACGTGAGTTTTGGATAAGAGCATCTTATCCAAAACACCACTAAAAGAAAGTCTCCCCCAACGGATTGGGGGAGAGGCAAGAGGGGGTTATCGAGTATAAACCTCCATATAACTACAGCATGAAAAATCACACCTGATCCCAATATATGGATCAGGTGTGATTTCCTATGTAGAGGCAAAAACCTTAATGCCTTGCACGTCATCCTCGCCCCTCTCTCATCGACCTCGCCCCTCTCTCGTCATCCTCGCCCCTCTCTCGTCATCCTCGCGAACGCGGGGATCTTAAATGAGTCGGCTTGCGGTTGTTAAGATCCCCGCGTTCACGAGGGTGACGTAGCGGTTTTTTAAGAGTTTCGTTTCTCCACCGGGAATTACAACTGATCCCAATAACGAGTGAGAAGAGCGAAAGAGAGGTTAAAATAGAGGAAAACCATATTCAACCTCAATTGTGGATTTTAACCACCGTAGGGGCTTAAAAGAATTTCAGGATTTAACTTTATACATCAAGCCTTAGTAACTGCAATAACCAATGCCTGCTCATCGATCTCGGAGTCGACCACGAAGCTGCCTTGTGGCGCTGCGCTGCCTACTACCGATAGCGATAGGGTTTGTGAGGCGATATATTGGGCGTACTGCTCGAGAGCTGCTTCAACCAATGGAAGCTGCTGGATCTCGACGCGGATTTTGTCGGTCACCTCAAATCCCGACTCCTTGCGGATGTTCTGGATGCGGTTGACCAATTCGCGTGCTACACCTTCGGCCTTGAGGGCATCGGTGATGGTGATGTCGAGTGCTACGGTGAGCTTGCCCTCCGATGCTACGAGCCAGCCGGGCATATCCTCGGATGTGATCTCAAAGTCGGCAGGGGTCACTGTGATCTGCTCTGCGCCCATGTCGAGTGTGATCTGCTCCGATGCCTCGATCTCGGCGATACGCTCCTGCGAGAATGTCGCTGCGAGAGCTGCGATCTGCTTCATATACTTGCCATACTTGGGGCCCAAGGTCTTGAAGTTAGGCTTGATACGTTTGGTGATAAGGCCTGTGGTCTGCTCCAACAGCTCAATCTCCTTGACATTTACCTCGCCCATGATAAGAGATTCGACGCTCTTGATGCGGCGCGCCACGTCGGTGTCGAGCACCGGGATAAGGATCTTGGTGAGCGGTTGGCGCACCTTAATGTTGACCTTGCGGCGAAGTGCCAAGACCATCGACGACACCCTTTGAGCTATAGCCATCTTCTCCTCGAGGTCACTGTCGAGCAATGACTCATCGGCCACGGGGAATGGTGCTAAGTGCACCGAGCTCTCGGTGTTGAGTCCACTCACGGCATTTAGGTCGGCAAAGATACGATCCGAGATAAATGGTGCGAATGGCGCTGAGAGCTTGGCTACTGTATCCAGACAAGTGTATAGGGTCTGGTATGCCGAGAGCTTATCTGTGGTCATATCGCCCACCCAGAAGCGCTTGCGGTTCAGGCGTACGTACCAGTTCGAAAGGTTCTCACCAACGAACTCTTGGATCATACGTGCCGCGGGGGTTGGGTCGTACTCCTCGAGTGACTTTGTAACTCCTTTGACAAGAGTGTTGAGCAGCGAGATGATCCAGCGGTCGATCTCGGGGCGCTCCTCGAGTGGTATTTGGGTCTCAGCACCTGTGAATCCATCGACGTTGGCGTAGAGTGCGAAGAATGAGTAGGTGTTGTAGAGTGTACCGAAGAATTTGCGGCGCACCTCATTAACTCCCTCCACATCGAATTTGAGGTTGTCCCAAGGCTGTGAGTTGCTGATCATATACCAACGAGTGGCATCTGCTCCACAACTGTTTAGCACCTCGAATGGATCTACAGCATTGCCCAAGCGCTTGGACATCTTGTTGCCATTTTTGTCGAGCACAAGGCCATTGGAGATGATATTCTTGAATGCCACTGAGTCGAATAGCATCGTTGCAAGTGCGTGGAGCGTGAAGAACCATCCGCGAGTCTGGTCGACACCCTCGGCGATAAAGTCCGCAGGGTATACATCCTTGAAGTCGGCACCACCATTCTCGAATGGGTAGTGGAGCTGAGCGTAGGGCATTGCACCCGAATCGAACCATACGTCGATCAAATCGCTCTCGCGCTTCATAGGCTCGCCCTTGGACGATACCAAGACGATCGAGTCGACATAGGGGCGGTGTAGGTCGATCTTCTCTACCGAGTAGTTCTCCTTGCTCATATCGCCCACCACGAAATCTTTGTATGGGTTTTCGGTCATGAAACCTGCCTCGATAGACTTCTCGATCTCGCCCATAAGCTCCTCTACAGAGCCGATGCACTTGATCTCGGAGTACTCCTCAGTAGCCCAAACGGGAAGGGGAGTGCCCCAAAAACGAGAACGCGAAAGGTTCCAATCTACCAATCCCTCGAGCCACTTTCCGAAGCGGCCGCTACCGGTCGATTCGGGCTTCCAGCGGATGGTCGAGTTAAGCTCCATCATGCGCTCCTTAAGAGCCGTAGTGCGGATAAACCATGAGTCGAGTGGGTAGTACAACACCGGTTTGTCGGTGCGCCAACAGTGTGGGTAGGAGTGAGAGTGCTTCTCGATCTTGAAGGCTTGGTTATGCATCTTGAGCATCACACAGATATCCACGTCGAGTGTTGCAGCATCCTCGGCGAGCGAATCATCGAAAGCATTCTTGACGTAGCGACCTGCATACTCCGCATAGAGTTCGAGGTTGATATTCTCGCTGACGAACTTCTCGTCCAACTCCTCGACAAGGAAGAAACGACCTGCTCGGTCAACCATAGGCTGCTCTTTGCCCGCTTTGTCGACCATAAATAGTGGTGCGATTCCTGCCGCACGTGCCGCACGGTCGTCATCGGCACCAAACGTTGGCGCGATATGAACGATACCCGTACCATCGGAGGTGGTTACGAAGTCGGCTGTAATTACGCGGAAAGCATCGCCCATTGGCTTAACCCATGGTAGAAGCTGCTCGTAGTTTACTCCTGCCAACTCTGCCCCTTTCCACTTGTACTCCTCGATGGTGTAGGTGCCCTCCATCTTCTTTGTGAAGTGGGTCGAGACAAGGTCGCTGGCCATAATTATATTTTGCGAGGTGCCCGTGTAGGGATTCTCGCACTTGATTCTAACATATTCGATCGCGGGACCCACGGCAAGAGCCGTGTTCGATGGAAGAGTCCATGGGGTAGTTGTCCACGCCAAGATGTAGAGGTCGCCCTCGACACCCTCGAATAGGTGCTCACTCGCTGCATTGCGAGTCACTTTGAACTGTGCGGTGCAGGTGGTATCCTTCACATCGCGGTAGCAACCCGGCTGGTTGAGCTCGTGGGTCGAAAGACCTGTGCCGGCTGCGGGCGAGTAGGGTTGGATAGTGTAGCCCTTGTAGAGCAAGCCCTTGTCGAAGAGCTGCTTGAGGAGCCACCAGAGGGTTTCGATATATTTGTTGTCGTAGGTGATATATGGATCGTCCATATTGACCCAATATCCCATTTGGCGCGTTAGCTCCTCCCACAATCCGGTGTACTCCATCACCGCCTCGCGACATTGGTGGTTGTACTCCTCGATAGTGATTGTCTTGCCGATTGCCTCCTTGGTGATACCCAACTTCTTCTCTACGCCCAACTCAACGGGGAGTCCGTGGGTGTCCCAACCCGCTTTGCGGTGCACAAGATAGCCCTGTTGGGTCTTGTAGCGGCAGAAGATATCTTTGATGGTACGCGCCATAACGTGGTGGATGCCCGGAACGCCATTTGCCGATGGGGGCCCCTCGTAGAATACGAATGTGGGTTTACCCTCGCGTGTGGTGATACTCTTGTGGAATGTGTCGTCGGCATCCCATTTTTTGAGAACTTCGCTTGCAACAGCAGCAAGGTCGAGTCCTTTGTACTCCTTGAACTTCATATTTCCTTCAGTTTATATTTTTGTAATTTACTCGAATGATTGCATCTCAACTAACTTGGCGTAGATTCCATTTTTTGCGATAAGCTCCGCATGGCACCCCTGCTCGACCACCAGACCTCGGTCGATAACCAAGATCTTATCGGCATTGTAGATCGTCGAAAGGCGGTGAGCCACCACGATCGAAGTGCGGCCACTAAGCAACCTCTCGAGTGACTCCTGCACCAACTTCTCGCTCTCGGTGTCGAGTGCCGAGGTGGCCTCGTCGAGGATCAAGATATCTGGATTTTTGAGGATCGCTCGCGCAATGCTTAGGCGTTGGCGCTGACCTCCCGAGAGCTTCATGCCTCTATCGCCGATATTTGTTTGGTAGCCCTCGTCGCACTCCATAATAAAGTCGTGGGCGTTGGCTGCACGTGCCGCCTGCTCGATCTGGGAGTCGGTAGCGTCTAATTTTGCTAAGCGCAGGTTGGCAGCGATAGTGTCGTTAAAGAGGATTGTATCTTGCGCCACGGTGCTCATAAGCGCACGCAGCGAGTGTTGCGAGCAGGCTTTGAGTGGCACCCCGTCGATTAGGATCTCACCCTCGACGGGGTCGAAGAAGCGGGGAATAAGCTCGCTCAGAGTCGATTTACCACCGCCCGAGGGGCCCACGAGAGCTACTGTTTCGCCCTTGTTGATCGTGAAGTTGACCCCTGCGATCACCTCGCGCTGACCATCGTAGCTGAAGTGAACATCTCTAAATTCGATACCCTGCTCGAAGCTCTCGATCGAGTGGGCATTCTCGCAATCTTTGACTACCGATTCGGTGCCCAGAATCGAGAAGATGCGCTCACCTGCTGCGATACCTTGGTTGATATTGCCGAATTGGTCGACAAAGGCGCGCACCGGGCGGGTGATCTGCGAGAAGATGGCGATAAATGCCATAAACTGAGCTCCATCCAATTTGCCGGCACTCACCAGAGTACCACCGAAGATAATGATGATGGCGATAGCGGTGATTCCCAAAAACTCACTAATGGGCGATGCCAACTGTTGGCGGCGCGCAAGCGATAGGGTTATGGTGGAGAAGGAGCCATTGAGAGCTCTAAATTTATCCTTGATGTAGTCGGTAGCGTTGTAACTCTTGATAACCTTTATGCCGCTAAGTGCCTCATCGAGCGACGATACCATCTCGCCCAAACGCTCCTGACCCTTGCGTGCTGGGTGGCGCAATCGTTTGACGATCGAGCCCACAACAAATGCAACCACCGGTAAGAACAGCACCGAGAAGATCGATAACTGCCACGAAATAGCTATCATCGCGGTGATGTAGCCGATAATTAGGAGCGGCTCACGGAAGGCAACCTGCAAAGTGTTGGTGATGCAGAATTGAACCACCGACACATCGGAGGTGATCTTCGAGATGATATCGCCCTTGCGCTGATCACTGAAATAACCTACATCTAAATCCATAACGCGATCGAACATACGGTTACGAATGCGTTGCACTGTGCGGGTGCGAAGACTCTCCACAGTCCATGCACAGAGGTAGCGGAAAAGGTTACTCAATAGCGCCATACCTACCGTAGCTACGGCCAACATCAACAGCATCTTGCTCTGCGTGAAGATCTCGCCAAAGCAGTGTGTATAGGCGTAGTCAATTATCGAGTAGAAGGTGTCGGTGTGTAGCTTAAGTTCGGGGAAGTCATAGACTGGCACGAAGTTAAAATTCTCGCGAAACATTGCGCTGAGGATCGGGATGATCATCGCGTAGTTGAAGGTGTTGAACACTGCATATAAAACAGCATAAAAGAAGTATGGTATTGCATACTTCTCTAATGGTTTGGCAAAGCCCAAAAGTTTTATATATGTTTTAAACATATCTTTCTTTGATTTTAAATCGTTAGTTTTCAGGCGTATATCCCACATCCTCCGAGTGGCACCCCTTGTTATTTGCTGCCGCTACAGCCAATTCGTCGCAGCGGTTGTTCTCCACAGTGGAGCTATGCCCCTTGACCCACACAAAACGCACCTTGTGGCGACGATAGCTGCGTAGGAATCGCTGCCAGAGGTCGGGGTTTTTCTTGCCCACATATCCCTTGCGCTCCCATCCGAAGAGCCATTTCTTCTCCACCGAGTCGACCACGTACTTCGAGTCGGAGTAGATGGTCACCTCGCTACCCTCGAACTTAAGGGTCTCGAGTGCTACACAGACTGCCATAAGCTCCATGCGGTTGTTGGTCGTGAGGCGAAAGCCCGCCGAGAGCTCCTTGCGGTGCACTCCCGAGAGCATCACCACGCCGTAGCCCCCTGCCCCGGGGTTGCCCAAGGCCGAGCCATCGGTGTAGATGGTTATTGCTGCCGCCATTATTTAAGCGCTGCAAGTTGCTCGTTGATAGCTGCAATCTTCGCCTCGGCGTCGGCCTGCTTCGCACGCTCGGTTGCCACCACCTTCTCGGGTGCTGAGCTCACGAAACGCTCGTTGCTGAGCTTCTTCATCACACTCGCAAGGAAGCCTTCGAGGTAGTTGAGCTCGTCGCTAAGGCGCTTGGTCTCGGCCTCCTTGTCGATCATATCGCCAAGTGGGATAAAGTATTGCGTTGTCTTGATGATAAAGCCGGCCGCCATCGCATCTTTCTCGTCAGTGATCTCGATTGCGCTTAGGTTGCCCATCTTCGCGATAACTGGAGCGTATTCTGCGGGGTAGTTCACATCGGATATTACCTTGAGAGTCAGAGGCTCCTTCTGTGCCAAGTTCTTCTCCTTGCGCACGTTGCGGATTGCCGAAATTGCTTCCATTGCCAATTCAAAGCGCGATAACAACTTCTCGTCGAAAGCCGCAGCTGCGGGCATTGGGCTAACCATGATCGACTCACCACTCTTGCGCTGAGCCACATCCTGCCAGATCTCTTCGGTGACAAATGGCATATATGGGTGCAATAGTCGCATTAGTCTGTCGAATAGAGACTTAGTTGCTGAAAGTGAGGTGGAATCGATCGGGCATTGATATGCTGGTTTGATCATCTCGAGATACCAACCACTGAAGTCATCCCAGAATAATTTGTAGGCTGTCATAAGTGCCTCAGAGACCCTATAAGATGCGAAATCGGCCTCGATCTCGGTGAGCGCCTTGCTCAAACGTGCCTCGAACCACTCTATGGCAAGGCGGTTGTTCTCGCTCTGCTCGAGGGTGTCGTCCACTTGCCAGCCATTGATTAGGCGGTAGGCATTCCAGATTTTGTTGCCGAAGTTGCGCCCCTGCTCGCAGAGTGCCGTGTCGAACATAATATCGTTGCCGGCGCTCGAGCTAAGTAACATCGCCATACGCACGCCATCGGCGCCATACTCAGCGATAAGATCCAATGGATCGGGCGAGTTGCCCAATTGCTTGGACATCTTGCGACCTAACTTATCGCGCACGATACCAGTGAAATAGACGTTACGGAAAGGCATTTCGCCCTTATACTCATAGCCGGCCATAATCATGCGAGCCACCCAGAAGAAGATGATATCGGGACCCGTAACCAAGTCGTTGGTAGGATAGTAATACTTCATATCCTCGTTGTCGGGATTGCGAATGCCATCGAACACCGACATTGGCCACAACCACGAACTAAACCATGTGTCCAGAACATCCTCGTCTTGGCGAAGATCGCTCAGCTCGATGCTCTCATCACCCATCTTTGTGCGAGCCTTGGCCAAAGCCTCCTCAGCTGTCGCTGCCACCACGTAGCCACCCTTGGGCAGGTAGTAGGCAGGTATGCGTTGACCCCACCACAATTGGCGCGAGATGCACCAATCCTTGATATTCTCCATCCAGTGGCGGAAGGTATTTTTATATTTCGCGGGGACAAATTTGATGATATCCTCCGCAACTGCTTTGGTGGCAGGTGCTGCGAGCTCCTCCATCGAGAGGAACCACTGCATAGATAGCTTAGGCTCGATAGCCACTCCTGTGCGCTCCGAGCAGCCTACGTTGTTGACGTAGGGCTCTACCCTCTCCAATAGATCCGCTGCCGCGAGATCACCCTCGATTACCTTGCGGCACTCAAATCGGTCGACACCCACATAGAGGCCAACTTTGTCGTTGATCGTGCCGTTGTCGCAGAAGATGTCGATTGTCTCCAAACCATACTTCTCGCCCAACATATAGTCGTTAACATCGTGCGCAGGGGTCACCTTGAGGGCTCCCGTACCGAATTCGATATCAACATATTCGTCGCGAATAACCGGAATCGAACGTCCCACCAATGGCACCACCACGCGTGCATCGGCAGGTAGCCATGCGTAGCGCTCGTCATTGGGGTTGACACAGAGAGCAGTATCGCCCAAGATTGTCTCGGGGCGAGTTGTTGCAACGATGATATTTTTGTCGGTACCCTCCACCGCATAGCGCAGGTAGTAGAGCTTGCCTTGTGACTCTTTGTAGATCACCTCCTCGTCCGAGAGAGCCGTTTGCGCCGATGGATCCCAGTTGACCATTCTTACGCCGCGGTAGATCTTGCCCTTCTCGAAAAGGTCGCAAAAGACTTGGATCACACTCTCGGTGCGAGCCTCATCCATCGTAAAGCAGGTGCGATCCCAGTCGCACGAAGCACCTAAGGTGCGTAGCTGCTTGAGGATCACTCCGCCATACTCCTCTTTCCACTCCCATGCGTGGCGTAGGAACTCTTCGCGCGTGAGGGTCGACTTGTCGATTCCCTGCTCCTTGAGGCGTGCCACAACCTTAGCCTCGGTTGCGATCGAAGCGTGGTCGGTGCCCGGCACCCAACAAGCATTCTTGCCGAGCATGCGTGCACGACGCACCAAAACATCTTGCAGTGTGTTGTTGAGCATGTGACCCATGTGCAACATTCCGGTGACGTTGGGCGGTGGGATGACTATTGTAAATGGCTCTCGCTCATCGGGTTCCGAGTGAAATAAGCGGTTCTCGATCCAGTAGTCGTACCACTTCGATTCGATGCTCTGAGGAGCATATTTGTCGGCAATCTGCATAGTTTTATCTTTTGTTTGTCTTTTGCTTTTATATAAATAGTGGACAAAGTTACAAAACAATAGGTAAAGTTCAATGGAAATTGGCGTTTTTTTTGCGTTTTTGCGTTTGTGGGCTTTGAGTTTTTGACCCACAAGCGAGGTAGAATGGCACCCCCTCCACGTCATTGCCGACTCGATCGGGAATCTTAATTTGTATGCAATATTGCGTTTGTATAAGATTCCCGTTTTCACGGGAATGACGGAGTAAATTATTAAGAGATAAATGAGTCTAACAAATATGAATATTGTTAAAGTGGTTAATTCATTGAAAGATAAACAATTGCCATCAATTCGAAATAATATCTTCACGAAACGATAATATTTTTTTTGTGATTTCGTTAATAAATATGTAACTTTGCACACCTATATGCATATATCTGTGGTTGTGCGTTAAAAAAAGAGAATAGATAAATGAGAAGAAGACTCAAAGGATTTTTTTATCTGCTTGTGGTAGCGATGCTTATCACGGCGTGCAGCAGTGTGCAAAAGGTGATCAAAACTGGTGACCCCGAATTGATCTATGAGGCGGGTGTAGAGCACTACAACGCTGAGGAGTGGAGCCGTGCGACCACCCTATTTAGTACCGTGGAGCGACTCTATGTCGGCACGGCACGCGAGGATACTCTCTCGTTCTACATGGCGCGATGTCGCGCTAAGACTGGCGACTACTACACAGCCATCGAGCGTTTGGAGAAGTTCCGCGGTGAGTTTGGTCGTAGTGTCTTTTTGGAGGATGCCGAGTCGATGTATGTGATGTGCCACTACTATCTCTCGCCGGGGCCAACGCGTGACCAGACTGTGACCAACCAGACAATCACAGCGGCATACGAATTTATGTCGCGCTACCCCGAGAGTGAGCGCAATGTGAACTTCGAGATCATTATCGCTGAGCTTAAGGATCGACTCTACGAGAAGTCATATATCAATGCCTATACCTATTATAAGATTGGGCGTTACAAATCGGCGATCGTAGCTTTCCGCAACGCGATGAAGGAGTATCCAGAGTCGACACGCCGCGAGGATCTATCGTACTATGTGGTGGCTTCGAGCTATGAGTTGGCAAAGAATTCAGTCCCCTACAAGCAGTTAGACCGCTATATCGCGATGCTCGACTCCTACTATACTTTTGTGGGTGAGTTCCCCAATTCGGACTACTCCAAGAAGGTCGACAAGATGGCAATGGAGGCTAAGAAGTTTATCGCCGAGAATGAGTCAGCACCACGCGAGGAGCGCGGCGAGGAGCACCGATCAGAACAGTTAGAACAATTAGAGCAATATAATCAATATTAGAAATGGATATTAAGAAAACAACTCCCAACAACACAGTAACGCGTCAATTGGTTGACCTCGATGCAGACACTGGCAACATCTATAAGTCGTTGAATATCATCTCACGTCGCGCTAACCAAATCGCAACGGAGCTTCGTGGAGAGCTTAATCGCAAACTTGCTGATTTCTCTTCACCAACCGACTCTATGGAGGAGACTTTCGAGAACCACGAGCAGATCGAGATCTCTCGTTACTACGAGCGTCTTCCAAAGCCTGTGTTGATTGCAACAGAGGAGTTTATGGATGGCGAGGTTGCCTACAAAGAGTAGTTAACACTTTTGTGTCCCAAGGAGAGCGGTAACACACCTTTTCGACTCCTCTCCTTGAGGTACGTGAATTACCAATTGAGTAATTATGAATATACTATTGTGTGTTACGGGGAGCATAGCAGCTTATAAAGCCGCTGTGCTGTGTCGTATATTTAAGGTAGCGGGATGCGAGGTCAAAGTGATTATGACCCCGCTCGCTAAGCAGTTTATAACGCCACTCACTATGGCCACACTCTCTAAGAATCCGATCTTAGTCGAATTCTTCAATCCCGAGAATGGCGAGTGGAATTCGCACGTCTCGCTTGGCGAGTGGGCGGATTGCATGGTTATAGCCCCTGCAACAGCCAACACTATCGCTAAGATGGCGCATGGTGTGGCCGACAATCTGCTGCTAACTACCTACCTTTCGGCACGTTGTCCAGTGGTAGTGTCACCTGCGATGGATCTCGATATGTATGCGCATGTGGCAACCCAAGAGAATTTGGCAACTATTGCTTCGCGTGGTGTGAGGATCATTGAACCCACCTCGGGCGAGTTAGCAAGTGGCTTAGTGGGCAAAGGTCGCATGGCCGAGCCCGAGCAGATTGCCGCGGAGGTGTTGGAACTTATATCTCAAAAAAAAAAGAGCCTCGCGTGTAAGCACTTTGTAGTGACTGCGGGAGCTACGATCGAGTCAATCGACCCGGTTCGTTATATCACAAATCATTCAACGGGCAAGATGGGCTACGCTATAGCCGAGGAGCTTGCCGCGCGTGGTGCCCGAGTAACGTTGGTTAGCGGTCGCACCTCTTTGGGCGTGCCCCAAGGTGTGGATCGTGTCGATGTGCTGAGTGCTGAGCAGATGTATACTACTGCATGCGAGGCATTTATCGAGGCTGATGGCGCGGTGATGTGTGCCGCAGTTGCCGACTATACCCCCGCTACGGTTGCCACCTCCAAGATCAAAAAGGGGGATGGCGAGCTCTCTATCGAGCTTAAGCGCACACGCGATATCGCCGCTGAGTTGGGTGCCTCGAAGGGTGACCGGCTCCTTGTGGGCTTCGCCTTGGAGACCGACAACGAGTTGGAGAATGCCGTGGGCAAGCTCGAGCGCAAGAACTTCGACTTCGTGGTGTTAAATTCGCTGCGTGACAAGGGGGCTGGATTTGGTGGCGACACCAACAAGGTGACCTTGGTGAGTCGTGAAAGTTGCGAGGAGCTACCGCTATGTTCTAAGCGAGAGGTGGCGAACCATATAATCGACAAAATCGAGAAGCTATGTTGCGTAGAATAACCATCGAAAATTACGCCTTGATCGACCACTTAGTGATGGATCTCGACGAACGATTGAATATCATCACCGGTGAGACGGGTGCCGGTAAGTCGATCCTTTTGGGCGCCTTAGGACTGCTATTGGGCAATAAGAACGATGGCTCGGCACTCAAGGACAACACCAAGAGTTGTCTTGTTGAGGCGATCTTCGAGGTGGGAGCGCTGGGGCTTGAGCCGCTCTTCGAGCAGTACGACTGGGAGTGGGATAAGGAGCTTGTTGTGCGCCGCGTGATTTCGCCCTCGGGCAAGAGCCGTGCATTTGTCAATGACCTGCCTGTGCAGCTCGTAGAGCTTCGCGAGTTGGGGGCGCGACTTATTGATATTCATTCGCAACACCAAAATAGAGTGCTCAGTGACGAGTCATTCCGTGTGCAGGCCATCGATCTATTGGCCGGTAACCAGAGCCTAAGAGATAGTTATAGCGCACTATTCGACGAGCTGCAACTCCAGCGAAAGCAGCTTTCGGAGTTGGAGCGCGAGTTGGAGCAGGGGCGCCGCGAGCAGGAGTGGCTCTCGCACCAAGTCGAGGAGCTTACGGCCGCAGCGCTCAAAGAGGGCGAGGATAAGGTGGCCGAAGCTGAGTTAGCGCTCTTGGAGAATGTCGAGAGCATTGGCGAGGCGTTGGCGGGGTTTGGTTCGCGCATGGAGGATGAGAATTTCGGGGTCTTGGCGGCAGTGAAAGCTTCGCAGAGCTCCCTTGCCTCTGTTGCCGAGTACTATGCACCTGCGGCGGAGTATGCCCAGAGGTTGCAGAGCGTTTTGGCCGAGCTCAAGGATATGAACAGCTCAATCTCGCTCGAGGCGGAGCGCATCGAGTCGGATCCGCAGAAGCTTCAGCAGTTGAGCGATCGCCTCAATACCATCTACTCACTTATTCAAAAACATAGGGCACAGGATCTCGACGAGCTGATCGCGATGCGCGACAAATATAGCTTGCAGCTACTCTCGATCACTCAGGGCGACGAGAATATCGAGGCACTAAGAGCCTCAATCGAGCAGCAGGCAGCAAAGGCCATGGAGCTCGCGGATGAGCTTCGTGCAACGCGCCAAGAGGTGGCTCCCCACTTCGAGGAGCAGATCGCCTCGACGTTGCGTCGTTTGGGGATGGTCGATGTGCTCTTCACTGTAGCCATCACCCCTTTGGAATCGCTCACGGCGGCGGGAGGCGACAGAGTGGAGTTTCTATTCTCGGCCAACCGTGGAGTGGCACCGCAGCCTATCGATAGGATCGCTTCGGGCGGTGAGATCTCTCGCGTGATGCTTGCACTCAAAGCTCTCTTGGCACAGCGGATGAAGTTGCCGACGATCATCTTCGACGAGATCGACACGGGAGTCTCGGGACGCATAGCCGACGCTATGGGCGAGATAATTGCTGAGTTGTCAACATCTATGCAGGTTATTGACATTACTCACCTGCCGCAGGTGGCTTCGAAAGGCGATACGCACTTCGTTGTTTATAAGTCTGAGGGTCGAACCAATATCACAAAACTTAATGCTGATGAGCGCATTAAACAGATCGCAACCATGTTGTCGGGTAGCGAAATCACTGCTGCAGCGCTTGAGCAAGCCAAAATATTATTAGGAAGTGTTAATAAATGTTAATAAACATGTACAGTAAATTAGAAGAAATTGTTGAAAACGCGTGGGTAAATCGCGAATTATTGAAAGAAGAGTCTGTAAAAGAGGTGATTCGCCAAGTTGTTGAATTTGTTGATAAGGGTCAATTACGCACAGCGGAGCCTGTCGACATCGAGAATAGTAAGTGGAAGGTTAATGAGTGGGTCAAGAAGGCTATCATCATGTACTTCCCAATCCAAACTATGCGCACTATGCAGTCGGGCGAGTTGGAGTTCTACGATAAGATGGAGCTTAAGCGCGGCTTCGAGGAGTTGGGCGTTAGAGTAGTGCCTCACGCTGTGGCTCGCTATGGTGCTTATATCGCTGCGGGGGCTATCCTTATGCCTTCGTATGTTAATATCGGAGCCTATGTTGGCGCGGGTACGATGGTCGATACTTGGGCTACGGTTGGTTCGTGTGCGCAGATCGGTAGCGGTGTTCACCTTAGTGGTGGCGTGGGTATCGGTGGCGTGTTGGAGCCTGTGCAGGCTTCGCCCGTTATTATTGAGGATAACTGCTTTATTGGCTCACGCGCCATCATCGTTGAGGGTGCTCAGGTATGTCGCGAGTCGGTTATCGGATCCAATGTGGTTATCACCGGCTCGACTCACATTATCGATGTTACTGGCGAGGAGCCCGTGGAGTACCGCGGATATGTTCCCGCTCGCTCGGTGGTGATCCCCGGAACTTACCCTCGTAAATACCCCGCAGGCGAGTATGGCGTGCCTTGCGCCTTGATTATTGGCCACCGCAAGGAGACTACCGACAAAAAGGTATCTCTTAACGATGCTCTACGTGACTTCAACATTGCTTAATTAAAGGCCGACACATCATGGCCATTTTTCTATGATCTACCATTTCAAAACCCTTGGGTCGAGCAACGACGAGGCACAAGGTGAACAGTATCGCCACGGCGATGTGATTGTGGCAGAGCGGCAGACGGCCGGTCGCGGACAGCGTGGCAATAAGTGGCTTAGTGGCGAGGGGTTGAACCTTACGCTAAGCGCTGTGCTGGCTACAGATCAGTTCGAGGCACGCGACCAGTTCGTGGTGTTGCAGGGGGTGGCCTTGGCTATCTGCGATGTGCTCAGTGAGTATGGATTGACTCCACAGATAAAGTGGACGAACGATATATATATAGGTGACAAGAAAATCGCTGGCATCCTTCTTGAGAATAGATTGAGCGGCGGGATGCTTGTGCGCTCGGTAGCGGGTGTTGGGCTCAATGTCAACCAGCGTGATTTCGACGAGTCACTACCCAATCCAACTTCGATATTGATAGAATCGGGACGCCAAGTCGAGCGAGGGAGGCTTCTCGAGAGCCTCAGCGCAGCAATCGTTAGTCGCTTCGAGAGCCTTGCCACCGAGCAGGGACGAGAGAGAGCAATTGCGGATTATCACTCCTTGTTGTATCGCGTTGGAGTTTTTCATACGTTTCGTCTCTCCGATAGTGGTCAGCAGCGCGTTGGGCGGATCTGTGGCGTGGCCACTCAAGGCGAATTGATTGTGGAGTGGGAGTGCGGAGAGAAGTGTAGCTACCTCTTCAAAGAGATTGATTTTGTGATCGAGGCGAGGTGTAGATAAAAATTATAGCAAAATAATTGAAAATATTTATTGCTGTTAAAAAAATAACACTTATCTTTGCAATGCAAATTTGAAAAAGTTACAATATACTAAAAACAAAAATTTTGAGCTATGAATATTCCAACAAATTTAAAGTACTCTTCGGATCACGAATGGTGTAGTGTCGAGGGCAATGTAGCAACTATCGGAATCACCGATTTCGCACAGAGTCAGCTTGGCGATATTGTCTTTGTTGATGTGCCCACAGTAGGTGAGCAGATCGCAGCGGGTGACCTTTTTGGTACTATCGAGGCGGTTAAGACCGTGAGTGACGCTTTTAGCCCCGTTGGTGGCGAGGTGTTGGAGTTCAACGATGCTGTCGATGCCGACCCAGCAGTGGTTAATAGTGACCCCTATGGTGCAGGATGGCTCGTTAAGATCGAGATGAGCGACCCCACGCAGCTCGATTCATTGCTCTCAGCGGAGCAGTATGCTGAACTTATCGGATAATATTTTCAAACTAAACTTATACAAAAGTACTATGTCAAAAGTAACAGTAGTAGGTGCAGGTGCCGTAGGTGCAACTTGTGCAAATGTAATGGCAGCTCGTGAGGTTGCAAGCGAGATCGTAATGATCGATATCAAAGAGGGCCTTTCAGAGGGTAAAATGCTCGATATGTTGCAGGCTTCTGTGACAATGGGTTTCAATACTAAGATGATCGGTGTTAGTAACGACTACTCAGCAACAGCTAACTCGGATGTTGTTGTTATCACTTCGGGTATCCCACGTAAGCCCGGTATGACTCGCGAGGATCTTATCGGAACCAACGCAAATATCATGAAGTCAGTAATCGAGAACGTTGCTAAGTACTCTCCAGAGGCTATCATCGTTGTGGTTGCTAACCCAATGGATACCTTGACTTACATGGCTCTTAAGTCAACTTCTATTCCTAAGAACCGCATCATCGGTATGGGTGGCGCGCTCGATTCATCTCGTTTCCGCACTTACCTTTCGATGGCTGCAGGTGTACCTTTGGCTGATATCGAGGGTATGGTTATCGGTGGCCACGGTGACACCACTATGATTCCTCTAACAGCTAAGGCTTCGATCAAGGGTGTTCCAGCTTCGGCATTCCTTTCGGCAGAAGAGCTTGCAGACGTTTCAGCTAAGACTATGGTTGGTGGTGCTACACTCACTAAGCTTATCGGCACTTCAGCTTGGTATGCTCCCGGTGCTGCTTCATCATCGGTTGTTGAGTCGATCCTTAAGGATCAAAAGCGCATCATCCCTTGTTCATGTATGCTCGAGGGTGAGTATGGTCAATCAGATATCTGTATCGGCGTGCCAGCAGTAATCGGCCGCAACGGTATCGAGAAGATCATCGAGCTTGAGTTGACAGCAGAGGAGAAAGCAGCTTTCGAGGCTTCGGCAGCAGCAGTTCGCGCTACAAACGACGTTTTGTACGAGATCAAAGCTCTATAGTAATTGAGCCTTATATAGGCTTTAATGATAAAATCCCGGCTATTTGTTAGTCGGGATTTTTATTGATAGTTATTGTTAGTTGGAATTTTTATTGCTACTATTGTTAGCTGGAATTTTCATTGCTACTATACACCACCGGGGGAGATAATATAAGCCGTCATTCCCGACTCGATCGGGAATCTTAAACTTCTCGCAGGGGGGGGGGCAATTAAGATTCCCGTTTTCACGGGAATGACGTAGTGGTTTTCACTGAAATGACGTAGTGGTTTTCACGGAAATGACGTGGAGGTTTTCACTGAAATGACGTGGGGGGTTTCACTGAAATGACGTGGGGGGGGTCACGGAAATGACGTGGAGGATGTAAAAAATAGAGTGGCTAACAAGTATTTCTACTTATTAGCCACTCTATT
>JBCQVM010000056.1:0-10408 GCA_047173105.1 Rikenellaceae bacterium
GCTCTGAAAATAGCGATTGAATTTGATCGAGTTCACGCCTCTAAATTTATTTTCTCTACCCATTCTGCAAAGGTAGGTATTATTATTTTGTTGGGTGGTCTAAACGCCTATACCTATTACCTAATTCGTTGCCAGTCTCATTGCGACGCTTACCTCTGAATGGTGGGATCAATGCATAGTCACCACTGCGGTATGCCAAGCGACCCATAGCCTCGATGATGTAGCTCTCGCGTGCCATATCGCTCTTGCCCATAAAGGCATCTAAGTGGTTCTCAGAGTCTAAGCCCTCGGGGATCTGGGCGCCAACAAGGTCGGCAACCGATGCCAACAAATCCAACTGTGATACAAATGCCGAAGATTTGCAAGGCTCGATTGTGCCCTTCCAGTAGGTAAAGAATGGCACGTGGGTTCATGCATCGAAGAGCGAGTATTTGCCACCGCGAAGCCCTCCCATAGGGTTATGGTCGCCCAACATCTCTGCTGCTCCATCCTTGTATCCGTCGTTGAGTACAGGACCATTGTCGCTCGAGAAGATAATAAGAGTATTTTCTAACAATCCGCGCTCCTCGCGCATCGCCACGGGGTCCCATGGTTGTCGCGCCAACAAATCGACCATTGGAAGTGCGTGGCACGTGAGGCTGGTGCAAACCGTAGTAGAGGAAAAATGGCTCATCCTTAGCCTCATCGAGGAAGCTTTCGACCTTTTCGGTGAAGTCGTCGGCCATATCTTCGTCGACCCACTTAGCATTCTCGCCACCCTTCATATATCCAATGCGGGGAATGCCATTGACGATAGTGCCGTCGTGGCCATGTGCCCAGTGCATTTTGAGTAGCTCGGCGTTCTCTTTTCCTGTTGGTTGCCCTTCGTAATTCTGCTTGTAGTTTACCTCAATTGGATCATCTTTTTCGAGCCCCACGACATCGCCATTCTCGACAAAGACTGTCGGAACGCGGTCGTTAGTAGCAGCTATCAAGCACGAATAATCGAAGCCTATTTGGTTGGCTCCAGGGGTTACAGTCTCGTTCCAATTGATATTTCCCAGACCCATTCCAAGGTGCCACTTGCCTATTGCCGCTGTTGTGTAACCCGCCTGCTGCAACATTTAGGGCATTGTGAATTGGTCAACGCCAATGAGCAGCGGAGCATCGCCCGGCAAGATCTTAGCATTGGGATTCTTCCAAGGGTACGAACCCGTAAAGAGAGCATAGCGGCTTGGGGTCGATGTAGCCGAGGTGGCATAGCCATTTGTGAACGAGACTCCCCCGCTTGCCAAGCGATCGATATTGGGAGTCGAAACGGTGGTTGCACCATAGGCACTCACATCGCCATAGCCGAGGTCGTCGGCAAGAATCACGATGATGTTGGGTCTTTTTTCGATAGATTCAGTGGTACCACTACACGCTACCGCACCAGCCACTACTGGCAGTGCTGCTGCACTTAATAATATCTCCTTTTTTATTATCAGTATTTTTTATTTTATAACGTGAGTTCCTATGTTTCGCGGGTTAAACATAGGAACTCAGGTTTATAATTCAATCATACAACTCTCCAAATCAGAAGAGCTCAAAGTAACTTTGGTTGGCAAAGGTTCTCCGTTTGACTGGATTGTCACTAACAATTTTCCATTCTGAGCCTCTCTTTCGGGTGAAGTGAAAAGGCCTTTGTAGAATAGATTTGGAGAGTCAACACCCAAAAGGCGAGCACCGCCCTCGACCTTAACTTTTATCGAGTTGCAAGCCTCGGGAACTCTTATACCTTTATTGTCTGTAATGTTGACTTCGATAATGGCAACATCTTTTCCATCACGCTCCAAGTTCCCATAAACTGAATCTGCTACAATCTTGGTGGGTGCCGAAGTTGAAAGAAGCTCGTCATGGCTCACTTTTTTACCTGCATTGTAGCCGATTGCCTCGACCTTGCCACTCATGTATGTTGTTTCAAATTCTGCGTAGTAGGTATCTGGATTTACAGCTTTGCGACCCTGTGATTTACCGTTTATTTTAAGTTCTACCTCATCGCAATTGCTATAGATAATCGCAAACACCGTCTCTCCCTTATCGTAGTTCCAAGTAAATAGTTTCTCCACTTCGGTTACAATCAACTCTCCAGCTTCGCTAAACATCTCTTTTTGAGGAGGTGTCGATGCTGAGAATTTTGAGGTTGTAATAAATGTCTTTGGCTCTTTGCTCCAACACACCTCAAAGAGAGCTCCATCTGCACGTTTGCTGAGTGTCAGATCGAGTAGCGATGTGTTCCAACCTCTACGATTGACATCCTTGGTCTCGCCCAAGTAATCTACACCAGTCCAGATAAAGCTACCAATTACATATGGTCGATCTCTAACTGCCAGGAAGTAAAATAGCTCCTTGCTCACCTCGCTACCAAATGTCAAAACATCGGGGCGATCGGCATGCAAACCATCGAAGAGAAGGTCTTGGCCATAATCACGCTCGACGTAATTTACGCCGATAATATCGAGATGATCGGTAACGCCATGCTTCATCGAGCGTTTCACACCATTATCGCCAGTCGAGACGTAACGTGTAGGATCTATTTCGTGACACAACTCAGCCATCTCTTTGGCTCTATCACCAGCCGATGCAAGGTGTCTAAAATCTGGAATCTCGTTGCCAATACCATACATAATTACTGATGGGTGGTTGCGATCACGTCTGATCATATCACCCAAATCGGTTCTCCACCACTGCTCGTATAGGTGGTTGTATCCATTCATCGCCTTGCCTGTGGGGTTCTCAGTCCAGTTGACTGCCCAACCACATGTCCACTCGTCGAAAGCCTCATCCATCACGTAGAATCCCAACTCATCACAGAGTTGATAGAATGTTGGCGAGAATGGATTGTGTGCCGTGCGAATTGCATTGCAACCCATCTCTTTGATCTTTTCGAGGCGATAACGGAGTGACTTCTCGGGAACGGCTGCACCAAGGCTTCCTGCTTCGTGGTGCAGGCAAACGCCATAAAGTTTAGTCTCTTCGCCATTTACAAACATACCTTCATTTGGGATATATTCAATTTTACGAACGCCAAACCGAGTTACGACATCGTCCAAGATCTTACCATCGAACTCAATTTCACTCTTTAGAGTGTAAAGGTATGGCGTATCAGCAGACCAGCGAGAGGGGTTATCAAAAGTGACCTGTTGCGAGGCTACATAATCGACATCGTAGTTGCGGATTGTGTGCTCATCTTCGCACCTGCCGACCTCCTCGCCATCCTTATCATAGATGATCGAGCGAATTATACAGAGGTGATCTTTAGGTTCATTTTTCCATTTACCCTCGTATCGCACCCACTGATTTCTCTTATATAGAGGAATTTCAGCATCGGTGAAGAATGTACCCAAAATCTCATAGTCGACCTCAACTGTCGCCTTTGTCTCTTCGGCCACAGGCGTTTTAACAAAGACTCCTCCATTGTGCTTGAAGTGAACATAGTTGGTCTTGAGCAGAAGAACATCACGATATATTCCCGAACCGTGATACCAACGATCAGCGCCGGGATTGCTGTTATCGACCCTTACGGCAATAACATTCTCCTCGCCAAATTTGAGTGCATCGGTCAAATCGTAGCGGAAAGTCGAGTATCCAAATGGTCTACGACCCAAATAGCGGCCATTGATCCACACCTCGGAGTTCATAAAAACACCATCGAATTGGATCACGAATTGTTTATTCTTATCCTCTCGGCTCACGGTAAAGCTCTTGCGATACCATCCTAAGCCTTCGGGGAAAAAGCCATTGTTTTTGCCCGTTGGGAAGTCGGGGGTATACTCCCCCTCGATGCTCCAATCGTGAGGCAGCGATAGCTCTCGCCACTGAGAATCATCAAAATCAACCTCTCGCCACTCGGGAGCATCACCGAGTGTGAATCGCCAATTGGAGTTGAAACACTCGCTTTGGCGCACCAAAGTTTGACTCCAATCGCCTACGGCATAGCTGGCGATAGAGTGAAGCGTAATCGATAGGAGGAGAATATATTTTTTCATGGTCACATTATTTTTTAAGGATATCGTACTCCTTATTTACAGCTCTTTCACCCCAACGCTCTTTGATAACTGCTAATTGTTCCACGGATTCGGGGTATTGCCCTTGGTCGTTAGTCTCTTCGATCCAACCCTCTAATCTTGCGCGCATTTTGAGGAGCACTTCAACGTATGCTGGATCTGCTGCAAGGTTGTGAACCTCGTCGGGATCGTTGACAATGTCGTACAACTCCTCTGCTACACGCTCATCGGAAAGCCACTGGTCGCAGAATGGGTATTTGCCACTCTTCCAAATCTCCATAAATTCTTTGTAGTAAGCTGTTTTATCGCGGTATTGCGACTGCATCAATGGACGGTCGGTCATAAAATTGCGGATATATTTAAACTCCTTATCTCGGATACAACGAATGCGGTCGATTGTGAAGTCGCACCTGTCGCGAGCTGCAACGATCCATTCGCGATGATAGTTCTCATCGAGTATATTTTGACTCTCCATATAGTCAGGAATCTCGACTCCCGCCATTGCGAGGGTTGTTGCTGTAACATCCAATAAAGAGATTAATTGATCGTTTACTGTGCCAATTTCTAAGCCGAAGTTCTCTAATAGCTTGTGGTTTCCCGGTGCCGCAATAATAAATGGCATGTGAATACCACCATCATACAAAAATTGTTTATCACGAAGAGTTTGGTAACCATTGTCGGATAAGAAAATCAAGATTGTATTCTCATAGAGACCATCCTGCTTTAACTGTTCGATCAATTCACCCACCTCATTATCGGTGAGTTTGATTTGGTTGTAATGCGTTGCAAGTTGCTCACGCATATAGTCACAATCGGGATAGTACGAAGGAACCTTTATGCGATTAATATCAACTGGATCATCTACCTTCGAATGATTCTTGCCGCCAAAAAGTTCGATCTCGCCAAAGAATCGCTGCCCCTCTGCTCGGTCATTCCAACTACCTGTACCCTCTTTTCCGAAGAATTTCTTTTCGGTGTGTGGGCCAGTCCAATATTCATCCCAATCGTATTGCCAATTGAAATCGTCCTTACCCGAGTTAAAGGTATGGAATCCTGCTTGACGCATAATTTGAGGTAGCGCCTTAACGCTATCGGGTAATGATTTGATTACTTTGTCGCTGCGACCTGTGCGGTGGTTGTGTATTCCGATTGTGGTCTGCATCATTCCCGTAGCTAAAGCCGAACGGCAAGGCGAACTCACCGAGCAAGTCGAATAGCACGAAGTGTAGGTCACACCATTAGCTGCCAAGAAGTCGATATTGGGGGTCATCACTGTTGAATCTCCATATATCGGCATCCAAGGGCTAATATCTTCGCCAAAGACCCACAAAATATTTGGTTGTTCGGGTTTGGTATTTTGGTCGCAACTCACGGCAGCCGTTAGTGGTAGAGTGGCTAATAGTATTAGGTTTGGTCTTTTCATACTCTATATCCGTTTGAAATTTAATTTTGTTCTATCTCCGTTATGTTAATTTCCAAAAGCAATGTTTGGTGGAGATCCATTTCGATAGTTGAGCTAAGTTGCTCCCCAGTTAAATAGTTCGTCACAGCATTAATTTGGTGGGTGTCGACATCACGATGCTGAATCTCAATGTTTGCAGTGCCACAGCCCATATTGACCATCGAAACAATGAATGTATCGGCTTTATCGGAGGAGATCACACGCCACATAACACCTTTGTGCGATGCTTCATTTGTCTCTGTGATAGTTAATTGTGGAAGATTTCCTGATACGAGTAGCTGGTTTGTGAACTCAGCTTTTACCTGGCTCCACGCATCTATTTCGATTAGCTTGCCGCGGCTTGCCTTGAGCGCAACGTCGAGCTCCCTGCCGTACTCGTCTACCTTAAGGCTTTCGGAGTCAATGATTACTGTGCCACCGCCATCAAGATAATCTTGCAGCGCCTCTACTTCGGAGCGTTTTACCAATTTGGTGCGTGCTACGATAATTGCATCCCATTGGTCGTGCGGATTATTCTCTAAGATTCCTTGTGTCGCAAAGCCAATTGAGGAGCCTTCGAAGTATAACATCTCGTATAACTCGAAGAGTTCATCCATCTGAGTGGCGTTATTGATCGCTGCACAAGAGGAGTAAAATAGTCGAATTGGCTTGCGTTGTCGTTGAAACTCAGTGATCTCTGTGGCAACTGAATTCAGGTCGATGGTTGTTGCATGAACTTCGTTGACGATACGAGGTTGATGGTTGTTCGAACCTGCATAGCCTGTCGAAGTGTCGCTACCTCTGCTCGAACCATCCTCTTTGCGGGCCCAATACCAACTGCGGATAACGTTGAGTCCGTGGATATGTGCCAACCAATAGTTCATACGAGCGTACTGCGGAGTTTCGTGCAGATTGCGGTATTTGTTGGTTGTAAGTAGGTGACCCTCGGAATTAAAGATAATCTTGTCGGGACTAACCGATTTCATAAAGTCGTAGCCCATACATAACTCACGCCAATTAAACGAATAGTTAGCCTCCCACCACTGCTTAGCTCCCCAAGTTAAATGCGCCGCTGTTGAGGCATCATTGCCGATAATATCTGACATGCGGGTAAGCTCCTCGAGGTCAAGACCATTATCTTTGGGATTGTCACTCCACATATCGGGCATAATTTTGATGTGCGTTTGAGCCTCGGGATCAGCTTTTTTGACCTCATCGTCAAGCATGTGGAACCAACTGCTTACCCTCGCCATGTTGTAGGTCACAAAGTCGTAGTATAGAGGAGTGCCAATTTGGTGCGCCTCGACCATATTTTCAGCAATCGTGATCTGCGAGAAGTCGGTATATGATGTGTTCCAAATGCTGTTTAGCACCTCTATTGAGCCATGTTTTCCTTTCAGCCATAACTTGAAATCTTCGATCGCTCGATCTGATAATGCACCAGCAGCATACGACCCTTTGGTCGAGATCCAGTGAGGTTCGTTACAGAGCATATAACCGAGCTTAGTGTAATTTTTGCCAGCCATATATGGAACACTTCCAGCGATCATAGCTTTGTCGACCTTATGCCCTAAGGGGTTGTTAATGTCGTACATGACGTACTTTATTCCGGGGCCATCACTAAGGGTTGGATCTTGCATTTTTGCCCATTCAGGCATCTGAGTATGACCCATAAAGATCATACCAGCCTCGCCAGACTCTTTTGTTTTAAGTTCCGACTCTGCTCTTTCTGTAATGCCGAAATCCTCGGTAACGATCATTGGCGAAATCAGCGTGCCATCCATCGCACCGAAATATTCAGTGTACGCAGGAGTGTTGGGCTTCCATGTCCAATCGGTCAAAAATACGGGTTTGCCCTCGAAGAGAACTTGGTCGGCCTCGATTGTAATTCGGCTCCAGTCAATCTGAGGTGACTCGCGGCGAATAATCTCACCACTTATCACTCTACTTAACTCGATAATCGAGCTATCCATCATCTTGATAATCTCTTCGCGCTCGAAGTCGGGAAGTAAAGCAGCATACTCAGCTGCCTCTTTTTTGTAGCGTGCAACCTTTGCAAAGTGTTTGGTATTGGTCGCAATATTGACCTGGTCCCATGCTGCATAGCCCATAAAGATTTCGGCTGTGCGAAGTGCTGTGCGCTCCTTAAGGGTGTTAATGCCCTCCGCCTCCGCTTCCTTGATAAGCTTAGATAACTGCTCCATTCTCTCTTCGGCTTGTTGTTGAACGTTGACAGGTGCAGCATAAACTAAGCTGATGGATATAGCTATGGCTAAGATCAATGATATGATTAATTTGTGAGGGCTATTCATGATTGCGTTAATTATTGTGCCATACACTTATCTTGGATCTGCTCAATAGCAGCACCCAAAACCTCAGACTCGATGGCGATAATCTCCTTAAGGCTCAACCCTTGATATGGCGAAACATACTCCACGGTGTCATCTGCGCTCAACAAATATTTAAAGCCTAAAGCCAATGCAGGCTCGCCATAGAGCTCCATTTGACGAAGCAGTTCGGGCTGTAATCTTGCCACAACTTCTTTATATTCAGGGTCAGAGTAGAAGTTGACATTCTCCGATGGATCACGCTCCAAATCAAAAAGATATGGAATGTCGCGGCACGAAAGAACTAACTTGTGGCGACCATCAATTGCCGCTGTCCATGTGTTGAATGGCGAATCGGTGATGTAGACAATACGGTCAGACGCAACACGCTCGTTATCGTTAAGGAATGCCTCAGCATCGTTAATTCCGTGAGCACCTTCGATCTGGCCACTATTCATAATACCCAAAATTGTTGGGCCGAAATCGCACGTTGTGTAGCTTGTTTCGATGACCTTTCCAGCCTTGATGCCTTTGGGGTATCTAATTACAAATGGAATCTTTACAGCCGCTTGATAAGGGTTACCCTTGTCCATCTTGTGGTGTTCGTACATCATATCACCGTGGTCAGATGTGAATACAACAATGGTATTTTCGGTAAGGTTGTTCTCATCGAGAAAATCCAAAACTTTTCCTACATTGTCGTCGATACACTTAACCATTGCGAAGTACTCGCGCACCTGTTTGGGGGCAAAGTTCTGAGCCTCGTTCTTTCCTCCAACAGCCCATGCAGGACGTGCAGCGACAAGATCTTCTGCCATCGTTTGAGGCTTCTCGATCTTCATATCTTTAAACATCGAGGTGTATGGCTCACGTCCAATATTTGGCGAGTGAGGATCGGGGATCGAGAGCATCATGCAGAAGGGCTTCTCTTGGTGCATATCTCGCTCCAACATCTCGATACATCTATCGGTCAAGAAATCAGTACTATACATTGCGGGATCAACCTCTTCGGGTGCTTTGTTACTTGCCGTTACATCCATTGGACCTCCGACAATCTTATACCATTTGCGATGATCGGTCTCGAAGATATAACTGCGGTCCGTATAGCCAAACGAAGCGCCAGGCTCAACAAAAAGCAGATCGGTGTGCTCCACTCCTGCTAAATGCCACTTACCAACATAGTCGGTTTGGTAGCCATCCTTCTGCAACACCTCGGCAAACGAAACAAGCCCCTCGGTCATTGTCATGCCATTGATCGGAGCTCCCGTAGCCACAGGATATAAGCCAGTTTGGAACGATGCACGCGAGGGTGTACTCACGGGGCTCGCAGCGTAGTAGTTGTTGCAAAGTGCACCCTCTGATGCCAAACGGTCGATGTTGGGGGTTTCGACATTTGCGCCATTGCCCCAGATGTTGGCTTGCTCGGAGCACAAAAGTTCTCGGTAGCAACTCAGTGTGCGGAAACTCTGCTCGTCGGTTTGGATAATAAGTAGGTTAGGTCTCTGCTCTGCTGGTGCTGTGCAGCTACCTAAAAGTGAACTTGCAGCCGCCATTGCGGGCATTATGTAAGTTGGTTTCATAGTTATATGTTGTTAATTTATTGATATTTTTAACTCTTGCGTGCTTAGCAGCTTACCCGATTCGTCCTTTGCCTTTATCGTAACACCACCACTTTGGCGAGTTGCTTGAATAGCCAACAATGCACGTCCAAACGAAGTATTAATGGTTTTACTTTTGAAGGTGTCGTATTTGGTGGTGTCGCCACAATCGGTGCCTATGAAGCGGTAATCGCCCTCGATCTCGAATGTGATTTGTGCATCTTGATTCTTGATTGCACGCCCTCTCTTGTCGACCAATTGCGCTACCACATGCAATACATCGGTGTTGTTAGCTTTGAGCGATTCTCTGTCGGGTGTAAGTTCAATAGCGGTTGCTTCGCCGAGAGTCTCGAGCGAACTTTGCACCTTTTCGCCATCCTTTACGCCTTTGGCAACTAACTTGCCTTGTTTGTAATTAGTTGCCCATTTGTAGATTCTATCATCTTGATCGGCAAGGTATTGCATACCTAACGATTTGCCATTTTGGAATAGTTCGACAGATTCGCAATTCGAATAGATTTCGACAATTGTAGCCTCTCCATCTGCGTAGCCCCAATATGGATTAACCTTTTGCCACTCGCGGGGAGCCAATTTCCATCCATCCTTTTTCTTCTCTACCGCCTTGCCGTGGTCATCCTTTTTGAATGTCGATAGTTCCTCGGTTTGCGAGTAGATCTCCAACACTGGCTCGTCAGTCCAGAACGATTGGAAAGCGTAGTAAGATCCTCGTGGAAAGCCAGCAATATCGAGTGGCCCATGTGGAGTCACCTTTATCGGCCAGTGATTTGCACGACATTCGCCCATGTAATCAACTCCAGTCCAGAGAAATATGCCCGAGATAAAATCGTGGTCGAGTACCGCTTTCCACTCATACCAACGCACAACATTTTCGGTGCCCATCATCGTGCGCTCGGGGTATACCTCTCTAAAATAGTCATACTTAGTCTCTTTGTAGCTAAAACCTACGACATCCAACACCTCGGCATAGGCGGTCTCCATGCTCGATGTGGGTAATAT
>JBCQVM010000057.1:0-10238 GCA_047173105.1 Rikenellaceae bacterium
CATAAATGGTGTCCAGTACTTCATTAATACGAAGTCGGGGCGCTCGCGGCGTAGCTGACGACCGATCTTGATCCAATTCAGTGGGTTGATCGTATTGACACAGCGCTCGATGTGTAGATCCTCCGGTGGGGCACTCTCGAGTGTTTGGCTCTTGCCCGGGAACAATAGCTTGGGGTATTGGAGCGTGAAGGTTTTGAGCTGCACCTCATTGTCGCGACTCTGAAATTCGCGCGCCATGGTCTCCATGATTGATGCTAATCCGCCTCTATATGGGTGTGCGGGCCCCACTATTGTTATCTTCATACGATTCTGCTTTATACAAATTTAGCAAAAAAATCGAGATTTATTCAATGTGAGCAAAAAAAAATGGTGAAGAGGTTAATAATACCTCTCCACCATTTTAGAAATTGTGTAGTTGAGTTATGCTACTCGAACTGTAACCACCAAGGGATATAAGTGTAGTTGCTATACTCCCATCCGAAGACAGTGCCATTTGAGCCGATCTGCATTACTGCACGATCATCCTCGATCTGTAGGCCATAATTCTCCTCGAGCCAGTCGTTGGTACTCATCTTCTCGCCCGATGCAAGGAGCATTGTAGTCGACACAAGGTATGACGACGATGAGTAGAGTACAATGTCAAGATCATCGGTGAGAGTCATGATGTCGTAACCGCTATAATCGGTCATTAGATAGAGAACCTCAGTCTCGATGTCGAGGTAACCGGGGTATTGAGTACCCTCAGTATCATTAACATATCGGAATGATAGGTATTTTCCATTAGGGCTAATACGTTGATTATCTGCATAACAACGTGCACCTGCTGTGAGGTAGTAGCGGAATTCATTGTCAGTGTAGTCTGTCTCATAGAACTCTACCATCTCCTCTGCAATAATTTTATACTCATTGTCGGCAGTCCAGTATACAGACTCCGAGAAGTCCATTATGCTACCATAGATGATCGAACCATCGTCCGAGCAACCACGAGCAACTACACCGTACCATACATACTGAACACCAGTACCATTATACTCCGACGAAGGTAGAAGCTCAGGTACACCATTAACCCACTTCATAGGATACCAGCTACCAAATCCATCGACTACCTCCGAGGTTGCGATACAAGCATATCCAACCCAAACAGAACCGTCGGCCGATACTGCATTGACACCACCTGCGCTATAACCATCTGGCACCTCGATAGCCTCGGCAACACCTGTAGTAGCGTCTACACGCATACCGTCGGTCATCCACGAAGAGTTAAGGAAGATATTACCATTGTCATCCACACACGATACAACGTAGTCGTTGTCAACTAAGTCGAAGTAGGTAGTCTCACCAGTTCTCATATCAATAAGAGTTGGATTTGCATAGTAGTCATCAGGGTAGTACATACCAGCTACGTAGTATCCCGATGGCGAAGGCTCACCTTGGGTGAATATAGAGGTATTTACCATTGTAACCAAGCTGCTAAGTTGGAATACAGTTGTTTTAACGATCATATCGTCAGTCTCGAAGGTAATGCTACCCACGCGAGTGTCGCTACCGTAGTATGCCTCACCCTTAACTGTGAGACCGTTGCTATCCTTATTTACAAAGGTGATCCAGCTATCGTTGATAGTGTATGACCAGCTGCTCGATGCACTAACTTCGATTGTGACTTCGTTGTAACCAGCTCCATCGAGGCTGACGCTACTATCCGATAGGTTTAGGTATATGCCTTCATCGTTAGCACAAGCGCCAAGAAGCGTAGCGCCAACCAGTGCAATGGCAATTTTGATTATGTTTTTCATTTTTTTATCTATCTTAAAATTTATTTCATTTGCACTAATTACATTGCACCAGTTGTGAACTCATAGGTCTTGGCTGTTCCCCAACCAGTGTCGGTGTCGATTCCTGTTCCATCCAATGGTATAGCAACAACATAGTAGGTTGTGTTTGGAGTGAGTGTGCTATCCTCCTCATATGTGAATGGCTCATTACCTATATTTAGGACTGCTTCGCCATCGGTGTAGTCATCCAAGAAGAGGTATTGGAGATCCTCGAGGCAATCGTCATACGAGTAATAATTATCCCAAGCATATTGAGTGAAGACTGCGTAGAAAGTAGCAAATACATTCTCGTTAGGAGTGATAGTGAACGAAGCTGAGTAGGAGTCGACATATATCTCCTCGATTTTATCGATTAGTGCTTCGCCGGTAGCCTCATAGACAGGAGTCGAGAACTCGAAACTCTCGAGAGAGAATGGGTTGCCATCTGCATCGTAGGTTACTACCAAGAACTCCATATCGGTAGAGCTATATAGATCGAGAGTGTAAAGCATGAACTCATGATCCTCAGTCTTTGAGCATACACCCCAATCATCCTCCTCGAAGTCTGCCCAGCTGATGATCATAGAGTAGATGTCACCACCCCAACCAGTACTGTCGTAGATCTCGCTATATTGGTCGTCTGCGCCAACAAGGAACGAATACTTAGAGCAGTTAGCGTTAGGGACAAAGGTGTAGTAACCACAAATAATATTGATGTCGCCTAACTCTAAACTAATGCCCGGAGAGGTCGCCGTATTTGATGTAGTAACTGAAACCTCTACAGTATCGGAGATATTACCCAAACGATCGTAGTATTTGTAGTAAAGCGAATACTCTGTATCCTCCTCCAAATCGAAGATGTTGATAGCTTTGTAGCTCTCCTCGGTAAGGCTCTTGATGTTGTTAAGATCGCCCGAATCGAACTCATCTGCCTGACCGGGTGTGTCGAATGCGTAATCTACGCGGTATACCGATGAGCTTGGTGTGAATGCGAAACCAACCGAAGTGGTTCCAACAAAAAGAGTTTCCAATTCGCACTCAGCGCTGTAACAGCGAACGGTGATTGATGCCAACGATCCGGCAGTCTCGCTTGAGTCGTAACCACGAGCATAGATAGTGTATGTAGTATCGCCATCGAGATTCTCGAAAACAACCTCTTGTCCCTCAGTTGCACTGAGTATACCCTCTAATTCACCAGCCAAAAATGATGCGCGATCATCGCTGGTACCAATTGCGTATTCATACCATGTACAGTTTGCATCGGGAGTGAATACTGCGCTAACAGATGTTGATGAGACCATCGTAGCGTCACTGATTGCGACAGTAGCTTGCTTGGTGATCACTCCTCCATCGGTCGAACAGCTTGCGAATAGCATAGCGAGTGCCATGGTCGCGAAACTTAACTTTTGTAGTAATTTCATAGTTTTTGTATTTGTTTGTTAGATTATTTTGACCATGTTAGACCGATCATAAATGTACCATTGATAGGAGCCGAAGAGGCACCGATCAAATAAGATGCATCGACTCTAATGTCGTTGAGTGCCACTCCAACGCCACAACTTGTATACGAGTCCATATACAATGGATCACAACTGCGATATCCTGCACGAACGAATAGCTTGGATTGGTAATCAAGCTCGATTGCACCACCGAAGCTCCACGAAGCGATTGCCGTAGGAGCCAAGATATTGCATGCCGAACCCATCAAGCCGACCTTGCTGCTATCCGATACTACGAATGAGTGAGCTGCCGAAACGGTGAAGTTCATAGGGGCTGCGATAACCTCATCCTCGCTACCAAGGTTGTTGATAGCTGCGGCGAGAGTTGTGCCATCGACGCTATAGGTTGTGCTAAGGTTAACTCCCACGAAGCTACTTTTGAGGGTGTAAAGTGTGCTCGAGATGTAGCTAAGCGAAGCTCCAACTGCGAGATGCTCGCTTAGGGCGTATGCTGCACCCACGTTAAGAGACATTCCGTTGGGGGTGAAGCTACCCTCGCTCTCGCCCAAGTCGTTGATGATGTCTTGCGATACGAGTGACTCATATTGCAAAGATGCTCCGATGCTTAATTGGTCACTAAGCTTGTGGAAGCCTCCCGCTTGGAAGATCGTAGAGTTGATGTAGCTTGGTTGCCAGCTAACCATGTTGACACCTACCGAGCTCTGCTTGTCTGACATTCCTACTGCCGACATATTCTCTGTAACGGCGAAACTTGAGCTGTTGTAAGCGCCATTAGTGCCTGCTAAGGCTGCCGATGCAACATCGCCCGAGAGCGAAAGGAAATCGGTTTGAGCAAAGGCCGAAAGAGAGCACGAAAGTGCAACGGCGAAGGTTAAAACTTTCTTTATCATAATTTTGTGATTGTTTTAATGTTAGACTTGCCATCGATAACAATATCTACCGAGTAGACACCCGCGCTAAGCGACGAGAGATTAAGCTCGCAAGTGCCATTGAGCGAGTAGCTGCTATAAGCCTCCACTCCACGACTGTTGTATACTACAACTTGGTCGATTGCCGAAGCCGAAGTTGCGATATTTAGAGTCGAAACAACTGGGTTAGGGTAGAGTAAGATCTCGGATGCATCCTCGTCTGTAGTTGTCGACTCACCAACGGTGTAGCGGATTGTCATCTCGCCAACTCCATCAAATTCGTCTGTTGCTGTAACGTATGCCTCGTAGGTACCCTCTTCGACTTTGCTACCAACAATGTAGAGTGTTAGAATATTTGTCGAAGAGTTGTAGATTGGCGAAGCCTCTGCATCAGAACCCGAAATTAGTGAGTAAGTGTAGTTGCCACCCTCTGGATCGACGATAGTGTAGCTAAGTTTCACCTGTCCATCAGGGTCAACAAGAACCTCGTCGACACCCTCGATAAGTACATCATCGCGGTAGAACTCTGGAGCCTCATTAGCCACTGTAGTAGCAGAGACAGCCGATGAAACGCTCGAAACATTGTCTGCATAGTCCCAGCTGCGGATAGCAACGTAGTAGGTTACCTCGGGAGTAAGGTCAGCAACCCAGCTGCGTACCATACCATCGTCGTCAGCAAATTTATTTATGTCGAGACTCCATACATTGTCGGGTAGATTGTCGAAATCTACATTGTCGAGCGAGCTTGTGCTGCAGAATAGGGTATAACCCTTAGCGTTGTCAGGCACATTCCACTCCATTTGGATCGATGTATAGAGAACTTGTGCAACAGTTAGGTCGGTAACTGGCTCTGGCGTGGTAGTTGTAGTTACTCCAATGAAGCGAGCTGCATCGACAAGTCCACTACCCATTAGAGAGTAATAGTCAGGCTCAGACTCAACAAGTGAGCGAGTAGTGCTGAGCAAACGCTCCATAACGGTATCGGGAGTAAGGCCGACGTGTTGATTATTCTCGTACATCTTAGAGAGGTATAGTGCTACAACACCCGAAACGTGAGGGCACGCCATAGAGGTACCTGTATAGTAACCATAGTTGGCGTATGTGCCATCGTCGTAGGTGTAATAATTTGCACGAATGGTGCTAAATACACCAGCCTCAGTAGACTCCCAACGAACCTGCTCACCACCCGGTGCTGCGATATCTGCCCAATCTCCATAGTTTGAGTATGGTGCCATCGCGCCATCGGGAGAGATAGCTGTTACAGCATATGCATTCTCGTATTGACCCGGGTTGGAGTATGTTGCATAGTCGTTACCTGCAGCAAAGAAAACAAGACCTCCTGCCATAGGGCCAACTTGGTATTGGTTGCCATCTTCATCCTCGTCCATACCTGCATACTCCACGAAGTAGTCGATCGCTTCGGTGTCGTAAGAGAAGAGCTCAGTATAGCTATAGCTCCAGCTGTTTTGGCTAATTACGGCACCATTGTCGGCACCATACTTGATAGCCTCGGCAGCATCTATGTCGTCACCCGATGTGTCGCTACCCGTTGAGTCGTAGGCAAGCATCTGGCATGAGAGGAGTCTTACGCCCGAATTATCTGTACCATCGCCACCTGCGATTCCCGAAAGACCAATACCATTGTTGTTCACAGCTGAGATAGTTCCTGCAACGTGCGTACCGTGGTCGTGCTCCGAGATTGCTCCGGTATTGTCCACAAAGTTATAACCATAGATATCGTCTGCATAGCCGTTGCCGTCGTCATCAAAGCCCGCAATACCATATAGCTCAGCCTCGTTGACATACATATTGGCTGCCAAATCCTCGTGGCTGTAGTCAAGACCTCCGTCGACAACCGCTACGATTACAGCGGAGTTACCCGTAACGCCATCCCACCATACGGGGCTAACGTTGACATCCATACCTTTGACAAAACCCTCGACGTCGGCGTCGTTCTTGTAGTGCCATTGGTACCATACGAGTGGATCATTGAAATAATCCTCATCGTCATTTACGCGAGTGACTGTTTTTGGCTCAGGTTTAGGGCCAATGACTGGGGTTAGACCCATACCCTTGGCGCGAGCTTTTGCCTCAACTTTCTGTACTCCATCGAGCTCGAAGAAGCCATTTGCAGCACGAGTGTTGCTCATAGCAGAAGAGTCGAAAGTGACATTGTACCAAAGGTGCAAGCCTGCTCTGCGAGTACGAGCTTCGAATTTGCCCGCATACGGGAACATACGCTCGATATTGGTGATACCTGCTGCAACGAGAGTCTCGTTGGTGAGTACTTCGTTAACGCTCGCTTTTGTTGCGACCATGTTCTCCAAGGCCTCGCCTAACTCCTCGCTAACTAATACTGCTAACTTTCCGGCAATAGCATCGCTACGGTCGATGTAAACTTCAGAGGAGCTCAGACTTGATTCGCTAACCTCTACACTCTGCTCGATATTGTCGTTGAAACACGAGGTTGTCGCGATCAATAGAGCAAGTGTGATTAAAATTTTGTTCATAAGTTATTGTGTGATTATTTAAAGTCTACGCTACCATTAATAGGTGATACTGCGACATTGTTTGCATAGTATTTGTTTGTGCTCTCCTCTTTGAGAAGTACCACGGTAACCTCCATCTCGTCGACAATCCAACTGCTATCCAATGTATACTCAAATTCGTCGGTGCGGGTACCGCCCAATTCAATACTGCCAAATGCATCACCAAATGCCTCGGTGCAGAATGCACGTGCTACGTGGTGGTAGTATCCATCGTCAGATCCACTGGTGTTGCCTTCGTAGAGGTTATTCTCGGTGAGAATCACTGCAATCTTGTAGCGTGCCGTAGCACCAAATTTGCTATCTACGGTGATATAAACTACTCCATCTTCGACCTTCGAGGTGATCGCCGCGTCACAAGTTGTAGCATAATCATTCGAAGTGTTGACTGCACCTTCGATCGAGCTCACGGTGTAGTCGCAACTTTGGCGATAGTCGATAATGGTTGTAGGAAGCGACGAAAGTCCCCAATCATCGAAGAGCTCATCACCCCATGTGGTGTTGTAGCCCATTGCTGAACTTGTCTCTTGATGCAGCGCTACAATAGCGAGCGACGAGGGGTTGGACTCGATATACGAATCGAGAGCAGAGGTCATGTAAGGGCATACTGTACACCAAGTTGCGGTGAACTTATATGCTACACACATGCGGTCGTAGGTGTAGATCGCCTCTGTGGTGAAGGTCGCCTCGGCCTCGTCAGACTCTACGTCGTCGATGCTGTAGGCGTAGGCCGAGATCTGGTACTCAACATTGTTGGTGAGCTTCGAAACGGTGATGTCACCCTCCTTGCTGCTCATTACCGTTGTGTAGCTGTGGTCATCACCCACCGGAGCTACCGAATACTTATATTGGATAGCGTCCGTGGGGGTAATGGTAAAAGTAACACTCTCATTGCTGGCGGCAACGTTGCTAATTTCGATCGATGGTTTTGTTCCTTGATCCTGCTGGGTCGAGGAGTCGTCGCTTGTCTCACTACATGAGCTGAGGGCGAAGCCAAGGAATAACGCTGCGGTTATAACTGGTCTAAGTAGTTTCTTTTGTTTCATTGTTTAATTTGTATATTTTTTGGTTATTCAGCTCTGTAAACAACAGGAGTTCCGTAGCGGCCATACTTATCCATTGGTATTACTACTGCAACAGAATCATCTTTGAGAAGCTCTACTGAGATCATCGATGCAGTCCACTCTTTACCATATATTAACGCAGCTTTACCAAAGGCCGTTAAATCATTTGGGTCGGTGATACTCCACTCGCTCGCGCTGATGCCTTGGCTTGCGTAATAATATGATGTAGCTCCATTGCTCATCTCTACTTCAAGCCATACAATTGGATTATCGTTGCTGCTTGTTGTTGTCTCGTATAGTGATAGTGAAACAGTTGCTTCGTTGTCGAAAGTGACCTCGGGGGTTGTGTACTCGATCTTGCGCATCTCGTCAACTGCACCATCTGCGTCAACTGCAATTAGGTACATAACGTAGTCGTTGTCTGCTTTAATCGATAGTGCTTGTGTTGAGCTGTAAGTAGTATAGCCTGTAGTGAGTGCGAGTGATACCACTCCATCTACAGCGTCGCTTGCGCTAATTGAGTTTGCGCCTGTCGCCATATATGTTGTCAACATGCTCGATGCTACCTCATCAGTCATTGAGTTTTCTTCATAATATTGGTAGTTTGAGTTAGCGCTGTCAACGATAATACCATTGCAGTAGTAGATCTTATCGCAATTTGCGCCAAACTCTACCTCGAGGGTTGCGCGATACGATGCGGGGATAACCTCGGCTGTGTATTCGATTCCATCGTTGGTTTCCATACTCTCAGTGCTTGTGTTAAGAGTAACTAATTCACCTAAATATCCCTCGGCTGTGAGACCGACTGCGAATACTTCGTACTCAGTGCCTTGAGTCAAACCAGAGATTGTTTGTGTCGAGGAGGTTGAGCTATCGCCAAACTCAATAAGTGAGTAGCTTTTACCGTTGAGATAGTCGGTTGATTCGATCCAAGTTTGTATATCAGAGGTGATATCCTCTTTAGGAGTATAACCCAAGATATAACCAACAGCATTAGTGCCTTGAGTTGTCTTAATTGCGAGAGAAACGATTGTCTTGGATGTCTCTATCTCCTCGATTGTTACTACAGCATCTGAGCTACCGATTGTAAAAGCAGGAGTAGTCTCTTCGTAGCTCCAAACGCTACCGCGAGTCTCGTATGTGTATACAGTTTGCTCGAAAGTGTCGGTGTATGAGCTGCTCTCAACCAATGCTACGGCAGCGAGTGTGTAGCTGAGGTTAGGAGTTAGGAATGAAGAGTAGCTGTTGTATGCATCTGTGCAGCAGCTAAGTGAGGTCGTATCCTCTTCGATATAGAACTCCGAAGAAGTACCTGCGGCAACCATGCTTGAGAAGACCGAATCTGAATAGTAATCTGTGCGAGCAACGGTTATAGCGACACCGCTACATGAACCCTCTGTGATATCAATGTCGAATGTAACCATAGTGGGTGAGTAGACTATATTGCTGATTGTGAAGTATGAATCAACGGTCATCTCGTAGCTAAACTCAAAAGTTGTGATGTCGCCCGAAACTTTCTCGTAGTTCTCTTCCTCTGTTCCGTAGTATGATGCATAGGCTGCAATCACGTAATTACCTGTTGTAAGGTACTCGATACTAACTGTGTAGTCGCCATCCTCGTCGATTGCCTCGTCGATCCATACAAAGGTACCATCCTCAGGCTCCTCGTCTTGTGGGTAGATGTGGTACTCATATTGGGTTGCGTTGCGAACTGATAGTGTGAGCTCAGTACCCTCGCTATTGATAGAGATTGCGTAGACCGCTGGAGAGCCATCATCTGGAACCTCGACTACCTCCTCGGCAGGGGTGGTGAAGTCATAAGTGCTAACACCTGTCTCCATATCGTCATTTGCGGCATAAGCTGCGATCACGTAAGAGGTCTGGGCTACAAGGTCGGTGAAATCGAGTGTAACCTCTTTGTCGCTGGTCGAAACCTCGAGGGTCTCGAATGTTGCGCTACCTGCACTAAATGATGATGAGCTACCCTTAACGCATACGTAGTAGATCTGCGTAGCAGTAGTGAAAGAGATGGTTGCCGAAGCAGAGCTTGCAGTAAGGGTGTCTTCGTCAACGGTGATTGACGAAATTGTTGGTTTTGACGATGACGTGGTGGTGTCGTCATCAGAGGTACAACCAACGAACATTGAAGCTATCACGCCGAGTGATGCGACAAAAAGTGTTTTTTGAAAAAAAGTTCTCATTTGATAAAAAATATTTGTTTTTAGTTATGCTTTTCGATTTTTTTACCCTTAAAATGTGAAATACATAATACTTTCGGGCGTAATTTACGAAAAATAACAGATAAAAACAAATCTTATATAATTTTAATCAGGGCAAACGCACGAAAAAAAATCACACAGACCCACAAAACACCCATAAATTTAAATGTGTAATTAATTGAAAATAAGTTAATTATAATTTGCATATCTCGCTAAAATTTCGTATATTT
>JBCQVM010000014.1:0-42394 GCA_047173105.1 Rikenellaceae bacterium
TGGATTGAAAACAAGCTAAATAATCGTCCTCGTAAAAGACTCGGATACCTCACACCAAATGAAAAATTTAAACAAATTATTAATATGAATTCAGTTGCATTTGCAGGTTGAATTCAGCCTTAAACCCAAAAAAATGTTCTATATTTACGGAAGCAAATTAGGTTGAAACAACTAAATGACAAAAGAAAAAAAGATAATAGAACTATTAGCAGACCCGACAACCCGACACGAAGGCTTCCAGCAATTAGTGGTACAGTTTCGAGAACCAATATATTGGCATATTCGCCGCTTGGTTGTTCGTCACGAGGATGCGCAGGATGTGATGCAGGAGTGCTTTATCAATGTATACAAATATATTGATGGTTTCAAGGGCGAATCGTCGCTCAAGACTTGGATCTACAAGATCGCCACCAACGAAGCATTGCGACACTGCACCAAGAAGCGATTGGAGATGGACTCCTACGACCAGAAGAGTCGCCTTGTCGAGATGTTTAACTCGGAGGCAGACGTTGATTTTGATTCGGCTCAAGCACTGCTACAAAAGGCGATCCTCGCACTGCCCGACAAGCAGCGTGTAGCTTTCAACCTCCGTTATTTCGAGGAGATGAACTACGAGCAGATTGCTCAGGTAACTGGCGCAAGTGTAGCGACACTCAAGACCAACTACCACTATGCACAAACAAAGATTAAAGAGTATTTATTAAACAATATGGAGGAGTAGAGATGAAAGATTTTGACTTAAAGAAGATTGGCAAAGAGATGCCATACAAAGCTCCGAGCGAAGACTTCTTCGCAGATACAACCGACCAGATCCTATCGAGAGTCGAAAAGAAGCGCCCTAAGGTATTTACCCTTAGAAGAGTGCTTGCACCCGCATTTGGCGTCGCAGCCTCGCTTGCTGTGATCATCTCGCTCACCTTTGCACTCAAAGATGACGCGCAGTGGAACAATGAATACCTCATCAGCGATAACCTCGATGAGAGCCTCGATGCATACTTCGGTACTCTTAGCGATGAAGAGCTAACATACTTAGCTTCTCAGAGCTCATACCACGATGATTTTTATGATAATTTACCAAACATCTAAGCGATGAGAAAGCTAATTATATTTGGCCTACTACTTTTTATTGGCCTCACAACTGCCTCGGCTCAACCTCAAGGACGTAACCATCAGGGGCGCAACGGCGGCGACTTCGAGAAGTTCCAACTAAAACTTCTCTCGCGACAACTCGACATCGAAGAGTCACAGCAGGAGGCATTCGAGGCGATCTACACCGAATATTCTGATAAGATGAAATCGATCCGCCCATCTCAAGAGGATAAAACGTCAAGCCAAAATGAGAAACCCTCCGACGAGATTATCGAGCAACAGATATTAGACTCATTCGACATGGCTGAGATGACCACAGCCCTCAAAAGAGAGTACTACGAGCGCTTCAAAGAGGTGTTAACCCCACACCAGATCCTCAGAATGTACAACATCGAACGCCAACTAAGCGACAGAATCCACTCCGAGATAGAGAACCGCGGCAAGGCAACACCACCCGAAGGAGCCCCTGCACCGAGGAGATAATGACATTTTTTGTTTAATGAGGCGAAATTTAGATTTTTATACTTATCTTTACAGTTGTTAAAAAAACCAAACGTAAAGATATTTACCTCTATAAACAACCAATGAAACAAAAAGATCTATTCACATTTCAGGATGCCGTGCGCGAGGCCTCGCCCGTAGCATTCTCTACGATGCTTAAGCCGGCCGGCTCGAGCTGCAATCTCGATTGCCACTACTGCTACTACCTCGACAAGGCTCAGCAATATGGTGGTAAACAAGCCGTTATGAGCGATGAGATGCTGGAACAATATGTTAAGCAATACATCGAGGCTAACGACATTCCCGAGATCACTTTCTGTTGGCATGGTGGCGAGCCCCTACTTTTGGGTGTTGATTTCTACCGCAAAGCGATGGAATATCAGGCTAAATATCGTGGCGAGAAAGCAATCCTAAACACCCTACAAACCAACGGCACACTACTCACTGAGGAGTGGTGCCAATTCTTTGCACATCACAAATTCTTGATCGGAATTTCGCTCGATGGACCCAAAGATATCCACGACTCATTCCGCCTCACCAAGTCACAAAAACCAACTTTCGACACCGTTATGGCGGGTATTGACATGCTCAAGATGCATGGCGTAGAGTTCAACACTCTGAGCGTGGTGAATGCCAAGTGCGAGGGTCGTGGCACGGAGATCTACCGTTTCTTCAAATCGATCGGAAGCCGCTACATGCAGTTCCTGCCCGCTGTGGAGCACGTTATCGAGAAGGAGGGGCTGCACCGCCCGCTTATCGTCAACCCCGAGACCGAGGGTGCACACCTCGCTCCATGGTCAGTTTCGGCCAAGGGCTATGGCCGTTTCCTATGCGACATCTTCGACGATTGGGTCACGAGCGACGTGGGCAGCTACTTTGTGCAGATATTCGATGCTACACTTGCCAACTGGTGCGGAGTGCAAGCGGGAGTATGCTCAATGAATGAGACCTGCGGCGATGCATTGGTCGTGGAGCACAATGGCGACGTCTACAACTGCGACCACTTCGTCTACCCTGCCTACAAGTTGGGCAACATCTTCGAGGAGCATTTGACCGACATCTTCGCGAAACGCAAGCGCGTAGAATTCGGACTCAACAAGCGCAATGGGCTCACAAACGAGTGTATGCGTTGTAAATATTACTTCTGCTGCCATGGCGAATGTCCCAAGCACCGATTTATTGTCGACGAGCAAGGATACCGCCGCAACTCGCTTTGCGAGGGATTATTTATGTTCTTCAAACATTCGGCACCATATATGGAGTATATGCAGAAGCAACTTAAGAACCAACAATCCCCCGCATGGGTGATGCAATTCGCACGAATGCGCATGGGGCTAATGTAGTAAAAACGTGAGAATCAGAGTACTAAAGAGCAGCAGAGCAGAGGTAGGTTTGATCCTACTTATGCTCTGCTGCTCGTTCTGCAGTTGCGGCGTGACGCGCAATGCAACGCTTATGCAGAATAGCTCTAACGACGTTTTACGCACTATCTCCCCACTGCAACCCGCTGTGCGAGACTCTCTTATGGCGATATATGGGAATAATAAAATCTTTGTCGAGGAGTATCTCGACCCCACCCTGATCGCCCTCTCCTACTACCCTGAGCTCAAGGAGAGCCCCATAGAGTTTAAGTATTCGAGCGAAGCTACAACAATGGCTGCACGCCCCCGCCCCTCCTCAATGCTCTTCAATCGCCGATATATTGTCGTAATAAACGATCGTGAGGAGTTCGAGGGAATCCACCTGAGCCAAGTGCCATTCAATGCACAGATTGGAATCATTGGCCACGAGCTCGCCCACGTCGCCGACTACCAAAAGCACAACCTCTTCGGAGTATTGGGCATCCTCTTTAGGTACTCCAATAAAGCACGTAAACCACTGTTCGAAAAGGAGATAGATCGCGCAACAATTGAGCGCGGATTAGGATGGCAGCTATACGACTGGGCACAATTCATCCTCGACGAGAACAACGGCACCACCGAGGAGTACCGCAAATTCAAGGCTGAACACTACCTCTCCCCTACAGAGATCGAGGAGCAGATCCTCTTCTATGCTCGGTATGGCCGATAGATGTTAGTTGCTTACTGCCCTGCGATTTATACCACATCATTCCATTACTCCCCTCGTCGTCATTCCGTGAAAACGGGAATCTTAAACTACGCGTCAAAATGCGTTTGAATAAGATTCCCGATCAAGTCAGGAATGACGTATAGTTATAATTCATCTGCTTGGTGCCCGCGCAGCATAATCGCAGTAAAAAGCCTACTCCTCCGCAGAAGCTTCCAAGTCGAGCTGAGATGGTGTAATCATAACCGGCATACCGAGGTAAACGTATGGATAGAGTCGGCGCAAGTTTTTGTTTTTGAGGCGAATGCACCCCTCCGATGCACGCGAGCCGATGGAGCGAGGGGCATGTGTACCATGAATACCGATGCCGGTGTGGGGCGGTGTGAGCAGACGAATGAAGTAGTCGCCATAGGCACCTTTGATCACGCCCTTGCCATCGCCGAAATCGTGCGTCCAATCACTGGCGTCGCACAGCTGACTCACTGTAAACTCTCCTTCGGGGGTCTTCATATCGCCGGGGCGCTCTTTGTTGCCATAGGCAGCACCACATGCAATGCCGAAATTATAGACCTCGCTATCCGAAGCATCGTAGAGGCGCAGGATCATATCCTCCTTAGAGATAACGATATAGCCTCCCACTCGAGATACTTCGGCATGGCGAGCAGAGTTAGTCACACCGCACGAAGTGGCAAGTGAAAGCAGAATAAAAAGCAATGGCGCCCTAAAATTTGAAAATATAGTCATAAAAACATAACAAAGAGTTGCCTACCCTTTTGAGGTCGGCAACTCTATAATATAAAAATCTTTTACTATGCCTCGGCAGGTGCGAGAACCTTGTCAACCTCGATCTCGAAGTCGGCCAATACATTCATATAGTTGATAAATGCGTCGTACGATGAGTCGTAAGGGTTGAAGTATGAGTGAACATCACCATCCGAAAGCCACTTAGTAGCCATATAGTAGAAGTGATCCGAAGTCTGCATAAAGCGGAATACGTGGTCAAAATTATCATCCTTGAGTGCTTTAACCTTGTTGCGAAGTCCATAGATCTTTGCGAAAGCCTCGTTCTGGAGGTCATTGCCCAACCAAGCTGTAACGTCGCGCTCCTCGTCTGCCCACGACATAACGTGTGGTGAATAGAGCACAGATACTGGCTGATGCTTCTTGGCAGTTGCCGAAACTGTTGCAAACTCCAAGTCTCCTGCTGCAAGAGCTGCCTCGGGAAGAGCCTTCATAAATTCGAATATTCCGGTAGACGCCTTTTGGTGTTCGCCAAATGTCTCATAATCCATAAAGAGATTGATCACGTCGCCCACTTGCTCGTCGCTCTTCAACCAACCAACATACTTCTCGGCAGTTAGCGGATACTCATCCCAACCTTGGTCAGAGAAGCGGAAAGCGATATCGTCAGAGAGCTTGTAGTTGCGAAGTAATACGCGCAACTTCTGATTTAAAGAGTTGGCATAGGTGTAGTTAGGAGACTTCCAACCCAAGACGTGGCGAGCGCCCTCGGCGAGCATTGTCTTGAATCCCATCTTAGCTACCCACTCACCAATTTGGTCGGAGTAGATAAGCTCAGTGTTGCGGAATGCAGTTGGTTTCACACCGAACTCTTTTTTGATTAGAGCTGAGTGGCGAGTAACCTCCTCTACGAAATCCTCCTCACTCTGCAAAGAGGCCAACGAGTGAGAGTAGGTCTCAGCCAAAAACTCCACGCTACCACTCTTAGCAAGAGCCTTGAACGACTCCAATACCTCGGGAGCATAAGCCTTGAACTGCTCGATGGCGATACCTGTGATCGAGAACGAACATTTGAACTTACCCTCGCTGCTCTCGATAAGCGAGAGAAGAAGTGAATTCATTGGTAGGTAGCACTCACGCGCGATTTTCTGCATGATTGAACGGTTAAGCATATCGTCGAGATAGCTATGATCCTTACCCATATTAAAGAAACGATACGTCTTTAAACGCCATGGTTGGTGAACCTGAAAATACAAACAAACTGTTTTCATATAATCTTTATTTTTACTTATTTATTCTCTTCGATAGCTTGCTCATAGATCTTCTTGATCTTCGAAGCTGCGTTATTCCATTTGAGGCCTGTTACCTCCTCAAGACCTTTCTTTGCGAACATATTACCAAGTGCGGGATATGTAACAAATCCATAAATTGCATCGGCCATTGCATCAACATCCCAGTAGTCAACTTTTACAGCGTAGTCCAAAATCTCGGCCACACCACTCTGCTTAGAGATGATAACCGGCACATTGGAGCGCATCGCCTCGAGTGGCGAGATACCAAATGGCTCAGATACCGATGGCATGATATAAACGTCCGACAATTGGAACATCTTGTGCACATCCTCACCGCGCAAGAAACCAGTGAAGTGGAATCGATCAGCGATGCCAAGCGCAGCCACACGGCGGATGATATGGTTCATCATATCGCCACTTCCGGCCATCACAAAACGCACGTTAGGCACTCTCTGAAGCACTTTTGCCGCAGCCTCAACGAAATAGTCGGGCCCCTTTTGGTAGGTGATACGACCCAAGAAAGTCACGATCTTATCCTTAACTCCACGCTCGGGCAGAGCCTCCTCTTTCTCGGCAAAGCGAACCGCGTTGTGCACTGCGATAACTCTGTCGGCAGGGATGCCATACTTCTCGATAACGATCTTGCGAGTGAGATTACTCACGGCAATTACTCTATCGGCAGCCGACATACCAGTGCGCTCAATATCATATACTTGAGTGTTAACATTCTCGCCGCTTCGATCATATTCTGTTGCGTGCATGTGTACTACAAGTGGTTTACCCGAAACCTGCTTAGCAGCGATTCCTGCATAGTAAGTCAACCAATCGTGAGCATGGATCACATCGAACTGACCCTCCAACTCGCGAGCAACTTGCGCTGCAACCATTGCGTAGCGTGCAACCTCCTCCATTAGATTGGCACCATACTTACCCGAGAAGGTGTAACGCTGGCTCCACACATCGGAGGTAGACCACGTTTTGCGACCCGACAAGACAAACTCATCATGGTAGCTTTTATACTCTTCAGGCGAAATATAGGGAACCATATTGGAGTCGATATGAATAAAAGTGAGCTTGGAGAGTATATCCTCACCGCCACTATTAATATCACCAAATTGCGTCTCTACATCACTGGCATTCACCACTTTAATAAATCGCTGATCTTCATCACCATAGGCGCGGGGCACAACAAAAATAACCTCTACGTCGTTTCGAGCCAGACCACGCGTCATTCCATAACACGCAGTTCCGAGTCCTCCAGCAATATGTGGAGGGAACTCCCAGCCGAACATTAGCACTCTCATACTTATTCTTTTTTAATGTTTTTACTCACTTTTTTTTGTTGCTCGTGGCTTAGCTGCTGCTTTTGGCTTTGCCGCCACTTTCTTTGTTGCTGCTGCCTTGGGCTTTGTTGCTGCCGCTTTGGGCTTAGCTGCTGCCGCTTTGGGCTTTGTTGCTGCCGCTTTAGTTGCGCGAGGTGCGCGCTTAGGCTTCGCTGGAGTTGCTTTTGCCTCCCACTCTTTGATCATATCGACAATCTCGAGAAGTGCCGATACGCTCCACGCCTGCGAGATAGCTCCCAATGCTACGTGTGGAGGGTCAGAGTTGAAGTATTCGCCAATAGATCCGATTCCATAGGTCTGGATCTCATCGTTGAAGTTATCCAAAATACGTTGTGCATCACCCAAGAAAGTCGCACCGCTAATATCAAAGCAAGCCTTAACATATAGTGCCAAAGGCCATACCCATACCGAAACACTATTGGTATCCTTCACAAAGCCCTTACCATAAACGCTGCTCATTGGCGAGAGCGAACGAAGTCCTTTAGGGGTAAGCAAGTGCTGGTTGATTGTGCGGATCACGTCGATCTGCTCAACCTCCGAAAGCATCTTGTACTCCAATGCACACGCTACGATCATATTCGAATGGATCGCGATATTCTTAGATTCGTAATTAACCGCATCGGCCAACCAACCCTCCGAGCACCAGAATTTATTAAGGAACGAGCTCTTAGTTTTAAGCGGAAGGTGCTCCCACTCCTCGACAAAGGCTTTGTTGCCAAACTCTTCGGCCATCGAAAGTGTGTAGCACACTGCATTGTACCACAATGCGTTAACCTCCACCTGATAGCCATTACGAGACTTAGCAAGTCCTTGTGCGATGGTATGATCACGCCAGTAAATTGGCTCCTCGTTAGACCATGCCCAGATAAGACCATTGTCGTGGAGAGCCACACGCTCACCAACACCCACGCGATACATCTCCAAAATAGAGACCATCACGGCGCCGTAGCGCTTCCAAATCTCTGCACGACCAATCTCTTTGTCCAACTGCTGCAATGTGCGGAAGAACCAAAGCAGGGCATCCACCGAATTGTAGGGGTGAAGCGATGGGTGAAGCGTATCTGTATTGAATTGATTTACAACATTATCGAGCATGTCGATGCAATCCTTGGAGTTACCCTGACCAATTGTCAAGCCCGGAGCTGCAAACAACGACTGACGTCCAATAACGCCATACCATGGGTAGCCGGCCTCAACCTCGGTCGTTCCATCTGCGCGGCGCACAATAAATTGGCGAGCTGAGTGTTGTAGGCACGAGATAAAGTCAATTTTGTGGGTGCGGCGCGCAACTGAAAGGTCATACGATTCGGTGATAACATCACCCGAGAAAACCTCGTCGGTCGAAGCCGAGAAGGTGACACTCTTGCCACGCTCCAACTCCAACTCAAAGTAGCCGGGAGTGAGAAGATCCTCGTGAGCCTCATATCCGCGAGCTAACTCTTGGGGATATTCAAATCCGTAGTACCAATCGGGAGCGGGGACATACTCAAATTCCTTCTGACTAACCTGCATATAGAGCCATGGGAAGCCATCGTAGAGCTTACATTTAACACCACTAACAACGGGATAAGAGCGACCATCGGCATTCATATTCGCCTTAGAGAGTGCATGGCGATCGCGGAATGCAAGGAATGGACGCAACTGGAGCGTAATGCTGTCTACTTGGCTCTCAACCAAAGTATAGCGAACCATAAGCTGTGTGCGCTTGTGGATCCAGAGGAGCTCTTTACGCAACACCACATCGCCTATTCGATAGGTGATCGTTGGGGTTGGAGTATACTCAAAATCTGTGATATACTTATGTCCACGTGGCTCATACACACCCTCGAAACGGTGCAGTGCCAAATTAAATCGCTGGTCACTATGAATAATAGTCTCATCCAACGAAGATAGCAAAACGTAATCACGTCGATCACTTTCGTTGATTGGTGCCACAATTAGACCATGATATTTACGAGTGTTACAACAAACAATTGTAGTACTCATATATCCACCTCGACGATCCGTTGCAAGCATCTCACGCTGCAAGGAATATTCAAGGTTGCAAAGCTCATTTTTATCAAATGTTAATGCTCCCATTGTCAATATATTTTAAAGATTTCTCAAAATTAATAAAAAAAAACCAGAAATGCAAACGATTCCCGGTTTTTTTTACTTATACATACTATATCCATTTAACTAACGAAAAGTCCATTCTATGCGGTAGATTCTCGTTTTTAGGATAAACTCTTATCGCAAAGTCGAATACGCCTGTCTGCGATGGAGTGTAATTCAATTCGTAAGTTTGAAGGTTACCATTAGAGCTAACAGCATTAAGCTCTACGCTCTCAACGATATTTGCACTCTGCCCATACTCGATCTGATTAGCGATAACTATCTCTACGCCGATATCCTCGGGCGATAGATTAGCCAAACTCAATGTTACCTCGAAGTGGTATGGAGAGCCAACATATACCTGCTCACTCTCGAGGTGAACGCGCTTAACATCGACAACCTTGATCTTCTCCCATGCAGCCGAAACCTTGCGCTTCCAAGCAGCACACTGACGCGCCAATGCGAAGTCAGATGCGACCATCTCAGCTTTACGCTTAGCCAACTTGTTGTAGAAACGATCCTCATAGTCGATGATCATGCGGTTCATCGTGAAGTTAGAAGCGATATCGGCGATACAACGCTTAACGGCACCCATCCACTCGCGTGGGATATCAGTTTTAGCCTCGCGACTATAATATAAAGGTGCGATCTCATCCTCGATAGTTGAGTATACCATCTCGGCATCCAACTCATCTTGGTGGCGTTGATCGGTGAATGTGCGCTCCATTGGCAACATCCAACCTGCTCCCTCGCGGTAACCCTCAACATACCATCCGTCGAGAACCGAGAACTGGAGAACACCATTCATAACACACTTCTCACCCGAAGTACCCGAAGCCTCCAAAGGACGCGTAGGAGTATTGAGCCATACATCGACTCCCTGAACCATACGACGAGCAAGCTCCATATCGTAGTTCTGCAAGAAGATGATCTTACCCAAGAACTGAGGCATAGACGACACCTCGACGATGCGCTTGATTAGATCCTGTCCCGGAATATCATTTGGGTGAGCCTTACCAGCGAAGACGAACTGCACTGGACGCTCTGGATTGTTGACAATTGCCGACAAACGCTCTAAGTTGGTGAACAACAAGTGTGCACGCTTGTAGGTAGCAAAGCGACGCGCGAAACCGATCGTAAGGATCTTTGGATCGAGGCTCTCTTTGACCTTAACCATCTGCGTTGGTGAGTCCCAACGAACCTTCGATGGGTCACTATAACGACTGCGGATATGGTTGATAAGACGCTCCTTAAGCTCCATACGAGCCTTCCAAAGCTCCTCATCAGAAATATTGTGAACGCCCTGCCACTCTGGGATATTGTAGGTATGACCCTCAAAACCAGATGCAAAGTGCTTAGTGTAGAGTCTACGCAAGTTCGATGCGATCCAAGTTGGGAAGTGAACACCATTGGTTACGTAACCAATATGCAACTCGCTCTTGAAGTAACCCGGCCACATCTCAGCCAAGATCTCCTTAGAGACCTCTCCGTGGAGCCATGACACACCGTTGACCTCTTGCGAGAGGTTACATGCCAAAACTGACATCGAGAACTTCTCGTTTGGATCGCCGTGGTGAGCTTTACCCAAGTCGATATATTGCTCCCAGCTGATACCCAACTCATCGGGATAGTGCGACATATATTGACGAATCATATACTCAGGGAATGCATCGTGACCCGCAGGAACAGGGGTGTGAGTGGTGAAGAGCGACGACGAGCGTACAACCTCCAATGCCTCGGTGAAGTTAAGACCCTTGTCGCGAATAAGCGAACGAAGACGCTCCACACCGATAAATGCTGCGTGACCCTCGTTGCAGTGGTACACCTCTTGGCGAACGCCAATCTGGCGAAGCATACGGCTACCACCGATACCCAACAAGATCTCTTGCTTGAGTCGGTTCTCCCAGTCGCCTCCATATAGGTGGTGAGTGATTTGACGATCCTCTGGCAAGTTAGCCTCGTGGTCGGTATCGAGCAACAATAGGTCGACACGACCCACTTGACAACGCCAAACCTTAGCCTCCAAGCTGCGACCCGGCAAGCCTACAAATACGCTCACCCAGTTACCATCGCTATCGCGATATGGGGTGATCGGCAACTTCGAGAAGTTTTGAGCCTCGTATGTAGCCTCCTGCGCACCTTGCGACGAAAGACGCTGAGTGAAATAACCATAGCGGTATAGTAGACCAACGGCAACCATCGGTACATTGCGATCTGAAGCCTCCTTGAGGTAGTCACCGGCCAAGATACCCAAACCACCCGAGTAGATCTTGAGTGATGAGTGCAGACCGTACTCCATCGAGAAGTATGCGATCTTTGGCATGTGTGGCTCTGGTTGCTCCGACATATATGCTTTGAAGTCTGCATAAACTGCATCCATCATCGCCAAGAACTTCTTATCCTTCTCCAAATCCAACATTCTCTGCAATGAGAGCTTGTCGAGAAGTGCGATTGGATTGCGCTCAACCTCAGCCCACAACTCTACGTCGATATACTCGAATAGGTCGCGTGCGCCAGCAGTCCAGCTCCACCAAAGGTTGCGAGTAAGCTCCTCGAGCGGACGAAGGCGCTCTGGTAGGATGCGCTCAACCATCATGCGGTTCCACGTTGGAGCCTCAACAACAGTGCTCTGTGGGATAGTGCTTGTGATCTCGGTATATGCATTAGCCTCCTCGCGGATTGCGCGGTTAGTGCGCGAAATTGAATTCTCCAAAGCTACTGAGTAAGCCTCCTCGTACGAAGCAAAGAGATTCTCCCAGAGAGCCGTGTTAGCAACCTGCTTAGCGCTCGCACGAAGATCTACCATGCGTGCCTCATTAACCGCTGCGAAGCGACGGATAGAGTCTGCGATATCGCCAATAACTGCGCCATCGTTGTAGTCGTCACGTCTAATAACCTCCACACCATCGTGGCGAGAGAGACCATTAACCCATACACCGAAACCTGCAAGTGTAGTGGTGATAGTTGGGATAGAGAATGCAACCGACTCCAATGGAGTGTAGCCCCATGGCTCGTAGTATGATGGGTATACTGTCAAGTCGATACCTGCCAACATCTCGTAGTAGCTAAGGTTAAAGATTCCATCGCGACCATTGAGATATGTAGGAACGAAGATCACCTTAACTTTAGAGTTTACCGAAGCCAATGGTGAGTCGTTGATCGAACTTAGAACTGAGTCCCAGTGTGGGTGCTCGAGGTAGTGAGTCGAGAACTTAGATTGAGCAGGATCGATAGGTGACTCCGAATTCTCGAGGTGTGCCTTAAGATCGACACGTGCACCAAAGTTGCCCGCAGGAACTGTGATATATGCCAAAACCTCGCGATCGAGCGTAGGATCTGCCGCCAAAGCCTTCAATGACTCAAGGAACAAATCAACACCCTTGTTGCGGTACTCATAGCGACCGCTTGTGCCGATGATCATTGGCTCTGCAGCGAACTTAGTTTGGAGAGTAGCCTCAGCCACAGAGATCATCTTGGCGCGAGCCTCAGCACGCTTTGCAGCGTACTCATCTCCCTCCCAAACGAAATCATTCTCAAAACCGTTGGGGGTTACGCAATCAACCTCGCGACCCAAAAGTGCCTTACACTCCGCTGCGGTGATCTCACTAACGGTGAGGAATGCATCGTGGAACGACGCTGCCACCTTCTCGATAGAGTGCTTAGCTGCAACGTTGAATTGACGTGCCAACTCGTCGGCATTGAATTTATTGAGGTCAGAGTAGAGTGGCAAACGGTTGCCAGCGATACAACGACCCATAACTGTTGCATGAGTTGTAAAGAGTGTAGCTACGTATGGAGAGTTCTTGCGAAGGTACAAACCTCCCGAAACTGTCATCCACTCGTGGAAATGTGCTGCAACCTTGTCGGTCGACGAGCAGAAGTGATCTACGTAAGATGCGATAACCATACCCGAAACATATCCGAATAGGATTGACTCAACATAGTCCCATTGACCCGAAAGTGAGTCTACATTATATGAGTCCCACAAATCTTTAAGAACATCATCCTTTTTAGAGAAGATCGAAGTGAAGTCGATAAGGATAACGATTGGCTTACCAGCCACATTCCAACGACCTACGCGAACACGAAGACCCTCAGCATAGAGGCTCTGGCGCCAGCTGCGAAGTAGATCTTGATCCTCCTCAAACTCGGGGTTACCACCCTCATGAGATAAATCGGGGCCGATCAACATATACTTGTCGCCCATCTTGCTATTAACAGTCAATGCCTTAGTTGCAATCACTGTGTGGATACCTCCAACTTTGTTACATACCTCCCAGCTCACCTCGAACAAGTGATCGGGAGTTAACTTTACATTACTCATAGATACTATTAAATTTATACTTTAAATAACTTAAACACGTTGAATCGAGGCTATTAGATAGAAAAAATAACCATCGCGGGCAAAGGTACGGTTTTTTATATAAAAAATGGCAAATTACCCCAAAAAATTTACACAGTTTTAATAAATCAACCTATTTAATCTACTTCATGGCAATTAATATATAGATTATAAGCCACAACTGCATAAAAGACAATAAATTATAAGGAGGTGTAAAATAGTGATTCAATTATTAAATCTGATATCAGAAAGTACTCAGAGGGTACATATAGCCGATTATCCTGCTCTCGGAGTTGTCCCGCAGCGATCCATGGCTCAGCAGCCTTGAGCGCATACTCAAGAAGGTAGGGGGCAAAGTTGCAACGCAGCGAGTCGAGGTCTATCCCCTCACAACATCTTAGCGAGGTCATCACAAGCTCGTTGTAGCGATCCACCTCACCGAGCACCTCACACTCATATCGATTGGCACCTGCTGCCAAGTAGCCCTCGATCGAACTCACCGCAAAGCGACGCTCCCGACCATTGAATGAGTGCGCAGCAGCACCAATACCCAAATAGTGAACCCCATGCCAATAGGATGAGTTGTGTTGTGAACGAAAATTAGGCAGCGCATAATTCGACACCTCGTAATGTTCGAAGCCGTGCGCCGTGAGCTCTTGTTCGATCAAGGCGTATTCGCTCTGGCTAATCGTATCGTCGACCACCTCGAGCGTCCCGCGCTCTACCTGACGCGCAAAGGGGGTTCCACTCTCCACGGTGAGATGATAGGCCGAGATATGCTGCACACCGAGAGAGAGAGCTGTAGCCACAGAGTGGCGAAGAGTATCGAGGCCATACCCCGGCACACCAAAGATAAGGTCGATGGTGATATTATCGAACCCTACGCGCTGCGCCATGTGCACCGCCTCGATAGCTTGCGCTGCACTGTGGCGGCGATTCATCATTCGAAGTTCATCGTCGTCGAAAGATTGTATACCAATACTCAGTCGATTGACCCCCACTGCGCGCAGAGCCTCGAGGTATTGCACAGTGATGTCGTCGGGGTTTGCCTCGAGAGTCACCTCGCGTAACTCATCGAGGTTGTAGTGCTGAGCAACAATGTCCATAAAACGACCGATCCGCTCGGCCGACACAAGCGAAGGGGTGCCACCCCCAAAGTAGATAGTCTCGATGGTGCGATCGTCCAAAAAGTCTCGCTCGTCGACTATCTCTCGCTCCATGGCATCTAACACGGCATCGAGCTGCTGCAACTTCACACTCTTGAAGAAGTCGCAGTAGCCACAAAGTCGCTTACAAAATGGGATATGTAGATAGATCGCCGACACCTATATTATATATATAAAGTAATTATTCAACAGAATCATCAAAGGGAAGCTGACGGCAAAAGCTCTCACGGCACGAGATAATGGTCTCGGATCGAATAACTCCCAATGGTTTGAGCTGCGTCTGGATAATTCTCAATAGATGGCTATTACTCTTGGCGTAGATCTTCACCAAGATATCGAAGAGACCCAACGTATGGTAGCACTCCACCACCTCGGGGATCTTCTCGATCTGGTCGACAACCGTATCAATGCGACTGGCCTGATCGAAGCTAAGGCTAACATAGGCGCAGGTATCGTAACCCACTTTGGTCATGTCGAGGGTAAACTGCGAGCCGGTGATAATCTTCGAATTGGTCATACGTTGCACCCTCTGGTGCACTGCAGCACCCGAAACATTGCACAAACGAGCCACCTCGAGAAACGATATTCGCGAGTTATTTGCTATATATTGGAGGATTTTGGTGTCCAGCTCATCAATTTTGTACTCTTCCATTGGTTTTTACGCTTTATTTGAGAGTACAAAATTAGCAAAAATATCATATTTACAAAAATTTAAATCAATAAATATTAAATTTATAGTAAACTTAAGATATTCGTATAGAATATAAATGTTGAAAATATTTTAATAAATCAGTTGTTTTGATTATGCTACAAATAAAATCATTCTCAATACCTTTGCAATGTGGTACAAAACTAAGTTCTTAGAAGATTTTGAGTGTCGACGCTCAAAAACGTTCTTTTAAATTTTTATTAACTATTTTCTTAAATTCATTGAGTGATTAAAAGTAAATTATTACCTTTGCAAAAGCAATAACATTCAAAGCTAAGCGTAATGATACTTATTAACTCTCAATTTTTGAAGATCGCACGCGATGGTGTGCAGGAGAAGATAAACAAACGCATTTCGATCTTTAAGGCGGTTAATCCCACCTCTAAGGTTATTGAGCTCAACCACGGCGATGTGGTTCGTCCTTTGGCACCTTGTGTTGTCGAGGCGATGGGCAAAGCGCTCAAAGAGCAATCTTCGGCTGAGAGTTTCCAAGGTCGAGGCCCCGTCGAGGGTTACAGCTTCCTAATCGAAGCAATTGTAAAACACGACTTCAAGGCCCGCAAGATCAAGATCGACAGCAGCGAGATATTTATCAACGATGGCACCAAATCCGAATTAGCTTCGATTGGCGATATACTATGTGCAGATAACCGAATTGCGGTTGCAGACCCAATATACCAAACTTATATCGACGCAAACGTTATTGCCAACAGAACTGGAGAGATAGATCAAGATGGACGCTGGAGTCACCTATTGTATATGGAGTGCCCCAAGCAGGATGATTTCATGCCCGAGATGCTACGTGAACTTCCCGAGGTGATTTACCTCTGCTACCCTAACGATCCAACAGGTTGCGCCATGAGCCGCAAAACAATGGAAAGATGGGTGCAGTACGCCTTACAGAACAACATCCTGATTATCTTCGATGCAACTTACGAGGCTTTTATAACAGATTCGACGATACCTCACAGCATCTACGAGATCAAAGGGGCTCGGCGTTGCGCCATTGAGCTACGCAGCTACTCCAAGAGTGCTGGTTTCACTGGCCTACACTGCGGGTATACAGTTATCCCGAAGGAGCTTAGCGGCTTTTCGTTTAGCGCCAATAAGACAGCATCGCTCAACGAGCTATGGCGTCGCAGACAGGAGATCAAGAACTACACCCCCTCGTATATCGTGCAACGTGGAGCCGAAGCGCTCTACACTCCCGCCGGAGAGCAAAGCATTCGTGAGAATGTAGGCTACTACATGCATAATGCATCGCTCTTGCGCTCGGCTCTTCAAAACACAAGACTTAACTTTTGGGGTGGTGTCAACTCACCATTTATCTGGATTGAGTCACCCTACAAGGATTCGTGGCATCTATTCGACAAGCTGCTCAATAGTTGCAATATACTATCGTCACCCGGCGAGAGGTTCGGCACATCGGGCAAAGGCTTCGTTCGCCTAAGCGCATTTGCCGACCAGACCCAAGTGACAATCGCGTCGAGCAGACTATCCGACTTGGATATCTAAACCACAACACAACAACAGAAAATTTATTTAGGAGAGCCCTCAAAGGGCATCTCCTCACAAATCGTATATATTAACCATTTTAAATTAATACAATTATGAAAAGTTTAAAAGTTACATTTGGCCTCTTGGCAATCGCGCTATGCGCAGTTACGACATCAGCATCAGCTCAGGTATCAGTTAGCGGTGGAGCAGACTTCGTTAGTACTTATGTATGGCGTGGTGCACGTTTAGGCGGTGCAAGCATTCAACCATACGCTGAGTTAGCTATTGGCGATCTTGCTATTGGAGCTTGGGGAAGCAATGGTCTTATCTCTGCAACCGACGAGAAAGAGCTTGATTTCTACGTATCATACAGCCTCGGCAACCTTTCGGCAACAGTGACTAACTATTTTTGTGCAGCTGAGAGTGCAGCATATTTCAATGGTGCTCACGTATACGAGGCAACTTTGGCTTACACACTTAGCGACAGTTTTCCACTTTCACTTGGTGTAAACTACAACTTCTCGGGCGACGACGATAACTCAGCTTACATCTCACTTGACTACTCTTTGGAGGTTAGCGATGTTGCTTTAGATTTGGGCGTAGGTGTATCACCAATGGAGAGCGCTTACTATGGTACAGATGGCGCAGGTGTATGTAGCGTTTCAGCTCGCGTATCGAAGTCAATCGCTATTACCGACAGCTTCGAGCTTCCTATGTTCGTTGATGTTATCACAAACCCAGCAGCTGAGACTACATTCCTTCTTTTTGGAACCTCACTTAGCTTCTAATCCGAATTACTTAATAACACAATAGACAATCAGTATGAAAAAAATTGAAGCAATTATCCGCAAAACAAAGTTTGAGGATGTTCGCGAAGCGATGGTTTCAGAGGGAATCGAATGGTTCTCTTATTCAGAAGTTCGCGGCGTAGGTAAGTCTCGTCAAGAGAGAATTTATCGTGGCGTTGTTTACGACACAAGCTACATCGAGCGTATCCAGATCGAGATTGTACTTAGCGACGAGAGTGTTAAGCCCGTTGTTAACGCGATAGCAAAGGCTGCTCACACAGGTGAGATCGGCGATGGACGTATCTTTGTATACCCAGTCGAGGAGGCACACCGCATCCGTTTGGGCGCAAGCTACGACAAAACACAATATGTTGAAGTTAGAGAGGAAAAAACTAAATAATTATGGAAGAGACAACAATGACAATAGCAGAATTGGCAGCATCCTTGGATACTGTCTGGATGATAATCGCAGCGATGCTTGTGTTTATTATGCAAGCGGGATTTGCACTTGTAGAGTCGGGTTTTACTCGCACTAAGAATACCGCAAATATCTTGATGAAGAACGTTTTGGACTTCTCCGTAGGTTCAATCTTGTATTGGTTCATAGGTTACTCCCTAATGTACGGTGGCGGTATCTTCTGCCTCGAGCTATTGGGTGGTGAGTTCGACGGAACTTCTATCGCTCCCGCAGCTGACCTCGCATTCCAAACAATGTTCTGTGCTACTGCAGCAACAATCGTATCGGGAGCAATCGCTGAGCGTACTAAATTTAGCTCATACCTTATCTACGCTGTAGTGATCTTCGCGGTGATCTACCCTATCTCAGGACACTGGTCATGGGGCGGCGGCTGGCTCGCAGATCTTGGCTTCAACGACTTCGCAGGTTCGGCTATCGTTCACTCACTTGGTGGTTGGTTGGCACTTATGGGTGCATGGGTTGTTGGCCCACGTATCGGCAAGTACCGCAACGGCAAACCAGTAGCGATCCCGGGACACAACCTCACAATGGCTGCACTTGGTGTATTCCTTCTTTGGTTCGGATGGTTCGGTTTCAACCCCGGTTCACAGCTTGCAGCAGCAGGTGCTGAGAATGCTAAGGGTATCGCTGACACATTCCTTACAACTAATATCGCAGCAGCAGCGGGTGGTGTATTCGCACTTATCGTAGCTTGGATCAAATATGGCAAACCATCGCTCAGTTTGGCTCTCAATGGAGTTTTGGCAGGTTTGGTAGGTATCACAGCTGGTTGTAACCTTGTTTCTCCTGCAGGAGCCTTGGCTATCGGAGCTATCTGTGGTATCGTAATGATCTTCTCGGTTGAGTTTATCGACCAAACTCTTAAGATCGATGATCCAGTAGGTGCAATCACAGTACACGGTGTATGTGGTACTCTTGGTACTATCCTTACAGGTGTATTCGCAACTGAGGCTGGTCTTATCACAGGTTCATTCGAGTTGCTTGGTGTTCAATGTATCGGAGCACTTGCATACATGGCTTGGGGTCTTGGAACAGGATTTATCCTCTTCAAGGGTATCGACCTTATCAAGGGTATGAGAGTTGATGCACGTATCGAGGAAGAGGGTCTCGACATCTACGAGCACGGCGAGAGCGCATATAACTAAGCTACATTTCTATCTATATTGTTCGGGAGGGGTTGATTTATTTCAGCTCCTCCTTTTTTTGCGTTATTGCTCGGCAAACGCAGTATGATAGGTAAATTAAGATTCCCGTTTTCACGGGAATGACGAAAGAGGATTCCCGTTTTCACAGGGGCAAAGAGGGTTCCGTTTTCACAGGGACGAAAGAGGGTCCCGCTTTCACAGGACGAAAGAGGGTTCCGCTTTTGCGGGGGCGAAGTGCATGGTAGAATGGCATAAACAACCCTCTACCCCATCACCCATACCCATTTGTCGGCCGTCGAGCGAGCCTCATCATAGCGGTAGCCGCTCCATTCGAACTCCTTAAGCTCTTCGGGATTGGTCACACGCCTATCGATCATAAAGCGGATCATCTCGCCTCTTGCCATCTTGGTATATATTACCACTTGGCGAAGTTTATCGCCCTTATATTGGAGAAATTCGATATCTATGACGCGAACCGAGCGCAGCACCTCACGCCAATTAAATGCATTCTGCTCCTCACGTGAGGCCAAGTAAACAAGCTCACCACCCTGCTGCCGCACATCGTCTATAAGCAGCTGTGTCTGTCGATCACGCCAGAACTTATCCACACGGCAATCGCTATCTGCAAGCCTTACAAAACCTTCCATGCGGTATGGCTTGATGCAATCCATCGGGCGCAGCAAACCGTAGAGCAACGATGAGATCCTCACATGAGCCTGCAAATACTCCTGCTCGGGTAGCACAAAGTCACCATCGCCCTTAAAATGCTTGTAGACCACACCATCGTAACTCTCAACGGCAGGCAGAGGCACCACCTCATCGTCCATCATCGCCAAGAAGCGTGAACGAAGTTCACGAGCAATCGGCGCACTCACCTTAAAGATCTCTACCAACTCGGTGGCGCTATATCGCAACATGCAGCCGACAATCTGGGCTGTAGAGTCGCCAAATCGTGGCTCTGAGAATATTGCCGAAGCTGCTGTCGATACTTGCCGCATAGTTTTGGCGGGAGAGATTAGTGCTATCATATATCGGAGGTCATTGAGGTTATCAAGTTGAGATTAATCATAAAATACAAAAGGACTCAACTTTATACGAGCCAAGTCCCATTTATCATCATTGCGGAGAGGAAGGGATTCGAACCCCCGATGCACTTTTGGCGCATACGCACTTTCCAGGCGCGCCTCTTCAACCACTCGAGCACCTCTCCTTTTTATTTTGTGGAGTACAAAGATAGGTTTATTTCTGCTCTTTTCCAAGTCATTGACAGTAGAGGTGCCAAAAAAAACGTCTAACTTCAGAAGTTAGACGATAAAATCGCTTTGTTAGGAGTATCTATTTAGTGTAAATATCTATCCATAAGCAACTGATTCAAATTAAAGAACCTTAACGTTAACTGCTTGCTCGCCTTTGTTTCCATTAGCAAGTTCAAACTCTACCGCTTGATTCTCTACAAGTGATTTGAATCCCTCTGATTGAATGCCAGAAAAGTGAACGAAATACTCTTTGCCGTTCTCGCTTGTTACGAAGCCGTAACCCTTTTTGCTGTCAAACCATTTAACTGTACCTGTCATAAAATAAATTGTTAATTGTTAAAAACCTATACAAAGTAAGTCAAAAAGTATCTAAAAACCAAATATTTCTACCATTATTTATTTATTAAAATTACATATAGTATGCCCTATCTTCAATTATCAAACACAAATACTATTTTGAGAGCCTATTTAGTCTATTTACGCTCTATTTAACTTACATATTATAATATTATTTATTTATATTTTTTTTCAAAATGTATAGATTTAAAACGTTTACATTTAGTTTTTTTGCCAACTTTGGCACAATTTTCGACATTTGGGCTCCAAGAATTCACCAATTAAAGGATAACAATAATTTGATATTTAACCCTATAAATAGTGTAATATATAGTCGAGGCGGGTCAAAAACCCGCCTCGACTATCCTAAATAAATTCAATAAATCTCTATCTATTGCGAATCAACCACTCTGCGATCTGCACCGCATTGAGCGCAGCACCCTTCTTAATCTGATCGGCAACACACCAGAAAGTCAAACCATTTTCCGAGCTAATATCCTCGCGAATTCTGCCCACATAAACTGGATCCTTGCCTGCGATAAACAAGGGCATTGGATAAACCTTCTCGCGCGGCTCATCCATAAGCACAACACCCTCGGCCGCTGCAAAAGCCTCACGCGCCTGAGCTGGAGTGATCTTCTCCTCGGTCTCGACCCAGATGCTCTCCGAGTGAGCACGCATAACGGGAACACGAACACATGTCGCCGACACCTTAACATCGGAGTGCATAATCTTGCGCGTCTCGTTAAACATCTTCATCTCCTCCTTGGTGTAGTCATTATCGGCGAATACATCTACCTGAGGGATGATGTTGTATGCCAACTGGAATGCAAATTTATCGACCGTAGGCTCCTGCCCATGACCCAACTGAGCATACTGCTCCACAAGCTCATCCATCGCTGCAGCACCTGCGCCACTTGCCGACTGGTATGTCGACACACGAACGCGCTTGATGTGCGAAAGCGACTCAATAGCCTTGAGCGCCACAACCATCTGGATAGTAGTACAGTTAGGGTTAGCAATGATATTGCGAGGTGCATTGAGTGCGTCGGTAGGATTCACCTCGGGCACCACCAAAGGCACGTCGTCGTCCATACGGAATGCACTCGAGTTATCGATCATCAAAGCACCATGCTTGGTGATAGTCTCGGCGAACTCCTTCGAAGCTGACCCACCTGCCGAAACAAGTGCGATGTCGATTCCCTTGAAGTCATCATTATGCTGCAAGAGCTTCACTGTAAGCTCCTCGCCACGGAATTTATATACCGAACCTGCGCTACGAGGCGAGCCGAAAAGTACTAATTCATCAATGGGGAGATCACGCTCCTCCAAAATATTTAGGAACTCCTGTCCCACAGCGCCACTCGCGCCAACTACTGCAAATTTCATCTTTTATATGTTGAGTTATTCAAAAAAATCATCTTCTGCCGACGCGCCAAAAGCTGCTCGCGTAGCCGATTCCACCGCCTCGTCACAGTTGTAAGTCACCGCCGAAGTGGGACGAACAAAGCGATCTGTGCGGCTGATATCCAAATTAGGGTTCTCATAGACCTTATTAAAGAAGCTTCCGACGATCGGCAGTGCCATCACCGAACCCTCACCACGCGAAAGCAGGTGTACAAACTGATCCTCGCCACCAACCCATGCGCCAGCCACCAAACGGGGCGTAACACACATAAACCACGCATCACGATTCTTCTGCGAAGTACCGGTCTTACCACCCACCTCGACATCGGCCATATCGTAAGCCCAATTAAGGCGCGCGGCAGTTCCACCCTTCACAACACCCTGCAACATACCCAACATAGTATATGCAGTCTGCTCACTGATAGCATCTTGCGATTGTGGGATAAATGTGGAGATCACATTACCCTGACGATCCTCGATGCGTGTCACAAAGATCGGATCGGTATAAACGCCCTGATTAACAAAGGTCGAATAGGCACCAACCAACTCGAATACGTTCGACTCCGAGGTGCCCAAGCAGAGTGCCGGCACAGGGTCGATAAAGCTCTTCATACCCAAATTATGGATAAAGTTAGCCACCGCTGCGGGTTGCTTAGCTTGCTTCATGATCGAAGCCGAATAGTTGTTACGACTTCGCGCCAAGCCCCACGACAGCGGACGAAGCACTCCATCGTAAACCACCTCCGACGACTCCTTGGGCGACCATGCGGCACCGGTCGAAGTCTCGATCGTTACAGGCAGGTTTGGCACTGTAGAGCAGGGAGTTAACCCAAGCTGGTCAATTGCGAAAGTATAGATAAATGGCTTGATAGTCGAACCAATCTGGCGCTTACCCTGCTTGGCCATATCGTACTTAAAATACTTGAAGTTAGTGCCACCCACATAAGCCTTGACATGTCCACTACGTGGATCCATCGCCACGAAACTTGCACGCATAATACGCTTGTGGTGCAGGATCGAGTCGCGCGGCGTCATGATCGTATCGCGCTCACCCTTGTAGGTAAAGACCTTCATTTTGCACTTCACATCGAAGCTCCTCTGGATCGCATCCTCGGAGAATCCCGCGCGATTCATCTGATAATATCGCTCGGAGTATCGGATAGCGTTGCGCATAATACGAGCCACGGCAGCCGAATCGGCATCGTTAAACAGCTCACGCGTAGTGCGATACTGCTCCTCCATCATCGGCTGTATCACGCTCTCCATCTGTTTCTGAATCATATCCTCGGCATAGCGCTGCATATCGGCATTAATGGTGGTGTAGATCTTCAGACCATCGCGATAGATATTGTATGGCGTGCCATCGGCCTTAACATTCTTCTTACACCAACCATATATTGGGTTCTCGTCATACTGCTTCACAGCCTGCTCATAGTCCCACTGCGTGTAAAACTGGTTACGCTTGGGGCGCTCGGCATTCATCGTTAGACGCAACATCTCGCGGAAGTAGGTCGCCTGCCCATAGTTATTCGACACGGGCGAATAGTCGAGCTCGATAGGAAGCTGAATAAGCGAATCGGCCATAGAGGGAGATATAGCCCCCGAAGTAGCTAAGCGACTGAGAACCAAGTTACGACGCACACGCGAACTCTCGGGATTACTCACCGGCGAGTAACGTGTAGGGGCATTCACCACCCCGACCAATAAGGCCGCCTCCTGAATATTGAGCTCGCTGGGCATCTTATTGAAGAATGTCTGGGAGGCAGATTTGATGCCGTAGGCGTTGGAGCCATATGCAACAGTATTGAGATACATCGCGGCGATCTCCTCCTTGGTATAGTTGTACTCGAGTTTAAAGGCTGTGATCCACTCCTTGAGCTTAGTCACCACCAACTTCGAGGCACGCTCCACACTGCTATGTGTGCGCACAGTGTCGCGCGGAAAGAGGTTCTTAGCGAGCTGCTGCGTGATGGTCGAGCCACCACCCTGCGACTGGTTCTGCATGGCTATCGTCTTGATACCCACGCGAAAAAGCGAGGGGATATCTACCCCACCATGATCCTTGAATCGCTCATCCTCGGTAGCGATAAGCGCAGCAACAACCGTTGGAGTCTGCTCGCCATTGAGTATAATTCTATTAGCGGGGTTAACTGCGAAAAGCTCCTCATACTGCATGTGTGAGCGGTTCTCGATAAAGAACGTGCCGATCACCTCGCCCGAATCGGAGTAAATCTCGGTAGCCAAATTGCTCTTAGGGTTCTCCAACTCCTCGAATGAGGGCAGGCGCCCAAAGAGGCCATACGCAGTCAAGGTAAGCAGAGCGACGATCAACACAAATGGCGAGGCAATAGCCACCCACAGAAGCGTCATCAGCCACTTACCTTTATTAATTTTATTTAGTTTCATAGCCATAATGCGACAAATTTACAAAAAATAAATGGGCAGCCCAAATTAGTTGTGTTTTTTTGTAGTATCTGTGCCTATTATTGGGCGGGGGTCACAACCTCGCATGTCATGAATTTACCCATCACACCACTCTCCATAACTGCCATGTAGCAAAGAGTATAGCTTGTGGCAGCAAACACATCTGTGAGCTGGTAGGTGTAGGCACCATCCACAAATTCCGAGGCAAAAATGGTATAGATATAGCCCGAGGAGCCATCCTTAACGAAGTAATTATCAACGATATACTCCTCCGTGTAGTAGAGCGCAGCAAAAGAATCCGCCGCCACGAAGGTAGGATAGCAATAGACAAACAACTTGGCGCAATTCTCCGCCAACTCAAAGGTCACACTGGCCGCATCAACCTCGGCCGAGATCGAACTTATGGCGGGATAGTAACCAATATCGGAGAGGTCGCATGTGGAGTTAATGGTATTGTATGTCGCACGCGCGAAGTCAACCGAGGCGGCAGAAGTGTTGACGACTTGATCGACGTAGTTGTAGCTTGCACCCTCGGCATCGCTCACGGTATATGTCACACTCAACGACTCGCCCGCAGCGATCACAGAGGGGATGATATTGAAACGCACATCGGCGACAGTGTCGGCCACAAGTGGCTCAGGCAGCGCAATTTGGATCGCCCCCTGCGAGGTCGAAAGGTAGAAATCAGGATCGTCGATAGAACATTCCACATCGACCGTAGCACTCGACATCAACCCCTCGATTGCGACCGACTCAAGAAGATAGTCCGCATTAGGCGCACCGAAATTGACACGAAGAAGCACCACCGCGCCTATGTGTGACATCGTAGCTGTATTGTCGTCGAATGGGATTAGCTCGCTCGAGATCATCTGCGTCGCGCAGAGTCCCGCCTGCTGCGAGCTCAGATCGACTGTGTAGATGGTTGAATCATCGGCAATTGCATCGGATTGATAGGGATAAATCAACCGGAAATAGTCTATACCGGAGGCGTTGCTCAGCTTAGCCCCAAAGGTCGAGACATGCTCGTCGTACAAAATCGTAGAGAGTTTAGCGCTGCACCAACTCTCGCTAATGGTGCTGTACCCCAAATAAATAAGCTCATCGTCCTCATCCCATATCATGCTCCAATCCTCACCAATCGCAACCCGACTCGCCGAGGCCGAAGAGACCGCCACCGCAAACTCAATGGCTGCACTACCCTGTTCACTATCAACGATATACGCCTCACTCTGCTCACCACACCCCTGCGCCAAAAGCAGCAGAGAAGCAATGCAAAAATATTTGTTTGATTTTCTATACATACCCACAAATTTACAAAAAATATCACAAAAGGGCAAATTTTCGTTGTGGATTCTTTGAGAATAAAGCACATTATTCCCACCCCCTGCCGTCATTCCCGCCCCCTGCCGTCATTCCCGCGAACGCGGGAATCTTAACCCCCTGCCGTCATTCCCGCGAACGCGGGAATCTTAATTCTAACCATATTGCGTTTGTATAAGATTCCCGTTTTCACGGGAATGACGTGGAAAGGGAACGGGAATGACGTGTGAGTGTGGGGCGGGGATGACGCACAGGGAGCAACCACCACCAAAAAAAGAGCAACCGCATTACTGCGATTGCTCAATTTATCAATATAGATTAGTCATTATGGACGACCCAACCTGTTGAAGGTGTATTTGGTGCTGTGTAAGTACCAAGCTCATTAGCTGTGATATAACTCCAATTGATATCAACCAATGCACCAGATTTACTATATGTACCATCTTCATCAACTGGAATAACAACGAGATAATAACCGTACTCTACAGATACACTTGACAACGTATCACCTGACAAAGAGTTTACATTACTAAAGTTATTAGTGATAGCATACTCAATATAGTCAGCAGCATTATCAACACCATCTATAGATGTTGGCAATACACAATATGCATAAGAAGCTGCGTTGCCAGTGATAGTACCATTGAAGTAACATGAAGCGCTATTAGTGTCAAAGCTATAGCCATAAATAGAATCGGTTGGATCATTATTCCATGCAACGGTAATATCCTCAGTCTTATAAGAAATATCTACAGAGGTTATAGAAGAAGTACCGTCAGTAGAAATTGCAGGAACATAGAAATCAACTGTTTTCACTTCAGAATAGCGACCATCATTATCAATTGCCATGTAGTACAATGTATAGTTAGAGTCATTTACAATATTGTACCAATCCAAAGTATACGTACAAGTAGTAGTATCATTGCTACTCAATTCATAATAGCCACTGAAGAAGTTGCTCTGAACCTCTTCTGCTACAGCTTCTGCCGAAAGGTAACCTGAGATATAGTCCTCATTTCTTGCTACTGCAAAAATTCTTGCACAATCTGCACCATACTCAAAAGTATATGAAACAGCAGTAGCGGTTATACTTGAAGTATAGTCGATAGTCATATCATAGTTATACTCCAAAGAAGCTGTAGATACATCTGCGATATAGATAGTACCATTAACTCCCGACGAGTTAAATGGAATTGCAAACAGGTAATAGTCTGTACTATGCGTAAGTGTCTCATATGTATTCCAATCATAATAGGAAACGTAAGTTTGATAACTACCTTGATAGAAGTAATATGAATATGGATTCCAAGAATTCCACCAATTAGTACTTTCAATCCACGCTTCAATGTCTTCGGCACTATTACTATTAACTTCAGATGCCTTAACAATACCAAAGTTAAAACCAGCAGCATTATCACCAGCTGTAATCGTAAATGAAATTTGAGAAATGGTTGCAGTATATTCAATAGCGGCAATCGTTGCTACAGTGTCATCTCCGCCAGTAGAAGCACCAGCTGAAGTGGTAGTGAAGTAAATAACCTCAGAGTAAACTACAGTATTAACGCCCTCAACTGTTTTATATGCTACTGCACAAATTCCGTATGAAGTACCTGAACTCAAATAGTCACCAAAAGAGTATGCAGAAACTGCTTCATTTGAAGTAATTACACGGTAGTTGCCCTCTGCATTGACTACGTAACCCTCTAAGTATGAAAGTTCTATATCCCAGTATGGATTACTTGCGACAGGAACATCATACGCCAAAGCAACAGCATCGCAAAGATCAGAATTAATCTCGAAGCTCAAAGTTGCATTAGCAGCAGCAGAAGTAATAGTAACTACGTATGGTACTTGAACCTCCTCAAGGGTATTCATGTCACAAGTAGAGTATAGCGTGTTATAAGTACCACGAGCGAACTCAACTGCTGTTTCGCCATCATTAGTAATAACATCTGTTACAGTGCATTTGACATTGTTAAGGTCAACAAGGTTGTAAGTAACAGTTACTGATCCATTTGCAGCGATTGTAGATGGCATGATGTTGAATTTGATCTCTGCACTTGACATAACCATTGGAAGTGACTCAGCCAACTCAACAGAGATAGTACCAGTAGAGGTGCTACCTGTCGCCTGATCATAATCAGCACACAAATCAACGGTAGCCGATGAGCTTAAACCTGCTACATCTACAGAAAGAAGAGTGTAGTCAGGATCTGAATTTGCGAAAGCCATATCAAGAACCACTGCAGCACCTACGTGCATCATTGGAACTACTGGCATAACACCGCTCTCTGTTGCAGTATGGCATGTATCTGAGATCAAAACAGTAGATGTCAACCCCGAAGTTTGGCTGCTAACATCAAATGTTGCATAATTACCTTCCGACGTATCTGCATCTGTAGCAGGAGTGAAAATACGAAGTTTGTCACCCACTGCTATTTGAGAGCCATTAGCATAACCATAAGAGGTGAAAACTGCCTCAGTACCATTGAGCTCAGATACAATGCAGTAAGCATTATATGTATTTTCGATATTACACGCTGTAATTGCATCATACTCATCCCAAGTAAGATCCCAATTGTCGTCAACTGATACGCGGCTATCTGTTGCATCTGCTGTTGATACGGGGATAGTTAGCACATAATCACTTCCGGAAGAGATCGCTGCCTCCTCCACATTAGCCTCGGTACAAGCACCCATAAATAGGAGCGTAGCAGCGAAGGCACAATATTTGTTTAGATTTTTCATTTTTTGTTTTTAATTGTTTGTAATTAGTTTGATTAATTCGAACCTAATGAAGTGCCTGGGCCGAATGACTCAAAGGTAGTGCTTTCTTGTAGAATAGCATCTTCGATCTCGATTTCTAAAATCTCGATCATTGGTGTTACGTAGTTGTTCTTCATGATATAAAATTTAAGTTAAAAAAAAAGTTTCTAAAAAATTCTAATAAAGTTCGTCATTCTCGTTTGTCAAAGATTCCCGCTTTCGCGCAAATGACGTGGAGTGGGCTACTACGCGTCATTCTTTGACTACTTGCGTCATTCTCGACTCGATCGGGAATCTTAACTCCCACGCGTCATTCCCGACTCGATCGGGAATCTTAATGCACTAATAGCACATTAAAAGTCAAAACATATTAAAAAATAACTCAAAAATACAGTGGCCAAAACAAAATAGATTTTAGCCTGGCTCCGATTTGTTTCGCCTTTTCTTATGTCCCTATAGTTTCTTGACCTCAATTCAGTTGCATTTGCAGGTTGAATTCAGCAAGAAATATTCGACAATCTCGACCTAAAAAAACGTTATAGCACGAAAAAAAGATGTGCAACGATGAATCTCTCGTACAGAAACTCACATTGCAAAAGTATTTATTATTTTTGTGATTTGCAAGAAAACAGGCAAATAAAATTAAAAAAAATTAATTACAGCGGCATGCTAAAGCCAAATTGGAAGTAAAGCGACCTATCTAACGGTTTATACAAAGAGAGCGAAATCGAGAGCGTCGAAGCCGAGGTCATCGAGATTGCATTGAGGTCGGTGGAGAGCGTTCCGCCGTAGGAGTAGATTGTGGAGCGGGGCGCTTTGTAGTTGTTGAAGCTTGCGTAGTCCGCCCCCACAGCGAGGGTTAAGCGCTTGATGTAGACCTTATTAAAGAAACTAACCTCGGGGTAGCACAACGGGAAACGGTAGTCGGCCGAAGCTGCTAAGTAGCTATTATTGGTGATATCCGAATAGGTGAAACCGTGGGGGATCAATGCCGACGAGAGGTAGCTCAAGGGGCGATAGCCCGACACCTCGAAGCCATCAAAGGCGTTCTGGAATGCCCCCGAGAGGATAAGCGAATTATTTTGAGCAAAACCGGGCGTGTAGAGCTGTCCGTAGAGCACTGCCAACTTCGAGAACTCCGAATTGGTCGGGTCTGCCGCCAAGGATCCGCTCACAACATACCCCCACGGGGTCGCAACATCGCGCACTGCGGAGCGAACGAAGTCGGAATAGGTTGCGCCGATTGAGAATTTGTTGAGACCCTCGCGCAGCGACTCACAGGTGAGGTTGTAGGTGAAGCTCTGGTCGGCCGTATTGAAATTATAGTAGGTGCTAAACCCCTCGGGCAGGATGCCGTTGGAGTAGTTCCACCCGCTATAAAGCGAAAGGATGCGCGTGCGGTAGCCTCGAGCGAAGTACAATGGCAGAGTCGCCGAGAGGGTGATATCGCGGTAGACATCGAGATCCTGAACCCCTGAGACCAAATATTGCTTCTGCTCGCCGCCATAGGTCGCCGACAGATCGAGAACAACGCCCAGACCATTGTAGCTCATGCCACCCTGCACCACTGACCCATCGTAGTGATCCCAGCCATACGACAAATAGCCCTCGCAGCTCGACAGGAGGTTTTGCGAGGCCAAGGTCACACCGAGGCCGATATCGAGGCTCTGCTCGCTGAGTATTGTGAGGGGGTTATAGCGGATTGGCGCCCAGCTGTGGAAGTTCACCAAATGGGCTGCTTTGTGGTATCGTTTGCTCGGCTGCTCCTCGCGTGCCTGCTTGAGGGCTACGGCGTCGAGGCGCACCGTGTCGAGGTTCACCACATCGTAGCTCTTGCGAGCGGGGTTCACGAGGTTGTCGGGGAGCTTGGAGTAGCTGCGCTCGGTGATCGACTCCTCGGCATTTTGGCGCGCGAGGTGGTAGCCATACCTATTATATATAGCCACGTAGAGTTCGTCGCCAATTTGAGCGGGGTTGAAGGCGCCATAGGTCGATTCGGTGAGCTGCTTTTCGACCCTTGTGGCGATATCCAAAGAGTGCACCTCGTCCTTGCCCGAGGCAATCGAGCCGAAGTAGAGCACACCATCGCGCGCCGTAAGCGCACTGAGGGTGATGTAGGCAGGCTCGGTGAGGCGCTCGAAGCCGGCATCGGTAAGGCGCTCGATCCACATACCCTCGTCGCCGGTGACAAGCGTGTAGAGGCACTGGGTGGTGTTATCCCACGCAAGGCCATGCACCTCGTTGGGGTAGTTCACCTCTACCCTACTTTGCTCCTTATTATCAATTAGTTCGACCACGGTATATTGGCCGTTCATGTTGTATTCGACGTAGGCGATATGGTTCGTTGACTCGCCAATCGGGGTTGGGTAGAGTCCGCTATTGCGTCCTTTGAGCTGACGCGTGCGGCCATTCTCGAGATCCATGTAGCAGATCTGGGAGTTGATATCCTCGTCGTAGAGCATCGAGCGGCGGTATTCGCTCCACCAGACGCGTCCCGCAGCGTAGCTCGGGCGGGTTGAGATGGAACCGGTGTGGGCTATTAGCTGCTCCTCGGAGGTTGTGGGATCGACAAGCAGGAAGCGCGTTGGCTCCTTGTAGTCCTCGCGCAACAGAAGTAGCTTGCCGCCAACTAATGCTGTTGGGTAGCTGTAACTTATGAAGTTTCTCGCCTCATCTGCGGTGATCTGCTCGGCTGAGTTATCCACCTGAGCCATGGGCTGCCAGAAGTCGACCAACTCGGCAAAGGTCTCGTAGAAGAGTTCTTTGGTGGAGGTGTCGTAGAATTTGCGTAGCGCGATGGAGTATGGTGAGATGAATTGCGGGTTGCGTGCCGTGTAGGCAAAGGCTGCATCGAGGATATTTTCGTCGTACTTGGTGTAGGCGTAGCTCATCATCTGATAGCCCATACGGTAGTGGTCGGGGATAAATTCGAGATAGGAGCCGCAGCGCCACTTCAGGAAATTGCGCTCATCTAACAGCTCGTCGGGATCCAGCGCTCGGTAGCCCATCGTAAAGGATGGTTGCAGGCCGCGGCCGTAGCTCGACATCGCCGTTTCGATCATCACCGCATCGCCCTCCAAGGCGTAGAGCGGCGGAAAGAGGAGCGAGGCTGCCGCCCCCTGCTCGCCAAAAATGTAGCTTATCCACTTGAGCGTCGAACGGTCGAGATTGCTATATTGTACCGCGTGGCGATATTCGTGCGCCACAAGCTGCTTGACCCATGGCATGGAGTAGCTGTCGACGGCTGGCGTCGAGAGGAACTCAACTCGAAGGGGTGCCCACATAACCATGCCATTCGAGGAGAAGTTCTCGGGGTGAACAACGAAAGGGAGTTCGAGGGCGGGATATTCGAAGCCCTCTGCCTCGGTGTCGCTAACCGCCTCGAGGTAGTGCATAACGCGGCGCGCGGTGTGATCCACGCTATCGGGATAGATGATGCTGACCCTATCGCCCTCGATACGGCTCCACCTCAGCGAGGCGCGATCCGCCCCCAAAGAGTAATATTGAGCACTCGCACTCGCCACAACGGAGAGTAGTGGGAGCAGGAGCAATGCGCGAAGAGTCCATTTCATACTAACCACCCGCCTTTTTAGATTTATAACCACTCTTAGCGAGGATCTCGACAACTCGATCGCGGTGATCGCCTTGTATGATAATCTCACCATCCTTAGCCGAACCACCTACCCCACACTTGCTCTTGAGCTGCTTGGCAAGCTCCTTGAGATCATCGTCCGAACCAACAAAGCCGCGCACAATCGTCGCGACCTTTCCAGCGCGATGTTTCTTATCGAGCCACACGCGAAGATCCTGCTGAGAGGGCGCAAGGGTCTGAACCGAATCATCGGCGGTAGTAAATTGATAATCGGGTGATGTTGAGTAGACCATACCCAACCTATCTTTCCAGTCGTTTGAAGCCATGAAGTTAATATGATAATTTATGCAAAAGTAACGAAAAAAATTGAAATAATTGCCATCTGACCGCTATTGCACAAAAAAAAGTCCGATAACCATACTGGTCACCGGACTTTTCAATATATGCAAGTTGTGATTATGCCTCCAAAGCGAAACGCTTGTAAGCTACAACTGTTGCTGCTGGATTTGACTCCTTGATAAGATCTGCGATAGATTTTTTCTCACCAACTACTGCCTGAGCAAGAAGAGTGTTCTCCTCGAAGAACTTACGCATCTTACCCTCTGCGATTTGTGCGAGGATGTTCTCTGGCTTGTTAGCGTTTTTAGGATCTTGCTTCATCATATCGAGAGCAATCTGACGCTCGTGAGCAACAACTGCTGGGTCGCAATCCGCCTCGCTGATAGCGATAGGAGCCATTGCAGTTGCCTGCATAGCTACGGCGTGAGCTACCTCCTCTGCGATTGGCTCGTTGAAGCCAAGAAGAGTACCCAACTTCTTGTTGAAGTGAACGTAAGCTGCGCAATATGGAGCCTCGATGCGAGTGTAGTTCAACTCGATTTTCTCGCCAGTTTGACCTGACTTCTCGGTTACCATATCCTCGATTGTGCGACCCTCAGCGTTCTTGTATGCCAAGAATGACTCGAGGTCTGCTGAATCGCTCTCAACTGCAAGGTCAAGAATTGCGTTAGCTGATGCTGAGTACTCGCTGTTCTGAGCTACGAAGTCAGTCTCGCAAGCAAGACAAACCATATAAGCTTTAGTGCCAACGATCTTAGTCACTACAACTCCCTCAGAAGCTGAGCGATCAGCGCGTTTTGCAACTACGAGTTTACCCTTTTCACGGATGATATCTTGTGCACGAGCGAAATCGCCTTCAGCCTCGATAAGAGCTGATTTGCAATCCATCATACCTGCACCTGTCATCTTGCGAAGTTTCATTACTTCTGCTGCTTTGATTTCCATAGTATCAATGTTGTTTTTAAAGTTAATTACTCAGCTTTAGGCTCTTCTACCTCTGGAGTAGCCTCAGGTGCTACAACCTCAGGTGCCTCAGCTACGGGTGCCTCCTCGACTGCTGGCGCAGCCTCAACAGCAGCAACAACCTCAGCTACAGCTGCGTCGTCGTTAGCCTTAACTACCTTCTTGATACGTGGTTTAGCCTCTTTGCGTGGAGCTGCCTCCTCTGCCTCAGGGTTGAGTTGAGCCTCTTTCTCCTTCTCGAGTTTGCGCTCTTCAACACCCTCTGCGATTGCAGCACACATAGCGTCAAGGACTACAGCGATTGATTTAGCCGCGTCGTCATTTGCAGGTATAACGTAATCGATGTTAGTTGGATCACAACAAGTATCTACCATTGCAAAGACTGGGATATTCAATCTTTTTGCCTCTTTAACAGCGTTTGACTCCTTCTGTACGTCTACAACGAAAAGTGCAGCAGGAAGACGAGTAAGGTCAGCGATAGAACCTAAGTTCTTCTCCAACTTTGCACGCTGACGTGAGATTTGCAATCTCTCACGTTTTGATAAATTTGAGTAAGTACCGTCTGACTCCATCTTATCGATAGTAGACATCTTCTTAACGGCCTTACGTATTGTGGGGAAGTTAGTCAACATACCACCTGCCCAACGCTCAGTAACGTATGGCATAGCGACTGCTGAAACCTTTTCGGCAACTACCTCTTTTGCTTGTTTTTTGGTTGCTACGAACAACACACGGCGACCGCTCTTCGCGATATTTTTGATTGCCGCAGCTGCCTCATCAATCTTCAAAACTGTTTTGTGAAGGTCGATGATGTGGATACCATTCTTCTCCATAAAGATGTAAGGAGCCATCTTAGGGTTCCATTTACGCTTTAAGTGTCCGAAATGCGCACCAGCCTCCAATAATGTATTAAAATCTGTACGTGACATTTTTTTTAATTCTTATTAATTTTAATTCTCTTTTCTTCAACCCTTAGGGTAGTGACCTTGTCAATCCCAAGGATTTTCCGCAACTCAGGCAACCATCAGTAATACTGCGAAGTAGTCTGGATAGGTTTGAAACCCAAGTTGTGCTTGCCAAAAATTCGGTCGAGTAAGCGGATTAACGCTTGCTGAACTGGAACTTCGCACGTGCTCCGGGTTGACCCGGCTTCTTACGCTCAACCTCACGAGGGTCACGAGTTAGGAATCCGCTCTTCTTCAAAGCTGGACGGAATTCCGCGTCGATCTCGCACAATGCGCGAGAGATACCCAAACGAGCTGCTTCGGCTTGTCCCTTAATTCCACCACCATCAAGATTGATCATTACATCGTAGCTACCCTCGGTACCAGTGACCATGAAGGGTTGCTTAACTTGATAGCGAAGGATCTCCAATGGGAAATACACCTCGAACTCTTTGTGGTTGATTGTAATCTTTCCAGTACCCGGCTTAACAAATACGCGAGCCACAGCAGCCTTACGGCGACCTACGGTGTTTACAACTTCCATAAATTTTTACTTAATCTCGTTTAACTTAATTTCCTTGGGGTTCTGCGCAGCGTGAGGGTGCTCACTACCAGCGTAAACTCGCAAGTTTCTCATCATGGCAGAGCCAAGACGTGTTTTGGGCAACATGCCCTTAATAGCCTTCTCGATAACGAATGTAGGCTTGCGTGCTAAGAAATCAGCAGGGGTAGCGAAACGCTGACCACCCGGATATCCAGTGTGACGAACATAGACCTTATCGGTCATTTTTTTACCTGTAAGCTTCACCTTCTCAGCGTTGATGATAACGACATAGTCGCCACAGTCAACGTGTGGAGTGTAGCTTGGCTTGTGCTTTCCGCGCAAGATCTTAGCGACCTGCGACGAAAGACGTCCCAATACCTCGTCTGTAGCGTCGATAATAACCCAATCTTTGGTTACTGTCGCCTCAGAAGCAGAGATAGTTTTGTAGCTTAATGAATCCACTTTTTTACGTTTATGTTAATACTTGTAATCCAACTCCCGCACTATACGGGCTCGCAAAGGTACAACAAATATTGATATTTAGCAAACAACTTGATAAAATATTTGTTTAAATAATCAATTTACACAAATTACCCAGCTTTTTATTAACTTTGCGGCGTGGAAAGATTTGTTGATATAGCCGTTGAGCTTGGTGCGCGGCTTAAGGCGTTAGCTTCGAGTGATAAAGGGCTCGAGGTGATCGAACGCGCAGTGGCGGAGAACCCATGGTTTAGCCCCGCCGAGGTAGTTATGTCGATCGAGGCGATCTCATCACAGATGCTCGACGAGCAGAAACTGCGCGCATGGATGGCGCACTACCCCACTTTGCCCACCTCCACGCCGCGCAACGTTGGGATAATTATGGCGGGCAACATCCCTCTTGTTGGCTTCTTCGACTTGTTGTGCACGCTTGCTGCGGGGCATCGCGCGTGGATCAAACCATCGAGCAAGGATCGCGTTTTGATGGAGTACATCTGTTCGCTTCTGCGCGAGATCGACCCAGATATACCTATATATATATACGGCAACCATACGCAGATCGACGCGATAATCGCAACCGGTGGCCACGAAGCAAACAGACATTTCGAACAGGAGTTCGCTAACCACAAGCGGCTACTACGCTCATCACGCCACTCTATCGCAGTGATATCAAACGAGTTAAGCGAATGTCAGACTGAGCTTTTAGCCGAAGATATCTACGCCTACTCCGCCTTAGGGTGTCGCAATGTCTCGATGATCTTTGCCCCGAGGGGCTGTAAGGTGGAGCTACCCGCCTACCCCACCTCGCCAAAATACCACAACTGCTACCTCCAAAGTCGCGCACTGCACACCATGCGCGGCGACACGTTCGAGGATAACGGCAGCTTAGTTATGATCCGTAGCAAGGAGTTTCCGCAGAGCCTCGGTGAGATTTCGATTTGGGAATACGACTCAATTGAACAGGTCGAAGAGTGGATCACGGAGCACGACAAAGATATTCAATGCATTGTCAGCCAAATCATTGACCATCCTCGTAGTGTCGACTTCGGGCAGGCTCAACACCCCACACTACTCGACTATGCCGATGGCGTAGACACGATGCAATTCCTAACTTTCAACGATTAATAATTCGAAAAAGATGATAAAAAAATTCTCAAACTTAGTGGTGTTCTCGCACACGATCTTCGCGATGCCCTTTGCTCTGATTGGCTTTACATATGCCATCACCTCCACCGCAGCTAAGTTCGAATGGGCTATGTTAGTGCAAGTTATACTATGCATGATCTTCGCCCGCAATACAGCTATGGGCTTCAACCGTTGGGCAGATCGCGACATCGACGCCAAAAATGAGCGCACCGCAAATAGGGATATCCCCGCGGCGCGCATCTCGCCTCGCGCTGCGATTATCTTTGTCGTTATCAACGCATTGCTATTTATCGCTACAGCCTGCTCTATCAATCCACTCACAGCACTTCTCTCGCCCGTGGCACTCTTTGTGGTGGTTACATATAGCCTCTGCAAACGCTTCACATCGGCTGCCCATTTGGTATTGGGATTAGGTTTGGGAATCGCTCCCGTGGGGGCATATATCGCTGTCACTGGCTCTTTTGCGCTCGCGCCTTGCATCTTGGCGGCAGTGGTTTTGACATGGTGTTCAGGCTTCGACATCATTTACGCTCTGCAAGATGCCGAGTTCGACCGACAGGAGGGGCTACACTCGATTCCCGCACGCTTCTCGGCCAAGGGTGCGCTACTAATTAGCACGTTGCTACACCTCTGCTCTGCAGGTCTACTTATATATTTCGCCTACCTACTACCCTCTTCGATTTGGATCACAATTGGCGTTGCAATATTTATTGCGATTCTCACAGCCGAGCACCTTTTGGTTACTCCAACACGTCAACGAAATATCGGGATCGCATTTGGAACACTCAATGGATTAGCAAGTTTGACCCTCGCGATATTGATTATCACGGGGCTTTTGGTAAATTAATCCTTATTTATAAGGATTGCATGAGCGTAGAATTATATCTACCTTTGCGCCAATGAAACGATTAGTCCTAATTATACTCACTCTTTTTAGTACCACGGCGCTTTTTGCCAATGGCGAACCTCAGATCGACACATTAGTTAGCGTCGACCAGATCAGCGTGAGCACCATTAAGCAGGGATTAAACCTCTATCGCCAGCCCGTAGCATCAACAATTCTTTCGACTAAAGATATTGAACGTAAGGGGGTTACAGCGATCAAGGATATAAGCACAACGGTGCCCAACCTCCACATTCCCGACTACGGTTCGCGCACCACATCGTCGATCTACATTCGTGGTCTTGGGGCGCGCATAGACCAACCGGTGATGGGTCTTAATATAGACAATGTACCCTATCTCAACAAAAATGGCTTCGATACGGAGGTGATGGATATTGAGCGAGTGGAGGTGCTACGAGGGCCGCAATCGACGCTCTATGGCCGCAATACGATGGGTGGCGTGATGAATATATACACCCTCTCACCATTTAACTATCAGGGAGTTAAGATAGGCGCAGAGTATAGCAGCGGCAACACATACTCACTTCGCGCCTCTATCTACAACCTCCACTCCGAGAAGTTAGCCACCGCCATCTCAATCTACCACAACTCCACCGACGGTTTCTTCGAGAATAGCTACACGGGCGAGCTCTGCGATTGGGAAAAGAGCTTTGGGGCACGCCTCAAGGTGGCCTACCGAGGCCACAACGGACTCAGAGTAGAGAACACCACAGCCGCCTCGACCCTCGAGCAAGGCGGCTATGCCTATCGCCTAATGGATAGCGACGAGGTCAACTATAACGATCCATCGAGTTACGATCGTTTCGTTCTAAGCAATGGCACAACAATTAAATATCAGGGCAAAGGATATTCGCTATCTTCGATCACAAGCTATCAATATCTCAACGATGATATGCTACTCGATAATGACTTCACTGCTTATGATTATTTTACACTTCAACAAAAGATTACCGAGCACTCTATCACCGAGGATATAGTCTATCGCAGCGAGAATGATTCGCCCTACAACTACCTATTTGGCATATTTAGCTTCTTTAAACACCAATACATGGAGGCTCCCGTAACTTTCCGTGAGTATGGTATCGACCAACTTATCCTAACCAGTGCTAACCAATATTTAGGTTCACAATACTACGATTGGGACGAAGATGAGTTTGTACTCAACAGCGATTTTATCACTCAAACATATGGCGCAGCAGCATATCATGAATCTGATTTCCAAAGCGGAAATTGGAAAATTGCAGCGGGTGCACGAATCGATTACGAAAAATCTTCTCTAAAATATCACAATTATTGCACTACAAGCAGCTCACTCTACAACGCCATGGATGAGAAGCAAGCTACGGTAGCGGTCGACATCAACACTATCGACAATACGTCGCTAAGCTACTTCGAAATTCTCCCCAAAGTCAATGTTCAATATAGGGTTGGACACTACAAGCAATCGTCACTATACGCCTCAATATCAAAAGGGTACAAAGCCGGAGGATTCAACACTCAAATTTTCTCAGACATCCTCCAAACAAAAGTAAAAGAGGAGTTTAACATTCCAAACACATCAACATACGACACCGAGGAAATAATCACCTACAAACCAGAACATAGTTGGAATTACGAGATTGGAAGCCATATTGAAACCCCTTCGGGCTCACTGATTGTTAACACCTCGCTTTTCTATATTGACTGTCGCAACCAACAACTCACGGTCTTCCCCGAAGGTGAAACAACAGGACGCATGATGACCAACGCCGGTCGATCGCGCAGCTATGGCATCGAAGCATCTGTAGCTGCCGCTCTCTCGGAGCAGATCAGATTCAACGCTTCGTATGGTTACACCAACGCAAAATTTATTGATTATGTGAGCGGTGAGGATGATTATGCGGGCATGTATGTCCCATATGCACCCCAAAACACCTTTTTCGCTGAGATAAACTACTCACTACCAGTCAATAGCAGCTGGGCTGACAAAGTTATATTCTCTATCAATGATAGTGGAGCTGGAAAAATTTATTGGAATGAGGAGAACACCCGTTCGCAGTCGTTATACACACTTCTTGGCAGCTCGATCCGCCTTGAGCACAACAGATACTCTCTATCGCTATGGGGCAAAAACCTGCTTAATGAGGAGTATAACACATTCTACTTCCTCTCGATGGATAAGGAGTTTGTCCAGTGTGGACGACCTCGAACAATTGGAGCAACATTAACTATTAATTTATAAAACAAAAAAGATGAAAAAAGTATTATTAATGCTACTATTTGTAGCTGCTACAGCATTTGCAACGTCATGTGACAAAATTGAGGATGCAGCAGATGACACAACCGACGACTTTGAGGATGTTCTTGACGACGACGATCAGATCGAAGATATGATTCTCTACACAGGTAGCACAACCGTATCGAATGGTTACGAAATCGACACTATGAAATATTATGTAGCCGATGAGGATGGCACACTTACAATTGTAATGGTTGATGCTCAGTTCAATCAATATATGCCCGTTATCGATATCACCATTTCGGGCATTGAGACCGATAGCGACGGTACTTTCGAGGCTGCATCGCTTACCCCTGAGGTTACAATGGAAGTGGGTGGAGTCGACGTAGCTGTCGAAGATGTAAGCAGCTACATCATCACCGATACTTCAGGCACATACAGCGAGGATGCCCTATCAATTACTTTCTCTTGTATGGGTTGTGAGATATCCTTCGTTGGTTCAGCTCAGTAAGCTGACCTGCTTTATAAATAATGCTCATACTGCAAAGTACGAGCATTATTTATCTACAAAGCCTTATCGAATATAGTGGTCAAGCGCCGAGTCATAAGATATTGAAAACCACCACGCATAACCACAAATAGGATAAAGGCCAACCATAGGGCATTGTTACCCAGCAGTGGATAGAGCGCATAGTAGATCACAAAGAAGCCCGCTGCGGCAAGGATCATCGAATTGCGCATCACATGGGTCATTGTGGCACCGACCATAATTCCATCGAAGAGGAACGGCAGAGCGCAGGCAATAGGCACCGCCACGATCCAACCGATGTAGCGTCCGGCCAACTCCAACACGGCTGCACCACTCTCCCCATCGCTCACAAAGAGTCCTAAGATCGAGCGCCACCCCGCAATATAAACAGCCACAAACACGGCAGCAATAACCAGCGACCATCGAATAGAGAGATAGATGCATCGCTTGAGCGACTCTCTATCGCGTGCACCCACATATCGACCCGTAAGAGCCTCAGCCGCATAAGCAAAGCCATCGGTCATATACGAAAAAAGGGTGAAGAGCTCGAGGAGAAGTGTGTTTACAGCCAAAATATTTTTATCACCCATGCGAGCCGACGAGGCCGTGAAGAATGAATAGACACAGACGTTGCAGAATGAGCGGATGATAATATCGCGATTCACAGCAAAGAACTCGCACAGCGGAGCCCAAGCATAAACCCCCGACAATCCCCTAAGCATCAAGCTCTTGCCGTAGCGCACTACAAGCAATACCACCGCCAATACCACTCCCGCCCACTGCGAAACCACCGAGGCGTAGGCTATTCCGAGGATCCCCATATCACAGACCATCGCCATATAGTAGCTCAGTAGAATATGGAGCACATTCACAAATATCGCCACCGCCATCGGGATTATAGCATTCTGCATTCCGGTATACCACCCATTAAACCCAAAGAGGATAATGCAGGCCGGCACAGCCCAAATACGTGCCGAGACATACTCTAATGCCACATCATTACCATTCATCAGCGCCACAGCACCCGCAGCAACAGAGCTCTTGAAGATTAGGATTACCACTCCCAAGAGCAGTGCAATCGAAAGAGCTCGCAGAAGCATGCGTGTAGTCTCGGCGAGATCACCACGGCCGAATGCTTGCGCAGTGAGCCCACTTGTTCCCATCCTCACGAAGCTACAATTCCAGTAGATGAAATTAAATATTGAGGCGCCTATAGCGAGCTGACCGATCATCCCAGCCGAATCGCTTCCAATATGGCCAGCAATGGCGGTGCTCACAATTCCCATCAAGGGCACTGTGACATTCGAGATGATATTGGGGAGCGCTATACGCAGGATTTCACGGTTCATTTTCGACTGTTTTACCCTGCAAAGATAGTGCAAAGTATCTAAATTACACAACCTATAGTCATTTCTTATGGACAAAGGATGGTAGATCGAAAAAAATAGATTACCTTTGTGGCGTTAACATAATAATTTACAACAATCTATGAGAGATTTCAAGAACGACTCAGCTAAGACGCTGTCACGTTTCGGTCGCGACAAACGCGAAGAAGCAACAACAAATCAGAGAGCTGAGCGACGTCCGCGTTTGCAGCGTGATGCTGCTGATTCGGAGCAACGAGCACCACGACGTGCATCGTACAATCCTAATTTTACGGATGACAACCGCCCTAAAAGCGGTAATGGTGGTGCACGCAAACCTTACGGAGAGCGTAAAGAGTTCGGAGAACGCAAGCCATTCGGCGAGCGTAAAGAATTCGGAGATCGCAAACCTTACGGCGAGCGTAAAGAGTTCGGAGATCGCAAGCCATTCGGTGAGCGTAAAGAGTTCGGAGATCGCAAGCCTTACGGCGAGCGTAAAGAGTTCGGAGATCGCAAACCATTCGGAGAGCGTAAACAATACGGCGACCGTAAGCCATTCGGCGAGCGTAAAGAGTACGGTGAGCGTCGCGACAAATTCGAGCGTCCCGAT
>JBCQVM010000015.1:0-42178 GCA_047173105.1 Rikenellaceae bacterium
TTTTATCGCTTAGGCGGAATAAATTTGAGCCTGGCTCCGATTTGTTTCGCCTTTTCTTATGTCCCTATAGTTTCTTGACCTCAATTCAGTTGCATTTGCAGGTTGAATTCAGCATATTTATTACATCTGAGCATACATAAAAGCGTTAGCTTTAATCTTGTTTTTCGAAACTTAGGAACTTTCAAGAAACAGTCAAGAGTAAGGCGTAAACGCTCACGAGGTGGTCTGCATATCGCAGTCCATTGTTCGTGGGCTTTACTCATTTATTTGACTGTACGGTATCCTAAGACCTCGAAAAACAAATAAAAGGTATTGTCCACGTTTTTTTGTGTGTATATCCAAAGTTATAATATTAACTGCTCGGGACAAGGGCACACAAAAACAAAATTCTATGAAGAAACTATTAACACTCTCTTTGTGTACGCTCCTACTATGGAGTTGCGCCAAAGACTCGGAGGTTGCCGCCCCATCAAGCGCAACGCTCAGCGTAACCTTCACAAGCGAGATTACCTCGCGTGTCTATTCAAGTGGATTTGAAATATCCGACACAATTTCGGTAGCTGCTTACGATGGGACAAAGGCGTTATCAACAAATACACTCTATGGCTACAATGGCTACTATTTCGATAGTGACACACCGATTCAATATGAATCATCTACTCAAGAGCTCACTTTTACTGCCGTTTACCCCGCGCAAGAGAGTAGCTCAATTATGAGTTTTAATTTTGAAATAGCAGCAGATCAAAGCATCGACGATACCTACGAGATGAGCGACCTATTAGTTGCTGTGAGCAGCCCAACTACCGAGCGACAGCCTGGACTAACCTTCGACCACGTAATGTCAAACATCGTGATTAGTGTAATTCCGAGCGACGACTGCGAGGGGGCAATTCTAACATTGAACGCCCAAAACAATGCCACATGTAATCTCTCAACACAGACCTACACGGCAACGGGCAACTCCACAACAATCACTTCGATCCAAGATGTCGATACAAAATATAAAAGCATCATAGCGCCACAGGAGGTTAGTGCAAACACTCTATTTGCGACCCTCACCGTTGGCGATCAAGTATATGAGTGGACTACACTCGAGGCAATGACTTTTGAATCGGGATACCAATATTCATACATATGGGACTTGGATATCAATAACTTTATCCCCGAAGGAATTATCAATGAATGGGAGGGCACCGAAGGAGAGGCAAGCACCGATATCGCCTACTCACGCCTTGATGACTATAGCGCAACATCATACCCCTCGACTGCCACCACTTGGATTATCTATGATGTATATGCAAGCACCGATGGTTGCGATGGGTTGCGAGATGCCCTTAATACTATCTCTCGCTCCGAGGTCGACACGCGTGAGATTTCGCTTGAGTTCCCTAATCTTGTCAGTGTGCCTGACGAGGCGCTAAGGAGCACAGGCAGTAGCAGCTCTAATCACACCAACTATTCAACCTGCTTGGTTAGCATTAGTCTTCCAAGTGCCATATCGATAGGTAGCTACGCTTTTTACCCCTGCACATCTCTTAACAACGTCTATTTACCAAAAGTGCTTTCTGTTGGAAGTACTGCTTTTAGTGGTTGTTCCTCTTTGTTGAGCCTTACACTTGAATCGATCGTTTCTGTTGGGAGTAGTGCTTTTAAATCTATTACAAATCTTGTCTCCGTATCATTGCCAAATGCTGTCACTATAGGGTCTTCTGCCTTTAGTAGTTGCTCTAACCTTATATCTGTTTCGCTGCCAAATGCTATTTTCTTAGAGTCGAGTGCATTTAGTAGCTGTTCGCAGTTAATAGATATATATATCCCAAATGTGACAACTATTAATACATCAACATTTAGTGGTTGTTCCTCATTGATTTCATTGTCAATACCTAAGTTTACAACCTTCTCTGGTGGTAGTAGCGGGAGTCTTTCCACTACTTCCTCACCATTTTACAGTTGCTCAGATTTAATGTATGTAACAATAGCAACAGAATCTAAGATCGTAGAATGCCGAACGCTATTTAACAGTCTAACAACAACAAATATGTTTTTAACTATAGGCAAAGAGAATGAAGCCCACGTAAATGGTAATATTTTCTCAACATTCAATACTGAGGGTGCTACCACTGCCTACACATTCTACGAAATTACAGTAACCGAATAAACATAACAATAAAAAACAAAAACCAATGAAAAAGATCCTATTCCTATTAGCCTCAGTGGCTATGTTGAGCTCTTGCGATGAGCTAACCCAAAACGAAGATGTAGTGACAACAGAGCCTACACCATCGACAACGGAACTATCCTTTACATCGAGTATCAATGCCGTGACCAAGGTTACCGACACCAATTTTGAGTCGGGTGACGTCATCTCCGTAACGGCTTACGATGCAAGCAGTACACTGATCAAAGATGCAGCGCAGTACACTCACAACGGGTCACTCTTTATGAGCGATGATCCGATCATCTACAGTGCCGACGATGTTACATATAGTTTCTATGCTGTATATCCTGCTGTTAGCTCGTTGCAAACTTCGCTTGATTTCTACGCCGAGGCAGACCAAAGTGCAGATGGCGCATTCACTGCGAGCGATATGCTCTTTGCGTCGATCGCTTCGTCTGACTCTATCCCACAACTTTCGTTCGACCACAAGATGAGTTCGATTGTAATTTCTATTGCGGGAGATGATAGCGGCTCAATCGAGTTTTATGCAAAAACTGGTTTGCGCTATGGTATCAAAACTGGCTCGGTATCGGCAATTGGCGATAGCGTTACTGTGATCCCTGCATCAAACGGCACTGCGAGCTGCAAAGTGATCCTTGCTCCTCAGGCTGTAGCTTCAGGCACCACGCTTGCAACCTACACCGTTAGTGGACTTGTTTATGACTGGGTACTGGATGCCGACTTTGAGATGACATCAGGCAAACAATACGTATTTAACTGGAGTTTGGCTGATCGTGAAGTGACTCTCGACTCTGTTATCAATGGCTGGGATGTCGTCGATGGCGGCACTATTGAGAGTAAGTAACATTTATCTCATACTTATAAAAAAGCGCTGATCTCGAAAAAGATCAGCGCTTTTAATTCTATGTCGTAGACTCTACTTAGCCTCGGCGAGCATGCGGGCTTCGCGCTCGCGGAGCTCTTCGATGCGGGAGATCTCTACGTAAGAGCCTCCTCGGCCGGGGCCGAAGCTGCCGCCCACTACTACGATGATATCGCGAGTATTGAGCTTGACGTAGTGTTCCATATAGTCCAATGCATCGGTGATAAAGTGGTATTTGTCGGAGTGCTCGTTTCTTAGGATTGCCACCACGCCATACGAAAGTGCCAAGATACGTTGCGCATGACGCGTATAGCATACGGCGATAACAGTCTTACGACCACGGAATGCCGAAAGGTAGCGACCCGTGCGGCCGGTCTGCGTATCCAAAATCACGTAGCGAACATTGAGGTTATTGCAAGCGCGCACTGCCGAACGAGCCAACTGCGCTGTGATCTCGTGGTTTACCGACACCATGTCGATATCGACCATTGGCGCGAAGTGCTGGTCATCGCTCTCGATCTCGCGAGCGATACGAGCCATCGTCGAAACCGACTCTACGGGGTAATCACCCATAGCTGTCTCATCGCTAAGCATGATTGCATCCACTCTTTCGTAGATTGCGCTGGCAACGTCGCTCACCTCGGCACGTGTAGGACGAGCCGAATTGACCATCGAGTAGAGCATCTGCGTAGCGATAATCACCGGACGCTTAGCTGCTGTACAGCGCTCGACGATCATACGCTGGATTCCGGGGATCTTCTCGGCTGGAAGCTCCACACCGAGGTCACCACGTGCGACCATAATTCCGTACGAAGCCTCGATAATCTCGTCGAGGTTGTCGATACCCTCTTGGTTCTCGATCTTCGAGATAATCTTGATCGAGCTATTGTGCTCGTCGAGAATATCCTGAACCGCCTTAACATCGGCTGCACTACGAACGAACGAGTGAGCGATAAAGTCGACGTCGTTATTGATAGCCCAAAGGATAAAGCGGCGATCCTTCTCGGTGATCGAGGGAAGGTCGATGCTCACACCCGGAACATTAACACTCTTGCGCGACTTAAGTACGCCGGCAATTGTAAACTTACAGATCAACTCCTCGTCGAGCTTCTCAGTAACTTCGATCTCGAGCGCCCCATCGGCAATAAGCATACGCTTACCCACCGACATATCGGCAACGATCGAGGGAACATTCATATAAATTGTATCGCGACGTGTGAGCTCAGCGGTAGCGGTACCACGCACCGAAACCACGTCGCCTACTTGGTACTCGATAGCACCTTGGTACTCATCGGCAATTGTTGTAACTCGAATTTCGGGACCCTTAGTGTCGATCATCACAGGGATCGCAGGGTTTACTTTGTGTACATTACGCACAACTTTTGTTGCGCTCTCTTCGCTCACGTGAGCCGAGTTGACACGCACGACATCCATTCCAGCATCGTAGAGGCTCTTGATATAGGCCTCTTCACATCTAAAGTCTGAGATTGTTGCAACAATCTTTGTCTTTTTCATTCTTAACATAAATTCTTCTCTATATTGTATTCAGTTTGGCAATAATTGCTTCGACACCCAAGCGGTATGAGTCCAACCCAAAACCCATGATCGAACCCATCACTACGGGGGCAATCATCGAGGTATGGCGAAACTCCTCACGCGAGAGGATCGAGGAGATATGAACCTCCACAACGGGAGTCGAAACGGCCGAAATAGCATCGCGAAGTGCCACCGAGGTATGGGTATAGCCTCCGGCATTAATCACTACGGCGTCGTAGGAGCCCACCGTGGCGTGGATCGCACCGATCAATTCGCCCTCGATATTCGACTGGAAGTAACCAAATTCAATTGTGGGATATGCGGCGCGAAGAGTGTCAATATATTGGTCAAAGGTGGTTGAGCCGTATATTTCGACGTTGCGCGTACCTTGCAGATTAAGGTTGGGGCCGTTGAGTATTAATATCTTCATATCTATCATCCTAATTTTTCACGCTACAAAGATAACAAAAAAGAGGCGATAATAAAATATTTTTAATATCTTTGTTGATATATCACAAAACTTTAATGACAGAATTTGGATTAATAGAGAAAATAAAGGAGCTTTTTGCCTCGCTCCCCACCCACTCTTTCGAGGGTATTGGCGACGATTGCGCCATCCTCCCATTGGGCGATGAGGCACTTGTATTCACCTCCGATCTACTTGTCGAGGATGTTCATTTCCTCCGCTCGTCGACCTCGGCCTACGATTTGGGATACAAGTCGTTGGCCGTTAACCTTAGCGATGTAGCTTCGATGGGCGTGCGACCCGTAGCCACGCTACTCTCGATCTCTGTGCCCAAGGATCTTATGGGCGATTTCATCGAGGAGTTTATGGAGGGATACCACGCCTTGAGCTCGAAGTATGGTGTGGCACTAATTGGTGGCGATACTACCGCCTCTAAGGGGACACTCACGATCAATGTTACGGCAATAGGTCGCGGAAATATTGCATGCCTTAAGCGCCGCTCGGCAGCTCAGGTGGGCGATGTAATCTTGGTCAACGACACCTTGGGTGAATCTGCCGCAGGTCTCAAAGATATCTTCGAGGGAGAGTGTGACTCCCCCTTGGCCTCTGTGCACAAGCGCCCCGAGCCTCAGGTCAACGAGGGCGAGTGGTTAGGCTCACGCCCCGAAGTGCATGCCATGATGGATATATCGGATGGAGTAGCCTCCGACCTGCGCCACATCCTAAAGGCGTCGGCGGTTGGAGCCCAGATTGAGCTAAGCACAATCCCCACCTCGGTAGATCTCCACTCGGCACTCTGCGGCGGCGAAGATTACAAGCTCCTACTAACCGCCTCGAGCGATAAAGTTGAACAACTCCAATCGGAATACCTCCAACGCTTCGGCTCACCCCTCCACCCCATCGGCAAGATCACCACCCACCAAGAGCTAAAGTGGCTCAAAGATGGCGAGGAACAAAGTATAGATCTCATGGGATTCAGACACTATTAACCTGAGTTTTGGATAAGAGAAATGTAATATTTACCAGTGAGTTTTATTCATTTCCCATATCTAAAACTCAGGTTATCGGCTTTAAAAAGCCGATTTATGTTCGATAACCCCCTCTTGCCTCTCCCCCCAAACCGTTGGGGGAGACGTATTTTAGAGGTGTTTTGGATAAGAATTTCTTATCCAAAACTGACGTTATTAAAAATAAGGGATAGATCGCGTAATGCGATGGGCAATAATATATAGTCGTCATTCCCGTGAAAACGGGAATCTTAACTCCCTTGCGTTTGTATAAGATTCCCGATCGAGTCGGGAATGACGAGCAGAGGGGCGAGCAGGACGAGCAGAGGACGAGCAGAGGGACGAGCAGGACGAGCAGAGGACGAGGATGACGTAGTGGTTTTAAGAGTTCGTTTCTCCACCGGAAATTTCACCTGACCCAAAATAAAAGGTTGATCAAATTAATGATCAACCTTTTTTGCTACCTTAAAGTTGTATAATGGGTTTGGCTTTGGGGCTTCATGAGTATTTTTAACCGCAGCGTACTAATGATACGTGAGGATTAAAAAGCGCAGAGAAGTGCCGAAGATGAACCTATTAGGCGGCTTTAAACGACTACTCCTCGTCGAGGTGCATGTGATTTACGTAAACTGCATGCTGCATAGCCACACGCTTAGCGATAGATGGCTTAGTGAAGTATTGACGACGACGAAGCTCCTTAAGAACGCCTGTGCGCTCGTATTTACGTTTGAATTTCTTAAGGGCTCTTTCGATGTTCTCACCCTCTTTAACTGGCATGATAATCATAATAGTATATTTTTTATTGTTTTAATTTTGTTTTTGTAACTTTTAGGTTAGTCAAACCTTAGCTGCGGCAGGTGATCGCTACGAACACTAACTGCCTTTTTGTTGTCGAATTCTCTGAAAGTTTTGTGGGGGAATTATTTAGTAGCCCATTTTGGCACCTCAAATTCCTCGAAAAGAAGATATGGACGCACTCTGCGTGCCTCCTCTCGGGTAAATATTTCATCGTCGATCATCTCCTCTACGGTACTCCAACCTCCTTTCAATTCTCTTATTTTGAGCAACTTTCGTAGCGCCTTAGGTGCTATGTATGGGTGCCCGTTAATTCTTTTAGCGGATGCAAAGTTAACATCTATTTTTGAAATATCACAACTATCGCAAGAAATTTGTTGAATTATTTTCTCAAAATTGCTTTCTGTGATAACTTTTAGCTCCGAAAGCTGGTCGGCGGAGTAGAATCCACCCAACATTTGGCGGTATGTCATGATCGCTACCACGCTCTTCTCGCCAATCCCGTAGACCGAGCGCAACTCGATGGAGTCGGCTAAATTCAGATCGACAAGTTGCGGCTCAGAATCCTCCTGCGGCGTGAAAATTGCATAAGGCTCCAAGAGCGCCGCCACGGAGTCCGAGACCACGTAACACTCACGAAGCTCCTCCATATCGTAGATCCCCGAGAGGTTGCGCCACTTAACAAAGACCTCGGCTTGGCGGCGAGTAAGGGCTCCCACTGCTACCAAATATTTGGTACCTACCGTATCGACCAAGAATGGTGAGAGCGGCAAAAGCTCGCGCTTGGTCTCTGTGCGGCGCTCATAACTATTGGTCGCGGCATACTCCTCGCGACGCTTGAGGCGATACTCCTCTCCTATTTCTATATAGGGCTCGAGGGCATAATAGATCGAATCGCTGATGCCATAGCAGGTGAAAAGATCCTCCTTAATACGAAAGACCTTGCCATACTCGCGATATCGAACCACGCTCACCGCCTCGCTCTTGGTTAGTCCCAAGCGCACAAGTTCGGCAAGGGTTACAGTGTTGGGATCGAAAGCAAAGAGGTGGAGAGTGTCGGCGGCCTCGACCTCGACTATCAATTGATCTACAATCCTTTGCGAAGCCTTCCGTTCGATATGATCGTAGAAAAATTTCATGCCGATGACAATCATAATGATTATCAGTAGCAGAACTACTCCACGTGCCTCCTTAGCTGTAAACCCGATCTTCATAGCTCTACCAATCCTCCTTCTCGCTCAACTCCAACACGCTATACTTGCGCGATGGCGACTCGATAAATTCACCTATCCCATACTCCTCCCATCTGCGATCCACAAGCTCTACGACATCGGGACGCGAGAGAACGACATTGGGAAAGCGCGCAGGATTCTCACCGCGGCCGGGCAATTTACTGCGCCCATCGAACAGTAGCGTCGCACCGCGCTGCACTACATCGCGATCCACCTCGGTGTTGGCTGCACCTAACCACAAAAGGTCGTATGGTGCCATCTGCGAGGCTGCCGCATCGAATAGTGCTACATAGTTAACATCCTCTACCGCAAGACTTTCTAACAATTCCGATAGATCAACTTCCAGCATCGGCGAGCCAAATAGAAGTAACACTCCCCACTGCTCCATAAGCCTATCGTCGATCTCGAAGCCCTCGACACTACCCCACTTTGGTGTCCTCTTACCCTCGACGACACCTGTGAGATCAATGGCTAATTTACCTCCCACACCACATGTGGGTGTAGCGTGATCCAAGACATCCAAGACACCCCTGCCGCGTACGACACGGTCAGTGAGATCGACACTGCGCAATAGCCCTGCCATCTGCTCTTCGGATCGCAGATTGACTGCGGCATCGGTCACAACCATATATTTGTTAAACATCATCTGCCCCGAGCCCCACATCGAGAGGATCACCTTATGCGCCTGTCCCGCATAGCGACTCTCGAGCGAAGTGAAAATCAAGTTGTGAGCCGTGCATGCCGCTGGCATATAGAGGTCGCACACTTCCGGATGGAGTGCAAAGCGAATAGGCGCTACAAAGATCCTCTCCGAGGCGACTGCTATCGCTGCATCCTCTTGAGGGGGTATACCCACAATGGTAGCGGGATAGATTGCATCGCGACGATGGGTGATTGCCGTAACGTGGAAAAGTGGGTAACGATCGGTGAGCGAATAGAAGCCCGTATGGTCGCCAAAGGGCCCCTCCACGAACTTCTCCTCGGCGGGGTCTACGTAGCCTTCTATCACGAAGTCGCAATCCTCGGGCACATACAAATCATTGGTGATACACTTAACTAATCGCACACTCTTTTGGCGCAGGAATCCCGCCAAAAGGTATTCGTCCATATTGTCGGGCATGGGTGCCGTGGCAGCATAAGTATAGGCTAAATCGCCTCCTAAAGCCACGCTCACCGGCATACGCTCACCACGCATGCGATAGGCGTCATAGTGGCGTGCACCCGTTTTGTGAATATGCCAATGCATCGCGGTGGTTCGCTCGTCGATAACCTGCATGCGATACATACCCACATTGCGACCTCCCGTATTGGGGTCGATCGTGTTGACCATTGGCAAGGTGATAAAGCGTCCTCCATCGAAACCCCAACATTTGAGGATCGGGAGCTTAGAAAGAGATACATCCTCGCCCATGATCTGCACCTGCTGGCAAGCCCCCTTGGAGCTTAACTTGCGAGGCATCCAACGCGAGACTTCGCCCAAGAGGGGTAACATTTTGAGTTTTGACATAATCGAATCCATTGGCGTAGTTGCACTGCGCAAAAGTGAGTCGATACGCTCGGTGAGCTCCTCCAAACGCTCCACGCCGGCCACCATAGCCATACGGCGCTCCGAGCCCATAGCATTGATAAGTAGCGGGAAATCGCTGCCACAATTCTCGAACAGGAGTGCTTTGCCACCATCGGGGCTCTTACTGATACGGTCGACGATCTCAGTTATCTCGTACTGAGTCGAGACAGGGGCAGAGACTCTTACAAGCTCCCCGCAGTGCTCTAACTTAGCTACGAATTCTCTTAGACTATTATACATGGATTATCTAAATTGGTAAAGTTGGTTGCGTAGTCGTGGTGTGAAGCCTGCCTCGCGAATTGCCTCTTGTATCCCCTCGGCATCGAAGCGATTGGAAGCTCCGGCCGACGAAACTACATTCTCCTCAATCATAATCGAACCAAAGTCGTTGGCTCCACTATGTAGTGCCATCTGAGCTGTAGCACACCCCACGGTGAGCCACGAGGCTTGGATATTATCGATATTGGTGAGCAATAGTCGGCTCATAGCGATTATACGCAGATACTCCAACGGCGAGAAGTGACTATCGACACCCTCGCGCTCCAACTCCGTGCCGCTCGAACGGAAGATCCACGGAATAAAAGCAATAAAGCCATAATTACCCTCGGGGCATCGAGCCTGCAAATCGCGGATCTTAAGCAGGTGATCGACCCTATCGTGGTTGCTCTCCACATGACCATACATCATCGTGGCGGAGGTTGGCAGATTCAGGCGATGTGCCTCATGCATAACCTCGATCCACTCCTCCACACTTGGCTTAGCGGGCGAGATACGACGACGAACATGATCCACCAATATCTCGGCACCGGCGCCCGGCAAAGACTCCAACCCCGAAGCGACTAATCGTTCGAGAGTTTCGAGGGTCGTAAGTCCGCTAACCTTAGCTATATGCGACACTTCGGGTGCTCCCAAAGCGTGGAGCTTAAGCGAGGGGTAGGATCGTTTGAGCGTCGAGAATAGCTCCTCGTAGAACTCAATACCCAACTTCGGGTGGAGCCCTCCTTGCAACAGAAGTTGATCGCCACCCAACTCCAATGTGCGCTCAATCTTTGAGCAATACTCCTCCACCGTGGTTATAAAGTGGCGGTCGGTTTGGTGGGGCTTGCAGTGAAAATTACAGAACTTGCAGCCCGAGATGCAGACGTTAGTTATATTTACATTGCGGTCGATCTGCCATGTAACAACCTCGGGATTGGGCACGACGGCACGCCTCAAGGCATCTGCCGCGCCGCACAACTCATCCAAAGGGGCTGTGTCGTAGAGCAGATATGCCTCGTCGGCAGAGATCATCTCACGGCGCATGCAACGCTCCAAAATCGCAGAGATATTCATAATCTACAACCTTTCAACCAATACGAAATCCAACATTCTCTTGCCCAAATCGGCGCGTTTGATCTTCACTCGCACAGCATCACCCAAGGTAAATTTCTCGCGCGTAGAGCGGCCATACATGGTATAATTCTTCTCGTCGAACTCAAAGTAGTCGTCGCCCAAGTCGCGCACAGGGATCATTCCCTCGATATGCGTATCGTCGATCTCGACAAATACGCCCCACTCTTTCATACCCGAGATATGGCCATCGAACTCCTCATTCATGCGATCACGCATAAACTCCACGGCCTTATATTTGATCGAAGCACGTTCAGCATTTGCCGCCACGATCTCGCGCTCCGAGGAGTGAACACATAGCTCCTCGATAGGCTCCTTGTCGAGTGACTTGCCACCATCGAGGTAGTGCGCCAACAATCGGTGCACCATCATATCGGGATAGCGGCGAATGGGCGAAGTGAAGTGGGTGTAGTATGGGAATGCCAACCCATAGTGACCAATATTTTCGGTAGTGTAGAGCGCTTTAGACATCGAGCGGATGGCCAACATCGAAACCACATTCTCCTCGCTATTACCCTTGATCGAGCCTAATAACTTGTTGATCTCGCGAGCTATCGCCACCCCCTTAGTCGCTTTGAAGTTATGACCAAAACGAACTATAAATTGGCGGAAAGAGTCGATCTTCTCGGCATCGGGCTCGTCGTGCACACGGTAGACCATCGTGCGATCATATTTGCGTTTTTCGGTGCGACGCTTCGAGCAGAAAACCGCCACACGACGATTGGCGAGCAGCATAAACTCCTCGATCATCTTGTTCGACTCCTTAGCCTCCTTGGTGAATACTCCTATCGGATGCCCCTTCTCGTCGAGGTCAAATTTCATCTCGTCGCGCTCGAATGCGATAGCGCCACACTTAAATCGCTCTGCACGCAAGCGTTGAGCCAACTCGTTGAGTTTCAATACCTCCTCGGCGTAATCACCCTTACCAGTCTCGATCACATCCTGCGCCTCGGCGTAGGTAAAGCGGCGATCCGAATAGATCACCGTGCGACCAAACCACTCCTCCTCGATCTCCAACTCCTCATTGAGGGTAAAGACAGCCGAGAAACACAGACTCTCCTCGTGGGGACGCAACGAACAAAGCTCGTTGGAGAGGCGCTCGGGAAGCATCGGGATAGTTCGATCGACCAAGTAAACCGAGGTTGCGCGCTGCTGCGCCTCACGCTCGATGATCGAATCGGGACGAACATAGTGCGTCACATCGGCAATATGCACGCCGATCTCCCACACACCCTCTTTGACTTTGCGCACCGATAGTGCATCGTCGAAATCCTTGGCATCGGCCGGGTCGACCGTGAAGGTGACCACATCGCGGAAGTCGCGACGCTCGGCGTAATCGCTCTCCGAGATGCGTGCGGGGATCCTTTCGGCAGCCTCGGCCACATCTTGCGGATAGTTATACGGCAGGTCATATTCGGTCAGGATCGCATGCATCTCCGTATCATTCTCGCCCACAGCGCCTAATATATCGACCAACTCACCCGTAGGGCTCTTGGTGCCCTCCGGCCACTCCTTGATCCTAAACGACACCTTGGTTCCATCCTCCAAGTCGGGGAATTTCTTCTTGGGGATAAAGACGTCGAGTGGCATCTGGCGCGAGGTAGAGCGAATAAAAATCTGGTGGGCTGAGACCTCTGCCACACCTATATATACTTTGGGATTGCGCTCCACAATGCGAACCACCTCGCCCTCGGCACTACGCCCACGAGCCGACTTGCGTACAACCACGACCTCCACCACATCGCCATGCAAAGCGCGCTGTGACTGATATGAACTAACGTGAATATCTTGTTTGAGATCGTCGCACTCGACAAATATAGCACCGCTCTTTGTCATAACTACGCGACCCACATGGTGTGGCAATTCAGCCTCGGCCAAGTGGAACTTACCACGCGAAGTCTCAACTACGAGACCCTGCTCGACGAAGCTCTGCAAAATATTTAATACCTCGTGGCGACCATGGCGGTCACCACATCCTGCACTTGAAGCCAAATGTTTCAACGAAAATTTGTTGTTTGGCATCTCCTTGAACATGTTTAGCAGGAAGCCTGCCCTATCAAATTCGTGCTTACTTTTTTTCTTTCTCATCTTATAATTTTTTGCGGGCTATCGAACTCATCAGCTCAACGCCCACTGTAATAGCCCCCTCCGAGGGACAAAATGTTGATGTGTGCGACACTCCTGCTGCGCTACCCACTCCTACCCTATAAAAGAGCGATGGGTAGAGCGTGCAGTAATAGCCGAAATCTTCGGCCGTAAAGCGCGGTTCGAGCCACTTGACGCTACACATTTGTTTAGCTACATCGGCTGCAAATTCGGTCAAAGCCTCATCGCAAACCACACACGGGTAGCCATCGTTTATATTTACAACTATCTCCAAATCGTGCTCCGCCGCCACGCTACTTGATATCGTGCGGATCTGCGCTTTGGTTGCTCGACGTTGCTGCTCGTCGAATGTACGCAGAGTACCCTCCAACTTTACGCACGAGGGGATCACATTCGTGGCGCCATCGGCCTCCACGCGTCCAATCGACAAAACCACCTGCTCCTCGTTTAGTGCCAAGAGTTGGGTGATAAGGGTCGCCGTAGCTGCTACAGGATCTTTAAGTTTGTAACGCATCGCAGCATGACCTCCTACGCCACACACCTCGAAACGAAGCTCATCGCCCGAGGCCATAAACTTACCTGCACGGAAACCAACCTCGCCCACCTCGAGCGTAGCATCCACATGAGCCCCAACCACTGCCACCACCTCGTACTCCTCGAAAGGCTTCTCGGCCAAAACCAGCGAAGCCCCCCCGGGATTACACTCCTCACCGGGTTGGAATACTCCAAAGATAGTGCCCTCAAAATCGCGCGAAGCATTCAAAGAGCACAACGCACCATAGAGCATCGCCGCATGCATATCGTGACCGCACGCATGCATCACCCCACGATTCTGCGAGGCAAACTCCACATCGGTGGTCTCCTCGATAGGTAGCGCATCGATATCGGCACGCAGAACCACCGCGCGGCTCAAATCGCCACGCCCCTCGATCTTGGCCAAGATACCTGTCGAGGCGATCGGGCGATGGTCGATCCCTGCCTCGGTAAGCGCCGCACTAATAAAAGCTGCAGTCTGGTGCTCCTCGAACGAGAGCTCGGGGTGAGAGTGAATATGTCGACGGAATGTTATTGGATCCATAGCCATTTCTTTTTAGAATATCGAGCGAGCAATCTGCTCGATATTGGTGGTTTTACTCATTGTATAGTAGTGCAACACAGGAACTTTAGCCGCCATAAGTTCGCGCGATTGAGCCATACACCACTCCAAACCGATCTGGCGAACGGCCGCTGGATTGTCGGCAAAGCGCTCTACCTCCGCTCTCAACTCCTCGGGGATAGTGATGCTAAAAGTCTCGGGCAGAACCGACAATTGGCGCAAGGTCGACAGCGGCTTCAGGCCGGGGATGATCGGCACATTGATCCCCGCAGCGCGACAACGCTCCACGAAGTCGAAATACTTTTGATTGTCGAAGAACATCTGTGTCACCACATATTCGGCTCCCGCCTCTACCTTCGCTTTGAGGTGCTCAATATCGCTCTGCACACTCTTGGCTGCGAAGTGCTTCTCGGGATAGCCGGCAACGCCGATCGAAAAGGCGGTGCAGTGAGTCTCCTTCGCCTCGCTATCTATAAAGATACCGTTGTTCATATTGGCAACTTGGCGCACAAGCTCCACAGCGTGGCTATGTCCCTGCTGATGCGGCATGAAAATTCGCTCATTCTGCGATCTATCACCCTGCAACGCCAATACATTTTCGAGACCCAAGAACTCCATGTCGATCAACGAATCCTCGATATCGTAGCGTGAATGACCTCCACAAATAAGGTGTGGTACGGTAGTAATCCCATACTTGCGCTCGATGGCGGCACTCACTCCGACCGTACCGGGACGACGACGCAGGATATGCCACTCATGCGCGCCCGACTCCGAGACAACCTCTTTGATTCCCTCGCGATGGAAAGTGATATTGATATATGCCGGATCGAACTGGATCAACGGGTCGATCGCCGCGTAGATTCCATCGAGCCCCGCCCCCTTAAGAGGTGGAAGCAGCTCGAAGGCAAAACGTGTGCGACCCTCAGCAATTGTCTTTTCTAATAGCTCTGCAACTCTCATTGTTATATTGAATTGGGTAATAGTTTCTCTATTTGGTCTATGCTCATCGTGCGGCGTGCGGCGTAGTCGGCCACCTGCTCCTCGCTTAGGTTGCCCACGCTAAAGTACTTGCCACGTGGTAGGATCAATCCGCAGATCGACTCGGCGGGGGTGATCATAAAGTTCTCGGTGAGCTTCATACGAGTGGTCTGCGAAGCGCTCAACAGCTCGAAAACCTCTCGCTTGAGCGAATGGTCGGGCACGGCAGGATAGCCAAAGGCCATGCGCACACCCTCATATTTTCCACGCAGAAGCTCCTCGCGGCTCAATGGCTCGCCCGTCTCGTAGCCCCACATCTCGCGACGCACGAAGCTATGAAGCCTCACTGCGAATGCCTCGACTAAGCGATCGGCCAACAGCTTGGCGATCATGGCGCTATACTCGTCGCCCGCCTCTTTGAGGGGTGCGCAGAACTTCTCTAAATCGACTGCCGAAGTGATCGCAAAGCAACCCACATGGTCGCCCTCAGTGGCAAGGTAATCGGCAACCGATAGAGCCTCCTCTCCACGGGTCTGACAGCGCAACATCGGCATACGAACCTCCTTGCCTCGCGTCGAGGTCACCACGATGTCGTCGCCCTCGGTGCGTGCAGCAAGGATCGCCACAGCACCCTCCAAGGTGAGTGCTTGCGAGCCTTTGATCTGCTCCAACATGCGCTGAGCATCTTCGAATAGTTTTGTAGCCTGCTCGCCATACTTCTCGTCGCTAAGCAGAGCTGGGTATTGCCCCTTGATGCCCCACGCCACGAAGAAGTAGTTCCAATCGATAAGTTGCTCCACATCCTCGATATCGTAGCTCGGGAAGACCAAGCGGCCGGTGTGAAGCGGCTTGACTGGCTCCACCGCTTTATTCTTAGCACCCGCTGCTCGAGCTTCGGAGAGTGAAAGCAACTCACGCTCACGATTAGCACGCTCATAGTCGCTACGCAACAAAAGTTGCTCGGCACGGATATGGTCGGCATATAGGTCGGCATCCTCACCCAAAATCTGAGCGAGGATCTTTGGATTGTCGCTGGCACTATGGGCATGGATCACAACACCCGAATAGAGCGGTGCAATCTTCACGGCGGTATGCAGAGGCGAGGTTGTCGCGCCACCAATGATGATTGGAAGAGTCAAACCACGCTGCTCGCAGAGTTCCACCACGCGGATCATCTCATCGAGCGAAGGGGTAATAAGGCCACTCATGCAGATCACATCTGCGCCCCACGCCATCGCCTCATCGACCACGCGCGAGGTATCGACCATCACACCGAGGTCATTGATCTGATAGCCATTACAAGCCATCACCACCGAGACTATATTTTTGCCAATATCGTGCACATCGCCCTTGACCGTCGCAATTAGGACTTTGCCCGCCTCACGACCACCCTGCGCCTTTAGAGCCTCGATATATGGGGTCAACTGCCCCACTGCGCGCTTCATTACGCGAGCTGTTTTAACCACCTGCGGTAGGAACATCTTGCCCTCTCCAAATAGCTTTCCTACGTGCTCCATTGCGGGCATCAACAGCTCGTCGATAACCCTCATCGGAGCTCCCAAAGCCTCGTATCCCTCTTGAGTGTCGACCTCGATATGGTCGGCAATACCTTTGGTCATTGCATACTCTATGCGCTCTTTGAGGGGTAGTTCGCGCCACTGGTCAGCTTTGGTTGTAGTAGTCTGCACAGCTCCGCCCGATTGGTGCGATTGAGCATATTCGATTAGGCGCTCACTGGCATGCTCCGAGCGATAGAGGATAACATCCTCGATGATCGGCAATAGCTCGGCGTCGATCTGGTCGTATATCTGCAACATCTGCGTATTGACGATGGCCATATCCATTCCCGCCTTAATTGCGTGGAATAGGAACACTGAGTGCATCGCCTCGCGAATGTAGTTGTTGCCACGGAACGCAAAGGAAAGATTACTCACTCCGCCCGACACCTTGGCATGCGGCAGATTCTCCTTGATCCATCTGGTAGCGTCGATAAAGGCTTTGGCGTATGTGTCGTGCTCCTCGATGCCTGTGGCTACCGCCAAGACATTGGGGTCGAAGATAATATCCTCGGGTGGGAAGTTCGCCTCCACAAGTAGTTCGTAGGCGCGCCCTGCGATCTCGCACTTGCGCTCGAAGCTATCGGCTTGACCCTGCTCATCGAACAGCATCACAACAGCTGCGGCACCCATTCGGTGAATCTCCTTGGCTCTCTGCACAAACTTCGCCTCGCCATCTTTGAGCGAGATGGAGTTCACCACGCTCTTGCCCTGCGCCACCTTAAGGCCTGCCGTAAGCACCTCCCACGTCGAGGAGTCGATCATAAGCGGCACTCGAGCGATCTCGGGCTCCGAGGCCAAGAGATTGAGGAAGTGGCGCATCGTACGCTCACCCTCGATCATGCTGTCGTCCATGCAGACGTCGATAATCTGAGCACCGGCATCGACCTGCGCACGCACTACCGAAAGCGCCTCATCGTAGCGCTCTTCACGTATCAAGCGAGCAAATTTTGCCGAACCGGCCACATTGCTTCGCTCACCTATATTCACAAAGTTTAGCTCCGGGGTAATGCGCAACGTATCGAGACCCGTGAGGGTTGTAACGTGCTCCTTTGCGGGCTGAACTCGAGGTGTGTAGCGACCAATGATCTGGCTCAAGCAGTAGATATGTTGGGGGGTGGTGCCACAACATCCACCAACAATATTAATCACACCACGACGCAAGTACTCCTCCACATCGTCGGCAAACATCTCGGGGGTCTCGTCGTAGCCGCCTGCCAAGTTGGGCAGTCCTGCATTGGGGTGAGCCGAGATGCGGCACTGAGCCACGGCAGCCAACCGCTCCAAATATGGCAAAAGCTGCTTGGCACCAAAGGCACAGTTGAGCCCCACCGAAATAAGCGAGGCGTGCGCAAGCGAAGCATACATCGTCTCGACACCCTGACCCGACAAAGTGCGCCCACTGGCATCGGACAAAGTACCCGAAAGCATCGTGGGGATCTTGCGAGCTCGCTGCTCCCCGATCTGCTCGATAGCGTAAAGCGCCGCCTTAGCGTTGAGCGTATCGAAGACTGTCTCGACCAAGATTATATCGGCGCCGCCATCCAACAAACCATTCACCTGCGCTGTGTATGCCTCGACAAGATCATCGAAGGTGACAGCACGCGCCGCAGGGTTGGCCACATCGGTCGACATCGACGAGGGCGACGAAGTGGGCCCCACCGAACCGGCCACAAAGCGAGGTTTGAGGGGATTGCGCTCCGAAAATTCGTGAGCAACAGACTTCGCAACACGTGCTGCCGCTCTCGACAACTCGTAGGCGTAATCCTGCAAGTCGTAGTCGGCAAGCGAAATCGCATTGGCATTAAAAGAGTCTGTGGTGATGATATCGGCTCCCGCCGCCAAATACTTGGAGTGTATCTCGCGGATCACCTCGGGGCGTGTCACCGCTAAGATATCGTTGCACCCCTTAAGGTCACAATGCCACGCAGCAAACTGCTCACCACGATACTCAGCCTCACCGAGGCCATAGCGTTGAACCATTGTGCCCAAACCTCCATCGAGCAGTAGAATACGCTCAGAGAGCGCCTTATTGAGTCTATCTATCATTGTTTAATCACTTTTATTTCGAATAGCCGACTCCAATTCTTGCCCGTCACAAAGAGTCGATCTCCCTCGGAGTCGTAAGCTATTCCATTCAACACATCGGTCTGTGGGGTGTGAAGGTCGTCGGCAAGGATCCCCGTGAGATCAACCACACCTTCAATAGCCCCACTCTCGGGGTCGATAATCACTATTTGATTGAGCGTATATACATTTGCCCAGATTTTGCCCTCGATCCACTCCAACTCATTGAGGAAGTTCACCGCCTCACCATTGACGGTTGCTAACACACGTCGCTCCACGGCAAAGGTCGAGGGGTTGCGCACCGAGATCACTGCCGAGCCATCCGAAGTGTAGAGCTTAGAGCCATCGGTAGTTATGCCCCAGCCCTCGCCCGAATAGATCTTCTCGCCAATATTCTCGGCCGTGGTGGCATCGTACATAAAGAGACGATTAGTGCGCCACGTAAGTTGGTAGAGGGTGTCGCCCAAGATGGTGATTCCCTCGCCGAAGTGCGATCCTTTGAGTCTGGCTAACTCCGTGGTGCGCCCCGTGGTGAGATCGACCTCCAAAAGGCGCGACTCACCAACCTGACCTGTACCCTCCAAGAGGCGCCCATCGTAGAATATAAGCCCTTGAGTGTAGCTATCCACAGCGTGAGGATAGATAGCAACCACCTCGTAAGTATAGTATTGCGGCACCACATTAACTGCCGCAGAGCTCACCACCTGCTGCTTGGAGCCGCCAAAGCCGCCACAAGAAAGCGTAGCGAACAAAAGCAAAAGATATATAAATTTTATTTTCATCGTTCACACATATATATAATTATGCAAAGATAAGGATTTTTTTTTACTCATTGGCTTTTAGCTCTCACTTTATCAGGGCAAACGCACGAAAACTCTACGTCATTCCCACGCAGGCGGGAATCTTAATTTATGTAACCTCGCATTTGTATAAGATTCCCGCCTGCGCGGGAATGACGTGGTAGCGGGAATGACATGGAGGCGGGAATGACGTGGTGGCGGGAATGACGTGGTGGGTGGGGAATAAAAAAGATCTGCTTGGGGTAATCCCGAGCATATCTCATATAATTAGGAGCTAACTAATGCTTACTCCACAGGAATATCACGATTAACATTCTTGCAGCCAACGAATGCATACCAAAGCATGTAGACAAGTGCTGCAACAATAACCCAGTACGAAGCCATGTAATTAGCAGTAAGGTCAGCTACCACACCTTGGATAAGTGGAAGAACACCTCCGCCGACTACCATTACCATAAAGATACCAGATCCCATTGCGGTGTATTTTCCGATACCCTCAACAGCGAGGTTAAAGATACCACCCCACATAACTGAGGTGCAGAATCCACACAACACAAATAGGAGAACCGATAGAGGCACCTCAACCATACCGAAGCTGATTGAAGATTGGAACACTGGCATTACAACCGATACCGAATTAGGAATAAAAATACCCAAAGTAACAAGCACAAGAGCCACTGCACTAACGAATGAGAGCTGAGATTTAGCCGAGAACTTAGCACCAAGGAAACCGCCCGCAAGACGACCAATAAGCATCAAGAACCAATATGTACCTACGACGCTACCAGCAGCAGCAGTATCCATTCCGATACCCACAGCACCTACAGCATCCTTAGCACCTGTCAAGAAGAGGTTGATAAAGTTAGGTATACCCACCTCGATACCTACATAAAGGAAGATGGCTACGGTACCCAACACGAAGTGACGGAACGACATTGCGCTATATTTATCCTTTGGTTTTGCGATCTGCTCAGCGCTCTCGAGGTGAGGCTCTGGGATAGATACAAACGAAAGAACGATCATAACTACAACGAAGATCGAAAGAGCGATAAGCAATGCAGGGATAGCGTTAGAGAGCTGAGCCTTAGCAATATCACCGATAAGATAACCGCCCAAGATAGGAACGATCGTAGCGCAGAATGAGTTAAGCGAACCACCGAATTGAAGGAGTTGGTTACCAGTCTTACCCTCACCGCCAAGTGTGTTAAGCATTGGATTTACCACGGTGTTAAGCATACACATCGAGAAACCCGAGATGAAGGCTCCACAAAGGTAAACCATAAAGATTGGGGTGAACGAACTCTCATTTGGAATGTAGTTCATGTTGGCAGCGATAAGCTGAACGCCAACACCCACGATACCCACACCAATAGCGGTCAAGGCAGTGAATTTGTAACCCTTACGACGCAAGATAAGACCTGCGGGAAGACCCATAAATAGGTATGCGAAGAAGTTCGCAAAGTTACCCAATTGAGACATCCAGTTCTGGATACCCGGTTGATTTTTGATAATTACGCCCATTGGGTTCGAAAGACCCGTAACGAACGAAATCATCGCGAAGAGTGCAAACATCATTACGATAGGTAAGATGTAATTTTGCTTCGATGTTTTTGTCATAATTTAGATTTTGTTGGTTAGTTGATTAGTTTATGTTTGTTTATTTTGTAGATTTGTTTCCAAAAATATCTTTCTTCGAGCTTGTCACAACAAACTCCTTGAGGTAGAATGGCTCGAAGTAGGCGATATCCTCCACCTCACCTCGATCGGCCTTAGCTTGAGCTATGCGCCCAAGACCCGCTGCCGAAGGTGCCACCTCCACATACACAGCCCATGGAAGCAACTCTCGGCACTTTTCTGCACCATTGCCGAAGATCACCAAGGGGCGACCATCGTTATATTGAGCAAAGGAGTCTGCGTCGATAATCTCTGCCGAAACCTCGCTAAGCGGCTCTGCGCAACTATCGAAGAGTTGTGTGTAGACCTCCATGCGACGAGCGTCGATCATCGGACAAAGGCGCGCCTGATCCCAATTCTCGACCTGAAAAATCGAGGTCTCGTAGTTCTCGCGAGCCAACTCGGTAAGCATCGAGAGCGAACTCACTCCAATAAGTGGCTTGCCGAGCGCATAACAGATCCCCTTAGCAAATGAGACTCCAATACGCAGTCCGGTGTAGGAGCCCGGCCCCATACCGACAGCCACAGCGTCGATCTGCTCGGGCGCCATATCTAACTCCTCGAATAACTCCTCGGCAAAAAGCGCAACTTTGGTTGCATGATCACGCCCTAAGGAGCTCTCACGCAACGAAATCATTTCGCCATCTTTGGCAATTCCCACCGAACAGACATCGGTTCCCGTTTCTATACAGAGTATTAACGACATTACTTATATCTTATTGTAAACGAAGCTTGCGCCCCCAATTCTCTTAATTATACTTCTTCATCGCTTTGTCCATCTCGCGCTTGGCATCATTCTCCTTGAGATGCTCGCGCTTATCGTACGACTTGCGACCCTTGGCCAAACCTATAACAACCTTGGCAAATCCACGCTCATTGAGAAACATCCTCAACCCAACCACCGTGAGCCCCTTATCTTGGAGCGAACGCCCCAACTTCGATAACTCCTTGGCATTGAGTAATAATTTGCGGTCACGCTTGGGGATATGATTATTATGTGTACCCCAATGGTACTCAGCGATATTCACTCCTCGTATCCACAACTCACCGCGCTCGAAATAGCAATAGCTATCGGTGAGCGAAGCTTTACCCATTCTAATGGATTTTATCTCGGTGCCAACTAACACTATACCAGCGACATACTCCTCAATAATAGCAAAATCAAAGGTGGCTCTTCTATTACGTATATTTATATTTTTAAAATCTGACATCTATATTTCTCATCTATTGCATATGCAAAGATACAACTTTTTCGCAAATAGCAAAACTACACGCACAAAATAATATGGGTAAATATAGTCACTCGACTTCGAAACTGCCCCTCCCGTCACTCCCGTGAAAATGGGAATGACGTACTCAATTTGTAAAATAGTTTCAGTAAGCCTCCTCAACCTCCTTAAGTTCTAACTTCATCTCTTCACGTGCTTCGCCGCCGAGGTTATCGTTCCAGTGGGCTCGGGCGTGACCTCCATCGCAGAATGGTTTGTTGTGCGACGAACCGCAGCGACACATCACTACCCTATTGCGGATCTCGTACTTTTCGCCGTTCTCCTTCTGGATTAGTATTCCACCACGCACCCAAAGTCCCGACGAAACTCCAATTGAGAGATCCTCCAACAGACCCAACTCGGGCTCGAACTTAAATTCGTATGGTGCATCCGCCTCATTAGCCCATGCAGTAAGACGCCCCGTGGGGCAGAGTGATGCTTGGCGGATAGCCTCCTCGCGTGCTGCGGGATCGGAGGACTCCTCCGTTAGGCGCCACACGCCTCCTTGGGGGTGGCAGAAGCGGGCATAGGCGCAATAGTGATCATTGTCGACCAGTGTTAGCCGTTCGCTCTCGATAATATCGGCCTGAGCCAAGAGCGACTCGTTGGGGGCGGTGAGGATTGGATCCCACTGAGCCTTGTGGTGCGAACCATCGCAGTAGGGCGAACCCTTGGTATGACCACAGCGGCAGAGTGCGGTAGGCTGCTTTTCGGTCGAAAACTCTTCGCCCTGCATATACTTGCGAGAGTCGCCCGAAGAGTCGATCACGATAAATTGTTGACGTAATGGTGGTGCTCCATATACTAAATAGGGGCCATTGTTCGTTACTGTGATGTGCAAATGATCTGGTGCAGGAGTGCTACCAATCATAACTTTTAGATCTTTCATATTAATTATTTTTCAAAATTTATTGGGTTCTGCGCAATAATTATACCTTTGAGGAGTAATATTTAAGATTAAAGAGATGATTTTAGAGATAAAAAATGTATCTTTGCAAGATATTTGGAAACCAAACACAAAGACTATTATAAAAAACGATATGAATAAGTTTTCTTTTTACTTTACCCTACTTACCGCAGTAGCCATTCTTGTATCACCTTCGTGCAGTAGCGACTCGGTGAGCGCTTCGATCACTCTCTCGCAACAAGCGATCTTCTTCTCGCAACTTGGAGAGTCACAAGTGATAACTTTCACCGGTTCGAACATCGACACCCTCGAGGTCGACGAAGACGATATCCCCGACGGATGGGAGATCACAATCAAAAAAAGCAGCAAAAAGATCACAGTATATGGCCCGACAACGCAGGAGGACTTCGACAATAGCTTAACCTCGAGCTCAATCACCTTTACCGCAACCTCGGAGGATGACCTCACCGGTAGCGACTACCTCACCGTAGGTACCACCAACAGCTATATTGACCTCTCATCTGAGCAGTCCAACTGCTACGCAGTAACAGAACCCGGCGCAATCTACTCATTCAATGGCACACTTATCGCCGAGAGCAGCCAGACAATCTCGCCCGACTATGTCGAGATCCTTTGGCAGACATACCCCGCTCCGCTTTCATACGCTCGACTTCTCGATGACAACACAGTTGAATTCCACGTCACTGTCGACGAGGACGACTACGACGAGGATGGATACTCCGACGATCTATTCAAAGGTAATGCCTTAATTGCAGCCTACGACTCCGACGATAATGTTCTCTGGAGCTGGCATATCTGGATCACCGAGAATGATATCGAGACAACGAGCGTCACACTCAACGACATCGAGATTATGGGTTACAACTTGGGATCGTTCACCAACTCGACTCTCTCGGAGACCACAATCCTCGAATCATATGGACTCTATTATCAATGGGGGCGCAAGGATCCATTCGTTGGCCCATACTACTACAACGCAGCGGGTGCCACCGACAAAACTATGCGTAATGAATATGGTACGACTGTGACAATATCATATTGCCAGACAAACCCAATCATGGGTCGCGTGAGCTACACCATCGCTAACCCACTTACATATCTAATGGGTGTCGAGGAGTCAAACTACGATTGGTTATATGCAGAGTCCAACGACGATCTTTGGAGCGAAACAAAGGGAATATACGACCCATGTCCAAAGGGATGGAGAGTAGCATCGCCCGAGCTATACGAGGGTCTAATGGTGCCAACAATGAGCCAAGACGAGATCCTTACAGCAGCCAACGACTACGGATGGAAGCTCTCGGATGCTGAGGGTAACAGCAATAATTTTATGGGAGTCGGACGCCGCGGATATATCACCGGCAAGATCCAGAATGTAAATATCAACGTCGAGAAGCCAATGCCATGGGCAGGATATTATTGGAGCACAACCTCCGAGAGCTCGACAACCCGCGCTACAGCAATGTACTTCGCAATAGATGCCCTCGACCCCAGCGGCAACGAGATCTTCAACTCGAACTTCTACCGCTCAAACGGTATGCAGGTTCGCTGCCAGAGGGACATTTAAATGATTAATCATTAATAAAAATAAATTAACGCCGATAGTGAAATATTCATTATCGGCGTTAATCTTTATCGGGTCAGGCAATTCCCGCGGAGAGACAAAACTCTTAAAACCCGCTGCGTCATCTTCGCACTCCCACGCGTCATCCTTACGCCCCTCACGTCATCCTCGCACTCCCACGCGTCATCCTCGCACTTTCACGCGTCATCCTCGCACTTTCACGCGTCATCTTCGCACTCCCACGCGTCATCCTCGCGCCCCCTCACGTCATCCTCGCGCCCCCTCACGTCATCCTCGCGAAAGCGGGGATCTTAAGTGAAGAGTTTACACTTAGTTTTTAAGATTCCCGTTTTCACGGGAATGACGGCTTATAATGACAGCTTATGTAGTATTGGTTACCGCAATTATGGCTGAGCCATTACAGGTGCTCTTCGCCCGAACGATATTTAATATCTTCGGTGAAGGCCTTGACCTCTTGCTCTTTGTTGCGGGGGCAGATCATTAGCACGTCGTCGGTGTCGACTACGATGTAGTCTTCCAGACCGCTTACCACCACTAATTTCTTGTCGCTGACCGATATAATCGAATTGGAGGTATCGTAGAGGTAGCCTTGTTCGGGGGCGATATTACCACTCTGATCTAAGGGAGCGTGGTCGAATAATGAGCTCCATGTACCCACGTCGCTCCAGCCGAAGCTACCTACCTTGACATATACGTTGTCGGCCTTCTCCATGATGCCATAGTCGATCGAGATTGCTTTGCACTCGGAAAAGACGCGACTGATTGCAGCGCCCTCGAGATCGGTGCCAAAGGTAGTTGCGATAGAGTTGAATTGACTGTGATGCTCGGGGAGATGTGTGCGGAACGCCTCGATAATCGAGCGCACATTCCATATAAAGATTCCTGAATTCCAAACAAATTCGCCACACTTAAGGAAAGTCTCAGCCAACTGCGCATTGGGCTTCTCGGTGAAGCACTTAACCTTATTGATTGGCTCATTGCCCACAACTTGGATATAGCCATATCCTGTTTCGGGGCGGGTGGGCTCGATTCCTACGGTCATTAGCGCATCGCGATCGGCGACAAAGTCGAGACACTCCGAGATCGCTGTGCGGAAAGTCGGCTCGTCGGTTATAAAGTGGTCGGCTGGGGTCACGATCATCTCGGCCGTAGGATCAGTCGAGGCGATCGAATAGGCCGCATAGGCGATACATGGAGCCGTATTACGACCGATAGGCTCACAGAGCACCTGTGAGGGAGCGATCTCGGGGAGTTGCTCCAAGACTAACTCACGGTAGTTTGCGTTGGTCACCACGATAAAATGCGATACATCGACAAGCGGCAAGAAGCGCTCGAAGGTGTGACGAATAAAAGATTTGCCAGTCCCCAAGATATCGAGAAACTGCTTTGGCTTGTTTTTGCGGCTCAAAGGCCAGAAGCGGGAGCCAACTCCGCCCGCCATTATTACGCAATATCTGTTGGTATTCATGGTTTTATATAACTTTTATTAAGATTAATTTACTCATTTGCTACAAAGATAAAAAATTATTCGTAACTTTGCACCGCTGCAACGATTAAATATGTGGTGTTAAATGAAAATAAAGCTCTTTACAGTACCAAACATATTGACCCTATCGAACCTATTCTGTGGTTCGGTAGCTTTGATCGAGATTTTCCTCTATCAAAATTTTTTCGCAGCTTCTATGCTAATTCTTGCTTCGGCTGCGTTTGACTTCTTAGATGGTATGGCCGCACGCCTTTTGGGTGCCTACTCCGAGGTTGGGCGCGAGCTCGACTCATTGGCCGATGTTGTGTCGTTTGGTTTGGTACCCTCAATGTTTTTCTTTACGCTATTTAACATGGCCGAGAAACATATCGACAACCCTATTTGGGGCAAGTGGGGAGCGGTGATTCCTCTGCTTATGGTCTGCTTCTCTGCGCTGAGATTGGCTAAGTTCAACGTTGACGAAAGTCAGAAGAGCTGCTTCGAGGGGCTTCCGACACCGGCCAATGCACTCTTCTGCATGTCGCTTGGCATGTTGATGGTCTCGGGCAAGATCACCCTGAGCGGCGAGGCTATCGCAGCTATCTCGGCGATAATGGCATATTTGCTAATCTCGCCAATGCGTTTCTTTGCACTTAAATTCCGCTCACTGAGGTGGTGTGAGAATAGAGTGCGTTATATATTTTTATTGTTGTCGGTAGCCGCAATCCTCTTTTTGCGCGATTACGCACTCCCGACGATAGTTGCTATTTATATCTTGGTCTCGGCTGTGAGTAACATTATCGAGGGTGTCAAGAGAGCGAAAAATAATTTGAATGAGTAGAAATTCTCAACATATCTTCAGGTTCACCACGAGCCTTGTAATACTCTTTGCAACTGTAATATTCGTTGCAAGACCACTTTACGCACAAATCCCCGAAGGAGCTGATCAAGGCGGACGCCCCGGTGGTGGTAACCCTGCCGACACCGCCAAGGTCGAGGAGAAGATCCGCAAACCGTTGGAGTCGTACTTTTTCAACGACTCAATCCGTGCACTCAACAACTTCGCATGGACAAAAGACAAGGAGTACAACAAGGTGCAGACGATGCCTATCGACACAACTCTATATGATTGGCGCATAGACTACCCATTCTACAAGGATGGCGTAGGTGATATGGCTTTAGGTGGATTGGGACAATCTTCGCAGCCGATCAATTATTTTGATCGCGAGACCTACCAAAATTTCTCGTTCGTGCAGACTTTCGATGCATACCTCTACCGTATGGAGAATGTGGCATACACCAACCTCAAGCGTCCTTTCACGCAGCTCACATACCTCGAATCAGGTTCGAAAAGCTATCGTGAGACCAACTTCGGATTGATCTACGCCCACAACATCGACCCCTCGACTGGCTTCAAGCTCGACTATCAGTCGAGAGGAACCAAGGGACTGTACAACCAGCAAGATACCGACAATAAGAACCTTTCGCTCTCGTTCTCGCACACCGGTAAGTACTACTCTGTGCACGCGGGCTATATCAATAACAAAATGGAGAACGAGGAGAATGGTGGTGTAGTAGGGGCATGGGCTATCCGCGATACCGTTTTTGAGAAGGATATTGGTATACCCACCAAGCTCCAAAATGCCTCAGCTATGAATGTATACCGCAACAATGCGATCTACATCGACCAATCGATCGGTATTCCACTCGAGCCGGTGACCGAGCGTGACTTCTCTCTTTCGCACCTCTCGACTTTGTACCTTGGCCACTCGTTTGAGTACAACCGTTGGTCGAAGCGATATACCGATGTCTATGCTACATACACCGATGAGCGATCATCGAAGGATGAGGATGGCAACTACATTTCCGAGGAGAAGGAGTATTACCAGAATTGGTATATCAACCCCTCGGCAAGTTGTGATACGCTCTTCGAGCAGCTTATCTCGAATAGATTGTATGTGCAGGCTCAGCCATGGAACCGCGACGGTGTGGTTGGCACAATAAATGGAGGTGTTGGAATCGATCACCACACCTACTCACAATTCGGGATGGACTCATACCTTTCGGGGCAGCTCACCACCGATAAGTTAACAAGTTATTTTGCCTACGGCTCGCTCGATGGCAAAATTAAAAGATATGTAGACTGGGGAGCTGATCTCAAGTACTATCCTTCGGGATATCGCTCAGGAGATTACAGCGCCTCGGCCAACATCGCACTAAAGGCTTATATACATAACAAGCCGATGATTCTCTCGGGTGCCTTGACTACGTCGAGCACCTCGCCAAGCTATTGGCAGGAAAATCTATTCTCAAACCACTTTGTGTGGTTTACTCCTCTCGAAAAGGAGAATAAGAGTCGCTTAGAGGCTAAATTTGAGGTACCATCCCTCGCACTCGAGGTGAGTGCATGGCAGGAGGTAGTCTCAGATAAGATCTACTACGATGCCAACAGTATTGTTGCGCAGAGTGGGGATCTGATTAGCGTCAGCGGCCTGTATGCTCGTAAGGATTTCCAGATTAATGGAATTCACTTAGATCACAGGGTATTGATGCAGTGGAGCACCGATCAAGTAGTTATACCACTTCCTCTTTTTAGCGCCTTTCTTTCGTATTACTACGAATTTTGGGTCACCGAAAATGTCTTGAGAATGCAAATAGGACTCGATGGTAGATACACCTCGAGCTACTATATGCCGGGATATAACCCCGCCCTCTCGACCTTTTACAATCAACGCGAAGTCGAATTGGGGGATTACCCCTACGTCGACCTCTACTTGGCTGGAAAGTGGAAACGCATGCGTATCTTTCTTAAATACCAACATGTCAATGATGGATTATTTGGCAATGGCAACGCCTTTCAGGTGGCTGACTACCCGCTTAATCCCGGCATGTTTAAGATTGGTATCTCATGGAGCTTCTATGATTAAGGACTCTTCTGTGCGGTAGGAACTGCCCACAAAGAAAACTGTAATGTTTAACACAAAATTTTTATTTACACTAACACTACTAAACCTATTAACATTAACAAGTAACTCGGTGCTATCGACCTCATTGGAGACTAAGGATATCACCTCACTCGAGAAGAAGTGGCTAACCACCACTGTGGAGATCTCGCCCTACGACCACCTTTTCCGCTCGATTAGCGAAAAGGAAGGTAATGACTGGCGCCTACTTTGCGCCATGGCATACCATGAGTCACGATTCCGCACAGACGTAGTTTCGCACTGCGGAGCACGAGGAATCATGCAAGTTATGCCCAGAGTTGCACAGCAGTTCGACGTTACACCCGAGCAGTTAGACAACGTGGAGAGCAACATCTATGTAGCCAACCAAGTGATGACGCTTATAGAGAAGATGCTCAAACTACCTTCGACCACCTCTGAGGAGGATCGTTTGAAGATGACAATTGCAGCTTACAACTGCGGAGTTGGTCGAATTTTTGATGCTCGCCGCTTAGCAAATAGCTTTGGTGAGGATTCACAATCATGGGAGGTTATTTCACAATACCTCGTCAAGATGAACGACCCAGACTACTACCAGCACGAAGTTGTCCAACATGGGCGATTCAAGGGTGCTGGCCAAACCGTGGCCTACGTGCGCAACGTAATGGGTCACTACGAAGATTACTGCTTATTAGCGATGCGCTAATAAAAAAGGTAAAAAACATATAATTTCTGCTTTAAATTTTGCAAATTATGATTTTTTGTCTATTTTTACGTATAATAAAAACTTAACCGATATGGCAGAGGATAGAGTAAGATACAGCGATGCTGATCTGCAAGAGTTCAAAGAACTGATCAACAAGAAGATAATCAGCGCCCGTGAGGACTATGAGCTTCTCCGCGCGACTATTACCCACACTTCGGACAACGACACCGAGGACACCTCACCAACTTTCAAGGTTCTGGAAGAGGGAGCAACCACGCTTTCCAAGGAGGAGAGTGGTCGCTTGGCCGCTCACCAACTTAAGTTTATACGCAACCTCGAGATGGCACTAATCCGCATCGAGAATAAGACATACGGCATCTGCAAAACCACTGGCAAGTTGATTCCAAAGGCTCGCTTGCAACGCGTTCCGCACGCGACAGAGTGCATTGAGGCAAAAGAAAAAAGGCTATAAGGCAATCTTAAAGTTAGAGATAGTAACACGGGACACAAAACATTAGATCAATGTTTTGTGTCCCGTTGTCGTGTGTTAATAGGTCGAACCAAACCCACCAACTAACCCATCACGCCGGAAAAATATCTTAATTCTCGGTGGGCAATAATATGTAAACCGTCATTCCCGTTTTCACGGGAATTGCAACTGACCCCATATTATCTTCACCACTGCGTATTTTGATTAATTTGAAAAATAGCTACCCTTCGCAAGGCAGCTATTTTTGTATGAATCTTACAGCTCAAACTGAGACTTCCGCGGATACAGCCGCTCGTAGATCCTCTTTATTTGGATGCGATCCTCCTCTGTGGCTCTCTCGGAGTCGTTGAAGCAGAGTAGCGCTGGCTTGAGGAGCTTTACGGGTCGCTCGATATCTTTAGACTCTAAACCTATAAGCAGTGAATTTGCGCCCTTGCTGCACCCTAAGAACATCAAAATAATTTGACGCAATCTACTAAATTGCTGACGAAAACGGCTTGCAACAACGCCACGACCAGTAGCCACAGCAAAGAGCGAGAAGATATGGCGCTGCATATCGTCACGCGACCTGAAGTTATGCGATAGGGTCTCCTCAGTCCAATCACAATACTTTGCGAGGCACTCCTCCACACTCCCCTTAACATAGGGATCTATCTGATGGTGAGGATACAAGAAGTCATACTTTGCTCCATACTCCCCCACGATCGCATCGAGCACTCGATTGATAGTGTGCGAATAGGTATCATCGCACCTCTTGAAACTCTTCGACCAGATAAAGCGGCTCTTAGCTTTGCCATCGGCAGTAAAGAAGAATTCGGGCGATACCGCACGCCCCAACATCATATCGTCGTTAGCATATATATAGTGCTCCGAAAGCCCCTCAATCTTGTGTAGACCTAACTCGAGGGCGCAAGAGTTATAAAGCGGCAGATATTTGGGATCGAACAGATCATTCTGGTTGACGATCGAGATGCGCGGATTAGTCGTATCGAGCCAATCGGGAGACTGATTATCGGTTACGATGTAGATATGATTAACCCACGGCGCATAGAGCTCTACCGAGCGTAACGAATAACGCAAGTCGCTATTGTCGGCTATACGACCATCGCAGATAGCCTGCGGATCGCACACGGCTCCAGTCTCGACAAAATGCTCTCGTCGACTGCGCCACTGCGGGTCGCTACCATTGCACCATAAATATACTAAATCAATCTTCATCGCAAAAAATGTTATTTACCCTTAAACAAACCCCTTAGATATTGCATCTCGCCAAACTTAAATAGATAGCTGAGCGCCGTAAAACTAACCACGCCAGCCAAGACGCCACACACCACCTGCGTAAATAGGCCACAATTAGGTATGCTCCATATTGCCAAATAGCTCGCCACACCCATCACCACCGATAACGCAAAGATGGGTAGTAGACTACGCAACTGATCACGATACCCTACCGTAATGACCTTATTAGAGAAGTAGATAATGATTAGCATATCCAACAGATTATAACCCACAAGCCCCCAGCAGAGCACTTCGATACCATAGGGCAGCGTCACAACCAAGATCACAACGCCCACAATCTTCTTGATAATCTCGGCACGCAGGTAGTAGTCGCTTCGGCCTTTGACGTTTAGCATCTGGTTATTGATAAACATAACCGGATACCACATATAGGCCAACGATAAGATCGAGAGAGGTCGAGCCGCAGGCAGCCATTTGTCGGTCAAAAGAAGCTCTATAAGCGGCTCGGATACAACGGCTAAGCCAATCATTAGCGGAAAGATGATGTAGCAGCTCATGCGCAGGTATTGCAGAAAAGTGGAGGCTATCTTCGCGTCGTCATCCTGCATCTGGCACTGAATGGGGAATATAGCACGCGCAATCATTCGCGTGATATTGGTGGATGGAAACTGCGCTAAGGAGTAGGCTCGATTGTAATATCCCACATTACCAGCCGAATAATATCGCCCAATAACAAGAGTATACAGATTAAGGTATACACTATGCAATAACCCAGAAATCAATAATTTAGACCCAAATGAAAATAGCGAGTGGAACGACTCGATCGAGAAGCGCAACAGAGGTACCCATCGCGTAAATATCCACAACAATAGGCTCTCGACGCAGACCCTAATCAAGGCTTGAGCCACCAAAGCCCACACCCCATAACCACTGCACGCCAAGTATACTCCAGCGGCGCCACCTGCGACAACTGCTACCAGCGACGCCTTGGCTTGTGTCTTGAAATCCAAATTGATAGTGAGCTTCGCCCGCTGCACAATAGCTAACCCCGAAAGGATTATCGTTAGCCCAATCCAACGCGTGACAGCCACCAATTGGGGCTCTTTGTAAAATCGTGCAATATATGGCGCACTGGCAAAGAGCACAAGGTAGAGGAGCAGCGACACGGCGATATTAAAGTAGAAAACCGTCGCAAAATCAACCTCCTCGCTCCTCTTCTTCTGGATTAGTGCCTGCGTAAACCCACTATCTACAAGAGATTGAGCAAGAGATATAAACACCGCAAGCATCGCAATAAGCCCATAGTCGGCAGGAAGCACAAATCGAGCAATAACAAGCGTAAGCAAAAACGAAACGCCCTGAACCGAGAATAACTCTATCCCGCTCCAGATCACCCCATGAACCGCTTTTTTCTTTAAATTGTCCGACATCATTCGTTAGGAGCACTCTCCGTTTGTATTAGCTACAAAGATATAAAAAATATTTATTCTTTGCTTATCACGAAAGATTTAATTAAATTTGCAACATATTAAAAAATAGAAATTATAAGATTAGATAAAAAATATATACATATTAGATAACTATTTGTTTATTAAGGAACCAGAAATCGGCAAAATTTTAATGCAACGTAATAAACAGGCAGGGTCTATGTCATACATCTATGGCACGGACTCTCGTCTGTTCGTTGCATAGGTGTTTGCCGATACCTTGGAGCCTAACATTCGGGATCCGCGCCATTTTTTGTGCTTTCCCGGAAATAAAACACAAAAAACTATGAGCACAAATGCAAACCTTCTTATCGGCAAATGGGAGTTCATTGGAGCCGAAAAAATCAACGGTACAAATTGGGAGCCATCCGAATACGTCAAAGGTATGACGTGGGAGTTCTTTCCAATTTTCTTCAATGCAAATAAAACTATTGGCAATATTTCTGAAATCGCTCCCGCTAACGGCAAACACATCTCATTAAACTACTCTTTCGATAGCTCAACTAATAACTTAAGAATAGAGATATACACCGACAAAAAGACCAAAATCCTCGACGAAGTAGACATCTATGAGCTATCCGAATTTGCACAATCTACCACACGCTCCACAATGACTCTAAGCCTAATTAATCAAATAGGATACCCCACGCCATACATGCGTTATAGACTTCGAAGGGTTGAATAAGTAAATAACCAAACAACAATTCTCTCAACAAGAAAAATTTAATTACCTTTGTGTTATAACAATAAACAGAGACACAATGGCAAAACAAAGAGTAGAGATGGAGAGTTGGAAGCGCCGCAAGAAGTTTGAATTCTTCGTAGCTATGGCCAATCCAACCATCTCGTTCACGGTTCGGATGGATCTTGACAACTGCTATAGAGCAGCTAAGAGTCGCGGCAGATCGCTATTTATCTATTATAGCTACGCCCTGATCAAGGCGATAAACGACATCGAAGAGCTTCGACTACGTGTGCAACGCGAAGATGGCGAGGTTGTGGTCAACGCCTACGACTCTGTCGATTTGGTTACACCCATCACCGTTGGTGAGGATGGCGAATTCATCGAAGTAAGGATTGCATACAGCACCGACTTCGAGGAGTTCTACCAAAGAGCCGAAGCAATCATCGGCAGCGCTTCGGCAGGTGGTGATCCCATTATCGAGCATGTCGCCGATGGCACCTTTGCCGTAGTGAGCGCAATGCCATTCTTGGACTTCAGCAGTGCACAATTCACACTATCCGAATTGGGTGGCGTCAACCAAGAGCCACTTATCGGAGTTGGTAAGATTAGTAATGTAAACGGTCACCGATCGGCTCCCGTGGCTATCTGCATCCACCACGGGTTAGTGGATGGATTCCAGATCGGACGCTTCTACGAGATAGCGCAGCAAACGTTAGATTCTTATAACCTTACTTAGATTATGCGTATGCCGCAATAACGAGGCTGACTTCGTATATTTTTCAAAGCTTAATTCGCATATTTATGCTTAAAGCCCACAGCGCAAAATAATCTGCAACGTATATTTTTTTGTGCATTTGCCCTAAAAATAGCAATAAAATGTTTTGCAGATATCGACTTTATTTGTAGCTTTGCACCACGCTAAGGGATAAAAGGGTTGTAGTATAGGTCGGCGTATCTATCAAGAATAGACTATATCTATTAGCGTGAGTTACGCAAAAGAGCTGTGGACAGCTTTAATCAATAATTCGATCTATAATGGATATCGAAAAAGAGAATAAATTAACCTCTGGCAGTGTCACAAAAGCATTAGTCTCCTTTACCATCCCCATTTTTTTCGCACTACTCCTACAGGTGATGTATGGCGCAATAGATATGTTTATCGTGGGGAATTTTGCCCAGATAAACGATGTGTCGGGGGTATCGACAGGTAGCCAACTCATTAACTTTCTAACATCGGTTTGTGCAGGTCTTGCGATGGGAACAACAATCCTCGTAGGACAAAAGCGTGGCGAGAAGAGGGAAGATGAAATCGGAGCGGTCATTGCCAATTCAATCGCACTATTCTTTGCGATATCGCTTGTCGTAATGGTGATAATGTTACTATTTCGCGATGGCATTGTTGCCGGAATGAATACCCCTTTAGAGGCCATACAGCAGACTGGAGGCTATATTTTTTATAGCGCAATCGGTGTTCCGATGATTTTTGCCTACAATGTATTAGGTAGTATCTTTCGAGGTCTGGGTGACTCCAAAACACCTCTTTTGGCTGTTGCTATTGCCTGTGTTGCTAATATTATAGGTGACTTAGTGTTAGTTGCATATTGCGGCATGGGGGCTTCGGGAGCAGCTATCGCCACGGTCGGAGCGCAAACTTTGAGCGTTGTTATATCGGTCTATATTATTCGTAAACGATCACTCTTTAACTACTCGATGGGGCTGCGCACTTTCAATGTAAATTGGGAGTATGTGAAACGTGTGGTTTTATTAGGTGTTCCCGTAGCACTACAGAGTGGGCTTACAGCTCTTTCGTTCTTGTTTGTGATGGTTGTCGTCAATAAATTTGGTCTAATATTCTCCGCTGCTGTGGGTGTCTCAGAGAAGTTAGTAAGCTCAATACTTCTGATCCCTATGGCATTTATGCAATCTATATCGGTCTTTGTAGCACAGAATTTTGGAGCAAATGACTTCTATCGTACCAAACGAGGATTGAAGGTTGGAATGATGATTTCGGGAGCCGCAGGGGTATTTATGGCATATATGTGCTACTTCCACGGCGATATACTACTTGGGATCTTCAACCAAGACCCCGATGTGATCGCGGCAGCAGGGAGATACCTCGACGCCTATGTTGTGGAGATGTTGTTGGTGCCAGCACTATTCTGCCTAACAGGTTATCTGAATGGGTGTGGGGCTACGATATACGTAATGATTCAGGGGATAGTCGGCGCTATCCTAATTCGTCTCTCGCTCACCTTCATCTTCAGCCTCATAGAACCAGTATCGCTCTTCCGCATTGGGCTCGCCACACCTATCGCCACAGCAATACAGGTCATAATGTGTCTATATTTCATTCGCAAAATCGATAAAAAAATATTTCCTATTTTAACACACCAATAATTTATTTTACTATGAAACTATCTCAAAAAAAATCATTTTTGTCAATCTTGACAATCCTTAGTCTAAGTTGCATTAGCCTATCTGCACAAGAGTATGCGAACCCTACTCTTAAGAGTATCCACGAGCGTGCAAGCGTCAGATCGTACACCTCAGAGCCCGTTAGTCGCGAGCAACTCGTAGAGTTAGCTAAAGCGGGAATGGCTGCACCGACAGGCTCGAATAAACAACCTTGGGAGTTTATCCTTATCCAAGACCGCGCTACACTCGACAAGATCGGCGAGGTTAAACCTCCGGTAGGTAAAGCCCCCGCGGCAATCGTAGTTTTGGGCGACAATAGTATAAGTGGCTCATGGGTATTGGATTGCGCAGCAGCAACCGAAAATATACTGCTCGCAGCAACCTCGATGGGGCTTGGCACAGTTTGGACTGGCGCCTACAACAACCAAAAGTTTGAGGCTATACTCCAAGATCTACTTGAGCTGCCCGATGGTATTATGCCTCTGGCGGTTATCGCAGTGGGATATGCCGACGGCACACCAACACCTAAAAATAAATATGTAGAATCTAAGGTACATTTCGAAAAATATTAGTTTTTCGAATCCAACCAATACTACTTTTTAGTCAAAAATAGCTATTTTTCACATCGAGCAGGTGTAGAAATAGCTATTTTTTGTGATTGCGCCGCATCTGTATTGCCCATACCTTTGCACTCGGAAAATGAACAGAAGAATTTATTTGATGAGATTATTTATACTATTGGCAATACTCCTCTGCGTGCCCCGCACCATGCAGGCCGAGGAGCGCAACACAAGAGGAAGAATGGGTGAGATTCGTGGTGAGATCCGCTCGGGAGAGGATAATAGCGCAATTCAATTTGCGACAATCACCATTGATGGAAGCAATCAATTTGGTGCAATTAGCGACGAGAATGGTCGTTTTCGCTTCCGCGCACCAGTGGGAGAGCACAATATTATCTTCGCACATATAAGCCACCAAGAGCTCACGCAGAGTATCAATATCGAGTCAAAGGATAACAAACCATTGAATATCATACTCTCTACCCTATCGACCAATATCGAGGAGATTACAGTACGAACCGAAAGCAAAAGCGCGGCGGTTAACAAAACTGCCTACAATGTCCAATCCATCGAGATTGGCGATATGAAGAACACTTCGGCTAACATCACCCAAGCGATGTCGAAGATGAGCGGTATTAATATCCGAGAGAGTGGAGGCGTTGGTAGCGACACCGAACTGAGCCTCAATGGATTTACAGGTAGTCACGTGAAGATCTTTATCGATGGCATACCTCAAAACAACAATGCTGCATTCTCGCTCAACAATATCCCGGCGGGCTTTGCCGAGCGCATCGAGATGTATAGTGGCGTGGTGCCGATTGAGTTTGGCGCCGATGCTTTGGGTGGCGTTGTAAACATCATCACCAACAAGGCGAACAAAACCAATCGCCTCAATATCGATGCCTCGTACTCCTACGGCTCGTTCAACACCCATAAGACTTACGTTAAATTTGGCCAGACAATGGCTAAAAGTGGCTTCACATATAGCATAAACGTATTTCAGAACTATTCGGACAACAACTACAAGATCGACAACTATGTCATCTACTACAGCGACTTGCCAATGGGCGGAGTCACATCGTCATTCGATGCAAACGATATCGTCTACGACTTGGAGCGTTTCCATGACAAATATCACAACGAGACTGTGATCGCCTCGATAGGTTTCGACAACACTTCATGGGCAGACCACTTCGCATTGAGCCTTAATTATTCGCAGTACTACAAAGATATCCAGACCGGTACGACTCAGAATTTAGTCTATGGAGAGAAGTATAGCGAGGGTAACACCCTAACCCCGACGTTGGAGTATTCGAAAAAGGATCTCCTCACCGAACGACTTGACGTACGCTTTGTGAGCAGCTACGACTCGGGATATACCCACAATGCCGACCCTGCAACCAGCCGCTACAACTGGCTGGGTGATAGCATGGAGTATAACCTAACACCAACCGACAGCGAGTCGAAAAGCTATTCGTTCAGCACAAATTTCACAGGTAAGTATGTATCACAAAACGACAAGCACAATATCACGGCATCGAATACAGTGACTGCGGCAAGCCGTATTACACGCTCGCTAATCGATGGAACCAGCATCTATGACGATTACGACGATCCACAAATAAACACCAAGTCGATCTCGGGACTCTCATATTTGGTTCGCCCAATCGAAAGATTGGAAGGTACGATCTTCGCAAAGCACTTCTATCAGATGAGCCAAAGCCTTGTGGAGGATGAAGATACTGGACTATTTTCGCAAGAGACTATGCACTACTCGAAACTTGGCTACGGTTCGGCCTTGACCTACTTCGTGGTGCCTCGTCATTTGCAAGCCAAACTCTCCTACGAGCGCGCTTACCGCCTACCTACTACCACCGAGCTGTTTGGCGACAATAGCTTGGAGGTTGGTTCTTATGACCTTATGCCCGAGACCAGCGACAATCTTAATTTCAATTTGGTATACACCCACACATTTGACAACAAGCACTTTGTGCGCCTCGATGGCTCGCTAATCTATCGTGACACACACGACTATATCATCCGCACTGCGAGCAACGATGGGTCGTCGGCAAGTTACGGCAACTACGGAAGAGTTCTCACTAAGGGTTATAGCATCATTGCCCGATACGACTACGACAATTTATTTAGCGTGGGCGGAACATTCAATAGCCTCAATCCTCGCGATGCCGAGAAGTATGTATCGTCGACCTCCTCGCAACTAAATTTCACATACGGGATGCGCATACCCAACCAACCATATCTCTATGGCAGTTGCGATGCATCGATCAACTTCTACAACATATTCAACAAGCATGACCAGATCTCGATAATCTACGATCTATTCTACCAAAATGAGTTTGCACTCTATTGGGAATCCATCGGCGACTCGTCGACCAAAGCGACCGTACCAACGCAGCTTTCACACAATGCCGTAGTTAACTATGCATTCCAGAACAATCGCTACAATATCTCATTTGAGGCTCGCAACATCACCGATGAGGATCTCTACGACAATTATAGCCTACAGAAGGCTGGTAGAGCATTTTACGTAAAGCTCAGAGTGAATATATTTCAGTAATTCCAAACAATTTATAATTAATAACAAAAGATGAAAAAAATTACAATTTTTGCAGTTGCAGCTTTAGCTCTATTCGCTGCATGTACAACAGAGGATAGTGTCGGCAGCGACAACAATAGCGACAGCGGTAGCAGTAGCGACAGCAATAGCCTCGAGGTCGACGAAATGCGTTTTGCGATCACCACTCAAACTACATCAGCATCGACCGGTGACTCGGTTATGGTGCTTCTCACATCGGAGACTCTCGACGAGGGTTCGATCTCGGTTATTGGTCAAGGTACCGAGCTTTCGACAAGCGCATCGGAATGGTCACACTCTTTGGATAACAAGTACTTCTACTCGATCAAGGATAATGGCGGCACGGATGCTACCGATGTTGTTCAATACTATCTCGACGCAGCATCGGGCATGATGAAGGTTAGAAGACAATACTCTGCTGCTGCATACCACACTTGGGGTATGTGGGGCGATAAGTTTGCTACGACTCGCAATTTATCATCGTCATTGGCTTCCGACTTTGTGACAGTTACTGGCAACACAGATGGTTCGATTGTAGATGTTAGTGGCGACTACTATGCAGCGATCTCGCTTACTTCATATTGCGATCCCGAGGGAACACAGGCTACTACTAACTACTACTACACTAATAACTACATCGGAGAGTATGTTGACAAGTATAACAATGGTGAGACTGCAACCGTAGTTGGTTTCACAACAGCAGGCGACTACGTATACGCCTCGTACGCAACCACGGGCGTTACTCGCTACACTATCGAGAAAGGCGCAGATTACGGTTGGGACGGCTCTAACAGCGACTACATTGCTCAGGGCAATGGCTCATACACAAACTCTATCGATGCTTCGAACTCGTTCTCTGCGACAAGTGGCGTACCATTCCCGCTCACTCCGGGTAGTGCATTTATCGCTCGTTATCCACTCAGCGGATCATTTGAGTCCGAACCTACATTCATCACTACCGACAAGATGGGTCAGGCATTTGGCCGCACAACAGGAAACCCACTCAACACAGTTGTTTCAAACGATGATGATGAGTATGTATATATCTTCACGCCCGGTACAACTCGTCGCTACAGCCAAGATCTCAGCAGCGAGGATGATGTAGAGATTGGCCAATATGTAGATACTACCGACGAGTCGACTCTATTAGATAGCAAGCTCAAGGTTAAGACCACAAACAAGGGTGCAAGCGTAATGCGTATCAAATATGGAGAGGATGACTTCGACTCATCGTTTGGTGTGGATGGACTCCTTGAGTTTGAATCGCTTATGGACAACTACACTTTCTCTCGCGTATGGCATATCGAAGACTCTAAGTTCCTTCTTCGCGTTATCCACACTCAGTACCTCTACAACGCATCGCACAAAACCGACGTTGGTGATGCTGACTTCTACATCTTCGACGTAGATACAAAATCGGCAACTAAGGTAACTGGGCTTCCAAATGCTGAGACCGACTTCGTAGATCAAGGTAGCAGTTCGATTGGCGAGCCATACATCGAGAATGGCAAGGCGTATGTTCCAATGGCACCAAACACGCTTTCTTACCCATGCATCTATATCATTGACTCTGCTACAGCATCAGCTACCATGGGTCTTGAGGTTCAATGTTCAAGTATTCTTAGCATCGGCAAACTTATTGCTCAATAAATATAAACTCAAACTAAAATAATATTATGATTAACGCAGCATTAGACATAATCGAATTCCTACAGTCGAATTTCGCATTTCTCTTCTCACTCGCGCTCTACACAGTGCTCGCTATAGCGCTCTCAAAGTCGATCAAGCAGAACTATAAGGTCTACTACTGGATCTTTGGAGTGATCTCATTTTGTTTTATCATTCCATCGGTAGCGCGCCTGATCGGTGTAACACTCCCTTTCAATCTTGGCAATATTCCTATCATCGGCCTCTCAGCGAGCGAGCTCTCGAGCGCCGCTAACTTTATCCACCCAGTAATTGTAATCATCATGTATATGGGTGCATTGAGCGCAAAAACTAAGTATGTTGGCCGCCTAATGTCGATCCGCAAGGAGCTCTCGATTATCGTTGGATTCCCCGTTTTGGCTCACGCAATTAAGCGTGTGTTTGGATCTTTCCTCACTGGATGGCAGTTCTTCTTTGATAATGAGACATATATGCAGAGTCCACGCGTATCGAGCGCATTGGGTTCGGGTATCACCTCTTTCGCTTTTGTTCTTGGAATAGTTATGACCGTTCTCTTCTTGGTACTTTGGATCACCTCGTTCGACTCGGTGCACCGCAAGTTAGGTACAAAGCGTTGGAAGAGTGTCCAGAAGTGGTCGTATGGACTCTATGCAATGCTCTTTATTCACGCTATGTGTCTGCAAATTGGAGGTCTAATCTCGGATAACGCTCGCGCAGCTCAACAAGCTCAAAGAGCTACTCAAACCGAGGTTGTAGCTCACGGCCAACAGCCACAGCAGGCTCAACAAGCAGCTCACGGCCAACAGCCACAACAGGCTCAACAAGCGGGTCACG
>JBCQVM010000058.1:0-9380 GCA_047173105.1 Rikenellaceae bacterium
CCTCGACCCCCTCACGTCATCCTTGCCCTCTCACGTCATCCTCGACCCCCTCACGTCATCCTCGCGAATGCGGGGATCTTAAATGAGAAATTTTTATATTTGAATTTTAAGATTCCCGATCGAGTCGGGAATGACGTAAAGAGGATCGAGTCGGGAATGACGTGGTGGGAGCAGGCGTCGGGAATGACGTGGTGGGAGCAGGCGTCGGGAATGACGTGGAGAGGATCGAGCAAGGATGACGTGGAGAGGATCGAGCAAAGATGACGTGGAGAAGATCACAGAAAGACGATATATATTATTCTCCACTGTAAATTATACTTGATCCGAACTTTGTCCACCTCGCTTTTGGGTTTTAAGCACCTGCGGTGCTTAAAACCCAAAAACGCAAGAAAAGTACGCACCCGCGGGGGTGCAATCCCCGCCCGCCGGAGGCAGTAAGAAACTGGAACAGGCGGAAAAACTACCCTCGCTCGCAGCGCTTAATATCCTTAATTCGCAGCTGCATGGTCACCGAGCCACGGTAGTGGTTCTCGACGATATGGTAGCAGACGTCGATGGGTCGGCCGCAGCGAATCCACTCGAAGTGTGTAGGTTGCCCAAAGGCGATTGTTTGGATACGTGTATTGGGTTTCTGGCGCTGTGTGAGATCCATTCTCAGGTGCTCCATATCGGCTCCCACGAGCATTGCATCGCCATGGTTGCTCACCGAGGTAGTAGAAAAAACGGGCGCTGTATTGCCGGGTCCGAATGGCTGGAAGCGTTTGAGGTCACGGCGAAATGCTGGTGTGATATCCGAGAATAGTATCTCCAAGTCGACATCAACCTGTGGGATGAGTGTCGCGGGGTCGATATTCTCCTCGACATACGCTGTGAAGCGGCGTGTGAACTCTTCGACTCGCTCGGGGCGCATGGTGAGTCCCGCGGCGTACATATGGCCGCCGAAGTTCTCCAAGAGATCCGAGCAGGATTCGATCGCTTGGTAGAGGTCAAATCCGGGGATTGAGCGTGCCGAGCCCGTTACGAACTCATTGCTACGCGTAAGCACCACCGTTGGGCGGTAGTAGGTCTCGATAAGGCGCGAGGCGACGATACCCACGATGCCCTTCATCCACTCGGGGTTATAGATCACCGTGCACTTCGAATCGCGATATTTGTCGTTTGTCTCGATATAGTTGTGCGCCTCGATGGTGACACTACGGTCGATATTCTTACGATCTTGGTTGAAGTTGTCGATCTCGTTTCCGAACTTCGCGGCAGCCGACTCATTACCCTCGATAAGGAGCTCGACCGCAGCATATCCGCCCGAGGGGGGTGCATTGAGGTCGTTCTCGTCCATGCGCATACGTCCTGCAGCATTGATACGTGGGCCAATCTTAAAGACTATATCGTCGATGGTGATTGAGTGGCGCTCCAGACCACAGATCTTGATGATCGAAAGCAGACCTTTCGAAGGATTTCGATTCAGGCGTATAAGGCCGTAGAAAGCCAAGATACGATTCTCGTCGACCAAGGGTACGATATCCGAAGCGATACTCACAGCCAACAGGTCGAGCAAGTGCTCGATCTTACTAAAGGGAATATTGTGCTTAGCAGCATAGGCCTGCACCAATTTAAATCCCACTCCACACCCCGACAATTCGTCGAAGGGGTAGGTACAATCAACCCGCTTGGGGTCTAAAACAGCAACTGCCGCAGGGATCTCCTCGGCTGGAAGGTGGTGATCGCAGATGATGAAATCAATCCCCTTCTCTTTGGCATAAACAACTTTCTCGACCGCTTTGATACCACAGTCCAGAGCAATGATCAGCGTTGCGCCTTTGCGCTCGGCATAATCTATACCCTTGACCGAGATACCATACCCATCGGTATAGCGATCCGGAATGTAGAATAATAGGTTGGTGTGACCTATCTGCTTCAAAAACTTATACATCAACGACACGGCGGTAGTACCATCCACATCGTAGTCACCATAAACCAAGATATACTCATCATTGGCCACGGCGCGCTCAATTCTCTCCACTGCCTTATCCATATCCTTCATCAGGAATGGATCGTGCAGATCCGAGAGCTGAGGGTTAAAAAAGTTTTTAGCCTTCCCTACACTGTTTATGCCCCTCTGTACAAGTAGCTGAGCCAATATCGGTGAGATCCCGAGCTCTGTGGCAAGATTCGCCACAAGCTCTTGGTCTCCCAAAGGCTTGACTACCCATCTTTTGTCTATAGGCATAATCTTTATTTTTTATATATTTTAACATTTAAAATCTTAATTAAGTTATTCAACAATAGCGCTTTGACCTCCTCCATCGAGATCTCTCCATGCGCCTCAACCTCCAACGAAGTGACACCACGATCGGTGAAACCACAAGGGTTGATATAGTCGAAATATTTCAAATCTGTCTTGACGTTCATCGCTGCGCCATGCATAGTGATATAACGCGAAGACTTAACTCCTATTGCGCAAATTTTGTTGCGCCTTACCATCCCATTCCCCTCTAATGGCTGCGGCTCGATCCAGACTCCTGCGGCACCTGCGCTGCGCACAGCTTCCACTCCCCAGTGAGCCACGGTGTCGATCACCGCCTGCTCCAAAGCCCATATATACTCCTTGAGCCCAATTCCCACCTGTTCCAAATCAAGGATCGGGTAGAGCACTATCTGCCCCTCGCCATGAAAGGTGACATCACCCCCACGATCAATATGGTAATACTCGGCGCCGATAGCTTTGAGCTGCTCCTCACTAAAGAGAATATTCTCGCTCTTACCACTCTTGCCAAGGGTGTAGACTGCCGGGTGTTCCACCATCAGGATATACCCTCCGTGGCTCCGCCCCTCTCGCTTACGCTCCATCAGCTCCTCGAAGAGGCTCTGTTGCAGCTCCCAACACTCACCGTAGGCCATGCGGCCTAAATCGCGAAACTCAACCATACGCCACTACCTTATCGCTCCCAAAGCCTCATCGGCCAAATATGAGGAGCGCACCAAGGGGGCACTCGCACAGTAACTAAAGCCCATCGCCAAAGCCTGCTGACGATACCACTCAAAGCGCTCGGGCGAAACATATCGCGCCACGGGATGGTGCTCGAGCGTGGGTCGCAGATATTGACCCAAAGTCACTATCTTAACTCCCACCTTGCGCAAGTCGCGTAGAGTCTCGATGATCTCATCGTCGCTCTCGCCAAGCCCCACCATAATACCACTCTTGGTCACTGCACCCTCACGCGCCAAAATCGACAGCGTGTTGAGTGAGCGCTCATAGTGAGCATTCGAACGGATCGTTGGGGTAAGTGAGCGTGTGGTTTCGATATTATGTCCGATGATATCGGCACCACTGCCCGCTACGATCCTCAACAGATCTTGGCGTTCATTCATATCGGAAATAAGGAGTTCGATTGTAGTTGATCTACCGCTCGAGCGGATGGCCTTGACCGCCTCTACCCAATGGTATACACCATGATCCTCAAGATCATCACGCGTCACCGAAGTGAGCACAATGTGCTTAAGTCCCATCAGCTCCACACTCTGAGCCAACTTCTCGGGCTCGGTGGGATCTAACGGCAAAGGGCGCCCAGTGAGCGTAGCACAAAAACGGCAGTTACGGGTACAAATATCCCCCATAAGCATAAAAGTGGCAGTCTTACGACTCCAGCACTCCGCCTTGTTTGGACACATCCCGCTACTACAAATAGTATGCAAGGAGTGCTCCTTCACAATACGCTCCACCTCTGCGTAAGTTGGGTTAGAGTGTAACCTAATTTTTAACCAATCGGGCTTCGAAAGGTTGAAAGCCCTACTACGCAATGTCGGCATTCTACAATATTCTTAATTTCCAATTGATACAAAAGTAATAAAAAAATATTAAAGTAGCGCAGTTAATTGAAAAAATATTATTTGGGTTGGGGTTTTGTTGCGGTTTATATTGCGTTTTTGGGCTTTTCGCTCAAAGCACGTCATTCCCGACTTGATCGGGAATCTTATTTTTTTGTGTTATATTCGACCTCCTCCTCCTCGTCGACGCTATTCCACCTCTAAAGAGGTGGACACCTCCTTAGTAGGAGGGGAGCAACGGGCGCTCGCAGGCGCGGGTTATCTCTCTGTCCCTCTATTAAAAGAACTCTACCTCACCCCAATCATATTAACAATCGAAGAGGCAGCAGCTCTGCGCACATCCTCATCGAGCGAGATTTCGGGCGACATATTTTCGAGTGTTGAGATGATATTATCCAGTGAGATCATCTTCATATAGTTACAATTATTACAACCACAAGTGGAGTCGATGGGTGGCGCAGGTATAAACTTCTTGGTGGGGTAGCGGCGGTTCATCTCGGCGAGGATTCCGGCCTCTGTGACCACGATAAACTCCGAGAGATCCTCAGCGGCGCAATACTCCAAGATCGCAGCCGTAGAGCCCACAAAATCGGCAATTTCGACTATGTATGGGCGGCACTCGGGATGCACTACAACTTTTGCTTGGGGGTGTTCCGCTTTGAGAGCGATGATTGCCTCTAACGAAAACTCCTCGTGGACATGGCATGCGCCATCCCAAAGGATCATATTCTCGCGCCCTGTAAGCTTCTGAATATAAGAGCCTAAGTTGCGATCGGGAGCAAAAATAATCGGTGTTGATGGATCGATTGACTCCACCACTTTAAGAGCATTGGAAGAGGTACAACAGACATCAGTAAGCGCCTTAACTCCCACAGTAGTATTAACATACGACACCACTTTATGGTCGGGGTGAGCAGCTTTGAGTGCAGCCAAATCCTCGGCCTTGCAAGAGTCTGCCAAAGAGCAAAGAGCATCGGTGCGAGGAATTAGAACCACCTTGTCGGGACTCAAAACCTTGGCTGTTTCGGCCATAAAGTGAACCCCAGCAAAGAGTATCACACTCTCCTCCACACTCTGTGCCTTGATCGAGAGAGCCAAGGAGTCCCCCAAGAAATCAGCCACACCCTGAACTTCGGGCGTAGTGTAGTAGTGCGACAAGATCACAGCTCCTCGAAGCGCCTTGAGCTCCTCTACTCTTTTTATTTTTTCCTCTAATGACATCATCTTCTTATACTCTTTTATTTTTTCTCTTTTAATAATAAATATATATTTAATAATAAATATAATAGCTGTTGATAGTGTTGATAACCTTAAGCCTCTAATTTTTATTAACAACAGTATAATATAAATGTTAATAATTAAAAGAGCTTATCTACCTATCATAGACCTCTATAGATATTATTACGCCACAAAGTTAACAATAGTTTGTAATATTTATTAACTTTTCAACATCTATTTTTAATTAACACACACCCTTATTTTATAGACAATAATCTATAAAACAACTTTTAATAACTTTTACTTGACTTTTAACAACTATTTTATAAGCCACCCCATTTAGCAAAAGTCAAGTGTTAATAGCCAAAAGTTATTATTTTTTATTGTCATTGGTTTGAACACTTTTTGAACACTTATTAGGTGGGTTGTTAACACTTATTTAGTGGGTTATTAACTGGATTTTTAGGGTTATTAACACTGTTTATTATTGTTGGTAGATTGGGGGTTACTTGCTTACTGCGTTTTTCTACTTGGGGACTGCCTCCGGCGGGCGGGGATTGCACCTCCGCGGGTGCGTACCTCTTTATTGCGTTTTAGGCTTATAGCTGCAAGCTATAAGATTTCAGGGTTAATTTTTATACTTACCAGCGAGCTTGACGTATAAAAGTTAATCCTGAAATTTTTTTAAGCACCGTAGGTGCTTAAAACCCAAAAACGAGGCTGAAGCCCAATATTGACCCGTCATTCCTGTCCCCATCACGTCATTCCCGACTTGCTCCCACCACGTCATTCCCGACTCGATCCCACCACGTCATTCCCAACTCGATCCCTTCACGTCATTCCCGACTCGATCCCTTCACGTCATTCCCGACGCCTACCCCACCACGTCATTCCCGACTCGATCGGGAATCTTAATTTACATATATTATTACCAAAAGCATAAGATTCCCGTGAAAATGGGAATGAGGGCTATATATTAACGTTAGTTTGATAATTATCGAAATAACATTTTATAACAAGAAGTAGGTAAATTTCATTCTTTGGTTAATTTTGATTTGGAAAGCGGTTTAAAACAATTTATCTTTGTGGCGAAAATAGAGATAAATAATGAGAGTTGTGGAGCATACATCGAAGTTTAAGCAGAGGATAATTGGGCTGTGCCTACTTATCTTTTCGTCTTATTGTGTCAACTCTACGATGTTCTATCACCAGCATATCGTTGGTGGTGAGACCATTACCCACTCCCACTTCCATTCTGATCTTCACACCGAATCTTCGGAGGATGGCGGCCATAGCCTCGAGATCATCAAGCTGATCGCCGTATTGGGCAACTTTGTCGTTGAGCAGCAGTCGTTTGACTCGGCCGCAACATCTGTCGAGCGCCCCTTGGAGGGAGTCTTAGCTATCGAGCAAACTTTTGCGGCGCAGAGTGCTGTTGTTCACTTATATCTTTTGCGGGCACCTCCAGTCGAGGTTTTAGCTTAATTTTTTAGATTTATCATTTTTATGCGCATGGGATCACTATGTGTATAGGTATCACTTTATTTTTATATTTATCAAACTTTTTTCAATGAAGAAATTATTTTTAACAGCAATAACTATGCTCTGTGCTGTAGCGACTTACGCTACACAGTTAACAGGTATTAACATCGTGGGACACGTCATCGACCTTAAGAGTGGCAAACATATTCCATATGCTACGGTAAGCATTGTCGGCACAACATTAGGCACGGCGGGTGACGGTACAGGACACTTTATATTAAAGAATGTAGAGAGCGGTGAGTATATCATCGAGGCCGAGGTAATGGGCTATAGCCCAGTGCAAAAGAAGATTACTGTGGATGGTTCTGCATCCGACATTAACATCAGCTTCTCGATGAGTGAGGATGTGATGGCAGTAGACCAAGTGGTGGTCTCTTCGACCCGTAGCGCTACGCTTCGTCGCAATAGCCCCAACCTTGTGAGTATGCTCTCGAGCGAGCTCTTCGAGACTGTCAACGCTACTACTTTGGCCGACGGACTACCCTTCCAATCGGGTGTTCGTGTCGAGGATAACTGCCAAAACTGTGGCTTTACGCAGGTGCGTATCAATGGTCTCGATGGTCACTATTCGCAGATTATGGTTGACTCTCGCCCAACTTTCTCGGCTCTTACGGGTGTTTACGGCTTGGAGCATATCCCCGCAAATATGATCGACCGTGTGGAGATTGTGCGTGGTGGCGGATCGGCTCTCTATGGCTCTTCGGCGATCGGTGGAACTATCAACATCATCACCAAAACCCCCGAATATAACAGCGCTGAGTTCTCGCACACCATCACTTCGATCGGCATGAGTGGAGCACTCGACAACAACACTACGGCTAATGCTTCGATCGTCTCGGACAACCAGCGTGCAGGCCTCTCGCTCTTCGCACAGGTGCGCCAGAGAGATGCTTACGATGCCGATGGCGATGGTTTCTCGGAGATCCCTACGATCCAGTCGCAGACTTTCGGCCTTCGTACATTCTTCAAAACAAGCGACTTTAGCCGCCTTTCGTTGCAGTACGACGTAACAAACGAGTATCGTCGTGGTGGCGACAACCTCGATTTGCCAGCTCACTCAGAGGGTGTCTATATCGCCGAGCAGGTGGAGCACTTAATCAACAATGTAGGTGTGAGTTACGATATCTATTCGCATGACTACCACCGCACATTCAACATCTACTCAACCGTGCAGAAAACAGCGCGCGACAGCTACTATGGCGGTGGCGGCTACGAAGAGGACGAGGATGGCAATGAGATATGGGAGTCGGCCGATGCTTATGGCACAACAAGCGAGTTCTTGTGGGTTTCGGGAGCGCAGTTAACCCAAAAAATTGACAATTTACTCTTTATGCCCGCAACATTTATCGCAGGTGTTGAGTACAACTACAACGACCTGCAAGATGTATACTTGCAACAGGATTGGGATCCAATCGAGCAAACAGTAAATGTTATGAGCGGTTACCTCCAAAATGAGTGGAGCACCGACAAGTGGGGTATCTTAGCGGGTGGTCGCGTTGACTACAACGACTTGCTCGGCAAGGCGATCATCTCTCCACGTTTCAACCTCCGCTACAACCCCTCGCGTAGCGTCAATCTTCGCGCAACATACTCTACCGGTTTCCGTGCGCCTCAGGTCTTTGACGAGGATCTTCACATCGCTGTGAATGGTGGCGAGCTCGTGCGCAGCACAATCGCCGACGGCCTTGTAGAAGAGCGCTCGCAGAGCATCAACATCTCGGCCGATCTCTACAAAAGCTTCGGCGAAGTTAGCACAAACCTCCTTGTGGAGGGTTTCTACACCCACCTCGACAATGTTTTCACCTCATACACCTACGAGGATGAGGATGGCACAACAGTCCAAGAGCGCCAGAATGGTGGCGTGGCTGTGGTTAAAGGTGTGACCCTCGAGGGTAGGGTAGCGCTCCCATCATCGCTCCAATTCCAAGTTGGTGCAACCATCCAAGAGAGCCTCTACAGCGAGCCCGAGGTGTGGAGCGATACCGCCGAGGCTACCGACCAGATGTTCCGCACGCCCGATGTATATGGCTATTTCACAACTACATACGAGCCACTTAAGGATTGGACTCTTTCGCTCACAGGAACCTATACCGGCTCGATGTACGTTGAGCACTTCTTCAGCGAGGATGATGCCGTGATCGAGACTACGCCCGACTTCTGGGATGTGAACTTCAAGGTTACACGCAACTTCACAATCAACAAAGCGGTGCGCACACAGGTATTCGTAGGTGTTGAGAATATCTTCAACCAATATCAGGACGACTTCGACCAAGGCGCCGATCGCGATGCAGGTTACATCTATGGCCCTATGAAGCCTCGTAGCTTTACTTGTGGCGTGAAGTTGATGTTCTAATCTCTTACTGCTTCCGGGGTGGTTTCTTACTGCCTCCGGCGGGCGGGGATTGCACCCCCGCGGGTGCGTACTTATATTGCGATTATATTGCGGTTTATATTGCGGTTTTGGGCTTTTCGCTTTGCTCAAAGTTTAAATAGTCTATATTTTCCTATACCAAGCAAGCTTGAACAGGAAAATATAGACTATTTAAATTTTCAAACACCTTTGGCGTTTGACCCAAAACCGAGGTTGCCTCTAATTTTCGAAATTACTTTATATTACGTCATTCCCGACTCGATCGGGAATCTTAATTTATAGCATTGCGTTTGTATAAGATTCCCGATCAAGTCGGGAATGACGTGTTTATGTTATAGAGTCAGCAATGACGTGTTTATGTTATAGAGTCAGCAATGACGTGTTTATGTTATAGAGTCAGCAATGACGTGTTTATGTTATAGAG
>JBCQVM010000016.1:0-39305 GCA_047173105.1 Rikenellaceae bacterium
TCGCGAATGCGGGGATCTTTAAGTGAGAGGTGCTCAGTTTTTAAGATTCCCGTTTTCACGGGAATGACGAGGAGGAGAGGCGGGAATGACGAGGAGGAGAGGCGGGAATGACGAGGAGGCGAGGCTGTTCGAGCGTTTTTAGTTTAGGTCTGCCTCCGGCGGGCGGGGTGCTCCCCGCGGAGCTAATCTTGCGCAGCGTCTTGGGCTTAAAGCTGCGCTTTAAGATTTGGGCGCACAATAGTTTAGCGCAAATAAATTTGCATAAACTATTACGCCCTCAAATTTATTAAATGCCTTTTGGCATTTAAACCCAAGTCGAGGTAGGCCTCGCAGATGTGTGATGGCAACCGTAGGTTGGCATAGATGTATATGTTGTGGCAACCGTTGAAAGCTCGCTTTCATAAGATTGACATAACATATATATCGTACAGGCGAAGCCTCACACAACAGCGCAACACAAAATCAAAAACGACAGTTTTTGGATCCAAGCTTGCTTGGCGCCCGCGCGGCGTAAGCGCAGTGAGAGAGATTATTTTCATGCGTTTGCCTGCCTGACCCGCTAAGAAGATTTCAGCCTACCTTTTATACTTGCAAGCGGGGCTTGACGTATAAAAGATAGGCTGAAATCAATATTGCGTGGCTACTTGCGTATACCTCTTTTTAATTTTGCAACTTGTTACTCTGCGCGGTGACCTTGCTCGGTGACCATAGTGCGTTGTAGGTGAGCCATTTTGAGGGCTGTTGCTGCGGCCTCGTCGCCCTTGTTGCCTAACGATCCGCCGCAGCGGTCGAGTGCTTGTTGGGTGTCGAGCACTGTGAGCACTCCAAATGCTACGGGGATATTCCAACGTAGCTGAAGCTCGGTGACCCCCTGAGTCACACCGCTGCACACATAGTCAAAGTGGGGGGTGTCGCCTTGGATAACGCAACCCAATACGATGATCGCGTCGACCTCGGTATACTCCGCGAAGAACTGCGCACCAAGAGGTAATTCAAATGTGCCGGGGACATGCTTGATGATGATATTCTCCTCGGGGCATCCCGCCTCACGCAGGGTCTTTACAGCTCCCTCGGCCAAGGCTCCTGTCACCTCGGGGTTCCACTCCGCTACGACGATGCCAAACGAGAGATCTTTGGCCGAGGGTAGCGCAGTGTCGAATTGCGAGAGATTGTGATTCTTTGTTGCCATTACTTATTTAATTGATGCTAAGTACTTATCAGCTTGGCTCGCCTCGGATGTGCCGGGGTATTGGCTCTTGATCTCCTCGAGGAGAGTTTTAGCGCCTGCGTTGTTGCCTGCAGCGATCGAAGCCAAAGCAGCCTTGAAAAGGTATGTTGGCGCTGTAAGTGGATTTGGCGAAGCCTTAGCTGCCTTGCGGAAGAGCTCTACGGCTGTTGAGTAGTTGTCGCCCTCGACAGCAACATCGCCCTGAAGTGCATAGTTTTGTGCGTTGATAACTGATCCGACAACGCCCTTAACTGGTTTGTACTTCGATAGGTACTTCGCAGCGCTGATCATATCGCCCGTGTGGAGGTAGCAGATACCAGCGTAGTGGTATGCCAAGTTGCCCGATGGAGTTGAGCCATAGCTCTCAGCCACCTCGAGGAATCCGGGAGTGGTAACATCGCCATCGAGTGCAAGTTGATAGTTGGGAGCGTCGCTCTCCAAGATCATTTGAGCCTTGTAGAGAAGAGCCGAAGCCTTCTCGAGGCGTGGAGCAACTACCGCTGCCTTGTAACCAAATACGATTAGTGCGATTGCTACGAGAGCTACGATTGCGTAGATGATTCTCTTGCCATTGTTCTCGAAGAAATGCTCAGTTCTGCTGATTGCCTCCTCGCCGATTGTCTCCAACTCGGGTGCTGTAACTTTGTTTTGTGCCATGATATTTTTTTAATTTAATTATACTTCTTAGCAATAGAGTACAAAATTACAATTTTTTCGCGAATATCAAAAGAATTTGGCGAAATATAGAGGGCAAAGGCACGAAAAACTTTTTCTTGCTGTGTGCTGTGTTGCGCTGTGGGCTTATAGCTTGCAGCGCTAATAACCGTGTGGCAGCAATCTCACCAAAACAATACGTCATCCTCGCGAATGCGGGGATCTTAAATGTGCAACGTTGCAGAGTGTAAGATTCCCGCGTTCGCGTGAATAACAAGGGGCGGCGGCGGGAATGACGAGGAGTGTTAGAAGTTGCGATCTACTCCTCCCGGCTCTGCGAGATGCTATTCTTGATATCCGACAGGTCGACAAGTTTGTTGACGATGGCGTAGATCGTCAAGCCGGCGGGGCTGTGGATCTGGAGCTTGCTGGCGATATTGCGTCTATGAGCTATCACGGTGTGTGTCGAGAGGTGGAGGGTGTCGGCGATCTGCTTGTTTGTCAACCCCTTAACTACGCATACTATGATCTCTTTTTCGCGTGCACTCAGGTCGCGTTTATCGTTTGGTTCCTCCTCCACTTGGCTTAAGGCGAGGATCTTTTCGGTGATCTTCTCGATGCTGTCGTAGATCGAGATCGCATCGTCGTAGTTCTGCAAGAGGCTCTGATCGACCACGGTGCTCTGGAGTGCTATGACCTTGAGGTTCTCGTTGCCCAAGTCACCTTTAAGTTGTGCGGGCGAGAAGAGTCCGAGGTGCGATGGGTTGGCTATAAGTAGCTCTGCTGTGAAGCGGAATGAGGCCGTGGAGAGCTGCGTGAGGTCGCTCACCTCTACGATGTCGCAATTGATCGAGCTCGCCTCTTGGAGCAGCGTGGAGAGGCCGCAGCGAATTATCGCCGAGGGTTCTGCAATGATTATATGTATTTTGTGTGCCATGCGCGCGTTACTTCTTTAGTGATTCAAACTCTTTCATGGCGGGCACCAAGAGGAAATCTTCGATGCTATTGTGTGACGCAAGGTCGCGTTCGCACGAGAAGATGTCGTAGAGCACGTTGATAAGCGCATTGGTTGTGGTTGCGGGGTAGTACTTGATCATGATCCCTTTGAGCTCCGAGAGCTTGGTTTCGACCCTATCGTGGTGCTCGCTATAGATATCGATGCTGTATGGCTCGTTGCAGGTGCCCTCGAGTTTGGAACAGATATATGGGAATAGGGTCTGCTCCTCGTACATCATATGGTTATTTACCTCGGCCACATACTCGTCGAAGTAGTTGAGTATCACCACCGACACATCGTGATTCTCGCCAAGAGCTTCGACCAACTCACAACGGATCGTGGGTAGGCGATACTCCAAGAAGTAGGAGTGTGAATTGTGGAGGTAGTCGATCAGCGAACGGAGCGAGATCTGTTCGTAGTTGACCTTGACGCCGCTTTTGTTCTCGGTGACCAACAGGTTCACTACAGCCAAGAATGTATGGACATTAACTCCATTTTTATCGCACGCCTCCTCGATCGAGGCCTCGCCAAATCCCAAGTCGACACCGAAGCGACTCATCACAAGTAGCATCGGGTAGTTATCGCAAATGAGTTCGCTCATTGAGTCTTGGGGCTTGTATCTGCCGACTTTATATTTTATCATTTTTTTGCTTTGTTATGTTATCTTACAAAGATAGTGATTTTTATTAAATAAAAAAAGAGGATCAAATCTTGCGACTTAATCCTCTAAGGTAGCGGGAGAAGGACTCGAACCTCCGACCTCCGGGTTATGAGCCCGACGAGCTGCCAACTGCTCTATCCCGCGATATATTTTTCAACTTAAATGAACTTGTTCTCTAACACTTCTTGTTGTTAGGGACTGCAAATATAGGGCAAAATATTGTATCTGCCAAATTATTTGCGATAAAAGTTCTATTTAATTTTGTTGTACTCCTCGACTCCTTGGCGTAGAAATGCGATAAAGGCCTCGACATCAAGGTTATATCCACGTGGTGCGGTGAGCTGCTCGCCCGCGGCATCTTGGAGGATATAGTATGGCTGCGCATTGACACCATAGGTATTTAGGGCATAATGCGAGTTGATCTTGCCCAATCCCTTGAGCACCTTGCCCGCATCGGTTGTCACCCAATGCTCCTGCCCAAGGTTTGTTTTGTCGTCGGTGTAGAGTGCCACGATGACATACTGGTCGCGCAGGATCTGCAATACGGTTGGGTCGGACCATACGCGTGCCTCCATCTCGCGACAGTTCACGCAGCCGTGGCCAGTGATATCCACAAAGAGGGGCTTACCCACCTTAGCGGCATACGCCTCAGCCTCGCTCATATCGAAGAAGCCCTCGAGGTTGTGTGGTAGGTGCAAAAAGTCGCTATACTTAGCCCCCTGCATCTCGGCCGTAGGTGTAGCAGATGTGGCAGTGCCACCCTGACCCACAACGAAATCTTGGGAGTGTATCGGCGGAAGATAACCCGAGAGACCCTTGAGTGGTGCTCCCCACATTCCGGGGATCATATATACCACAAAGGCAAAGGCTGCGATCGAGAGTCCCAAGCGGGGTACGGTGAGGTATGGCATGTCGCTATCGTGCGCAAACTTGAGCTTACCCAATAGGTAGAGACCCAACAAGGCGAAGATCACGATCCAGATCGCGAGGTAGATCTCACGGTCGAGCAATCCCCAGTGGTAGGTCTGATCCGCCACGCTGAGGAACTTCATACCTAATGCCAACTCCACAAAGCCCAAAACAACCTTTACCGAGTTGAGCCAACCGCCACTCTTAGGGAGCGACTTGAGCGTCGAGGGGAAGAATGCGAAAATAGCGAAAGGCAGCGCAAAGGCTGTCGAGAATGCCAATATTGTGACAATTGGGTTCCAGAATTCGCCCGCCGTACTCTTGATTAGCACCGAGCCCACGATGGGTCCAGTACATGAGAATGATACCAAAACCAAGGTTAGAGCCAAGAAGAAGATACCTCCGATTGAGTTGCGATCGGCCTTCTCGTCGCTCTTATTTACAAGCCAACTTGGTAGGACGATCTCGAAAGCACCAAAGAACGACGCTGCAAAGACCATAAATACCGCAAAGAATAACAAGTTGGGGATCCAGTGTGTAGCGAGCCAGTTGAAGATATCGGCCGTGATGGCATCGCCACCCAAGATGCGAGTGATGATGATGATAGCGGCGATAGGCAAAGTGTAGAGTGCCACGATAAAGATACCATAAAGAAGAGCCTTGAAGCGACCAGCCGAAGCGCCACCATCACCCTTCATAAAGAACGAAACGGTCATCGGGATCATCGGGAATACGCATGGTGTGAGTAGCGCTGCAAAGCCCCACAACACCGCCTCGATAAGTAGTGCCCAGATCGAAGCGCCCTGCTCCTCGGGGGTTGATGAAGATGCTGCGCCTTCGCCAATTGTTACCTCCATTGCGATCTCGTCGGGTGGGATGCACGATGTGTCGTCGCATGCCATCCACTCCACCGTGATTCCGAGAGTGCCACCCTTGCCGCTAACTCTCACTCTCTGAGTGAATTCGGGCGAGCCCTCGAAGCTGCCCATATCTACCTCGAAGATATCGTCGTAGTAGCGATGTGGGGTGCTTAGTGGGGTCAACTCACCGATGATCTCGACACCCTGCGAGGGCTCGAACGAGATGATTGTGGGGTTGAAGCCTCCGAATGGCTCGAGGTCATAGATGTGGAAACCCTCGGCAATGTCAGCACGAACGGTGATTTGGTATTCATTCTCCGAGAGCTGCTCCAATGAGTTGCTCCACGAGACGATATTCTCTTGCGCCGTTGCCGAGATAGCAAAAACGAGCAGCGCGAGAAGTGAGAAATAGCGTTTTAGACTCTTCATTTCAATTTTAAAATATTACTTTTTACCCAACAAAAGTAACTTATTTTTATTTAATGAGCAAAAATTAACTAAAAATAGTTACTTTTATAGCGTGAAAAAGATATCTATCGTCATAGCAACCTACAACCGTTGGGACTCTTTATTGGTTACTCTTCGCTCGGTTGCCGCTCAGAACCTTAGTCCCGAGCTGTGGGAGTGTGTCGTAGTGAATAATAATTCGAGCGATAAAACTCACCAAACAGCCGAGGAGTTTGCCGCAGCACATCCACACCTCGACATCAAAGTCTGCTTCGAGCGCCGCCAAGGGCTCTCATGGGCGCGGAACTGCGGCATCGAGCAGAGTTGCGGCGAGATTGTGGCGATCATTGACGATGATGAGATTATCAATGAGGGCTTTGCTGCTGCATACCTCGATCTCTTCGAGCGCCATGCAGAAGTGGCCTCAGCTGGTGGAAAAATTATCCCTAAGTATGAATCGGCACGCCCGCGTTGGATGTCGCACTACACCGAGCTGCCGATAGCCAACCCTCTCGACTTGGGCGATGATGAGCGCCCATTCCCTGTGGGGAGGATCCCCGGGGGTGGTAATATGGCTATCCGCCGCTCCGCCTTGGAGCGTCATGGACTCTTCGATGTGGAGTTAGGTCGCACTGCTGAGCGTCTGATAGGTGGCGAGGAGAGTGACCTCTTCGAGCGTCTGGCAAGCGGAGGCGAGCAGTGTTGGTATTGTCCCACGGCTGTGATGTGGCATATAATTCCCGATTCGAAACTCACGCTCGACTATTTCGATAGACTTACATATAATATAGGTGTGAGTCAGCGCCTACGCGCAAAGATCTCCGGACGTAGTGTTGCCCTGCCCGAAGTGGTTAAGTGGTGCGTGACGCTACCCCTCGCCTTGCTCTACCTTGCGCAGTGCAATCCTTCCAAAGCTGCTCGTGTGATCCGCCTAAGGTGGAATATCTCTCGCGGGGTTTTAGGGCTTCGGTAGGTTTCGCTATCTGAATTCTGCACGTCATTCATTCATTCACATACGTCATTCCCGTGAAAACGGGAATCTTAATACCTTTGCTACATTGCAGAAAGTGTAAGATTCCCGTTTCCACGGGAATGACGTATAGTGTGTAGATCTAAATAACCGAAATTGAGGCAAATTCATTCTTCACCCCACCAATGTTGAGTGTCGACCCATCCACACTCTCGCTATTAGCCGAGCCGATAGTGAGCGCAATTGCCGAGGTGTCGGCCGAGGTGAATGCGGTATTTACGACTGTGCTTAAGATAACATCCGCGTCGGTAGCTACTTCGAGTGTAGTGAGCGCCGAGCAGTTGTAGAATGCATTGGTGTTGATGGTAGTCACAGCGGGGAGCGAGACCGAGCTGAGTGCTGCCGAGTTATAGAACGTGCTGCTGTTGAGTATTGTGAGTGCAGGGAGCTCTATCGAGGTGAGGCTATCGCAGCTGCGGAAGCTCTCGTAACCCACTTCGGTGGCTACAGGCAATGTGATTGAACTTAGGGAGGTGCAAGAGTAGAATGCGCCGTAGCCCACGTATGCCACCTCGGGAAGTGAGAGTGAGCTCAAAGCGCTACATGAGTAGAATGCCTGATCGCCAATTGTTGTTGCCTTGGGGAGCTCGACCGTTTCGAGTGCTGTGCAGAAGTAGAATGCCCATTTGGAGAGGGTCACAGTCTCGGCCAAGTATGCTGCGGTGAGTGCGGAGCAGGCGTTAAATGTGCCATATCCGACTGTTTCGGCTGCGGGCAGGTCGATTGTCTCGAGCGCCGTACAGCTGTTGAATGCCCATTCGCCAATTGATGTGGCGGCATCGAGCGAGACATCTGTGAGCGATGTGCAGGAGCTAAAAGCCTTGATGCCAACCGAGGTTACAGTTGGAAGGTTGACCTCGGTGATAGCCGAGCACAGACTAAAGGAGCCACCAAGCGTTTCGAGTTTAGGGAACTGAGTCGAGGTGACAGATGCGATCGACGAGCAGTAGATAAATGCGTTGTCGCCAACCTCGCTAACCTCGGGGAAGTCGAGCGAAGTGAGGTTGACGCAGAGCGCAAAGGCGTGATCGCCAACGGCTACTGCCTTTGCTGCAGAGACACCCACAACCACCTCGGAGCTGAAGTTGTAGTAGTCGATCTCCTCGGCGCCAAAGATTGCGAATGAGGGGATTGAGTCGATCTGTGGGAAACTGAGCGTGATCTCGCGACCGCTCTCGGCAAGAGCATTGATTGCATTGCTAAGGCCTTCGAAGTCATCGGTATCGGCCTCAGTGTCGTTGATTACCCAATCGTCATAATCTGGTATCTTATAAGTGCCAAAACTTGATAAGTAGACCCCGCTACTATCGACAGAGCCACTGGAGTCAACAGTGGTATCTATGGTATCCTCCGAGCAACTGAAGAGGGTCAAGGATGCAATAAGTGCTGTAAAAATCAATAATTTTCTCATTGTTATTTTGCTTGTGTTTCTCAAATTCCTACAAAAGTATGGATTATATTTTATAGAACAAAGTAAACGATTACTTTTTTAGAACGATCGACGGTAATTTTTATTGCTGAGTTGGGTATTTGTTGGTTTATTTTTCTTGTTGTTGTCTTGTTATTGCCTTCTCCCTCGTCATTCCAGACTCGATCGGGAATCTTAAAAACTAAGTGTAAACTCCCCCTCCCTTTTTTTTAGATCCCCGCGTTCGCGATAATGACGTGGAGAGGAGCAGGGGCTATCAGGGGGGGAGACATTGAGACCCTCAAACGCAATAATCTGCGCAATAAAAACTGTATAATATTTTTCGGGTGTTTGCCCCTGTCGAAAAACCCAATAAGAAATAGCAAAATAATCGAAAATATTTAAAGTCCAACCAGTCGAAATTGCATAATATATGTTATCTTTGTAAGACTAACAAGATAAAAACTATGGAAAAAGTATTCAGTTTCAGTTTTAGTCACTACGACGATCTCGAGCAGCTTGGCTCAGAGGATCGTATTTTGATAGATGCAGCACGCGAGATGACCAACAAATCTTTCGCCCCCTATTCGTCATTTCATGTGGGCTCGGCGGCGCGCCTAAAGAGTGGCAAGATTATCCATGGTTGCAACGTAGAGAGCGAGGTCTATCCTGCGGGGTTGTGTGCTGAGCGCACCTTGCTTTTCTATGCGCAGTCGAACCATGGTGACGATCCAATCGAAGCGTTGGCTATCGCCTCGGTACCCGACGATCGCGAGGTTTACCCCTGTGGCCAGTGCCGTCAGGTGTTGATCGACACTGAGCGTCGTCAAGCCTCACCTATTCGTATCATCATGAGTTCCAAGGCTTCGGCGACCATCGTCGATAGCGCCTCGGTGCTACTTCCATTCACCTTTAAACTCTAAGGATGTTCGAGGCAAAGGATATAATTTACGAAGATAACCACCTCTTGGCGGTTAACAAACGCTGTGGGGATTTGGTGCAGCCCGATCCATCGGGTGAGAGCGCTTTGGAGGATCAGGTTAAGGCCTTCATCAAGGTGCGCGACGCTAAACCGGGCGAGGTCTATTTGGGTGTTGCTCACCGTATTGACCGCCCTGTGAGTGGCTTGGTGCTCTTCGCTAAGAGCTCCAAGGCATTGGTGCGTCTCAATGAGATGATCCGCGACCGCAAGATCGACAAACGCTACTGGGCAGTGGTCGAGGGTAGCCCTTCGATAGAGCCGCAGGAGCTTGTGCACCACATTGTTAAGGATTCCAAAAACCATAAGTCGAGAGTGTTCGATAGCCCCAAGGCTGGCTCCAAGGAGGCACGCTTGCGCTACACAACCATCGGTGCCACCAAGAGCTACAACCTTGTGGAGGTGGAGCTTTTCACGGGGCGCCACCACCAGATTCGCGCACAGCTCTCGAAGGTGGGCTGTCCGATCAAGGGCGACCTGAAATATGGTTCGAAGCGCTCGAATCCAACGGGGGGCATTATGCTTCACTCGCGCTCGATGACTTTTGTGCATCCAGTGCGCAAGGAGCCTATAACCATCACAGCGCCAACTCCTTCGGGTGATTCGCTGTGGGATCTGTTCGAACCAAAAAAGTCGTAATATGAGAGTGTTAATTCAGCGAGTGAGGCGTGCCTCGGTCGAAATCGAAGGAGCGATATATAGCTCTATTGGGTCGGGATTGTTGCTATTTGTGGGAGTTGAAGCGGCCGACAGTGACGAGGATATAGAGTGGCTTACGCAAAAAGTCTCTAAGCTCAGGATCTTCGACGATGAGCATGGGGTGATGAACCTCTCCCTGATGCAGAGCGGCGGTGAGGCGCTGGTAGTGAGCCAGTTCACACTGCAAGCATCGACCAAAAAGGGGAATAGACCCTCCTACATCAAGGCGGCTGGTGAGGCTATTTCTCGCCCGTTGTACTTGCGCTTTGCCGAGCAGCTATCTGCAAAATTGGGCAAAGAGGTCGCAACGGGTGAGTTCGGTGCCGATATGCAGATCGAGCTGATTAACGATGGCCCCGTGACAATTTGGATTGATTCGAAAAACCGTGAATAACAAATAGGTAACTACACACCCGAGGAGATGAAGATATTGGTCGTAGAAGATGAAATGCAACTCTCTGAGAGCATCGTAAGGTCGCTCCAGCGAGAGGGGTATGTGGTGGAGGTTGCCTACACATTTGAGGATGCCCACCAAAAGATAGGCCTCTTTGAGTACGACTGCATCTTGCTCGACATTATGCTGCCCGGAGGTAGTGGTCTGGATCTTCTGCGAGGGTTGAAGGCGGAGAATAAGATGGGTGGAGTGATAATAATTTCGGCTAAGGATTCGATCGAGGATAAGGTCGCAGGGCTCAATATCGGAGCCGACGACTACCTCGCAAAGCCGTTCCATCTCTCGGAGCTCACCGCTCGCATTGGTAGCATCATCCGCCGCAATGGCAATGCGGGAGGCAATGTGATTACTATCGGTAATAGCGTGATCGCGTTGGATAAGTCGCAGGTTTCGGTCGATGCCTACCTCTTGGATTTGAGCCGCAAGGAGTACGATATTTTGTTATACTTCGCTATGCGACGTGGTCACATAATCGGCAAGGAGAGCCTTGCAGAGGCGGTTTGGGGCGACTTTATCGACCAAGTGGACAACTTCGATTTTATCTATACACACATGAAAAATCTGCGGCGTAAGTTAGCTGCGGCAGGCTCCTCGATCGAAATTAAGTCGATCTATGGGTTTGGTTATAAACTACTTTAGTGAGCTAAGAGGGTAGAGGGAATGAAGCTTATATACCATATAATGATGAGGGTTGCCGTCTCGATGGCAGTTGTTTTGTGTGCATGGGCGTTTATCTTCTACTTCACGATCGTCGACGAGGTGCAGGACGAAACGGACGATGTATTGGAGGATTACGCCACGCTGATAATCCAGAACTTCTTGGCAGGTGAGCCGATGCCCTCTAACGATAATGGTTCGAACAACACCTATTATATAACTCCCATCGCGGCGGGTGAGCTCTCTGCGGCTAAGGAGCGCGAGGGTTTCTCGAACCAGAATATCTTTATTAACTATAAGGGTGAGGATGAGCCGGCGCGCGTGCTTCGCCAAATCTTCCGCGACAAGGATGATAGCTTCTACGAAATCACGGTCATCACCCCCACCATCGACCAAAGCGACTTGATTGATGCCATCTGGCGCTCGTTGATGGCGCTCTTTGCACTGCTGCTTGTGGCGGTGTTGATAACAAGCAGCATTGCAATTCGTGGAGGTCTTAGCCCCTTAAATAAATTTTTGGCATGGCTCAACAAAAGCGATGTGGAGACATGTGAAATCCCGCAAACGGAGAGCGCTAAGATCAAGGAGATTGAGTCTATCAGGGTGGCGATTAATGGTTTTGCAGAGCGTGGACGTCGCGCCTTTGAGCAGCAGCGTGAGTTTATTGGTAATGCCTCGCATGAGCTGCAAACCCCTATCGCGGTGTGTCAAAATCGCCTCGAGCTGCTTTGCGAAAGTGGGCTCAATGAGCAGCAAATGGAGGATGTGGCCGGCTGCATGACCACCCTTGCGCGCCTTGCGAGATTAAACAAGTCGCTGCTGATGCTCTCCAAGATCGAAAATGGGGGCTTCGAGGTGCAGAGTGTCGATCTCAACGCTGTGGTGTGGCACAATATCACCCTTTTGGAGGAGGTCTACGAGTCGCGCAAAATTACCTTGCAGCTTACTCAGCGCGATAAATGCTCGATTGTGGCTAATGCCGATTTGGTCTCGACGATGGTGGTTAACCTGATCAAAAATAGCTATTCCCACAATGTCGATGGAGGGCAGATCAATGTCGAAATTGGTTCAGATTATATCTTTGTGGAGAATAGTGGCGAGGGAATTGCATTGGATAACGAAAAAATATTTAGTCGTTTCTATCAAGGTCGATCCAAGGCTGGTTCGTATGGCTTGGGATTGCCTATTGTGCACTCTATCTGTAAGTTATATGGTTATGACGTGAGCTACCTATTCACCCGCGGGCTCCACCGTTTTTGCATAAAGTTTAAATAATTTGCAAAATAATTGAATTCTTCAGATTCTCTTCAGAATTGGGCTCTACCTTTGTAGAAAATTAAAACCAATTAAAAAGAGAATATTATGAAAAAGTTATTATTTGCAATCATCGCACTATCAATTAGCCTAACCACTCTATCGGCTCAGGAGAGAGTAATCGAGAGAGAGGCTTTACCAAAGGTATCACAAAAATTTATCGCAACACATTTCCCCACCGACAAAGTCGCAATCGCAACCATGGAGAAGGATGGTCTGGGTAGGGAGTACAAGGTTATCATGACCAGTGGTACCAAGATCGAATTCGACACCAAGGGTAACTGGACAGATGTCGAGTGCAAGCGTAAAAATGCTGTGCCAAAGGCAATCATCCCCTCGTATATTGCAAAGTACGTCGGCGCAAAGTTCCCTGCACAGAGCATCGTCGGAATCGAGCAGAGTAAGCGCGGTGTGGATGTGGAGCTGAGTAATGGCATCGAGTTGGAGTTCAATAGCCGTGGTCAATTAGTCGAGATCGACAAATAGTTCACACGACTACAATTACCCCTTTAAAACGAAAAATTATGATTAAGAGAATATTTTTACAGCTATCGCTTACCGTAGTAACTTTGTTATCTATAACCTCCTGTGACAAAGATAACGAGATGACAATTCAATATAGTGCGCTTCCATCGTCAGCACAAACTACGATCTCAACCTACTTCGATCAAGATCAAATTATGCTGATCACCTACGATAAATCGCTCTTCGATAAAGAGTATTCCGTAATATTCTTCGACGGAACAGCGATAGAATTTAACAAGAATGGTGCATGGGAGTCAATCGAATCACGAATCACCGGAGTGCCCACGGCGATCCTACCTACAACGATTGCCGACTACCTCGCAACTAACTATCCCGACCAAATGGTTGTCGAGGTCGACAAGGAGACCACGGGTTATGATGTGCAGCTCGACAATAATATTGAGTTGGAGTTCTCGACCTCGGGGACGCTTATAGGAGTTGACTTTGAGTAGTCACCCTCTTTTTCTGGAGAAGTCGGATAGCAAGGTTAGTTTTGGGGCTTCGTGAAGGCTCTTAAACCGCAGCGTACAGATGTACGTGAGGATTTAAGAGTCGAGGGAAGTGCCGAAAATGACCTTGTTAGTCGGCTGCTTTTTTACCACTCCAAAAAGACCCCACGCTTACGCCTTTCGCAGAGCATCTTCTCCAATCTAAGGCGTCTATCGCGAGCGATATAGCGACGAGCGAAGATATTGGGGATTGCCACACCTACCGAGATCACAAGGATAATCAGTGCTGCGGTGACGCCATTGGTGAGTGTAGCGTCGATGTTGGTGCTACCCTTGCTGATCTCGACCAATCCCAATACGAAGCGGTAGAGTAGCACTCCGGGGATCATCGGGATCACCGAGGGGATCGTTAGTACGTGGTTGGGAACATGGAACAAGTGAACAGCCTTGATCGAAATAAGGCTTATAGCCATACTGCCTGCAAAGGAGCCAATGATGGGGCCTGCCCCCAATTCGAAGTTGACGAAGTTGCGAGTGCATACCGTGACCACGCCACCCAAGGCAATAGCCCACAGCATCTTGCGAGGTACGTTGAAGATTATCGAGAAGCCTACGGCCGCAATCGCCGCCGCCACAGCATAGGCCAAGTAGCCATCGTGGGGCACCATGCTCAGTTCGCTGAATTTCTGGTCGATGGTCATATCCTTGAGCCCCATAAGTCCTAAAGCCATAGTGATTCCGAATGCCATGGAGCTAATAATCATCGTGCAGTTGGCCGCACGTGTCATACCCACCAAAAGGTAGTTGTCGACCAAATCATCCACAAAGTTAATTAGTGGCACTCCCGGCACCAAGAAGAGCGCACATGCCAAAAGCGGATGGTATGGTGTCGCCGAGAGCCCCGTGAGCGAGGTGAGGTAGGCGGCACATGTCGCGACAAATGCCGCGATGGCCATGCTCATATAGTGGTTGATGCCAAATTCGAAACAGCGAGCACGCGTGCGGAAGCCCAAAAAAGCGCTGACTGCGGCAAAAGCAAAGGCAATCCAGTCGCACCCAAAGAGCTTACAGAAGCCACCACAGGCTATTGCTGCGCAAACAGCAACAATATATGGTCGGTAGTTGCGTGGGCGCTCGGCGATCTGCTCCAACTCCTCCTCGAAGCGGTCGAGCGAGTAATCTTGTTCGATAGCGCGCCACGAAAGGCGGCTGATATCGGTGATGGTCGACATATTCACACCATGCTTCTCGCACTTCTGGAATTTCGAGAATGAGTGGCTTTCGTCGCTCACGTTCACAATAAGCATTGTCCAGCGGATATCAATATGGAGTTTATCCTCGGGGATTCCCAAGAATGCCGCTACGCGTTTCATATTGTGATCCACGCGGTTGGTGTCGGCAGCACTCTCGATTAGTAATTTGCCCACGCGCAGCAGTAGATGTAACTTGCGCCTTAGAAGTAAAGTCTTGGTACTCTGGTCGATAATCTCCATATAAATTGTTGCATTGATTTTGCTCCACAAATGTAGTTAGAATTCATAATTGGGCAAGTGTTTTTCTACTTTTTTTGATTGTTACTTTTTCTTTTTTACACTTACTTCAAACCCACCACGTCATTCCTGCAAAGGCAGGAATGACGTGTGATGATGGAGTGACGAGTTGCTATAAAATACCCCTAATGCGCCTCAAGCCAATTATCTGCCACTCCGGCCTCGGCTAAGAGTCGTACGCTGAGGTTGGCGGCACGCTCCATCTCCTCGGTGACGATTTGGCGCACCTGTTGCTTTTCGGCGCGGAGCACATCTACTACGACCTCATCGTGCACCTGCATCACCATGCGTGAGGCGATACCTTCGGCGCGGAATCGGCGCCAGATGGCCACCATCGCTAACTTCATAACATCGGCGGCGCTACCTTGAATCGGGGCATTGATGGCGTTGCGCTCGGCGAGTCCACGAGCCACAGCATTGCGTGAGGTGATGTCACGCAGGTATCGGCGGCGCCCAAAGAGGGTTGTGACGAAGCCGTCGTTGCGAGCGGACTCTATCGCGGAGTCCATATACTCGCGCACGGCGGGATAGGAGGCGAAGTATCCGTCGATAATCTCCTTGGCTTCGGCGCGAGGAATATCCAATCGCTGACTTAGGCCAAAGGCGGAGATACCATATATAATACCGAAGTTAGCGGTCTTAGCCTTGCGGCGTTCGTCGGATGTAACCTCCTCGATGCTCTTCGAGAAGAGGCGTGCAGCTGTTGCCGTGTGAATATCCTCGCCATTTGCGAAGGCCTCTAATAGAGCTTCATCGCCACTTAGGTGTGCCATAAGTCGAAGTTCCACTTGGCTGTAGTCGGCCGAGAGTATAGCATGGTCGCTGTCGGTGGGGATGAATGCGGCACGAATAGGGCGGCCGAGAGCGTCGCGGATCGGTATGTTTTGCAGGTTGGGGTTGGTCGATGAGAGTCGCCCCGTTGCTGTAACTGCCTGATTGTACGAGGTGTGGATACGACCACTGTGGCGATTAACCAATTCGGGTAGCGCCTCGACGTAGGTCGATAAGAGCTTCTTCACGCCGCGATATTCCAATATTAACTCCACTATATGGTGCTCCTTGGCGAAGCTTTGTAGGTACTCCTCGTCGGTCGAAAACTGCTTGGTCTTGGTGAGTTTGGGCTTGGTGGCTATCTTCATCTTAGCAAAGAGGACATCGCCTAACTGTTTGGGCGAGTTGATGTTGAGGGTAGGCTCCGCAGCGATAGTGCGGATCTCTTGCTCCAATGCGACTAATTTCTCGCCAAGCTCCTTAGCGTAGATGGCCAGCGCTTCGGTGTCGATCTTCACTCCGGCGAGCTCCATATCGAGCAGTACGCGGATCATCGGCTCCTCGATGGTGAAGTAGAGCTCCTCGAGCCCCTCGGCAACCACGGCAGGGTAGAGCACCTCCTTGAGGCGCAGGGTGATGTCGGCATCCTCGGCAGCATATTCGGCGATGATGGGTAGTGCCACCTGATCCATCGAGAGCTGGTGCGAGCCCTTGCCAATTAGTGTCTCGATGGCGATAGGTGTATAATTTAAATATCTCTGTGCGAGGTAGTTCATATTGTGGCGCGCCTCGGCGTCGAGCAGGTAGTGGAGGATCATCGTGTCGATAAGTCGCCCCTGCACCTCGATTCCGATGCGGCGAAGCACCATCAAATCAAATTTGATATTTTGACCGATCTTGTCGATCTGCGGCGCCTCGAAAAGTGGGCGCAAGATTGCTGCATATTGCTGCTCGGTCTGCTTTGAGAATGGGATGTAGTATGCTTCGAAAGGCTTCACGCTCAGCGACATGCCGACGATAGAGTCGCAATATGGATCGAGCCCTGTGGTCTCGGTGTCGAAGCAAATCTCACCGCACTGCATAAGCTGCTCGACAAGCTTGGTGAGGGAGTCGGCGGACTCAATAAGAGTGTATGAGTGTGGCGTTGTGGTGGCCATAGCCATCGGTTGTGGCTCCTCCGCGAGCTCCTCGGTAGGGGTCGCTGCGAGAGGTTCAGTTGCGGGGGCGGGGGCGAAGAGATCGCCTTGACCTTGCATTGCTGCTGCCTGTTTAATCGCTGCTTTTGAGGGAGTTGGCTCCACTTGGGGCGCAGGTATTGCGGCGCCTAACTCGCGTGCCAACGATGTGAAGTTGAGCGATAGATAGAGGGCACGCAATCGCTCCACATCGGGAGAGCAAGTGGTGAGTGCCGCGGGGTCTAACTCGATGGGGACATCGAGGCAGATGGTCGTAAGTCGCTTCATGAGTGGAAGATCCTCGGCTGCGGCTGCAATCTTCTCACCCACCTTGCCTTTGATCTCTGCTACGTTGGCCACTATATTCTCGATGGTGCCCCACTGCTGAACTAACTTGCAGGCTCCCTTCTCGCCAATGCCCATCACTCCGGGGATGTTGTCGGCCGAATCGCCCCAAATAGCCAAGATATCACGCACCAATTGAGGATCCTCGATGCCGTACTTTGTGTTGATCGCCTCTTTGTCGACGATCTCCACGGCATTGTCTTTCTGCTTATATATCACGCAGTTGTCGGTCACTAATTGGCCATAATCTTTGTCGGGAGTGACCATATAGACCCTGTAGCCGGCCGCCTCGCCCTTCGCCGAGAGGGTTCCGATCACATCGTCTGCCTCGTAGCCTTTAACCTCCAAAACGGGAATGCACATCGCCTCGACAAGCTCCTTGACGTAGGGTACCGAGAGGATGATATCCTCGGGCGTTTCGCTGCGATTGGCCTTGTAGGCGGGGAAAATTTCGCGACGGAAGCACCCCCCCGGAGGGTCAAAGACCACACCGAGCAGATCGGGCGACTCCTTGGCGAGAATCTCGCGCAGGAACTTAGCAAACCCAAATACCACCGATGTGTTAAGCCCCTCGCTATTGCGCATGGGGCGTCCCAAAAAGGCGTAATAATATCTAAAAATCAACGCATAGGCGTCGATTAGGAATAATTTTTTCATCTGTTAATTTTTTAATCTCAATGTTGTTTGTCGGCTATTGTTTTAACCTCGCTGTGGATTCTAAGCTCAAAAGCGCAAGAAAAAGTAAGCACCTGCGGGGTGCTATCCCCGCCGCCGCCCGCGTAGGGCAGTAAGCAACCTTAAGCATTATCCTCGGCAAACCACTCGGCAAACGAGGTTGCAGTCTCGTGGAGCTTCAGCGAGTGGAGTGTGACTCCCTCGGGGAGTCGAGGGGCAATGCGTGCAGCGAAGTCGTAGAGCATATTCTCGCATGTAGGCTGGTAGTCGACCAAGATCACATTCGAAAATTGGCTGCTCATAACATCGTAGAGCGCCTGAGCACTCTGCGAGCGGCGCATCACGAAACTATGGTCGAGGTGCGAGATAATCTGCTCATTTACAATGCCTTTGAGGTCGCCGAAGTCGATCACCATACCGCACTTTGGATTGGAGGTATCGGCGATGGGTTCCCCTTTGATTGTGACAAAGAGTCGGTAGGAGTGACCATGGATCTCGCGGCAAGCGCCGTCGTACCCTTCTAAGGCGTGTGCTGACTCGAAGGTGAATTCTTTTGTTAAGCGTATCATAATCAGATGTTTCGCTATAATTTGGAGCCGTATGCCAAGTCGCCCGCATCGCCAATTCCGGGGACGATATAGGCTTTGGATGTTAGCTCCTCGTCGACCACAGCTGCCCAGATTGTTGTTGTGGAGCGCGAAAGGTTCTTTTGAACGTAGTCTATGCCCTGCTCGCTTGCCACCGCTGCTGCGATATGGGTGTGGCGAGGCTCTCCACACTTGGCGCAGAGTGCTTGGTATGCCAAGACTATCGAGGAGCCTGTGGCGAGCATTGGATCGACCAAAAGCAGGGTCTTACCCTCGAGGTCGCCACACGAGATATACTCAACTTTCACCTCGAATGTGTTGTCCTTGTGGCTCTTGCGATATGCAGCGACAAATGCGTTGGCGGCATCGTCGAAGTAGTTCAAGAAGCCTTGGTGGTATGGTAATCCTGCACGTAGGATCGTTGCGATGACGATATCGTCGTCGATCATAGCTACCGTGGCCTCGCCCAAGGGGGTCTCGACACTTTGATCTTTGAAGTTAAGATGCTTCGAGATCTCGTAGGCCGTGATCTCGGCGATACGCTCGAGGTTGCGGCGGAAGCGCATAGAATCTTTTTGGATCTTGTGATCCCTAATCTCGGCGATAAACTTACCCAATACCGAGTTCTCATTTGACAAGATGTGTAGCATGACCTAAGGTTTATTTGAAGTTTAAATTAATACAAAAAGTTATTGAATGGGAAGCGCCCCGAGTGGATCTCGCGCACCATGCCGTAGAGGTCGGTGCGGAACTTCTCGATATTTATCTTCTCGAAGGCCGATATAAAGATGCAAGGGTGGTTCTCCTTGGCGATCCAGCTGTTCTTCAGGTCGTCGAGCGACATATTCTCGCGCGTTGCAGGGGTGAGGTCATCCTCATCCTTTTTAATATAGGTATAGGCGTCGACCTTGTTGAATATAAGGTATACCGGTTTGTCGCCCGCCCCAATATCGGTGAGTGTCTGCTTCACCACGGCGATCTGATCCTCGAACCCGGGGTGTGAGATATCGACAATGTGGAGAAGCAGATCAGCCTCGCGCACCTCGTCGAGGGTCGATTTGAACGACTCAACAAGCTGCGTTGGGAGCTTGCGGATAAAACCTACGGTGTCGGACATCAAGAATGGGAGGTTGTCGAATACCACCTTGCGCACCGTGGTGTCGAGTGTGGCGAAGAGTTTATTCTCGGCAAATACTTCGCTTTTGGCGATCAGGTTCATTAGCGTTGACTTACCTACATTGGTATATCCCACTAACGCCACGCGCACCATCGAACCGCGGTTCGAGCGCTGCACTGCCATCTGGCGGTCGATCTTCTTGAGCTCCTCTTTGAGCTTGGTGATGCGGTTGCGCACTATACGGCGGTCGGTCTCGATTTCGCGCTCACCTGCTCCGCCACGTGTGCCTGTGCCTCCACGTTGGCGCTCGAGGTGAGTCCACATACCCGTGAGGCGAGGCAACATATATTCGTAGTTTGCAAGCTGCACTTGGGTCTTGGCGTAGGCAGTTTGTGCGCGTTGCATAAATATGTCGAGGATAAGACGTGTGCGGTCTAAGATGCGGCAGGGCATCTCCTTTTCGATGTTGCGGGTCTGCGAGGGTGATAGCTCATCGTCGAATATCACCACATCAATTTCGTTCTCCTTGCAATAGTCGGCGATCTCTTGGAGCTTTCCGGGCCCCATGTATATGCGTGACGATGGCTGCGAGAGTCGCTGTGTGAAGCGGCGCTCGGTGTGGATATCGGCTGTCTCGGCCAAGAAGTCGAGTTCGTCGAGGAAGTCATGAACCTCCTTAGGGTCTTGACCATCGCGAATCACAGCAGCTAACACCGCACGGAAAGGGCGGTTGTCGAGTACCTCAGTACTTTTTTCTTTTTTTGTTTCCAAATGTTTACTTTTATACAAATAAGGGTATCCCCTTGGAGATACCCTTACAAATTATATGCTAATTATCTGTCTCTTCGAGTTCAGTTTTCACTGAGCTCAACGCTTAGTTTTGGATCTTGAAGACAACAGGAAGAGTATACGCTACACGCACTGCTTTGTTACGCTGCATACCCGGTGCCCACTTTGGAGATTGTTGCAATACGCGGATTGCCTCCTCTGCCAACGAGCGGTCTGGAGTACGCAACACCTCGATGTTGGTGAGTGAACCATCGCGCTCGATTACGAACTTGAGGTTGACAGTACCCGAGATACCATTCTCAGCAGCGATCTGTGGATATTTCAAACGGCTCTGAACCCAGTTGCGGAAGGTGTAGATATCACCACCGTTGAACGAAGGCATTGTCTCGGCACGAAGGAATGGTTGGTCATCCTCGATAACCTCCTCGACGATCTCCACTTGTTGGATGATCTCGGTATCCTCGTCAAACTCAGCAAAGTCAACCTCTGTGGTAACTTTCGTGTCGTTGTCTACGATTTGAAGTAGGTCGGACATAACTTTGAGCTCAACCTTCTTGGGAGGCTCTGGTGGTTTTTGGTCTTGGCGAGTGATCTCGGTGATTTCCTCCTCGATTGGGCCGTAGTCCATGTCAATTTGCTCGATGCGGTGCTCCTTTGGAGTGTAAGCAAAAGCGAAGATCACACATCCCAATGAGACGATTAGACCAATTTCGAGCAACATACCTCTCATTTTCTTGAGGTCAGCTTTAGGGTTCTTTTTTAATTCCATTATATTAGTTTTTTAATTTGTTCTTTCTTTTATAATATTGAATCATTTGTCTGGTGGCCGAGCACTATTGCCACATATTCAACCACAAATATAATCATAATAATTAAAAAAAAAGAGTTAGAAGCTAAAAAAACATCTTTTTTTAGTTAATTTTGTCTTCGATTATAAGAATTTAACATCATGCAAACAATCAAAGAGCCTCTATATGGCAAAACTCTCGCCCAGTTGGAGGCGATCTGCGGCGAAAATGGACTGCCCAAATTTACCGCAAAACAGATTGCCAATTGGCTCTATGTGAAGCGCGTGAGCTCTATCGAGCAGATGACAAACCTCGCACTCAAGGCTCGCGAGCAGCTCGCCGAGAGCTACGTCGTGGGGCTCTACGCGCCGCTCAAAGTTAGCGAGGCCAAAGATGGTACAAAAAAATATCTCTTCGCCACCTCCCGCGGTCACTTCGTCGAGGCGGCATATATCCCCTCGGCCGACCGCGCCACGCTCTGCGTCTCCTCGCAAGCTGGCTGCCGCATGGGTTGCACCTTCTGCGCCACGGGGCGTCAAGGTCTGCAACACTCGCTTAGCGCTGGTGAGATCCTCAATCAAGTAGCCTCGATCGAGGAGAGTGAGAAGTTAACCAATATAGTATTTATGGGTATGGGAGAGCCGCTCGACAACACCGACAATGTGCTCGCAGCGCTCGAGGTGATGACCGCCAAGTGGGGCTACGCATGGTCGCCATCGCGCATTACACTCTCCACGGCGGGTGTGACGCGTGAGTTGCGTCGCTTTCTTGACTCCACCTCGGTGCATTTAGCAGTCAGCCTGCACAACCCCTACCACGACGAGCGCGCCGAGATTATGCCTATCGAGAATGCCTATCCAATAGCCGAGATTATCGAAGTGTTGCGCGAATACGACTTCTCGCACCAGCGCCGTGTCTCGTTCGAATATATTGTGATGAGTGGCAAGAATAACCATCCGCACCACATTCGCGAGATCTGCCGCCTATTAAATGGCGTGAAGTGTCGCATCAATCTAATTAAATTCCACAAGATCCCCGGCTCGCCCTACTTCTCGCCCGACGATGAGAAGATGGAGCGCTTCCGCGACACCCTCACCGCCAAGGGGATTCACACCACGATCCGCACCTCGCGTGGCGAAGATATTCAAGCCGCCTGCGGACTGCTCTCGACCTCGGAGTCCTCTAATAGTTAATGGGTATACCTCTCCCTCCATTCCCGCGAAAGTCTCTCCCTCCATTCCCGCGAAAATTCCTCCCGTCATTCCCGCGAAAGCGGGAATCTTATACAAGCGCAACATTATATAGAGATTAAGATCCCCGCATTCGCGAGGATGACGGGGTGTGTATGGCTGACGAGAGAGTGTATGGTTGACGTGAGATGTTCGGCACATAACACAAAAAAATATTGCATCTTTAGATTTTAATTGCTATCTTTGGATTAAAATTTAAAGATATGTCAATATTTAAAGTAGAGGGTGGCCATCCACTCAGTGGAGAGATTACTCCCCAAGGCGCTAAGAACGAAGCACTTCAGATTATTTGCGCAGCACTGCTAACCGCAGAGTGTGTTACGCTGCACAATGTGCCACAGATTATCGATGTGATCCAACTCCTTGAGTTACTTTCGGCGATGGGTGTGGAGGTCAATCGCACGGCTCCCGACACTTATACCATCGAGGCGCGCGAGATCAGCATAGACTATATTCATAGCGATGATTACCGCCGCCGCTGCACCAAGCTACGTGGCTCGATTATGATTATCGGCCCGATGCTTGCCCGCTTCGGGGTGGGATATATCCCCAAGCCCGGTGGCGACAAGATCGGTCGTCGTAGGCTCGACACCCACTTTATTGGCTTCCAGAAATTGGGCGCGAAGTTTAACTTCGATGTTAGTGACGAGCTCTTTGCGATCGAAGCCAAAGAACTCAACGGCTGCTACATGTTGTTAGACGAAGCGTCGGTGACCGGCACGGCCAACATCATTATGGCCGCAGTTTTGGCCAAGGGGCGTACCACTATATATAATGCAGCTTGCGAGCCATACATCCAGCAACTCTGCCGGATGCTTGTGCGCATGGGTGCTCGGATCGAGGGTATCGCCTCAAACCTCCTCGTCATAGATGGCGTGGAGTCGCTCGGTGGCACCGATCACACTATGCTCCCTGATATGATCGAGGTGGGTAGCTTTATAGGAATGGCGGCAATGAACCGCTCACCGCTCACCATCAAGAATGTCTCGCACGAGAATTTAGGAATCATCCCCGCGCAGTTCGCCCGTATGGGTATCCACACCGAGCAGCGTGGCGAGGATCTCTATGTGCCTCAATACGATAACTACCGCATCGAGTCATTTATCGATGGGTCGATTATGACCATCGCCGATGCCACATGGCCGGGTCTCACCCCCGACCTGCTTTCGATCTTCTTAGTTGTTGCAACCCAAGCTAAGGGCTCGGTGCTGATCCACCAGAAGATGTTTGAGAGCCGCCTCTTCTTTGTCGATAAATTGATCGACATGGGTGCTCAGATCATCCTCTGTGACCCTCACCGCGCAACGGTCATCGGTCACAATCACGAGATGCAATTGCGCGCTACACGCATGTCGTCGCCCGATATTCGTGCCGGTGTGGCGTTGTTGATTGCTGCAATGACTGCCGATGGAGTGAGCACTATCCAGAATATCGACCAGATAGATCGCGGATATAGCCATATTGACGAGCGCCTAAACTCAATTGGCGCCCGCATAATTAGATGTGAAGAGTAGAGATGTTTTTAGAGAATACAAACAAGAAAGGGTGGATCGAGGTGATATGCGGCTCGATGTTCTCGGGAAAGACCGAGGAGCTGATCCGCCGTATGCGCCGCGCACAATTTGCCAACCAAAAGGTCGAGATCTTTAAGCCACGTATCGACGTGCGCTACTCCGAGGAGGATGTGGTCTCACACAATGCTAACTCGATCCGCTCAACGCCGGTCGAATCGCCACAGAATATCCTGCTACTCAGCTCCGATGTGGAGGTAGTGGGGATCGACGAGGCGCAATTCTTCGATGAGAGCATCGTCGATGTCTGCCGACAATTGGCCGATAGTGGCGTGAGGGTGATCGTCGCGGGGCTGGATATGGACTTCCTTGGCAAACCCTTTGGGTCAATGCCTGCATTGATGTCCACCGCCGAATATGTCACCAAGGTGCATGCAATCTGCGTGCGCTGCGGAAACCTCGCGCACCACTCACACCGACTTACGGCCAACGAGGAGCAGGTGCTTTTGGGCGAGAAAGAGAGCTACGAGCCCATCTGTCGTCACTGCTTCGCCGAGGCTATGCGCGACAGGTAGTCGGCAGCAGGTTGTATTAGGGGTGCGCAGAAGCTAACTGCAAGAGGTTAAAGAGCTCCACAAAACTACGCAAAAGGGGGTGATCCCAAAGAATAATCACTATTTTTTAATCTTTTTTGCCAAAAAGTTTTTGAGAATAATATTTTTGTTTTACCTTTGCACTCCGTTAGCCATGTTAAAAAACTAAAAAACGATAATATTATGTCTACTAAAAGAACCTATCAGCCATCGCGCAGAAAGAGAATCAATAAGCACGGATTCCGCACCAGAATGGCTACTGCTAATGGCCGTAAGGTGTTGGCAGCTCGTCGTGCTAAAGGCCGCAAAAAACTTTGTGTTTCTTGCGAGGCAACATTCAAGTACAACTAAACTTGAACTGAACTCCGTGTGAGTTGACATGTAATAGTATTTGAGGGGAGGTGAGTGATCATCTCCCCTTAACTATGTGCGGATCGATCGGCTAACAAGGCAATTTTTGGATCAATCCAAAATTTCGGTGGTAATAATGTGCAAGTCGTCATTCCCGTGAAAACGGGAATCTTAAATTCTTTGCTGCATTGCGATAGTATAAGATTCCCGTTTTCACGGGAATGACGACTTATATATATTCCACCGGAATTTTCGTGTGATCCCCAAAAAAACAACAAACACCAACCAGCAACAAACTATTTGTATTTCTCGCCCCTTTTCTATATCTTTGTAAAAAATACCATAACAGTTATGAATATCGCATCTTTACACTTCAACCCCATTGGGGAGAATACATATATCATCTGGGATGAGACCCTCGAGTGCGCTATTGTCGATGCAGGCAATAGCAACGAGCGCGAGGATCAAGCTCTGTTTAACTTTATCGAGGAGAAGGGCTTGACCCCTAAGTTGGCGATCAATACCCACGGTCACTTCGACCACGTGATGGGCGTTGAGGCTTTGCGCGAGCGCTATGGGGTGCAGTTTGCGATCTCGGCCAAGGATAAATTTCTGCTCGATAGCTCCACTCCCGGCTCGGTGATCTATGGGGTCAAAGTGGGCGCTATGCCTACGGTGATCGATATTGATCTGAGCGAGGTGCAAAAAGTTTCGTTTGGGCAGACCACCCTCGAGGTGATCCCAACTCCGGGTCACACACCCGGCCATGTCTCATTCTTTGAGCCTCAGGGCAGGGTTCTCTTCACTGGCGACACCCTCTTCAAGGAGTCTATCGGTCGCACGGATCTACCGGGAGGCGACTATTCGTGGATTATGAAGTCGATCTTGGAGAGCCTTATTCCGCTTGGTGATGATGTGCAGATCTTTGCGGGTCATGGACACTCTTCGACCATTGGCCACGAGGTTCTCTACAATCCATTTGTGGTTGAGGTTCTTAACTCCGAAGTAAATTACAAATAACGATGGGTCGCACACTACACAAAATACTCTACCGCCTACTCCCGCTCAAGCTCTATTTGCGGGTGGTCAGCTCGATGCTCTTCGTGCTGCTCCGCTTAGGGTGGGGTCGCAAGCGCGAGATCGTAGAGTATATCTACCATCTCGATAAGTTGGTGCATCAGGGCGATGTGGTGATAGATATTGGAGCAAACCTTGGCTACTATACCCGCACCTTGTCGCGTCTTGTTGGCTCGCAGGGTATGATCTACGCTGTGGAGCCGGTGCCTCCTGTGTTCGAGGTGCTTAACTTCAATACGCGCCGCTGCCGCAATGTTAAGTTGATGAATGTGGCCTTAGGCGAGGAGAATCGCACCATCACCATGGCCAACGACACGGTAGCTTCGCAGGGCTATTTCGGCACGGGGCAGAACTTCGTGCAGCAGGGGCAGGGCGGTGCGGCGATCGAGTTTGCGGCGATTATGCAGCGTGGTAGCGAGCTTTTTCTTTCGCTCCAGCGTCTCGATATGATAAAGTGCGATATCGAGGGTTACGAGAGTGTGGTGCTGCGCGAAATGCTGCCTATTATCGAGCGCTTGCGCCCGATAGTTTTGATCGAGACCGGCGGAGAGAACCGCATCGAGATGATCCGCCTGTTCGAATCGCTCAACTACAAGGGCTTCACGCTGCTCGATGGCGAGGAGGTCGAGCTGAGCGAGCAGAGCCAAAAAGATATAATTTTCAGACCACTTGACATTTAAACAATGCGAATAGATATTCTCACAGTAGTCCCCGAGCTACTCACCTCACCTCTTAATGAGTCGATCATTAGGCGTGCCCAAGATAAGGGGCTCGCAGAGATCGTTATCCACAATATCCGCGACTACACTTTCGACAAACACCGCACCACCGACGACTATCCTTTTGGGGGCGAGGCGGGGATGGTGATGAAGTGCGAGCCGATTTTCGCGTGTGTCGAGAAGTTGCAGGCTGAGCGCCACTATGACGAGATCATCTATATGTCGCCCGATGGTGTGACCTACAACCAAGGGGAGGCCAACCGCCTCTCGACCTTGGAGAATATCATCATCCTTTGTGGTCACTACAAGGGCATCGACTACCGTATCCGCGAGCACCTTATCACGCGCGAAATCTCTATCGGAGACTACGTTCTGACGGGTGGTGAGTTGGCGGCTTGCATCATCGTCGATTCTGTGGTGCGCATTATCCCCGGTGCCATTGGTGACGAGGCTTCGGCGCTGACCGACTGCTTCCAAGACAACCTCTTGGCACCTCCGGTCTATACGCGACCAGCTGATTTCAGGGGGTGGCGAGTGCCGGATGTATTGCTGTCGGGTAACTTCGCGGCGATCGACAAGTGGCGCGACGATGAGGCCTATGAGCGCACACGCACTCTGCGCCCCGACCTATTGAAGGAGTAAAAACCAAAGGCTTAAGGCGATGAAATATTTCCTAATTGCGGGAGAACCCTCGGGAGATCTCCACGGAGCAAACTTAATAAGGGGTCTGAAAGAGGAGGATCCCACCGCAGAATTTAAGTTCTGGGGTGGCGATGCTATGGCCTCGGTGGCGGGCGAGCAGAATCTGCTGAAGCACTACCGTCAGAGCTCATTTTTTGGGATCTTGGAGGTGTTGCGCAACCTGCGAACGATCTCCGCACAACTCAAGGAGTGCGAGGCGAGCATAGTCGATTTTGCCCCGGATGTTGTTATTCTGATCGACTATCCCGGTTTTAATATGAAGATCGCCCGCTTCGCTAAGGAGCATGGCTTCAAGACTTTCTACTATATTGCCCCCAAGGTGTGGGCATCGCGCAGCGGTCGGATCAAGGCTATGCGCCGCTATATCGACGAACTTTTTATAATCTTCCCATTCGAGCAGGAGTACTTCGCACAGCGTGGCATGGAGCCCCATTTCTGTGGTAATCCTCTCACCGATGCCCTTGCAGCACGGGTCGAGAAGCTACCCTCGCGCGAGGAGTTTGTGGCGAGCAATGGCCTTTGCGACAAACCAATTGTTGCTTTGTTGGCCGGTAGCCGCCGCTCGGAGATCCGCGCCAATTTGCCTATTATGGTCGATGTAGCTCGCAAGTTTGCAGACCATCAATTCGTTGTGGCGGGGGTCTCGTGGCTCGATCGAGTGGAGTATGAGCAGCTGTTGCAGGGGAGCGGTATTTCGCTGGTGATGGATCAAACCTATGAGCTGCTTGTGGCATCCGAGGCGGCTGTGGTCACCTCGGGCACTGCGACGCTCGAAACGGCACTGCTTGGTATCCCCGAGGTGGTGGTATATAGGGTCGATTGGTTGCTACAACTCATTCGTCCTCTTGTGGTGCATACGCCCTATATCTCGCTTGTTAACATCAATTTAGGGCGTGAGTCAGTGCGCGAGATTGTGCAAACTTCGCTCGATGCCGCTCCTACTATCGAGGCCTTGGCAAAGGTGATCGAGGGTGGCGTAGAGCGACAGAGGATGCTCGCAGATTTCGATGAGTTGCGAGCAATAATTGGAGAGAGTGGAGCGAGTGCTCGCTTCGCAAAACAAATGGTAAACTTACTTAAAACAAAATAGAACTATGAAAATTATTTGCATTGGTCGTAACTACGACGAGCATATCGCAGAGCTAAACGATGGCGGCACAAAGCCCGACGAGCCACTATATTTTATGAAGCCCGACACGGCTCTTTTGCGCAATAACGATCCATTCTACATCCCCTCATTTTCGTCCGACCTGCACTACGAGTGCGAGTTGGTCGTTAAGATCAACCGCGTCACAAAGTGCATCGACGAGAAGTTCGCTCCACGCTGCTACTCCGAGGTGGGCTTGGGTATCGACTTCACGGCGCGCGACATCCAAGGTGAGGCGATCCGCAAGGGTTTGCCATGGGAGCAGTGCAAGGCGTTCGACCATTCGGCAGCGATCTCGCCCCGCTTTATCCCGCTCGAGGAGTTGGGCGATATCAATGATCTGCACTTCGAGATGGAGCTCAATGGCGAGCTTCGCCAGAGTGGACACACGGCGCAGATGATCTTCTCGGTGGACGAGATCATTAGCTACGTGTCGCAGTTTGTAACGCTCAAAATCGGCGACTTGATCTATACTGGTACCCCTGTGGGAGTTGGTGCTGTGAAGGCAGGCGACAATATCACGGCTCGTTTGGGTGGTGTGGAGTTGCTTAATTTCGATATTAAATAATTCCGCCAATGTTGCTTTTCGATAAATTAGAGCAGGGCTCACTACGCCTGATCTTGGCTTCGCAATCGCCGCGTAGGCGCCAACTTATGGAGGGTGCACGCCTAAAATGTGATGTGGTTTGCTACGAGGTTGACGAGAGCTATCCCGCCGATCTTGATCCGCTCGAGGTGCCCGAATACCTTGCGCGACTCAAGGGTAGCCACTACCCCCAAGAGCTCGTGCCGGGCGATGTGCTTATCACCGCCGACACGGTGGTGATCTGCGAGGGTGTGATCTTGGGTAAGCCGCGAGATGAGCAACATGCGCGCGAGATGCTGCGCCAAATTGCTGGCCGCGAGCATTGTGTGGTGACTGGCGTTGCAATGCGTAGTGCGGAGGGCGATATGAGCTTCTCGTGTCAGAGCACGGTGCGTTTCGCTGCGTTGAGTGACGAGGAGATCGACTTCTACGTGATGCAATATTCGCCGCTCGACAAGGCGGGCTCGTATGGCATCCAAGAGTGGATCGGCTACATCGGCATCGAGGGTATCGAGGGGTCGTTCTACAATGTTATGGGGCTGCCCATTCAGCGATTATATACCGAATTAAATAAATTTATAGGATGAGAAAATATATATTAACACTCCTCGCAGCAGCGCTCTCGACAGCAGCTATGGCCGATGAGGGAATCTGGCTACCGAGCCTAATTGGGGAGCGAATTGAGGATATGAACTCCAAGGGCTTTGGCCTCACGGCCGAGGATGTCTACTCGATCAACAACGCCTCAATGAAGGATGGTGTGATGCTCTTTGGTGGCGGATGTACTGCCGAGATTATCTCGGAGCAGGGGCTTGTGCTCACCAACCACCACTGCGGCTATGGCGCGATCCAGAGCCATTCGACCGTGGAGCATGACTACCTCACCAATGGCTTTAGTGCCGTAACATTGGAGGAGGAGTTGCCAAATAAGTCACTCAACGTCAAGTTCTTGGTGCGCATGGAGGATGTTACAGCCGAGGTGGAGAGTGGCAAGAGTGCCGAGCAGATCGCCGAGGTAGCGAGCGAAAAAGGGCGCTATAAGTGCTCGGTGGAGCCTTTGTACTATGCCAATCAGTGGTTCCTGTTCGTCTACGAGCAATTCGACGATGTGCGCCTTGTGGCAGCACCGCCCTCATCAATCGGCAAGTTTGGTGGCGACACCGACAACTGGATGTGGCCTCGCCACACGGGTGACTTCTCCGTGTTCCGTATCTATGCCAACGAGCGTAATGAGCCCGCGGAATACTCGCCCGACAACGTTCCATACCTGCCTAAGCACCACTTCAAGATCTCCACCGCGGGGGTTGGCGAGGGTGACTTCACGATGATCTACGGCTTCCCGGGCAATACCCAACAATATATCACCTCCGAGGCGGTGGATTATGTGGAGCGAATATCGAACCCGATGAAGATTGCCCTGCGCACACGTCGCCTCGATATCATTCGCGAGGCACAAGAGGCCGACCCCGCAGTACGAATTAAATATGCATCGAAGCATGCTACAATTGCCAATGCATGGAAAAAGTGGGAGGGTGAAGCACTTGGCCTAAAGCGCCTTGAGACAGTTGCCAAGAAGCAGGATTACGAGCTTCGCTTCCGTGCGTGGTCGCAGAGTCGCGAGGAGTATATCTCGCTGCTCGACTCTATGAGCATGGCCTACGAGCAGTCGATACCAACCTATTTTGCTTATGAGCTTTGCAATGAATCGGTGCGTGCAATCGAGTTGGGTGCGGCTCTTGACCGCTTAAGCTATCCGCTCGATACGGCTCGCCTCGAGACTTTCTATAAGGATTACGAAGTCGAGGTGGATCGCAAGATAGCCTTGGCTATGTTAGAGGAGCTTGCCGCACGCATGGAGCAGCTTCCCGAGGAGTTCACAGCCCTTGTCTCAGCACATGGATCTTTGGAGGGGTATGTTGATTACCTCTACGCCTCGTCGGTGGCCACCTCGATGGATAAGATCCTTGCGGCAGCGACTTCTCAGCAGGCTGTCGAGCAGATCAAGGAGGATGATCCTATGGCCGAGCTGCTCGCCATATTCCGCCCCTATACCGCTACATACTTGGGTCGTAACCTCAGCGATATGCCTGCCATTGCTACATGGTATGCCCCTTACCTTAAGGCGCTGCGTGAGTTTGATCCCGAGCGCTCGTTCTTCCCCGATGCTAACCTCACGCTGCGAGTAGCCTATGGCTCCGTGGGTGGATACACATACCGTGATGGCGAGTACCACAAGCACCTCACAACCATCGATGGAATCATTGAGAAGGATAACCCCGAAATCTACGACTACAACATACCCCAAGCGCTTCGCGACATATACGCCTCGGGCGAGTATGGCCGTTGGGCAATCGAGATTGACGGTCGCCAGAGCGTGCCAGTATGCTTCTTGGCCAATAATCAGACCACCGGAGGCAACTCAGGCTCGCCAATCCTCAATGCAAGAGGGGAGTTAGTGGGTCTGAACTTCGATCGCACATGGATCTCGACGATGAGCGACATCGCCTTTGACCCGACCTTCTGCCGCAATATCTCGGTCGACATCCGATATGTTCTCTTCGTGTTGGAGGAGATCCTCGGTGCGCACCACTTAGTGGGTGAGATGGAGTTAGTGGAGTAGGCGAAGTCTCTAATATCCTTAGACTCTTGCGTCATTCCCGTGAAAACGGGAATCTTAAATGAGATGGTTCTACGCTTACCTTTTACTTTTAAGATTCCCGTTTTCACGGGAATGACGTGTTTTTACGGGAATGATGTGGAAGGGCGGGAATGACGTGTTGACCTATTTCTTGTTGCGGATCTCCACACGGCGGATCTTGCCACTGATGGTCTTGGGGAGCTCGTCGACGAACTCTACTATGCGTGGATATTTGTATGGCGCTGTGACCTTCTTGACGTGGTTCTGGATCTCTTTGGTGAGTTGTGCAGGGTCTTGGTTTTTGTATGCTGCCGCGAGGACGATTGTAGCTTTGACCACCTGTCCGCGCACCTCGTCGGGCACGCCAGTTATAGCGCACTCCACTACGGATGGGTGTGTCATCAGGGCGCTCTCCACCTCGAATGGGCCTATGCGGTAGCCCGAGGATTTGATCACATCGTCGGCACGTCCTACGAACCAGTAGTAGCCATCCTCATCGCGCCACGCCACATCGCCGGTGTGGTAGAGCCCATCGGAGTATGCCTCGGCGGTGAGCTCAGCATCGCGATAATACTCCTTGAAGAGTCCCAAGGGGCGAGACTCGCCACAGCGAATCACGATCTGTCCCTGCTCGCCATCCTCTGCCCAACGGCCATCGGGGGTGAGGATGGCGACACAATATTGCGGATTTGGAATTCCCATCGAACCGGGCTTGGGCTCGACCCAAGGATATGTGGCAAGCGTGAGCGTGGTCTCGGTCTGTCCGAATCCCTCCATTAGCTTGATGCCGGTCATGCGGCGGAACTCCTCGTATACTACCGGGTTGAGTGCCTCGCCGGCGATGGTGCAATATTTGAGTTTCGAGATATCGAATTTCGATAGATCCTCGCGGATCAAGAAACGAAAGACAGTGGGAGGTGCGCAGAACGAGGTTATGCCAAACTTCTCGATCATCACCAACACATCGGCTGGTTCGAACTTATCGAAGTCGTAGACAAAGACATTCGCTCCGGCGATCCACTGACCGTAGAGCTTGCCCCACACAGCCTTACCCCAGCCTGTGTCGGCGAGGGTTAGGTGGAGACTCTCGGGGTGGAGGTTGTGCCAATATGATGCTGTGACGATGTGGGCAAGAGGGTATGTGAAGTCGTGCGCTACCATCTTGGGGTTGCCCGTGGTGCCCGAGGTGAAGTAGAGTAGCGAGATGTCGTCGTTGGTGTTGGGCGACGATGGTGCCACAAATGGCGCTGCACTCTCGACTCCCTCGTTGTAGCTGAGCCATCCTGCGGGCACATCGGAGCCAAGCGTCACGCGGTGTTGCAGCGTGGGGCATTGGTCGAGGGCTTTGTCGACATGGTCGGTGACGATCTTGTCGCCCACGGTGACGATCATCTTGATATCGGCAGCATTGGAGCGATATATAATATCCTTCTCGGTGAGTAGGTGCGTAGCGGGGATGCAGACCGCGCCAATCTTGTGGAGCGCTACAATCGAGAACCAAAATTCGTAGCGGCGCTTAAGCACCAACATCACCATATCGCCCTTGCCGATGCCCAGCGAGGTGAACCACGAAGCAGCCTTGTCGCTCTCGCGCTTGATGTCGGCAAAGGTGAAGTCTATGTGCTCGCCCTTGTCGTTGGTCCAGCAGAGTGCTTTTTTGTCGGGGTGGCTCTCAGCCCAGCCATCTACCACGTCGTAGCCGAAGTTGAAAGCAGCGGGAACCTCCACTTTGAAGTTCGCCATGAAGTCATCTTGCGAGGCGAATGTAGTTTGCTTTAAATATTTTTCGATCATAATCTTTTAAGTCTTTGTTAGAAACTGCGGGCTGACACCTATATAATAATAGTGAGCAGCTTGATGCACTCCCCATCAAGGGCGCGAAGCAAGTGGGGGCGAGTCGAGTCGAAGTAGATGCTGTCGCCAACCTCCAAGATCAGCTCTTTGCCGTCGATAATCAGAAGCATGCGACCCTCCAAGACCATGCTGAACTCCTGTCCCTCGTGCGAGTTGAATGTTGCCGAGTGGCTCTCGTCGGGCTCCACAGTGACCAAGAATGGGTTAGCTTTGCGGTTGGCAAAGCCTGCGGCCAGCGACTGATATTTGTACGCCTTGCGACGCTTCACAGCAGCTCCAGCGCCGCTGCGGGTGATAAAGTATGAGGCCATGTGGGGCTCCTCGCCAAACATAAGCGCACTCATCTCGATATTGTAGTGCTTGCTGATGCTGTATAGCATACCTACGGGGATGTCGATTTCGCCCGATTCGTGGAGTATGTATTGTTCGGTCGAGATACCGCAAACTGCTGCTACCTCCTCGATTTCGAGATCCAAAACATCTCTTAATCCTCTCAGCCTTAGGGCTATCTCTTTGATGTGTTCGTTCATGATAGGGTAGTATTAAAAAAAATATTTAATAAAATCGGGGAGGAGTAAAATCTGCAAAAAAGCCAATAGTAGTCCCACATTGGCAAATATACGTAAAAATTTGGATAAGCGCTCTATAAATTAATATTTTTTAGTTTTTCACTTTGCTTCATTCACTCCTCTCCGTCATTTCCGACTTCCTCCACGTCATTCGTGGCTTCCCTCCACCGTAACCGATAACTCTCCCCTCCACGTCATTCCCGACTCGATCGGGAATCTTATACAAGCGCAATGTGACAGCGAATTAAGATTCCCGTTTTCACGGGAATGACGAGGAGGGGCAGCGGGAATGACGTGGAGGGGGGAGTTATCGGTTACGGTGGAGGGAAGCCACGAATGACATGAATGGAAGCCACGAATGACGTGAAGGGGCAGTGAGATTGACGAGGAGGAGTCGAGAATGACGTGGATAACTTTAGCACCTTTAATTTTGCCCAAGTTGCGGCTTTGCATGTTATTTGCAGATAAGTGGAAAAAATATGTGCGATGTTGCGAGAAAAAATATATATATGGAGATCTATCTTTGCTCTTTTTATGTTGCTTGTCAGTGGTGAGTTGTTGGCGCAGAGGAGGGTCGATTCGGTGAAGATATACTTCGCACAGGGCGATGATGTGGTTGTTGAAAGCTATAACCTTGGTGATTTGAGCTTGTTGGTCGATAGCTTGCGCGAGCAGATCACCCATATTTCGATTGCGGGCTATAGCTCGCCTGAGGGTGGCGTGAGGCGCAATTTGCAGCTTTCGCAATTGAGAGGAGAGGCGGTGCGAGATTACCTTGTCCTGACTAAGGGGCTGCCCGACTCTCTGATTAGCATTAGCGCCGAGGGGGTTGCGTGGAGCAGAATGCAGAGGATTGTCGAGGGGCAGCGGCAGAATTATGCCGGGCAGGTGCTTCAGATCTTGGAGAGTAGCCCAGTGGCGCAGCGCACCGCTAAGCTTCAATCGCTCGAGGGCGGGGCGCTTTATGGGACGTTACTCGATAATATCTATCCGCTGCTGCGCTACTCAGATGTTGCGCTCTATAGCTTTCGCCCGCAGCCGCTAATGCCTGCACCTGCGCTCAAAGTGGTCGAGGTGCAGCGGGAGATCGAGGCAGAGATCGATGCAGAGGTGGAGGCAGATGCGATCGCTCTAACACCACTTTTCGCCATCAAGACAAACCTGCTCTACGATGCAGCGACCCTTATTAATGTAGCGGTAGAGATCCCCATAGCTCGTCGCTGGTCTATTGCGGCGGAGTATATCTTTCCGTGGTGGGTATTCGATAATGGCCGCGAGGATAGTGCTCGCAATCGCATCCAGCTGCTTTGTGGAAACCTTGAGGCGCGCCGATGGTGGGGAGATAGGGCTTCGCAAACGCTGCTTACCGGTTGGTTCACTGGACTCTATGCGGGGGTGGGATCATACGATTTTGAGTATGATGCCGAAGGGTATCAAGGCGAATTTTTCCTCTCAGCGGGTCTGACGGTTGGCTATGCCCACACTATCAACCGTGCCGAAACGCTCCGCTTGGAGTACTCCTTGGGGGTCGGATATATGGCTACCGACTACCGACATTACCATGCGGAGTATTGTGTGAACGAAGTTTGGCACGCCATCGAGCAGAACAGTGGGCGGTATAGTTGGGCTGGGGCAACTGGTGTGGGTGTGTCGCTCTCGTGGCTAATCAATGCAAAAGCGAAAAGGTAGGCGTATGAAAAAATTCGAAAAATATATAATCGCTGTTGCGTTGATTCTCACTCTGCTGAGTGGATGCAAGAGGCAAACTCTCTACCAAATCGAAACCACGACAAGCAGTGCCCGGGTGGGTGTTTCGGTCGATTGGGAGGAGGCTAACATGGAGCGCGATGAGATCAATAATATCTCGATATATGCCTACGCCGAGGGTGGGGCAGAACCCTACGTCAAGGTTTCGGGTGACATTGATTATGGCTATATTGATCTGCCTGAAGGGTTGTACACCATTTTGGTTTTCAGCGATTTCGTGGGAGATATTCAGGGGGTGCAGTTTGGCGATCAGGCGCTCTTCGACCAATTCTATGTGCAGGCCATACAGACATACCAAGGTGGTCTATACTACGATCTTGAGCAAGGGGAGATCTTGGCCGAGACCATTGGTCGGATTGCTGCATGGCACACAACCGAGCTCGAAGTGAGTCCCGATATGCTTTGGTGTAGCTGCTGCGACCCCTCGCCGGAGATTGTCACGCAGGTCGAGCTTGTGGCGCAGCCCACTCCCCTCACAACCCTCTGCACGGTGGCGCTTAGTGTGGAGAATCTCGACAATGCTGCCTATATCGAAGTGGTGGTGCGAGGTTTGGCTGTGGGGGCACTTATGGCCGGTGGAGGCCGCTTCGAGAGTAGCGAGGGGCAGCTGCTCTATTTGCTCACGTTGGATCAGCGCAATTATAGCAGCGACACGGATGGAGTGGTTAGTGGCAGCGTGGTAACCTTTGGCAAGCCCACAGCTATCGACTCTCAGAGCTATACCTTGAATATTGAGATTGTGCTGAACAGTGGCGAGCAACTTAGCTACGAGCGCGATGTCACCTCGCAGGTGGAGGAGCAAGATAACATCGAGATCGTGATTTCGCTCAGCGGTGAGGATGACAAAATAACTCTTCCTGCCAGCACAGCCTCGGGCTTCGGCGTTGAAGATTGGGGCGATAATGAGCAGGTGTATCTATTGTAGGTCGCTCAAAAAAGCAAATTTGTCGCAAAAAGGAGGGTTAATAATAGTTTTGGGTGAGTATAGGCACGAGATTTGGGATGTGGAGATTATAAATATTCATTTAATTTATTCTATTATGAAACAACTTTTCTTCCCATTAATCTTTTTCGCAGCAGCTATAAGTAGCTGCTCGAATGATCAGCCTAACGTTGGCACTGCTGCCACCAGTAGTGGCGACTTGGTGGCGATCAACGTCTACACAGGCACCAGTCGTGCAAGCGATACCTTCACCTCGACCCTCGAATATTCCGGCGAGGTGCTGCTACATATCAACGATAGCGTCGGTCTAAATGTGACCTATCTCTTTGAGTATGATGGCACCGATTGGAGTCAATCATCCTCCAGCCCAATTAGTTGGGATGATATCAACTTTCCCGCAAATTTCTACTCATTGCACGATGGTACCGATGCTCTCACGGCAGTTTCCTTCGACGACGTGGAGGCGATCTACACCGACTACACTGTGACAGGTGCCTCGACCGAGCATAAGGATCTGGTCACCCACGCCAGCATTCTTAGCACCATACCCGTGGGTGGTGCGGTGAGTGTCTACCATAAACACGCCCTCTCGAAGATCCACCTTTTGGCTTCGACGGGAACCAATAGCGTCTATATTGCCAACGCGCAGTTGATGACAATAGATGGTATGGGCAATGTGACAATCGTCCCCCTATCGGCCGATGAGATCGCTTCGGAGAGCGGTATCTCGTGGGATGTGAGCGAGAGTGAGTTCGAGGATTACCTCTATTTAGCAATTGGCGAGAAGGATACTCCCGATGAGTACAACTCAACCGATTATGGTTCGAACCCACTAATCAACGATAGCGAAGATGCACCCCTTATGATCATTCCGCAGACCACCACGGCCGCAACGGTGAGCAGTAGTGCAAAGAGTGTGGCAACCTTCGAAAACTCATATGTTCAGGTTATTTATTATATGACCGACAGCGAGGGGATGCCCGTGGTGGGCTACTCGTCGGTTGCTGCGCGCTCCGATGCCAATGACTTTATCCAAAAAGACCAGACCAAAGCGCTTTACGTCTTGGCCGCCTTCCCACTTGGATATACCTTTGAGCCGAATAAGGAGTATAACGTAACTTTGGGTTTAGGTGTAGGTGGCTCCACGGGCGGTATATTGATCGCCGATTACTATGTCGACTACAAGGGTGATGCCGTGGAACTCACCCGCAAGGGGGACGATGATGCCGAAAAGGAGGATGTCTCCGGAATCGACGAGGGTGATAATATCTTAGGTGATTCCGACTCAGATATATGCATCTTGGTTACGGCCAATAGCTGGAACGACGATACGGATGCGGTTTCGTCGGAGTAGTTTTTTTTAATGATAACGCCGATAATACTTATTAATCATTATCGGCGTTAATTGTTAATCTTTAATCACTATCTGCGAACAGGCATAGCGCCACTCTGCGAGCAGACGAATGCCGAGAGCTCGATGGCCTCTTGGTGTGCTTCGCGGATGCTTTTGCCCAAAAGGATCGAGCTACAGAATGCCGAGGTGAATGAGTCGCCCGCACCGACAGTGTCGACAACCTCCACAATGGGGGTCTCGAGGAACGATGACTCGGTAGCCGAAAAGACGTAGCTGCCATTGGTGCCGCAGGTGAGGATCACCATATCTAAATCGTAGAGCTTGCGAAGCTCGGCTGTGCGATCGGCTTGTGATGAGGCGGTGAGTCCAAACATCGGTGTGATAAGTTCGAGTTCGTCGTCGTTGATCTTGAGTGTGTTGCACATCTTGATAGAGCTTTCGATAACCTCCTTCGAGTAGAACTCTTGGCGTAAGTTAATATCGAACACGCGAAGAGTTCCCTCTTGGCGCATCGAGCTAACGAAACGCGAAATCGTTGCGCGCGAAACCTCCGAGCGCTGCGCGAGCGATCCGAAGCAAACGCAATCGGCTTTAGCGGCCAAAGCCTCGATCTGGGGCGTGAAAGGAATATTATCCCACGCCACATCGGTCATGATTTCGTAGCAGGGGATACCCTTCTCGTCGAGAGTCACCTGCACAGTTCCGGTAGGGAAGTCGACCGTAGGGAAGCATTTGTTGATAGGCTTTCCATCGAGCACCTCGAGGATCTCAGCCCCCAAATCGTCGCCACCCAAAGCGCTCACCGCATAACTCTCGAAGCCATACTGAGCCGCATGAAATGCAAAATTCGATGGTGCACCACCCAACTTCTTGCCCGCTGGAAATACGTCCCAAAGAACCTCTCCAATACCTACTACTACTTTGTTGTTGTTCATCTTTTGCCTAATTTTAGTGTTGTTCAATTGTGCAAAAATAGACAAAAGTTTTAAGATTTTGCCTAATTTATAAACTATTTTTCCTTTAATCATTATTCAGCCCCGTCATTCCCGACATGATCGGGAATCTTGTCTTTTTGTAGGATTGTTTAAGTTAAGATCCCCGCATTCGCGAGGATGACGTGAGGTGTTTTTTGTTTAATCATTTCAGCCCCGTCATTCCCGACATGATCGGGAGTCT
>JBCQVM010000059.1:0-8628 GCA_047173105.1 Rikenellaceae bacterium
GAGTGGCAAGAGGTGGCTAAAGTGGAGGATAATATTCGTTCATACTTGCCAGTTACTTTCGGCCAAATTGAGACGCAGAGAGTAAGAGTATCTCTTCACGATACCTATGGTGCAACCGATGTAAAGCTCTTTGAATTAAGGTGCTATTAAAAATATACTAAATAATTAAAAAATAAAACAATGAAAAAAGAGATAATATTAAGTGCAGCGGCATTGCCCGTAGTTGCTACCTCTATCTCATGCAGTAGCGTAGAGCAGAGAGAGGTAAAGCAGCCAAATGTGATTGTAATCTTGGCCGACGACTTGGGTTATGGAGACATGAGCGCCTATGGTGCAACAGCTATCTCAACACCAAACCTCGACAAATTAGCCAATGCAGGAGTGCGTTTTACCGATGCTCACGCCACCTCGGCAACCTCTACTCCAAGCCGTTATGCGCTTCTGACGGGAGTATATCCGTGGAAAAACAAAAATGCGAAGATCTTGGCTGGCGATGCTCCACTGCTAATAGATCCTGAGCAATACACGATGGCCGACATGTTTAGATCGGCAGGTTATGCAACGGGTGCAATCGGCAAATGGCACTTGGGTATGGGCGCAGGCAATCCCAATTGGAATGAGAGAGTTTCGCCTGGCGCCAACGATATTGGGTTCGACTACTCATGCCTTATCGCAGCGACAAACGATCGTGTTCCAACAGTCTTTGTCGAGGATGGCATTGTTGTGGGTCTCGACCTAAATGATCCAATTGAGGTGAGCTATACCGAAAATTTTGAGGGTGAACCAACTGCTTTGACCAATCCCGAGATGCTCAAAATGGAGTGGGCTCATGGACACAACAACTCAATTGTTAATGGAATCCCACGCATAGGATATATGCGAGGTGGAGAGGCTGCCAAGTGGGTTGACGAAGATATGGCTGACTACTTTGTCGATAAGGTCGCATCGTTCCTCGAAGAGAATCGCGACGAGCCATTCTTCCTCTATTATGGACTTCACCAACCACACGTGCCACGCACACCTCACTCTCGCTTTGTTGGCTCGACCGATCTTGGTCCTCGTGGCGATGCAGTTGTTGAGGCTGATTGGTGTGTGGGTGAGTTGATCAAAAACCTTGAGAAGCAGGGTCTATTGGAGAATACAATTATAGTATTTTCGAGCGATAATGGCCCAGTACTCAACGATGGTTACAAGGATGGTGCTAAGGAATCATTGGCTCTACACAACCCTCTCGGAGAGGTTCGTGGTGGAAAATATAGTCTCTTCGATGGTGGTACACGTGTTCCATTCTTTGTCTATTGGAAAGGTCATGTCGAGCCACGTGTGACAGATGCTTTAACTTCTCAACTCGATTTGATGGCCTCGTTTGCTTCGATGTTAGGTGAGGAGCTTCCAGAGGAGGTCGACAGTCAAGATTATTTGGATCTGTTCCTCGGCAAAAGCGATAAATCGCGAGAGAGTTGTGTGGTAGAGGCGATGGGTCGTATGGCATATCGCAAAGGCAATTACGCAATGATACCACCATTTAAAGGTAAAGATCGTAATGAGACTGGTAACGAGCTTGGTAATATGTCACAATTTTCGCTCTACGATCTATCGGCGGATGTGACTCAGCAAAGCGAAATTTCGGAAGCTAATCCCGAGAAGCTTGAAGAGTTAAAGAGCGAGTTCCTTGCAATTACCAAAGGGTACTACGATCCAAATACGAAGGAAGAGAAACTAAAATAGCTTTTAGGTAAGTAGTGACAATATTTAATAGCCTGACTTAGACTGTGTTAATGAGATATAAGTCGGGCTTTTTATGTATGCATACAGATGGAGGATTAATAATAAAATTGTGATAGCTATTGTATTTCACTTATTTATTTAGTAACTTTAATCTAATTTTTAAGAGTAAATGTTAAAAAATGAGATGTAAATGTTATAACTTTTTAGCACTATTTGTTATCTTTCTCTCTGTGACTCAATCTTTAATGGCTCGCTCGCTCGAGTATCAATCGAAGATTTTGTCACAAACCGAAAGTGTGGGTATTGCAAATGGATTATCTAATAATGATGCCACTGCTCTCTATAGAGACTCTCGTGGTTATCTTTGGATCGCAACCTACAATGGGCTAAATTGTTATAATGGATATGTGGTCACATCCTATAAAAATAGCATAAACAATAGACTCCTTCCCTCGAATCGAATTAGAGCCATAAATGAAGATTCTCAGGGTCGATTGTGGATCGGAACTGACGAAGGTTTGGTGCTCTATGATTACGATTATGATGACTTTATTGTTGGTGAGAAGTTCGATAATGGGGGTATAATTCGTGATATCGAGATTGTCGATAACCTTATCTATGCTGTCGGTGAGTCAAGAGGAGTCTCTGTGTATGATATGCAGTTAAACTTTATAAGTTGCCACCACCCATCTGAGGATCTTGTCTTTAATCAATCAGTGGTGTGTGATAACTCACTTCTGATTGCATCTTCCAATGGCATAGTAGAGTATAATATCGGTGAGGGTCGGTTTGTGAGTCATTTAAAAGAGGATGATCTATATGTAAATGCTATTATTGCCTCTTCGAGGCCCCATACTATATATGCTGGAACAACTGTGGGACTCGTTGAAGTAGGTGTTGCAGAGTCACCTTTGGGGCAAGTAGAGTTGTCGATTGTCGATCATCGCTACACAACCGCTAAGATTAAATGTTTAGCTGAGGATCATGATGGTAATGTTTTGATTGGGTCGACATTTGATGGTTTCTTCTATGATTTCAACAATGCAACTCACTCAGCAAAAGGGAAGAGGTATCTCACCGATAACAGAATGAGTGATTTACTGGTTATAGGTAATGGTGACATATGGGCTTCGACCTTCAATAGTGGAATCTATAAATTCTCCTGCGATGCAGATACTTTTAAATCTCCTGCAGAAGAGAGAATCTTGAAGATGACGCTGATAAATTTTATAGATGATGATAGGTTAATTATTAGATCCGAGGATATTATCCATCTATATAACACTGCAAGCGGTATGTATGAAGAGACCCCAGCTGCTCTTCAACAACTCTTTTCTAATAATGATGCTCGGCATTTGGTCGATGTTCGACAGAGAGTTTGGGTGATCTCGACAGAGGGCTGTTTTCGTTACGATTTTAAAACCGACAGGGTCGAATTTATCGGCTCGTCACCTCTATTAGCAGCTAAAACTACCCCTCCAACTACCATATCCCAAGACTCAGACGGTAATATATGGTTAGGTTATATTGGCGATATGTTGAAGCTGTATGTCGACGAAAATGAGAAGATCACACACGGCGAATCGATCCTTGATAATAGCTACTTCAAGGATCGAGAGACTCGTCGTGTAAGGGTAATATATCACGATGAAAAGGATAAAACTACATGGGTTGGAACTGATCTCGAAGGTCTATTTGTATTGCCAACTGCTCAACATCTGCCAGTAGCGGATATTAAACAACATACTTATGACATAACTAATCAGAGTTCCATATCGAGCAACTTTATCTCGACAATAATGCGAGATAATAGTGGCGTAATGTGGATCGGTACCGAGCAAGGTGGGCTCTGTAGAGTCGATGAGGGCGGTGAGACCCTATCGTTCAAACATTATGTCGAGGAGCATGGCTTGTCGAATAGCGTGGTAAAATCGATTCTGTGTGGTTCCGATGGACTTCTATGGATCGCAACCAATGTTGGGTTAAACTCGTTCGACCCTGCTCGGGAGCAGTTTCACTCTTATCGAGTAGCTGAAGGGTTGCCATTCGATGAATTTCTATACTCATGTGCTGCGAGCAAAGATGGAGAGTTGTTTTTTACGGGCATAAACAAATTTACCTATTTCGATCCAGAGGCACTTCCAAAAGATGAAGCACTACCTCAACTATACTTTAGTGACCTAAAGATCTATGATCAAACCATTAAGCCCAATGTACCATATGAGAATAAGGTAGTTATAGATCGTCGATTAAGAGCTGGTGACTCATTTACTTTGGAGTACAACCAAAATAGCTTTTCGATAGCCGTTGATGTCAACTACGATAAAAATAGAAGTTATCACCACTACCATTATATCCTTGAACCAGCTACCTCAAAGTGGAGTACCACACACGTCTCTAATAATGTGATCTCGTTCAATGCTCTTCAGGCGGGTAGGTATACACTGCGTGTGAAGGCCTCGAATTCGTATGGTGCAATGACCCCCGAGAAGCAGCTCTATATCAGGATTAAACGACCTCTTTGGGGGAGTGTTGGAGCATACGTAATCTATTCGCTACTTATCCTTGCAACGATAGCCTCGATCGTCTACTTTATGATGCACACTCAAGCGCTAAGGCATAAACTCTCACTCGAGGCGCAGGAGAAAGAGTCACTTAGAGTTGCAAATATAGAGAAACAGAGATATTTCTCAAATATCTCACATGAATTGAAAACTCCATTGACTCTAATTGCAGCCCCTCTCGCAATCTTAACCGATAGGTTTAAATTGGATCTAAATATCAAGGCTAATTTAGCAATCATGCAGCGCCAAGTTCGTAAGATGCTACAACTAATTGATCTCGCTCATGGGATTCAGCTTAGCGATGAAAACCTCTTGGAGTTGAAGCGAGAGCGATTCTTTATGCGCGATTTGTTGCAGGATATCTCCGAAGATTTTGACCTCTTGGCCAAGTTCGACAATAAACTCTTTAGGGTAGAGTATCCTTGTCAAGTGTTGAATGTTGTGGCCGATAGAGCAATGATGGAGAAGATCATTAACAATCTACTCAACAATGCTTTCAAATATACAGTAGCCGATGATACTATCACGGTGAGCTACTCGTGTGAGGGTCAAATGCTCCTTTTGAGAGTCACCGATAGTGGAGCTGGAATTATGTCGGAGGATCTGCCGAGGATATTCGATCGATTCTACACTTCGAAATCGATCGAGACCAAGAGGGTTGGTGGAACAGGTATTGGCCTTGCATTCTCGAAATATATGGTTGAATTGCATGGTGGCGTAATTTCTGTAGAGAGTGAGTATGGTAAGGGAACTACCTTTATGATTGAGATGCCAATCGTCGAATCGCAAAAAAATATAGATGAGTATAACCCATCGGATGATCTTGTCGATCAATGCTCACTAATATTGGGCTCTTTGGAGATGGATGATGAAATTGAGGTTGATGCTGCCATTGGTGAGCGACTGGTCTATATGGTTGAGGATAATGGCGAAATGCGAGCGTTTATCTCGGAGATCATAAGCCGATACTTCAAAGTTCAATCCTTTGCTTCGGCCAAAGAGTGTTTGAGTGCAATGGAGAGCCAATGGCCAGATATTATTATCAGCGATGTTATGATGCCCGAGATGGATGGCGATAAGATGTGCGAGATAATAAAAAGCGATCTCAAGACCAGTCATATCCCTATCATTCTACTCACGGCGCGATATAGTGTCGACGACAAGATCAAAGGTATCGAGTTGGGTGCCGACTCATACATCGGCAAACCATTCTATCCAAAACATCTTATCACACGCATCAACTCTCTTTTGAGGGGTCGACAACGACTCTACGAGCAGTTCCAAAGAGGATTGCCATTTATCCAAAGCAGTGATATGGGTGGTGTCTCTCAGCGTGATTCCGAGTTGTTGGCGTCGCTCTATGCACTCTTCGATAAGAACCTCGAGAATGATGAGATTGAGATAGACTCCTTTGCCTTTGAGTTGGGTTTGAATCGCTCGTTATTCTACTCGAAGATTAAGGCTTTGACCGATATATCACCCTATGAATTGTTGAAAAATTATCGATTGCAACAGGCCAATAAGTTGCTTTTGTCGGGTCAATACAACATCAACGAGGTGTGCGATATGACTGGATTTAAAAGCAGGACACACTTTAGTCGCGTGTTTAAACAACATTTTGGTACTCCTCCGAGCAGAGTAAGAGTCAAAAGCGAGTAATATCGCTTAAAACGGACTCATAAGCACATTAATAATACTCTGAGATACCATGGTGTTAAGAACTTTGATTTATTTTGTAGTGTGATCGAGAAACATTTTTGCGATCGTAACTAACCAATGATTAACAAAATAAATTAAGCTATGAGAATAGGAGGTTACAAATCTATCTTTTTGTTGGCTATCTGTGCGACGTTCAACTGCGCGTGCTTAAACGCTCAACAACTATTCAATGATGGTTGGCGTTTCGCCATTGTGGATAGTTTGGAGGTCAACGATAAACTCGAGAGCAGATTTGCTATGCGTGAGTTTGATGATAGTGAGTGGCAAGCCGTAGTGCTACCTCACACAGCCCACATGGAGCCACTGCTTGTCAACGATCAGTGGCAAGGTCTATGTTGGTATCGTAAACAATTCTCGATTGAGAACTATTCAATCGACAAAAAGTATACCTTCGAGGTCGAGGCTGCGATGAATCATGTTGTTGTGTGGGTCAATGGTCAACAGGTCGAGGAGTATGAGAATGGCTACTTGCCTCTTGTTGTCGATCTTACTTCATACCTTACCTCGGGCGAAAATGTTGTTGCTTTGCGTCTTGACAATAGAGACAACGAGAGAACAGGCCCCAAGCCACTATCGATCTTAGATTTTAATATGTATGGTGGAATCTATCGCAATGTTTGGTTGTCTGAGAGCTCGAAAACCTATATCACCCACCCAATCTTAGCCAATAAAGCAGCCTCAGGTGGAGTCTTTGTAACCACACCCGAGGTCTCTGAGCAACGATCCGTAGTGCAGATCAAAACAAATGTAGCCAATGAGGAGCGTGAGACAAAGGATCTAAAGGTGTTGTATAGCATATATAACGAAGGTCAATTAGTTAAGCAATCGACATCGCAGTCACTTAGGGCTGCAAGGGGCGAGAGCGTAGACTTTAAAGATTGTATTGAGTTGGATAGTGCAAAGTTATGGTCTCCCGACACGCCTAATCTATACACGGTCAAGGTCGATCTTATTTGCGATAGCGAGGTGGTTGATTCTGAGAAGGTAAGATTTGGTATTCGCAAATTTGAATTTAGAGATAATCAACTATATATCAATGGCAAGAAGAGCTACCTAAGAGGTGTAAACCGTCATCAGGAGTACCCATACATCGGCTATGCACTCTCAGATAATGCGCAATATCGCGATGCAAAACGTATCAAGGATGGTGGATTCGACTATGTCAGATTGTCGCATTATCCTCAATCTCCAGCATTTATGGATGCTTGTGATGAGTTGGGTTTGGTTGTTGTCGATGCTATTCTCGGTTGGCAATATTACAATGAAACAGATGCTTTCAAGAGTCATGCATATAACTCGGCTCGTCGTTTGATCCGCCGTGATCGTAACCATCCATGTGTCATGGCGTGGGAGGTGTCGCTCAATGAGACAAATATGCCTATTCCATTTATGACGATCCTCGACAATATTGTCCACGAGGAGTATCCAGGCGAGGGAGTATACTCGTGTGGATGGATGTCGGATGTGTATGATATCTACTTCCAAGCGCGTCAGCACCGCATTGGTCACCCCGAACGCATGACATTTGAGAAGCCATATATGGTCTCGGAGTATGGCGATTGGGAGTATTACTCTACTAACGCAGGTTTGAATCAACATCAACACTCTCGCGAAAAACGAATTGAGTTATCGAGTCGTCAGTTGCGAGCTGATGGTGAGGTTCGTCTACTGCAACAGGCCTACAACCTGCAAGAGGCACACAATGACAATATGAATATTCCCGCTACAGCCGATAGTTATTGGGTTATGTATGACTACAATCGTGGCTACCACGACGATATTGAGTCGTCGGGTGTTATGGATATATTCCGATTGCCTAAATTCGCATACTACTTTTTTCAGAGCCAACGTAGCTCAGAGCCGATGCTTCAGATCGCAACCTATTGGAGTGAGGAGTCACCGCTCGATGTTAGAGTATTTAGCAACTGCGATGAGGTGAGTCTATATCTCAATGGTCAACTCGTAGCTAAGCAGTCACCCGATGAGAATGAGATCAGTGGTAATCTAAACCACCCTCCTTTCACCTTCATGGTTGGCGAGTATGCAAAAGGTGAACTTAAGGCGGTCGGTTTTCAAAATGGAGAGGCAGTAGTGGAGTCCAGGGTAAGTGCGCCAAAGGAGCCTAAGAGCCTAAAGATTTGGACCGATGAGGGTGATCGTGCAGCTCAGGCAGGTTGCAACGATGTGATCTTTGTATATGTTGCGGCAGTAGATAAGAATGGTACAATTTGCCCAGATTTCGATGCTCCAATATCAATCTCTACAGACTCTAAAGTCTCTGTTGTAAATACCGATGGGGTGGTTACCGAGGCAGGAATTGCAACTGCCTTGGTGCGTATCGGGGGCCAAGGTGGCGAGTCAACGATAAGTGCAGCATCGGGCAAAAAACTTAAAGGGGAGTATCGTTTGAATATCACCGAGTAACGCTCAGTTGAAGGAGGTAGGTATATCATGGTATATATATAATATTGGATAGATGATAATAAAATTTATTATTATGTGTCGTCCTGAAAAAACTTGACACTTTTGCGAACTTAATCCTAGAATAACTTTACGGTTTTTGAAAGTGACTCTTTTTGTCCTAAGTGGGCTTTACACTTTCATTGCCCAAAATTAT